>NZ_JABVXC010000003.1 GCF_013349955.1 Onishia taeanensis | reverse complement strand
AGCGAACTGATGGCGAAGTACCATGAAGCTCCGTCATCGATTCATTGACCGTGTTGCACTCAGAAGCTGCATCCGCCAGGTTTTTCTACAGCCTCGTTATGCTGTGGGTTCTTGGGTTGACACGATGCGAGGTTCGACCCAAAATGGTAGCTAATGTAGCTGGCTTGCTGCATGGGCTATACGAAGCCTGAGCCCCAACTCTATTCGTTGATGATCCGCACAAAAAATTTTCATTTGAATTCGGCTGCGCAATAAATGGGGTATGCAGAGGAGAATTCTTATGAAAATCAGCTCAAAAAATGAGTTCCACTCTCTCGTAACTTCTCTACGTTCTTTGCTCTCGGAGATCGGGGTCAACATTAAGACCTCAAGAGCGCAAGAATTGCTTTCCCGTTCGTTGGGGTACAAATCTGCAAATGGGTTATATGCCTCGCTTCCCGTCGAGATAGATTTGACACATAAGGTCTTTGAGGTTTTCGACTGGATTCTGCAGGAAAAGCATGAGGTCAGTGCCACGTCCGGGGCAGTAATTCTTCGAGAACTAGAATCGACCCACAGAAGTCACTCTACCCGCTGGGGTAGTGACGCTAAATGCTACCCAATGCAGCTATCAGAAACGGAAAACTATTGGTATCTAACCAAAGATGGCTGGTTGCCTTGGAAAGACATGGATTTCGCCAATATGAGGGTGGAACTGAATATTTACAAAGTCGTTCACTCAAATTTCGGTCCGTTTCTTGACGAACACTCGTTTTCGGGCAGTGCAAGGCCGATATGGACTGCAGATATCGCCAGCAATACGTTTGAAGTCGAAGCGGCTAAGCTTGAGCGAGCATATGGCGATATGCCAAATAAAGATCTAATGTTTGCGGCGGCAAAATAAAGCATAACAATAGGCTGTTGCCGGACGCACCTACGCTGCGCTCCGGCACGCCGCAAAGCCAAGGCGTTAGGTTACTGGGGGAGTGCATCGATGCCTGAGAGTAAGGTTCTGTGCTGGATGTGTGGTGCTCATGCGGATAGCGCAGAACACAAGTTCAAGAAAACTGATCTTGTGCGGGCTCACGGCAAAGGTCCTTACAAGGAAGACAGTGCGCTCGCGCATGTCGTCGCGGGAACTCAAAAGCTGATACAAGGTTCGAATTCCGCTTCTTTAAAGTATCAGAAGAATTTGTGCAGCCGATGTAATAACGCGAAGTCCCAACCTTGGGATCGAGCCTATGATCAATTGATCGACTGGGTTCTCAGTAATGAAGCCGACGTTCTACGCAAGCGCTTTATCGATTTCAGCCAGGTCTTCGGCAGAAACTTCGAAGACGCTCAGCGCAACGTATACAAATACTATGCGAAAAGTTTCGGCTGTCGTTTGGTGGATGCGGGACATGCCGTGCCTGCCGATGTCGTCCAGATTTTCGATAGAAGCCACTTTCAAACGGCTCTTCGTATTACCTTTTCAGTGAACGAAGATGTGCTTATCCTACAAAAGGAAGATCGAGACGGATTCATCGGTCAATCAGACATGCATGCTTGGCTAGAGCGGAGTCGTCTTGAGCAAGTAAACGGGTATCAATCCAATGAGCACGTTTCGTGGTTTACTGCTCACTTTTGGTACGGGATCAACCCAGATGGTGCATGCGGATCGTCTTGGGTTGCCGACAATCAGTTCGTATATTTAGGGAGTGTTGAGCCGTTGACGCCAGAGCAGAGAGAAGAGGTTAAAAGTCGTGCAGCAGCAACCTAACAAATCGCTCCAGTTGACCCTGGACTTCCCCCACTTCAGTGGACACGCATCGATAACTCCGCACGAGGAGAAAAACGATGCCAAAGATGATCACAGGGAAGAAGACTCAGCGCTATAGCACTGAGTTCAAAGTCAAAGCGGTGGAATGGAGCCACCAGGCCCACCGGAGCGTCAAAGCTGTGGCCGAAGCGCTGGATATTCACCCGTTCATGCTGTCACGCTGGCGCAAGGAATACCGAGAGGGAAAGTTCGCCATGAAACGAGTCAAGAAAGCACCAGCCCAAGCTAAACAGAAGGTCCAGGAACAGGATGAGGTTACCCGCCTGAAACGCCGGATATCGGAGCTTCAGGAGGAAAATGACATCCTAAAAAAGTTTCAACGTTTACAGGCAGAGGAACGACGGAAGCGTTCCGGTTCGTCTGGAAACACCGAGGGGAACACGGAGTAAAGGCGCTGTGTCGCCACCTGAACATCTCGCGGTCTGGTTACTATGTCTGGGCAAACCGGAAGCCCAGTCAGAGAGCCTCGGAGAATGCCGAGTTACTGTCGAAAGTTCGTAAGGTCTAAAACGACAGCAAGGGTCGTTATGGCAGTGCCAAGGTTTATCAGACCCTGCGCCGTGACGGTCTGGTTGTGGGAGAGAATCGGGTGGCCAGACTGATGCGGGAATGGGGTATGAAAGCCCGTGTGGCGCGAGTCTATCGCCGCATGACGAAACGGCGTGATGACTTGAAGGCTCTGCCAAATTACCGGCTCGATGCCGAGAAGCCGGATGCCGTTAACCAGCATTGGAGCAGCGATGTCACCTACATCAAGCTAGGCAAGAGATACGTGTTCCTGGCGGTCGTTCTGGACCTGTTCTCACGACGGATCATCAGTTGGCGGCTGGGAGAGGGCCTGAGCGCAGACTTCGCCAGAGCGACACTGAGGGAGGCTTTTACAAGCCGGCAACCGGCTTCAGATCTGCTGTTCCATACGGACCGTGGTATCGAATATCGGGCGCACAAAACCCAGGCGCTACTGAAAAAGCACCGGGTACGCCACAGCATGAACCGGCCGGGTCAGTGTACCGACAATGCGGAGGTGGAATCTTTCTTCAAAACGCTGAAGGGAGAATTGCTACACGCCACCAGCTTCGTGACATTGAGACAATTACGGAAACACATCAAGGACTATGTTGAAGGTTTCTATAACAGCCGCCGGCTGCACAGTAGCCTTGGTTATCGGACTCCGCTAGAGTTCGAGGGAGTCAGTTGATGGGGCGTGTCCATTTTTTTGGGGGAAGTCCACCGTTTTGCTCTGGCGCTCCAAATGGCGGCTTATTTAAGGCGTTCTGTGTATCAAGTAGTTCAGTTTTCAAGGCCATGTGGAAGGAGGGTTAAGGTGGGTATAAGGGCTGCTGTGGAGCAGGATATACCGAGAATCGTCGAAATTTATAACGCCGCAATTCCGACTCGGCGTTCGACGGCTGATACCGAAACAGTCACTATAGGATCGCGCCTTGAGTGGTTTCGTAAGCACAAGCCAGACCGTAGGCCTCTTCTCGTTTACGAGCAAGGCGACGAGGTTGTGGCGTGGATCAGTTTCGAAGACTTTTACGGCAGGCCGGCATACCAACATACGGCAGAGCTAAGTATTTACGTCGCGCTAGAGCATCAGGGCAGGCTTATAGGTAAGAAAATGTTGCAGGCAGCGGAAGAGTTGGCGCCTCGGCTGGGCATAAAGATTCTGGTCGGTTATGTCTTCGCTCACAATTCACCGAGCATTCGACTGCTGCAGGCATTCGGGTATCAAGAGTGGGGGCGGCTTCCTAATGTCGCGCAGATGGATGGCAAAGAGTATAGCCTTTGCATCCTGGGTAAGCGTCTTGAGCACCAAGCCAGTACCGAATAAAGCGTTCCAGCCAACCGCTGAAAGCGGCGGCTGAGCTATGCGTTGAGGCTGTAGCTTCTCTATTGGGCAGGTTAGTTGCAGGCAACGGGGAGTCGTTCGCATGCCCGGTGCAAGCCCTACAATTATGACCAGGATGCGATGGTGGTGATTAACTACCACGACCAGGTCTAATCCGTAACCTTCGAATACGCCGTCCATTATCTGATTGAGCACAATCTGGAGTTGTCGGTGTTTTGCCCGCGCTACAGCAACGACGAAACTGGGCAACGAACTGTTCGCCATCATATGAGTTTGAATACGGCCATGGCGGGTCCTCAAAGATGCTGAAGTGGCCAGGAAAGAACCCGAAACCTGAGCCGGGGAACAATCGAATCAGCGATACGCTGATGATATAAACAAGCTGAGAGACTGTGAAATGGGTCCGAAAGCGGGTTTTTCTACAGTCTCGTTAGCCACAAAAGAGATTCACCTACGTATGGCCACCTATTATTATGCTTATCATGGCCCCGACAACGCGGAAAGCTTTAACTATAAAACGGGGTATGGGGTTTCCCAAAAGTACAAGCAAGAACAAACCAGTATTGGTGATCGCGTTTTCATAATCCAAAAAAGAAAGGATAATGATTATTTTGAGTTGTGTGGAGTGTTTGAGATAGTTGATTGCTATCATGATCCAGAGAGCACAAGACCCCACAGGATGAAGCTTGAAGATCGTTCAAAGTTATCAGATTACGTAAGGCTCCCCGAAAATAAAATAAGCAAAAGACTTCCTGAGGCAAAAGGTGATCAACGCTGGTCTGTCTTTAAAAGACATTTTTGTAGGCAAGGTGTTTCATTTCAAAGCCCGCTAAAAGAAGAGGTGGTGTCTTTATTGAATAGTTATCTTCCAAGAGTTTTCCTGCCAGAAGAAGAGCCAGGGGGTATTGAATCGAGAGAGAATCTTGTAGATGAGTTGACATATCAATCAATTAAAAGTCGGCGCGGTCAGTCGGAGTTTAGAAAAGCATTGTTGGCCAAGCATGATGAAGCTTGTTGTATATCAAAGTGTGGAGCGATGGCTGTATTAGAGGCCGCACACATAATTCCTCATACGGAAGAAACTAACTATTCCCTTACTAACGGCCTTTTGCTCAGAGCAGATATTCACACTCTTTATGATCTAAATTTTATTGGTATTGATGCTAGTGGAAAAGTCCATGTTTCAACGTCGTTAAAAAATACCGAATATTCACAATACCATGGGGTGTCCATTGGAACGAGCGTGCCGAAAGCAATGGCTGACAATCTTGCGCAGCGATTTGAGTTATTTGAAAAACAAGGTTAACAAGGCCGTAAACTCGGACGAAAATTCTCGTTCGCTGCGCTCACTACAAATGCGCCGGTTACTGGCGTTGAGGCTGTAGCCCCCCTATTGGGTAGGCTGGTTGCAGGCAACAGGGAGTCGTTCGCATGCCCGGTGCAAGCCCTACAATTACGACCAAGACGCGATGGTGGTGATTAACTACCACGACCAGGTCTAATCCGTAACCTTCGAATACGCCGTCCATTATCGGATTGAGCACAAGCTGGAGTTGTCGGTGTTTTGCCCGCGCTACAGCAACGACGAAACTGGGCAACGAACTGTTCGCCATCATATGAGTTGGAATATGACCATGACGGGTCCTCCACGATGTAGAAGTGGCAGGAAAGAATCTGGGAATAGAAACCGGGAAACAATATAACCAGCGAATAAGCTGATGATATGAACAGGCAGGGAAGCTGGGGAGTGGAGCCAAGAGCTACTTTCCCACAGGCCTTTAGCGAAACAGGGAGGAGTCGTGGGGGTATTGTTGCAAAAAGGGTTAACATCAAGTCAAAAAATTGTTGGCTCCCTATTAATAGCAATATTTATTGGTCCAACTTTTATACTTTTTACGCATAACTTTGTTTCCGAACCTTGGGTGTCGGAGTTTTCTTGTTATCTTTCTTTAGTGCTCACGGTTTTTTCAATAGTTGTCATGCTGTATTTGTATGTTAAAAATTTATGGAGACCAGCTGCCGCGTGGTACAATTTTTCGAAACTGAAGAAGGTGCTTGTAGTTACGGCTATGCCGTTTCTTGTTTTTGGTGTTCTTTGGATTGATTTTGCGATCTTTCTACCTCAGGTGTTCACATCTGTATTTGGGGATGCAGCGGTGAAGACCGATGTTGTAATAAAAGATAGGTATCATTCAAAGAGGTTTTGTGATTACCGCCTAGTACCCCAGTCGATGAACGCAATTTTTTTTCATTATTGTATCTCAGAGGGGATGTACAATTATTTGCCAGATGAGGAAATGAAGGCTGAGTTGCTTGTAATAAAATCATCTTTAGGTTTTATGGTTGAAGATATAAGGTTGCTGGGTCAGTAGCGATAAAAATTAACTGCGCGCTGGTTCTTTTCTCTTTCTATATGCTCATTTTACTGCGATTTCGCCTGCATCATAAGTCCGCCGTTTAATACACTAGTAGTATGATCAAGGAGAGTCGTTCGTGGAACAGGATGTTAAGATAAATAAATACGTAATTAAGTTCTGTTTTGCTTATGCATTAGGGTCGGTTGCTGCTTTTGCAATATTATATTTTTTGGATATGGATGCAAATTCTGGTGTGTCTGCTGCCGTGTTGATTGGTGGGGCTGTGTATGCTGCAGGTAAGTTTGTAGAAGATAATAAACGAATACCGAGCAAGCGGGAGAAGTCAAGGTTAGTATGGCTGTCCTTGTTTTCCTGCTGGGGTTTATCTATAGCTTCTTCAATAGTAGTTGTCTTGTCAGTGGCCGGTTTTGATGGTCTTTTATACATATATGCGATTTTTAAAAGCATGAATTTTTTGATTGTCCTTGTGCTGTTCATGTTTTTTTCGCTACTATATTTTTTGGTCTTGTCATGGTGTTATGGTGGCCTTGCTAAAAGGCAGCTTAAAAATCTGAAGAAAAAAGGAAAAATTTAGTAAGGGAGTTAAGTGCCGGCGGTCTCGGACTCAACGCTTAACGCTATTGAAGGGGCTTGGACCGCCGGTACTGCTGCACTGAGAGTTTCATCCTCCAAGCAATAAGTCGGATGCTGGCCTTAGTCCCTGAGTGAGTACCTGAGTCAGTACCTGCGTGAGTCCCTGAATGAGTACCTGAATTTACTCCCGCTCACTCTTGGTGGAACGCAGCAGCACGCGGTCCATGCCGCGGGTGCTCAGTAGCCGCTTCAGCACCGCGAACAGGTGCGTAGGCACCGTTACCGCATAGCGGGGGCGCGGGCGCGGGCTTTCCAGCGCGTGGATCAACTTTTTCACCACGGCCTCGGGGCCGAGAGTGAAGGCGCCGCCACTGTCGCTGCCGGCTAGCCGCGCTTCTACCTTCTGATAGGTGTCGGCATGGGCGCTCGCGGCGGTATCAATATGCGCCTGGAAGGCGCGGTAGGCATTCTCGCGAAACCGGCTGGTGATGGGGCCGGGCTCGATCAAGCTGATATGAATGCCGCTGCCCTTGAGCTCCATGCGCAGGGTATCGGTAAGGCCTTCAAGAGCGAACTTGGAACATACGTAGGCGCCGCGATAGGGCAGGGCGGCAATGCCGAGTACCGAGCTGTTCTGCACGATGCGGCCGTGTCCCTGGGCGCGCATCATCGGCAGCACCAGGGTAGTGAGCTCGTGGGTGCCGAGCAGGTTGGTCTCGAGCTGTTCGAGCAGCGCGTTCCGGCTCAGGTCTTCCACAGCGCCGGGCTGGCCGTAGGCGCCGTTGTTGAACAGCGCCGTCAGTCGCCCGCCGGTGCGCTCTTTTATTGCTTCCACTGCGGCCTGAATCGAGTCGCTGCTATTTAGATCCAGCACCAGCGCCTCAAGGCCTTCCTCTTCCAGCCGCTTAACGTCGGACTCTGCCCGCGCCGTGGCGAACACTCGCCAACCGCGCTTCGACAGGGCATGCGCTGCGGCCTGGCCGATGCCGCTCGAGCATCCGGTGATCAGTATGCTCTTTGTCGCCGTGTCTGGGGCCTGTGTCATCCGTTGCTCCTGGTTGCTTATCCCAGTATGTGAACGCTCACTATTGGTCATGCTCAGTCTGCCACCAGTGTCAGGCGGCTAGCACCGTTACCCAGCGGATTGACCTGGACCTGGACGGGGATGCGTTCGTGCATTTCCTGAATATGCGAGATCACGCCGACTCGACGTCCCTGCGCCTGCAGGCCATCCAGCGCTTCCATGGCCAGCGCCAGGGACTGAGGGTCGAGGCTGCCGAAACCTTCGTCGATAAACAGCGATTCGATGGCGAGCTCGCCGGAGGCCATGGAGGCGAGTCCGAGGGCCAGGGCCAGCGACACCAGGAAGGCCTCGCCGCCGGATAGCGAATGCACCGAGCGCTGTTCGTCGGCCATGTCGTGATCCTCGACCAGCAGGCCGAGCGGGCTGCCACCCCGGCGCAGACGATAGCGGGGCGCGAGGTTACCGAGGTGGGCGTTGGCGTGGTCGAGCAGCAGTTCGAGATTGTAGGCCTGGGCAATGCGCCGGAACGCCTTGCCGTCGGCGGAACCGATCAGGGCGCTGATGCGGCCCCAGCGTTGCTGCTCGGCTCGGGCGGCATCGAGCTCGGCCTGAGCGGCCTGCTGGCGGGCGCGGCGGCGGTCGTCGTCGCGCAGGGCGTGCACGGCGTCATCCCGGTTCTGCTGTGCGGCCTCACGCTTGGGCGTTAGCTCAGCGAGCTCTTCGGTAAGCCCTGCCTTGCGCTGCTGAATTGTCGTTGCGGTGTCGTCACTCAGCAGCGCACTGTCGCCCCGGTCATTGTTCACCTGGTCATTTGTCACAAGGTCATTGTCGGGACGCTCGTCACTCTCGTCACTCTCGGCGTCACTGTCTTGGTCGCCGGCTTCATCGACCAGCGCTTGACCTCTGCGGTGTGTAAGTAGCAACTCACGGCGCTCGTTTAGGCTGGCATCGTTGCGCTGAAGGGCCTGTTCTGCGTCGCGGATGTCCCGCTCCTGGCGGTTGGCTTCGTCCTCGGGCTGGGCCAGCAAGCGGGCGAGGGTGTCGTCATCCAGCTCTGGGTTTGCCTGGCGCCATTCTTGAAGCTCTCGCTCCAGGGGCTCGCGTTCCTCTTCAAGGCGTTTTAGCTGGGCGGCTTCGTGGCGTTCTTGCTGCGTCAGCTCGCCCTGGCGGCGCTCTGCCTCATGCAGGGCTTCCAGGGCACTATTGTGTGCCTGCTGGGCGTTGGCTTGCCGGTTATCTAGCTGTTGCTGCCAGGCATCGGCGCTGTCATGTTTGCCGAGCCGTTGATTGAGTTCGCGGGCAACTTCGTCGCGCTCTCGCTTGAGGGGCGGCAGTCGTTCGGAGAGTGCCAGAAGCTCCGTTTCGATGCTTTTCCGTTGGGTGTCCAACTGCGTCAGGTTTAGCTCGTCCTGTCGTAATGCTTCCTGAAGCGGTGCCAGTTCGGTTTCGGCGCGAGTCAGTGCCTCTAGTGCCTGTTCATGGTGCTGGCGGGCGCTGTCGTTCTGTTGGCGCTGCTGGTTCAGCCAGGTCTCGCGCTCGTCGGCATCAATGGCCTCGAGCTCGGCGCTTAGCGGCTGTTCAGCCAGGCCCTTGTGTGCACCGGTCAGGCGCTGCTCGGCGGCCTGAAGATCGCGGCGCTGCTGCTCGAGGGAGCTTTCCAGAGCGCGGTACTGGCCCAGCAATTCATCGCGGGCCTGCTGGGCCTGTTCCCAGTCGCTCTGTGCCTCGCTGAGTTGGTGCTCCTCGTCGGCCTGCTGGGCGGCGAGCTGCGCGGCTTCAGGGGTTGCCGGTGGCTGGTGACGCCAGGGGTGGTCGTGGCCGCCGCATACCGGGCAGGGCGTGTTTTCCTGAAGGCTCTCGCGCAGCTTGATCACGCTCTCGCTACGCACGGCCCGGCTGCGCTCGATAAAGGCCTGCACGCTGGTGTAATGCTGGTGTCGTTCATCGAGCCGTTGCCGCGCGGCCTTGCCCTTATCCATGAGCTGGGCCTTGCGCGCCTGGTCACTCTCCAAGCGCTTTACCAGCGATTGCCGGGCATCAAAGGCCTGCTGGTATTCCTGCCAGCGACTGTGCAGCGTGTTTAGGGAGAGCTGGCGCTTAGCGGCCTGGTCGTGGGCCTGCTGGGCCGCCTGGCGGGCGTCGCTTAGCTGGCTGTGCTCACCCATCAGCTCTCGAAGCGTTGCCTGCCATTCGTCGCGATGGCGCCGGTGTTCCTGCTGCTGGGCCTCGGCCTTGCGGTAGGCCTCATGAACCTGGTTGGCCTGACGCTGGTACTGCTCGTGGCTCGTTTCAATGTCCGCCAGCCGCTGAGTCAGGCTGTCGCGTCGCTGGGCCAGCTCCCGGGCCTGGCGCAGTAACGGCTCGGCGTCCTTGCGTGCCTGGCTGGCCGCGGTCAGTGCTTGTCTGGCCTTGGTGTGTTCCTGAGCAGCGCTTTGTTGCGCCGCCTGGGCGTCTGCCTGTGCCTTTCGGGTGCTGGCAAGGGCTTTTTCGAGCCGGTCGATCTCGCCGGGCAGTTCGGCCTGGCGGGCCAGCCGGTGGCGCTTCGGGGCGATCAGGCGTCGCCATGCCTGGTCGGCGCGAGCGGGGGCGAGTGCCTGCCAGCGGCTTTCGGCCTCTTGCTGCTGCTGGCGGCCTTCCCGGTAGGCTTTTTCCAGCCGTTCATCCGCGCTATGCCATTGCTGGCGGGCCTCCAGGCGTTTGGCTTCTTGCAGCCTGGCATCCAGCTCGCGTTCGGCGGCATCAACGCTGCGTTCCAGCTCGGCGCGAGCGTCGGGTTCGGCGGGCAGGTCGTCGGCGAGGTGGGTGTTGAGTTCGGTGACGGCTTGATTCGCGGCCTTGGCGCGCTGGAAGGCGGCGATGGAAAGCTGCGAGTACTCGGCGGTATCGGTGAGCTTTTCGAGTAGCTCGCTTCTGGCATTGTCGTCGGCCTTGAGGAAGGCGGCGAACTCGCTTTGGGCGAGCATGACGGCGCGAGTGAACTGGTCGAAATTGAGCCCCAGGCGTTCCGGCAGCAGGTCCTTGAATTCATTTTTCTGGGCGGTCAGCAGGCGGTCGTCGTCGAGGTCAGTAAGCGATTGCTCCGCGCCTTGCAGGCGGCCATTGGGTTTGCCGCGAGCACGGCGGACCGCCCAGCGGGCGCGGTAGCGGCGACCATCGCGGCCCAGAAAGTCGACCTCGGCATGGCCCTGGCTGGTGCCGCGCCGCAGCAGGGTGCGGGGGTCGAAGCTGGTCACATCGGTGTCGCCGCTGTCCGGCACCCGGGCCTGGTCCTGGCGGGCGCCGCGCAGCCGCGGGGTGTTGCCATAAAGCGCAAGGCACAGGGCGTCGAGCAGGGTGCTCTTGCCCGCGCCGGTGGGGCCGGTGATGGCGAACAGGCCGGCGTCCCTGAGGGGCGCGGCGGTGAAGTCGAGCTCCTGGCTGCCGGAAAGCGAGGCGAGATTTTCGAGGCGGATGGCGAGAATCTTCATGTGTCGGCCTCCGCGTCCATCACATCCTGCATCAGCAGCGCGAAGTCGCGTGTTACCTGGTCATCGGCGGGTTCGCCGTACGCTTCTTCCCAGGCGCGGGCGAACAATGCCTGGGGGCCCAGGCTATCCAGCGTGACGCGGCGTGAGCCGGGCGCCTCGCCGCCTGCCTTGGGGTAGCGGGTGTGGATGCGCAGCAGGCGCAGCGCGCGGCCTTCCAGGGCGGCATCGACCCGGCCGCGTAAATCGGGCTGTGGGCCGTCGAGGTCGATACGCAGCTCGAGCCACGGCCAGCGCTCGGTGGCGAGGTCGGGGTCGTCATCGAGGGCCTCGAGCTCGGCGAGCACGCTTTCAAGGTCGGCGGGGCCCAGGCGCTTGAGCTCAACGCTGCGGGGAATCAGCAATGTTTCGGTAGCGGCGAGGGTCTCGCCTTCGAGAACGACTTCGACCACCTGGTGGGGGTAGTCGACTTCGCTGAAGTCGAGCGGAATGGGGCTGCCGCTGTAGCGAATGCGCGCTTCGCCAACCTGCTGGGGTCGATGCAGATGGCCCAGTGCCACATAGGCGATATCGTCGGGAAAGAGGCTCGCCGACAGCGATTCTTCGCCACCGATCACGATCGGCCGCTCGCTACCCTCGGATACGGCGGCGCCGCGCAGGTGGGCATGGCTCATGGCGACCAGGGCCTGATCCGGCTGGCGCTTGTCGCGTGCGGCAGCGATCAGCTGTTCATGGACGGCGCTGATGCCGGCTACGTAGTCATTGCGCTTCTCGTCATTGCGTGCCGCACCATCGGCGTCCTTTCGCTCGCCCTCGTTCGCCGTCAGGCCCGTGCGACCGGTGACCTCGGCAGGGCGCAGGAAGGGCAGCGCCAGGCACCAGGCGCGGGTCTCGCCGGCGGCATCGGTGAGAGGAACGAGCAGGCGCTCGGCATCGAGCTGGCCGTCGTCTTGCCAGTGAACACGGCCCAGGGCATGGGTGTTGAGGCGGCGCATCAGCGGGGCGGGCAGCTCGACCCGATTACCGCTGTCGTGGTTGCCGGCGATCAGTACGATGTCCAGCGACGGCAGGCGCCGGTGCGCTGCGACGATGAAGTCGTAAAGCAGCTCCTGGGCTTTCAGCGAGGGATTGACCACATCGAACAGGTCACCGGCGACCAGCAGGGCGTCGGCCTGGCGGGCCTCCAGCGTCTCGAGCAGCCAAGTGAGGAAAGCCCGGTGCTCGACGTGGCGCTCCTGGCCGTGAAAGGTCTGGCCGAGGTGCCAGTCCGAGGTGTGAATCAGCTTCAAGGCGGGCTCCGCATCGTCCATGAATGGCTGAGCACCATCATACTGCCAATGGGGAAGCCGCTGCAGGTGCCAGCGTGGATTGGTGTACGTGGATTTAGCATTCAGCGCTTGGGGAGACGGCGCCCTGTGGCAACTTGCAAGGGCGAGGAATGTGAACTTGACTGCAGGATAAAATCTAAGGATGCAGCCTATGATGACTAACCCGCTAACCAGCAAGCGGCCCACCAACTTGGGTATCCACCAGGGGCGTCTCGCCAGTTGCGATAAACGCCGAAGCAGCGTTTCAAGCCAGGCGGAAGATAAGGCTCACTATATCGCGCCACTGGAGCCGGGCGACCGTACGACGGCACAGTTGATGAAGCGCCTGCAGACGGCCCTTGCCGGCTGTGAGCAGGCCGAGGTCATCACGGTTACCGACACTTATCTGCATGCCGAATGCCATTCACCGCTGGGGTTCATCGATGACCTGGAATTCTTCTGGTCGGATGAAGAGGGCGTCTGCCATGTGCGCAGTGCCTCGCGTCTCGGCGTGACCGATCTTGGCAAAAACCGTGCGCGGGTCGAGAAGATACGCATGCTGCTCGAGGGCTGGGGTTTCTGCGATTAACTCAGATGATGCCACGACACGGCGCTGGCCACTGACGGCCGACCTCCACGATTGGGCGCCGGAACCTCGTGAGGCCATCGCGCTGCAAAAGCGCTTGGCGTCTCGACTTGAAGTAGCGGACCGGCTACCCCGCGAGGGCCAACGGCCAGCGGTAGAGCGTATTGCCGGTGTGGACATCGGTTTCGAGGACGGCGGTGCGATCACTCGCGCCGCCGTCGTCGTATTGTCCTGGCCCGGGCTTGCGGTGCTCGAAGAGGTCGTGCATCGCGAGCCCACGCGCTTTCCCTATGTGCCGGGGCTACTGGCCTTTCGTGAAGTGCCGGCGGCACTGGCTGCGTTCTCACGGCTTTCAAGCCGCCCTGATCTGGTGATGGTAGACGGCCAGGGGATTGCTCACCCGCGACGGCTCGGTATCGCCGCCCATCTGGGCCTGTGGCTTGATCTACCCACCCTGGGTATCGCCAAGAAGCGACTCTGTGGCCGCCATGGCGAGGTGCCCGACAGGCGTGGCGACTGGACGCCGCTGTTGGATGGCGATGAGGTCATCGGCGCAGTACTGCGCTCGCGCCTGAACGTCAAACCGGTGTATGTGTCGCCGGGGCATCGGCTGTCGCTGGCATCGGCCGTCGAGTGGACGCTGGCTTGCCTGGGACGCACCAAGCTTCCCGAACCCACGCGACTGGCCGACCGCCTGGCATCGCGGCGAGGGCGCAGGTCTGGCAGCGGTCAGACTTGAGCTTGAACAGGCGCTGTGTCTCGCCGTATTGCGACAGGCGCCATTCATGATGGGCCACGCTCGAAGAGAGCCGATCGGCTACAATGTGGCTCTTCACATTTTCCTGACACTCTCCTGCCGACGAGCCGCCGATGACCTCCGCTTCTTTATCGTCCACTACCGTTATCGGTGAGCATGCGCTTGCCAACCGTGCCCTTGCCGATCAGGCCATCGCCGCCTCCCGCGCTTGGGTCGAGGCCATGGTAGTAGGCCACAACCTGTGTCCCTTCGCCGGTCGCGAGGTGCAGCGCGATACCGTTCGCTACGTGGCGGTGTCGGCCCATGACTGGAGCGAGACCCTGGGTGCGCTGCTGGCCGAGTGCCAGCGACTCGACGAGGACGCCAGCCTTGCGACCACGCTGCTGGTGCTGAGCGATGGGGTAAACGACTTCGACGACTACCTGGATTTGCTAGGCGTTGCCGAAGCGCTGTTCGAGGAACAGGGTTACGAGGGTATCTATCAGTTGGCGAGTTTTCACCCGGACTATTGTTTCGACGGCGTCGCGGAAGACGATCCGGCCAACTACACCAATCGCTCGCCCTGGCCGATGCTGCATCTCCTGCGCGAAGACGCCATTGCCGAGGCACTAAGCCACTACCCCGACCCCGAGGCTATCCCTGAGCGCAATGCTGCGGCCATGACAGCACTGGGTGGCGAGGCGCTGGCAAGCAAGCTGGCGGCATTGATGAAGACAGGTGAGCCACGCACTTGAAAGGCGGCACTTGATTCGCACCACCACCGTCGCCATTGATGGTGGTAGATGTTGTTTACGGGCCTTCATCCCGAGGGCCTGACTCCATAGGAGGTGACATGCCGCAGATCACCCGTGCCGGTACCCCCGTCGAGGTCGATGGTGACCTTCCCCAGAGCGGCCAGTCAGCGCCGGCTTTTACCCTGACCAATCAGGCGCTTGAGGACGTGACCCTTGGCGACTATGCAGGCAAGCGCAAGGTGCTCAACATCATCCCGAGCGTCGATACGCCGACCTGCGCCACCTCGACGCGCAAGTTCAATGAGTATGCCTCTCAGCTCGATAATACTGTGGTGCTGGTGGTCTCGGCGGATCTGCCGTTCGCCGCCAAGCGCTTCTGTGGCGCCGAGGGTCTGGACAACGTCGAAACGCTCTCGACGTTTCGTCATCCCGATTTCCATAAAGCCTATGGCGTGGCGCTCTCTTCCGGGCCGATGACCGGGCTTACCGCGCGTGCGGTCGTGGTCATCGATGAGCAGGACCAGGTGATCCATAGCCAGCTGGTCGGCGAGCTGAAAGACGAGCCTGACTACCAAGCGGCCATGGATGCCCTGGGGTAAAGGCATCTATCTTGGCGCCTGATGGGAGTGACGTATTACGCACCCGTATTACGCACCCTGGTCTGGCGCCTCGGGCAAGCATTCTAAGCGAATGCTTTGAGTAAGTACGCGGAGCGAGTACCTTGAGTGAGTATCTGGTGTAAGTTCATCGAGTCAGTCGCTTGAGTCGTCGCTCTAGCCAGCACCTTCAAACGGTAAATCAGCCCCTTCACGAGCCGCACGATCCGTACTCATGATACGTACCAAGGAGACAGTATGAGCATCAAGAAGAAAGGTTCTGCAGAATGGCAAGGCAGCCTGAAAGAGGGCAAGGGCACGGTTTCGACAGAAAGCGGTGCACTCTCCTCTAACCCCTACGGCTTCAAGCAGCGCTTCGAGGGCCAGGCCGGTACCAACCCTGAAGAGCTGATTGGCGCCGCCCATTCCAGCTGTTTCTCCATGGCGTTTTCGATGATGCTTGGCGAGGCCGGCCTCGAGCCTGAAAGCATCAAGACAGAGGCCACCGTTAGCCTCGATCAGGACGACAGCGGTTTCACCATCTCTGCCATCCACCTGAGCTGCGTGGCAAAGATTCCCGGTGCCGATCAGGCCACCTTCGATGATGCCGCGAACAAGGCCAAGGAAGGGTGTCCGGTCTCGAAGCTGTTCAATGCCGAGATCACGCTGGATGCGCGCCTGGAAAGCTAACGCCTAGATCGGCGACCAGCCTGGCTCGCCCAAGCGCTAGCCATGGTTAGTAAAAAGAGTGGGTAAAAATGGTGGGTAAAAAATGAGCGTCTGCTAACGCTCAATCAAACGACGGCCACCCCGGGATCCTGGGGTGGCCGTCGTCGTTTCGGCAGGGCTTCTTGTCAGCCCTGGCGGAAAGCGTGCGCAGCACGAATGGGGCGAAAGAACGCTTCGTCAGCAGCCTTGGAAGTTGCCGGGAGAGCGTTCAGGCGGCAGCGTCGACCAGTGCTCGGATCAGTCGCTGCTGGGGGCGGTTGAAAATCAACCATTCGGGGTGCCACTGCACGCCCATCAGGAAATCATGCTCCCGGGATTCGATACCCTGCACCAGGCCGTCCCTATCTCTTGCGACGATTTCGATGCCGCGACCGGCATCCTGTACCGCCTGGTGGTGGAGGCTGTTGATGCGACACCAACTGACGCCGAGAATACGATGCAGCTTGCTGTCGGCGACGATGTCGACGGTCTTGCGCGGCAGCACGGTGCGCCGGCGCTTGAGCCCCTCGTAGGTGGTGTATATGTCGCTGTCCAGGGTGCCGCCCATATAGACGTTGATCAGTTGGGCACCCCGGCATATGCCGAGCACTGGGCAGCGGCTGGGAATGAAACGCTCCAGCAGGTCGAGTTCCAAGGCGTCACGTTCGGGGTCGACGCGGACGTCGAAGCGTACTTCGCCGCCGTAGAGGTGCGCCTCTATGTCGTCGCCGCCGCCGATGATCAGGCCGTCGAGTGTTTCCGGCACCGGCCGCGACGGCGATAGCCTCAGTGGGCGGCCGCCGTGGCGCCAGACCGCCAGCCAGTCGAAGAACCAGGCGAGGCGGCTCTTGCGGTCCGAGGTGGTGATACCGATCAGTGGCCGGGTCATTCGTCCTTCATCCAGTGCTTGAGCTTATCGAGCCAGCGTGACATGGACGAGCGGGCATGATGGGTAAGGAAGTCATTGGCGCGCTCGGCGAGCCGTTCGGGGTCTGCGGCGAGGCGCTCTACCGTCAGCCAGCGGTTCCACTCCACCACCGAGCCCCAGTCCCTGGCCGAGAGGTGGGCGTTGGGCAGGCGGTAGTGGAAGGTCGGCCGCGGCTTGACCAGCTCGTTCTTGAGCAGGGCACTGGGATGGTCCGGCCGCAGCCAGGCGAACAGCGGCAAGAAATCGACTTCGCGGTTGCGGGTCGGGTTGTCGTGCAGGTAGTCAGCAATCAGGGTGTCGAGGTCCGGCGCATAGTCGGGGTCGAGCACCTTGAGGGCATAGGCCTTGGGGAAGGGGTTGGCGTGGGGCAGCACTTCGCGGGTGATGTCGATATCGATCTGGTCGCGCAGCCAGGGGGCCAGCAGCAGATAGGCGCGCAGGTGAGCGAGCAGGCTGTCGATATCGGTGCCCGGCACCTCGGGATTGAGGTGTAGCCCGAAGCCGTAGAGCAGGCTATCGTCGGTGCCCTTGGCGCCATGCTGGCGCAATGCGTCGAACAGGGTATCGAGTTCGCCGAGTTCATTCCAGGGTACCGGTGGACAGACGATCTCGGTGGGCACTAGGCCGGCCACCACGTCACCCAGCAACTCACGCGAGCGCGTGTGAAGCTCGATATGCCACTGGTGCCGCTGGCGGGCCCATTCGTCGTCGCTGCTGGGTTGGGCGGCGGTTACCTTGTCGTCCGGGTGCACCATTTTGGCATCGAGCTCGATGGTGAACTCTCCCCAGCGGGTGTCTCTCACACGCCAGCGATGTGGGCTGAGTGCGATGACTTGGCCGCCAAAATGCTCGGCCACCAGATTCGCCGCTGAGGCTGGCGAGACACAGGCAAATTCTATCTCGACGCCGACACGGCGGAGATTGCCTTCCCCGGTAGTGGTAACAGGGGGCGATTGCGGATCCATGCCACACTCCCGTAAGCCTGAATTGGCCTCGCAAGCCTATCATACCTCGACCGGCGACCCACTAGGGGCGCTGGTGCTGACCGGTAGGCAGTGGCAGGATGCCTTGGCGTTGGCATTCCTTTACTCTGACGACTTGGCAACATGGTCCTTCTCGATAACAGGCCTTCTTCATTTTCTCGCTTTCTTTTCACTTTCAGTCACGTAGGGAGTCTTCATGAGCGAGCCAGCTCCATGCTCTTCGCTTGTCAGCCATCGGTTGATCTGGGGACTGATGGCCCTGTTGACGATGCTCATGCTGTTACTGCCATCGATGGCGCAGGCACAGGCGCCGGGCCTGGGGCTCACGGGACTTGCCGATGACTCATCCAGCAGCCAGCCGGACCCCAAGGCCGTGGTCGAGTCATTGGACACCGTGATCGCAACGCTCGACAACGCGGAGCGGCGAGGTGCTCTGCTGGAGGAACTGAAAGCGCTGCGCGACAGCACTGCTCAGGTCGAGGGGGGGAGTTCTGATGCCGGGCCTCAGGGATTGCTGGGCGCTTTGGCGGATACCTTCAACGAACTGGGGGAACGGGCCGATGAGGGAAGGTCACCGTTCGACCTGTGGCAGCAGCGACTGATTCAGGCCTGGCAGGATGTCGGGGAGCTTGCCAGTAGTGCCGGTAACGCGGCGTTGCTGCGCTTGGCCGTTGAAGCCGCCGTGATGCTATCGGTGTGGATCGGGTTACTGCTATCGCTGATGGCGCTTGCCCGTCTGCTGGTGGGCCGCTTCGGCGTGCCGCTGGAACTGCCGCGAGAACCCAAGGCTTGGCTGCTTGGTGTGCATTTCCTGCGCCGTCTGCTGCCCTGGGCGGTGGCCTTTGCCATCATGCTGGCGCTGTCGCAGTTCGTGGACCCCAACGCCGCGGTCAGCCTGGCGCTGGTTACCGCCTATGTGTCGCTTTGTGGACGATTGCTGGCATCGGCGTGCGAGGTGGTGTTCTCGGCGTTCACTCGCGGGCATCGTTATATCGCCGTGCGTTTCCTGCGGGCCAGGGCCCTGCGGCGACTGTTCCTGATCGGGGCATTGATAGCGCTGGGTGACGCGCTGGATTCTGCTCAGCTGGTTGCCCAGTTGGGAAGCGATCTGGCGGGCTTCCTGTCGATCGTCACCAACCTGCTGGCGGCGATGATGAGCGGTATCTTCATTCTGCGCTTCAAGCAGCCGATCAAACATTTGATTCGCAACCGTCCGTATTCGCAGCGCAAGGCGCAAAGCACGATCAATTACGTGGTGCGGGTGCTCGGCGGCCTGTGGCATGTCCCCGCCCTGCTGCTGGTGGGCGTTTCGCTGGTGGCATTGTTGATCACTGTCGGCGATGCTGGCGGTGCCTTGCCTCGGGCGATTGGCACTGCGGCGCTGCTGATTCTGACGCTGGTGGTCAACGGGCTGCTGCGCCGATACGGCGCGACGCTTGAAGGACGCAGGCGCATTTCCCAATACCGGCGCCGGCTTGAGCGTTTTGGGTATGCCCTGGCGCATATGCTGTGCTGGGCGATCTTTGCTGAGCTATCGATGCGAGTCTGGGGCGGTTCGTTACTTGGTGTCGGCCAGGAGGCGGCCGGTGCACGTATCGGTCAGGCGTTGATCAGTATCGGTTTCACTCTGCTGATAGCGTGGCTGGCCTGGATCTTCGCCGATACCGCTATCCAGCGGGCGCTGACGAGTTCGGCACGCTCCCGCGGGCGGCGCGTCAACAGCGCCAGGGCGCAGACCATTACCCCGCTGATCCGCAACGTGGTCTTCGCGACCATTGTGGTGATCGCCTCGATCGTTGCTCTTGCTAACCTGGGGGTTAACGTCACGCCGCTGCTGGCCGGTGCCGGTGTGATCGGCCTGGCGATAGGCTTCGGTGCTCAGACGCTGGTGCAGGATCTGATTACGGGGATCTTTATCTTGGTTGAGGATTCGCTGGCCATTGATGATTTCGTCGATCTGGGCGGTCACCTGGGCACCGTCGAGGGGCTGACCCTGCGCACTGTGCGCCTGCGCGATCTCGATGGCATTGTTCATACCATCACCTTTAGCCAGATCAAATCGATCCACAACATGTCGCGGCAGTTCGGCATCGCCCTGATGCGCTTACGTATTCCCCATGGGATGAAGATCGATGATGGCATCACGCTGGTGCGTGAAGTCGCCGACGATCTGCGTCGTGATCCCCTGATGCGTCATCACATCTGGTCGGCGCTCGAGATGCAGGGCATCGAGCGCTTCGAGGAGGGGGCGGCAGTGCTGCGCATGCGCATGCGCACGGCGCCGGTCATGCAATGGGACGTGGCGCGCGCCTTCAACCTGCGCTTCAAGCAGCGCCTGGAAGAAGATGACCTGGATCTTGCGATGCCGCGTTTGAGCGTGCAGATGGAAGGTCGCGGCGGTGAAGCGCTGGATGAGCAGGCGCCGGAAGCGGCAACCGAGACCGGGAGCGAAGACTCTGGGCTTGATGTGCTGGGACGTTCGTCGGGCGAGGCCGGGCGTGGCAGGGCGCCCGGCGCTCCTCGCCACCAGGGGTCGCCTGGAGACGGCTAAAAGGCTCGAAGTAAGGTGAGCGCGGGAATAGCGGGTACAGGTTCTGTGCGGCTATTGCCGAGATGAGCGATTGGCGGTGGTGTGCGTTCAGGCCAGCCAGTAATGGTAGAGCGCCGCGCCTGCTGCTGCGCCGAGCACTGTGGCCCCGACCAGCAGCATCGCCAACAGCCAGGGGGCGCGCCACTTCCGCCAACCGTCGTGCAAGCCGACGGCGCGCTCGACACGTGCAATCAGCAGGTCGTGACGGGCGCCGGTATTGTCCGGCGGCAGCGAGAAGTCGTTGGCGGTACTGTCTTGCCAGAAGGGGCCGTGGGTCAGGCCGAGTCGTGCGCGCAGCAGGCCGATATCGCATAGGGTGCCGTGCAATGCGTCGTATGCTTCACGGTGCTCGGGGACGCCCAGCACTACTTTGGCATCGGCCTTGAGGGCGCTGTGATGGCAGGCCTCAATAGCCCGCTGGATGTCCTTGTCGCTGGCATCATGGGGTAGCCCCAGTCGCTGATAGAGGTCCCGCATGCTCAGCTAGCCCGCATTAGATATTCATAGGCGTTCTTGATCCGCTGGAAACGCTGAGAGGCGGTTGCCATGCGTGCCTCGCCCTCGGCGAAGAAACGGTCGGGATGGTGAGTCTGGGCCATGCGGCGATAGGCCTTGCGAATCTCGCCACGGCTAGCACCGGGAGGCAAGCCAAGCACCGCCAGGGCGCGGTGGGCGCGCGCATCGTTGGGGGGCGTCTGTTGTTGCCAGCGCCGGTTATGGCTCTCGTTGCTGCGCTCCTGGCGGGCTCTTTCCTGTCTCGTTCTTTCCTGGTCCTGCTGCGCTCTTTCGCGACGAGCCCTTTCTTGGCGAGCATTCTCCTGGCGCTGCCTCTCGCGCTCGCGGGCTTCCTGTTCGCGTCGCTCGCGCTGCCGGCGAAGCTCTTGCTCCTGTCGCTCACGCGCTTCCTGCTCGCGGCGTCTCTCATCTTGCTCGTGTTGACGCGCTTCATCCCGCTGGCGCTGGTGTTCCTTGGCCAGCCAGTAATCGCGGCGGCTGGGGTCCTCGGGAACGGCGTAGGGTCGCCCTGCCTGTTCGGCATATAGCGTGGCAAACAAGGAGGGGATGACGCCCAGCAGGTCGGCCAAAAAGCGCAGCACATGATGTTGAGAAATGCTGGGTTCGCCGTCGGCGACGGACAAGGCGATCGCCTGGCGCAGAAAGGGGTAGGCCTGTTCGCCACCACGGTCCTTTTGCATCACCTCGGCGGCGAGCTGAATGGCGTCGAAGTCCTGACGGTCGGCCAGGGTGAAGATCGGGGCCAGGTCATGGCCGTGGCGGCACTCGCTGGCCAGTGACGTGAGTTCACGGCGCTGTGCTTCAGTCAGAGGTCCCCGCGAGGCCATCACCCAGGCAAGCAGCAGTAGCCCGGCGGTATCGGCTTGGCTGCGGCTGGTCAGCAGTAGGGTCTCGAAGGGATTGAAGCGACCGCTGGGCATTCTGGCTCCGAAATGTCTCACGGGACAATTATTGTCATGGTGTGGCATCTGCAGCCGTGAGGCGTCGACAGCCGGGGACTACTTATACCGATCACTAAATGCTTATCCAAAGAGTATCGGCGTTGGGCGTCAGGGCTTTAATCCATCCAACGGCCCCATCGGCATGCTACGTCGAGGGGGAGGCGCTTTCCAGCCTAGGGGCCTGGGTCAGTTGCTCATCGGCGAGGGCTTGCCGATGTTTTCTGGGCCGAAAGAATCGGGCAGCAGGGTCTCCATGTCGTAGCTCTTGAGTACCTGTCCCTTGGCGTCAAGCACATGAACGCGTGTATCCGGGGAAGCAAACTCGCGAATGCGCTGTCGACAGTCGCCGCAGGGCGTGCACAGGTGCTCGCCCGGGCCTATCACGTAAAGTGCGGCGATCTGTCGGGTGCCTGAAGAGACCATGGCGGCAATCGCCGAGGCCTCCGCGCACAGCCCCTTGTAGTTGGCGATCTCGACGTTACAGCCGAGGAACCATTCCCCTTGGGGCGTTTGCAAGGCGGCACCCACTGGGTGCTGGGAATAGGGTACATAGGCTCGATCGCGGGTGGCGATCAACTGCGCACACAGCGAGGCATCGAGGGTGACGGAAGCGTCGGGCATGGGAGCGGCTCTCCTGGCAGTACGCGTTAGGCGCTACTTCTTCTGGGTAGGGCGCGCCGACTGAGTGCGCTTTTCCAGATTATCGCTGAGCAGACACCATCTCGCCCACAAGTCATGGCTGATGGCAGACGCTCAATCAAAATCGCCCCGGCCAGCAGCGCGGGGCGGTAGAGGGAGCGGAGGGCGGAGGCTAGCCGGCAGCCAGCGCAATAAAGAAGCCCGCGATGGTGGCCGACATCAGGTTGGACAAGGTGCCCGCCAGCACGGCCTTGACCCCGAAGCGGGCAATCTCGTGGCGACGCCCCGGTGCCAGGCTGCCCAGGCCGCCGAGCAGAATGGCGATCGAGGACAGGTTGGCAAAGCCACACAGGGCAAAGGAGAGGATCGCCACGGTATGTGCCGACATCGCCGCCCCGGTCGCGGCAACCATCTGTTCGCCTTCGATGTAGGGCGCCAGGTTGATGTAGGCGACGAACTCGTTGACCACCAGCTTCTGGCCGATGAAGGAGCCGGCCAGGGTGGCTTCGCTCCAAGGGATGCCAAGCAGGAAGGCCAGCGGCGAGAATAGCCAGCCCAGCAGCTGTTCGAGGCTCAGCGATTCAAGGCCGAACCAGCCACCGACGCCGCCGAGAATGCCGTTGACCAGTGCAATCAAACCGATGAAGGCCAGCAGCATGGCGCCGACGTTGGCCGCCAGACGCATGCCGGAGCTGGCGCCGGAAGCGGCCGCATCCAGCACGTTGGCCGGCTGGTCTTCATCTTCGATGTGCTGAATCGCCTCGGCATCGTCATCCTTGGGCGTCTCGGTCTCCGGCATCAGCAGTTTGGCGAACAGCAGGCCACCCGGCGCCGCCATGAAGGAGGCCGCGACAAGATATTCCATCGGAATGCCCAGCGCCGCATAGCCCGCCAGCACCGAGCCTGCCACTGAGGCGAGACCGCCACACATCACCGCAAACAGCTGCGAGGCGGTCATGTTGTTGATGAAAGGGCGTACCACCAGCGGTGCTTCGGTCTGGCCAACGAAGATATTGGCGGTGGCCGACAGCGACTCGGTGCGTGAGGTGCCGAGTACCTTTTGCAGCGCGCCGCCGAGCAGGCGGATGACCCACTGCATGATGCCCAGGTAGTAGAGCACCGCAATCAGTGACGAGAAGAAGATGATGACCGGCAGGACCTTGATGGCAAAGATGAAGCCTACCGATGAAGGGTCGGCCAGTCCCCCGAACAGGAAGTCGATGCCGTCGTTGGCATAGCTCACTACCTGACTGACGGCATCCGAGATGGTCTTGAGGACGGACTGGCCGAACGGCACGTACAGCACGAAGGCGCCGATACCGGCCTGGATGGCGAAGGCACCACCGACGGTGCGCAGGCGGATAGCGCGTCGGTTGCTGGAGAACACGAGGGCGATCAGGATGAGCGTCGCCATCCCCACCAAGCTCATGATTATGGTCATGGGAAGTCCTTCATGGGAGCGAGTGCGGCCCGATCCGAGAGACGTCTCGGGCCCTGGGCATTACAGGAAGTTGTATTTGAGCGTGTAGATGACGGCGTTCTGATAGTCCTCGGGTGTGCCCAGCTTATTGTCCGAGTAACGGTATTGAACGCCGGTGGTCACGCTCGAAATCGGGTGCCACCATAATGAAACCGCTCCATTGGTGCCAACGCTTTCCGCCTTGTCGCCGACATAATTCTGCGCGAGGTAGTCGTCGTCGCGGGCGAAGGTCTGTTCGTGCCAGTTGGTGACGCTGAACTGCTGGCCGAGTGCCTCGAAGCCATAGCCCAGTACCCAGCCGGCCATGTAACCGTTCATGCCGGTGTAACCATCACTCTGCACGCGTGCCGCACCCAGGAAGGGCTTGAACCATAGGCCGTTGTCGAAGGTGTGGATATAGCCGACGCCCAGGATCTGGTCCTGTTCGCGACCGTTGTAGCCATAGTCGCGGAAGTCATAGAGATGAGCGTAGATCGTGAAGGGCGAGTCACCCAGATAGATATGGGAGGTGAGTTTACCGGCGGTACGGAAGTTGTCCTTGCCGCCGCTCTCTTCGTCGAACTGATCGTTGCCCGGATTCTCCAGATCGAAGAAGCCATAGAACTCACCCCAGGCGAAGCCGGCGCCGCCCTCGAGTTCGAGAAAGGTGAAGTCGCTCTTGGCGGCGTTGGTCGAGGTGCGTTCCTCTGTGCCGGCGGACCAGTCGAGGTAGTTTACCGAGACGTTGGCGAAGGACCAGACCGGGTCCATGTCTGCGGCCTGGAGCGGCGCACTGCAGAATGCCAGAAGGGCGCTGGTGCCGAGCAGCGTGGACGCTCGGCGCAGGGAAGGGGAGGGCATGATAGTCATTACCTTGGTTTGTCTATTGTTTTGGGAGTGCGTGTTTGGACGTGCGCGCTTCGAGAGTGCAATTTTGGTCACGCGTGTTGCGGGAACGCCGGAGCACACGGAGGAGCAGGAACCTGCTGATGGAAATAATACCAAATGGCATGAGGCATCTAACAATTTTTTGCACCACTGCCAGGTTGCGCGCGCTCATGCTTAGTCGCCAGCTCAGTGAAACGGCTGGGCGAGCCGATTGTGCTGATGAACAAGTAGAGTCAGCAGGGCATGTTGTCGCATGCTCGAGGCTATCCGGCATGCATTTCGTCCCACTCTTCCTTCTCAGCCATCCTTAGTGGCGCTTCATGTTAAGCTTTTCCGGTGTCCCGCATCGCCTCACCTGTGCGCTATCTGCGACACCCCTGCGACAAATTGTCACTGTTGCGTGGGGGGTATTTCTCCGAGGATACGCGGTCAGTGTAGCCAGACCTGTGTGGTAGCTGAGCACTTGCTCATAAGGTCTTGTTGCGATGCGTGATAACCCTTAGCTGCATCGGATGCTGCTTGTGGTCATGGATGAGGACCCAAGACGTGTCGATTGTGGCATTTGTTGTGCGCATACATTAGCCGGCTAATTTTCAACCAGTACTAATCTTCCAACCAGTACTGAAGTTAGCCTGATTTCGTGCCCTGACGAGGTCGTAGGATGAGAAGAAAGAAGTACTTACGTGTGCTGAGTCCGCTGGTGCTCGTGTCGCTTGCCCTGTTACTGACAGGGTGCGACTCGGCGCTGATGGATCCTAAGGGGCAGGTTGGGGAAGAGCAGAGGACCCTGATCCTGACCGCGTTCGGCCTGATGCAGATCGTCGTCATTCCGGTGATCGTGATGACCCTCGTCTTCGCCTGGCGCTATCGTCGCAGCAACCGGAATGCCACCTATCGCCCCGACTGGCATCACTCCAACAAGATCGAGGTCGTGGTCTGGTTCGTGCCCTGCGTGATCATCGCCTTCCTGGCGGTGCTGACCTGGTATACCTCCCACAGCCTCGACCCGCACAAGCCCATTGAGCCGACCGCTGAACAGCAGGAGCCCATGGAAATCCAGGCAGTGTCCCTGGACTGGAAGTGGCTGTTCATCTACCCGGAGCAGGGCATCGCCACGGTCAACGAGCTGGCCTTCCCCGAGGACACCCCGGTGCGGTTCCGCGTCTCCTCCGGCTCGGTCATGAACGCCTTCTTCATTCCGCAATTGGGCAGCCAGATCTATGCCATGGCGGGCATGGATAATGACGTTCACTTGGTCGCGGATGAGCAGGGTGTCTATCCCGGCCGCTCCACCAACTACAGTGGCGCCGGCTTCTCGGACATGACCTTCGATGCCCACGTCGGCTCCCAGGAGGACTTCGAGGCCTGGGTGACCGAGGTACGCGAGTCGTCCGAGTCCCTGACCTTCCCCGAGGAGTACTACGACCTCGCAGCGCCCTCCGAGGATGCCGAGATCCAGTATTTCTCCGAGGTATCCCCGTCTCTCTACGAGAGCATCATCAAGAGCTTCCAAGCCGGCGGTGACCACGAAGCGCGTGTGTCCGAATTCGCCGACAGTTACGCCGAGGGCTTCGGTCACGGTTCGGCCCACAGTGACGACGAATCGGCCGAGTCTCACGGCAAGCCCATGAGCGCGGAGGCAGCGGAGTAAATTATGTTCGGAAAACTCAGTCTCGAGGCGATCCCGACCGATCCCATTGTCTTGACGACCATTGTGGCCATCGTCCTGGGGGGGGGGGCGCTGACGGCCGCCATCACCTACTTCAAGAAGTGGGGCTACTTGTGGACGGAGTGGATCACCTCCGTCGACCACAAGAAGCTCGGCATCATGTACTTCATCGTCGCCCTGGTGATGCTGCTGCGCGGCTTCGCGGACGCCATCATGATGCGCTCCCAGCTGGCCATGGCATCCGCAGGGGCTGAGGGCTTCCTGCCGCCCTCGCACTACGACCAGATCTTCACCGCCCACGGCGTGATCATGATCTTCTTCGTCGCCATGCCCATGGTCATCGGCCTGATGAACCTGGTGGTGCCGCTGCAGATCGGTGCGCGTGACGTGGCCTTCCCCTTCCTCAACAACCTGAGCTTCTGGTTGTTCGCGGCGGGCGTGGTTCTTGTCAACGTGTCACTCTTTGTCGGTGAATTCGCCAAAACCGGCTGGCTGGCCTATGCGCCACTATCGGGACTCGATTACAGTCCCGGGGTTGGGGTGGATTACTGGATATGGGCGTTGCAGATATCGGGTATAGGCACGACCCTGACCGGGATCAACTTCTTCGTCACCATCCTCAAGATGCGCACCAAGGGCATGACGATGTTCCGCATGCCGATCTTCACCTGGACCTCGCTGTGCGCGAACGTCCTGATCATCGCCTCCTTCCCGATCCTCACCGCGACCATCGCGCTGCTGACCCTGGATCGGTACCTGGGCATGAACTTCTTCACCACCGATCTCGGTGGCAACATGATGATGTACGTCAACCTCATCTGGGCCTGGGGCCATCCTGAGGTGTACATCCTGATCCTGCCGGCCTTCGGGGTCTTCTCCGAGGTCATCGCGACCTTCGCCAAGAAGCGCCTGTTCGGCTACAACACCATGGTCTGGGCCACGGTGGCGATCACCATCCTGTCGTTCGTGGTCTGGCTGCACCACTTCTTCACCATGGGCGCCGGGGCCGACGTCAATGCCTTCTTCGGCATCATGACGATGATCATCGCCATCCCCACCGGGGTGAAGATCTTCAACTGGCTGTTCACCATGTACCGCGGTCGCCTCGAGTTCACCTCGCCGGTGCTGTGGACCCTGGGCTTCATCATCACCTTCACCCTGGGGGGCATGACCGGCGTGATGCTGTCGGTGCCGGCGGCGAACTTCGTGCTGCACAACAGCCTGTTCGTTATCGCCCACTTCCACAACGTCATTATCGGCGGCGTGGTATTCGGCATGCTGGCGGGCCTGACCTACTGGTTCCCGAAGGCCTTCGGCTTCACCCTGAATGAAAAATGGGGCAAGCGTTCCTTCTGGTGCTGGTTCATCGGTTTCTACGTGGCCTTCACGCCGCTCTACGTGCTGGCCTTCTTCGGTGCCGTGCGTCGCATGCAGTCCTACAGCAACCCCGAGTGGCAGCCGCTGATGATCGTGGCCTGGGTGGGTGCGCTGATCATTGCGGCCGGCATTGCCTGCACCTTGATCCAGTTCTACGTCAGCATCCGTGATCGCAAGCAGAACCAGGACGTCACCGGCGATCCCTGGGACGGCCGCACCCTCGAGTGGGCGACCTCCTCGCCGGCGCCGTTCTACAACTTCGCGCACCTGCCTGAAGTACACGGTGTGGATGGGTTCTGGGAGGCCAAGAAGGCCAATGGTGGCGTGCCGCCGATTTCCGAGCCGCCCTACCAGGATATCCACATGCCGAAGAATACTTGGGAAGGTCCGATTATCGCGCTCTTCGCCACCATCTTTGGTTTTGCTCTCGTGTGGCACATCTGGTGGCTGGCAATCGTCGGTGGCATCGGTATGTTTGCAACCTTCATGGCGCGGATCTTCAACGATGACGTCGACTACTACGTCCCTGCGGCGGAAGTGGAGCGCATCGAGCGCGAGCATCGTCAGCGCTTGAAGCAGAAGGGTGATCTCGCGCACTCAACTCGGCTGGAGACGCAGAGCTAATCATGGCAACCGATACTCTTAGCAACCAAGGTCATGCCCACGGGCATGACCACGATCACCACGACGATCATCACGATACCGCGGGCACCAAGATCTTCGGTTTCTGGGTCTACCTGATGAGCGACCTGGTGATCTTCGGGTCCCTGTTCGCCACCTACGCCGTGCTTCTGAGAGGCACGGCCGGTGGACCGACACCGGGTGAGATCTTTGATCTTCCGCTGATTTTGATCAGTACCTTCCTGCTGCTGATCAGTAGTTTCACCTATGGCATGGCCGTGCTAGCAATGAATGCTGGGCGGGTGGTTCAGGTGCAAAAGTGGTTGATCATCACCTTCCTGCTCGGGGCTGGTTTCATCGGCCTGGAGCTCTACGAGTTCCAACACCTGATCCATGAAGGCTTCGGGCCGGATCGCAGTGGCTTCCTGTCGGCCTTCTTCACCCTGGTCGGTACCCACGGCCTGCACGTGACCTTCGGCCTGATCTGGATCCTGGTCATGCTGATCCAGCTCAAGAAGCAAGGCCTGACCGAGGTGACGCGCCCGCGGATCATGTGCCTGAGCCTGTTCTGGCACTTCCTCGACATCGTCTGGATCTGCGTCTTCTCCTTCGTCTACCTGATGGGAGTCCTGTGATATGAGCGACTCACACGCGTCTCACGACCACAGCCATGGCAGCGTCAAGTCCTATGTGATCGGCCTGATCCTGTCCATCGTCCTGACCATCATTCCCTTCGGGGCGGTGATGGCTGGTTCCTTCGACACCGCGGTCACGCTGCTGATCATCGTGACCACCGCGGTGGCCCAAGTGCTGGTGCAGCTGGTGCTGTTCATGCATATGAATACCAAGGCCGATGAGGGCTGGAACTTCATGTCCTTCGTCTTCACCGTGGCGATTCTGGTCCTGGTCATCGGAGGTTCCCTGTGGATCATGAAAAACCTGCATCTCAACATGATGATCGGCTGACGCAGACGCCCTCCATGCTCAAGGACTACCTGACCCTCACCAAGCCGGGCATCATCGGCGGTAACTTGATCTCCGTTCTGGGCGGCTACTTCCTGGCCGCCCAGGGCGAGTTCGATCTGCCGCTGTTCCTGTCGGCTCTGGTGGGGTTGGCGCTGGTGATCGCCTCCGGGTGCGCCTTCAACAACGTCATCGATCAGGATATCGATGCGGTGATGCAGCGTACCCAGAATCGCCCGCTGGTGCAGGGGCGGGTGACCCCCAGCGCCACGCTGTGGTTCGCCACGGCGCTGGGGCTGGCCGGTTTCGGCCTGCTGGCCCTGGGCACCAATGCCCTGACGGTGGGCCTGGCGGCCTTCGGCTTCGTCATCTACGTCGGCGTCTACAGCCTGTGGATGAAGCGCCATTCGGAGTACGGCACCCTGGTCGGTAGCCTCTCCGGGGCCATACCGCCGGTGGTGGGCTATTGCGCCGTCAGCGGGACCTTCGATACCGGTGCCCTGACGCTGCTGACCATCTTCTGCCTGTGGCAGATGCCGCACTCCTATGCGATCGCCATCTTCCGCCTGGAGGACTATCGCGCGGCCTCGATTCCGGTGCTGCCGGTGGTGCGCGGCATCCACCGCGCCAAGCATCACATCCTCGGCTATATCCTGGCCTTCATTCCGGCGACCCTGGCGCTGAGCATTGCGGGCTATGCTGGCCCCGGCTACTTCATCGTCGCTTTAGGTATGGGCGTCTATTGGCTGTACCTGGCGTGCAAGGGCTATGGTGCCCAGGACGAAGAGCGCTGGGCCAAGAGCGTGTTCGGATTCTCCATTCTCACCATCACGGCGCTGAGCCTGATGATGTCGGTGGATGCCGCCTTGCCCGAAGCGCCGCTGTTGTGGACCTCGCTGCGCTGATCTGACCCGGATCTCTTTCTGAGCTCTCCCTGAAGAGCCCAAAGCGTTGAGACGACGGTGATAACCGTCGTCGACGCTTCCCCCTTCCTTCTGACTATACTGCTGATAAGACACACTGCATGTGTGTGCTTGGGGTCGGTTCGTGACGATCTCTTCTGCTGATAGATGGAGGTATCCGGATGCTGACGCATGTCTGGGGCCTGATGGCCCATCCGCAACGCGAATGGAAACAGATCAAGGGAGAGCGCGAGACGCTGACCCACCTCTACGAGCATCATGTGCTGCTGCTGGCGGCGATTCCGGTCATTTGCTCCTATATCGGCACCACCCAAGTGGGCTGGGGGCTTGGCGGGGAGACCACAATACAGCTCGGCTATCTAGATGCCTTGGGGGCTGGCATCGTCTTTTATCTGGTGATACTCGCGGCGGTGTATGTGGTGGGCAAGGTGATTCGTGCCATGGCCAAGCGCTTTACGCCCAACCCGCCGAAACAGAGCGAGTGCATCGTGTTCGCTGGCTATGTGGCCACGCCGATGTTCCTCAGTGGCCTGGTGGCCATCTATCCCATTGTCTGGTTGTGCCTGCTGGCCGGTGTTCTTGGCCTTTGCTATACCGCCTATCTGCTTTATCTGGGCATCCCGGCCTTTCTCGGCATCAGTCGCGAAGAAGGCTTCATCGTTTCCAGCTCCACACTCGGTATCGGGGTGCTGTTGCTTGAGGTGCTGCTGGGACTGACCGTTCTGCTTTGGGGGTACGGGGAGCGAATCATCCTGTCGCTGCTCAACTGATAGCGCCAATGGGTCGCGTGTCCATGCATTCGAGCCGGTGATGCGCGTCCCAACACTATCGACATGCAACACACAGGACTAGTGACACACGAGGCACGCAGGAACAGGGCGGCCGTCCTGTTCCTGCGCTGGGCTCTGTCATGTGTCCGGGTGCTAATGGCTTGTCATGCATCGGGATGGTTGGCGCTGCTCACCATCGGCAAGGCATCGAGCCGGAGGCCAGCGATTGTCGGCTGGCCTCTCATGACGAGGGGGCGACATGTCGCCAACTCGCCTTGTGGCTATCTCGGGGCAGCACTAGAGTTCAAGTAGGCTGTGGCGAAACCATCTCTCTTGCGCGAGTCGCATTCAGGCTAGGCCGCATGGAGCGCGAGGCTTGCCAGACCACTGTGTCATCAGCATTCATCAGGAGGATTTGCCATGCGCGCTGTCGATGTCATGACGACTACCGTTGTCAGTGTTTCCCCCGAGACAGGTGTCCAGGAGATCGCTCGTCTGCTGCTGGACCACCACATCAGTGCGGTGCCGGTGATCGATGAGGACCGGCACCTGTTGGGTATGGTCAGCGAAGGCGACCTGATGAGTCGCGCCGAGAATCAGGCCGAGAAGCCCACGCCGTGGTGGCTAGCGTTAGTCTCTGCGGGGCCGGAAACGGCCGCTAGCTACATCAGGACACATGGCCATACGGCAAGAGACATCATGACCCATCCTGTGGTCGATGTGGAGGAAGACGTCTCTGTCGCCGATATTGCCCGGCTGCTCGAGAAGCGCCATATCAAACGCGTACCGGTTACCCGGGACGGTAAGTTGGTAGGTATCGTCAGCCGCTCTAACCTGCTGCAAGGCCTGGCCATCACCCCTCCGGCCAGCGAGGGCACAGTCGATGATCGCAGCCTGCGCGAGGCGCTTAGCAAGGAGATCGAAAACAAGCTCAACACCGTACGTGTCAACGTTATCGTCAAGGACGGGGTCGTCGAACTGTGGGGCCTGGTCGCCAGCGATGAGGAAATGAAGGCGGTACAGCTGGCCGCCGAGAACCAACCCGGCGTCAAACGGGTCGAGAACAATATGAGCCGCATGCCGCTCGGGTTTGGCGCTTTTTAGTGTCTTTTCGTATTGCCGCTATTAGGCCCCGCCCATGACAACATGTCGGGGCTTTTTCTCGGGTTGAGCGTAGGAGCCTGCCTCAGACTTCTTGATAGAGCCGAGCGCCGGCATCTTTGAAAGCCTGTGCCTGATCCTTCAGGCCCTTTTTCACTGCTTCCGGGTCATCGTCTAGGCCTTTGTCTTCGGCGCCGCCCTTGAAGACTGAGTCGCGCACCTCCTGGCTGATCTTCATCGAGCAGAACTTGGGCCCGCACATCGAGCAGAAGTGAGCCACCTTGGCCGAGTCCTTGGGCAGGGTCTCGTCGTGGTATTCACGGGCGGTGTCCGGGTCCAGCCCCAAATTGAACTGATCTTCCCAGCGGAATTCGAAGCGCGCCTTGGACAGGGCATTATCCCGGCGCTGGGCAGCGGGATGACCCTTGGCCAGGTCGGCCGCGTGGGCGGCGATCTTGTAGGTGATGATGCCGGTCTTGACGTCGTCCTTGTTGGGCAGGCCCAGATGCTCCTTGGGGGTGACATAGCAGAGCATGGCGCAGCCGTACCAGCCGATCATCGCCGCGCCGATGCCCGAGGTGATGTGATCGTAGCCGGGCGCGATATCGGTGGTCAGCGGGCCCAGAGTATAGAAGGGGGCCTCGTCGCATTCCGCGAGCTGCTTGTCCATGTTCTCCTTGATCAGGTGCATCGGCACGTGGCCCGGGCCCTCGATCATCACCTGGACGTCGTGTCGCCAGGCGATGCGGGTCAGTTCACCCAGGGTCTCGAGCTCGGCGAACTGCGCCTCGTCGTTGGCATCTGCCACCGAGCCGGGGCGCAGACCGTCGCCCAGCGAGAAGGCCACATCGTACTGTTTGCAGATCTCGCAGATCTCCTCGAAGTGGGTGTAGAGGAAGCTCTCCTGGTGGTGATAAAGGCACCATTTGGCCATGATCGAGCCGCCACGCGAGACGATGCCGGTGGTGCGCCTGGCGGTCAGCGGTACGTAGCGCAGTAGCACGCCGGCGTGGATGGTGAAGTAGTCCACTCCTTGCTCGGCCTGCTCGATCAGGGTGTCGCGGAACACTTCCCAGGTCAGGTTCTCGGCTACGCCGCCGACCTTCTCCAGCGCCTGGTAGATGGGCACGGTGCCGATCGGCACCGGCGCGTTGCGGATGATCCACTCGCGGGTTTCGTGGATATTCTGTCCGGTGGACAGGTCCATGATGGTGTCCGAGCCCCAGCGAATGCCCCAGGTCATCTTGTCGACCTCGTCCTCGATGGAGGACGTCACCGCCGAGTTGCCCAGGTTGCCGTTGATCTTCACCAGGAAGTTGCGACCGATGATCATCGGCTCGGATTCCGGGTGGTTGATGTTGCAGGGAATGATGGCGCGGCCCGCAGCCACCTCATCGCGCACGAACTCTGGTGTGATCTCCTCAGGCAGGCGGGCACCGAAGCTTTGGCCGGCGTGCTGATGGCCGAGGATGCGCTCGACCTCGTCGGTGCCAGAGTACTGGGTAGAAAGCGCCTGGCGCTTCTGGTTTTCCCGAATGGCGACAAATTCCATTTCCGGGGTAATGATGCCCTGGCGGGCATAGTGCAGCTGGGTCACGTTCTTGCCTTCCCGGGCGCGGCGTGGCTTGCGGGTCAGCTCGAAGCGCAGGTGGGCGAGCATGGGATCGTTGGCGCGGCGCCGGCCGTATTCTGAGGTCGGGCCGTCGAGGAACTCGGTGTCGCCTCGGGCTTCGATCCAGTCGCGGCGCAGTTCAGCCAGGCCGCGACGCAGGTCGATCTTGGCCTCGGGATCGGTATAGGGGCCCGAGGTGTCGTAGACCAGCAGCGGTGGATTCTGCTCGTCGGCGCCGGATGTGCGGGTCGGCGACAGGCTGATCTCGCGGAAGGGGACGCGGATGTCGGGCCTCGAACCCTCCACGAATATCTTGCGTGAGCCGGGCAGCGGGGCAACGGCGGCGGCGTCGACGCGCGCGGTCTCGGCCAGGGCATTCTGGGTCAGGGTCGTGCGGGTCATGGTTGTGCTCCGTATGACGCGGTCAAGTCGGCGCACAGCGTAGGCAGGAAGGGGCCTGGAAGGGTGTCGGGCAGGCGAATCCTTCGCTTGATCCCTACGCCGGTACTAGCCGGATCAGGTTCATCGGGATCCACCTTGATGCCCGTGGGCATAGGGTGATCTCAGCCGGTTCCACCGGCACCCCGTCAAGCGTTGCGCGCCCGAGGCGCGCAGGGAGCAGTCTGGGCCAGGGGCGGTGAGGGGTCAAGCGGGCTACGGTAGGTTTCGGTGGCCGAAAGCGGCCGGTCACGGAAGGGGATCGCACATAACATGAGTGGTAATCCCACTGCGACGTTGGAGTCTGCTATGCCGTTGGATGCTTCGCTTCGCCTGTTGCTGCTTTCGGCCCTATGGGGCGCCAGTTTTCTGTTCATGCGCATTGCTGCTCCTGCGCTGGGCGCCTTCTCCACCGCCTTCTTTCGCGTGTTCCTTGGCGCGCTGGGCCTGATGGCGATCCTCGCCCTATGGCGCGTGCCATGGCGCTTTCAGGGCCGAGCGCGAGCCGCTCTGCTGATCGGCGTGGTCAATTCCGGCATTCCTTTCGCGATGTTCTGCCTTGCCGCCCAGGTGCTGCCAGCCGGCTATTCGGCGATGTTCAATGCCACCACACCGCTGATGGGAGTACTGATCGGCGCGACCTTCTTCGCCGAGGCGATGACCCGCGAGCGGCTGATGGGTGTGACGCTGGGCGTGGTGGGTGTCGGTGTGCTGGTGCAGGCCGGTCCGGTCCCCGTAAGCTGGCAACTAGCGGGAGGCGCCCTGGCTTGCCTGGTGGCGGCCAGCTGCTACGGACTCTCGGGCTTTCTGGTCAAGCGCTTCATCGCCGAGCGTGGCGGGCTCGATTCGCGACTGCTGGCGCTGGGTTCCCAGCTCGGCGCCAGCCTAGCGCTGGCGCCGTTGATGCTGGTTGAGGCCTCGACTCGACCGTCGTTTTCGGCCTGGGCGCAACCCGACATCTGGGTGGCGATGCTGGTGCTGGGGCTTGCCTGCACGGCGCTGGCCTATTTGCTCTACTTCCGACTGCTGCAGGATTTGGGGCCGATCAAGCCGCTGACCGTCACCATGCTAGTACCGGCGTTCGGTGTGCTGTGGGGCGCGCTGTTCCTCGACGAGCGGGTGACGCTGGCCCACGGCGTCGGCGGCGCACTGATCGCCTCGGCGCTGTGGCTGATTCTCTTCAAGCCGGTGCCGAGGCGGGCAACCACAGTAACGGATGCCAGTGATCAGGACTGAGCAATACCGGGCTTAGCCGCGCTGATCGAGCCCCATCTGCCAGAAATCGATCTCCAGCCGCGTGGCCTCGCTGAAGGTCTGGCTCAGTTCCTTGAAGCGTCGCGGCCCGACTTCCGCCAGGCGCGCATCAAGCCAGGCCACCTCATCCCGCATGGCCTGCTGGAACTCGGGGCCTTCGTAGAGGGTGATCCAGGCATCGAAAGGGTTGGCTGCGCCGCGCACCGTAGTGGGCTGTTCATTGAGCCAAGTGGCGATTTCAGCGTAGCCGACTAGGCAGGGAGCCAACGCCACGTGCAGGTCCAGAAGGTCGCCACGGTGGCCGGCTTCGAGCACATAGCGGGTATAAGCCAGGGTCTCGCGGGCCTCGGGCAATGCGGCCAGGTTGGTCTCAGAAATGCCCCATTCACGGCAGAAGCCGATATGAAGCTCCAGTTCGGTATCCAGAATGGTCGAAAGCCCCGCCTTGGCCTGATGCAGGTCGCTCAAGGTGCGGCTCTTGTAGGCAGCCAAGGCGTAGGCGCGGGCAAAGTGAATCAGGAACAGGTAGTCTTGTTGTAGATAGCAGCGAAAGGCGTTTTGATCGAGGGTCCCGGCGCCTAGAGCGCGCACGAAGTCGTGCTCGATATAGCGGCGCCATTCCTGTTGGCAGGTAGCGGTGAGATCCTTGAAGCAGTAGCCCATCTGGCCTCCGGTGATGTTGGTGATCCGGGACTCTGCCAGGGCTGGCGAGGGGGCGTAAGTGTAGGCGTATCGGGGCAGGCCTAATCGGACGAGGTTGGTGCAGGCGCGCCACGACTACGCTTGATTCCTACGCCGGTACGAGCCGGATCAGGTTCAACGGGATCCCCCTGTCGCCTGCGCTGTCACGGCGTTGGGCAGTCTCAGCCAGTGTCACCGGCACCCCGTCAAGCGAGTGGCGACAGTCTAGCAGTTTGTTATGTACTCGCCAGTCCGGGCCTTGATTACGCCTTATTCTGCACCACGATTCTTTCAATAAAATGAGGATGTCACGGATGATGTCAGCCACTTCCCGGACGCCCGACTTGACCCTGCTGGTTGCCGGCGATCCTGATCAGCTCACCGGCAGCTATGTCTATGATGCGCGTATCGCCGAGGCGCTGCGCGAACGTGACTGGGACGTCGAGGTCGAGGGGCTCGCCGGGCGCTTTCCAACACCCGATCAGCAGGCAAACGAGAGTCTTGAGCTCGCCCTGACACGACAGCCCGAGGGCGCTCGGGTGGTGCTCGATGCCATGGTGATGGCGGGTCTGCCCGAGATAGTAGCGCGTCATGCCGATCGGCTCGAGCTCACCGCCCTGATGCACCATCCGCTGGCGGACGAGACCGGCCTGAGCGAGAGTCAGCGGGAAGACTTTTTCTTCAGCGAGACGCTGGCGCTAAGGTCGATGCACCGGGTCATCGCGACCAGTATCTTCACCGCCGAACGGCTGGCCGATTTTGGTGTTCTGCCGTCACGAGTTCACGTGGTCGAGCCGGGTGTCACGCCGTCGCCACTGGCGAACAGCGTCGACCGTCACATCGATGGTACCGAACCGACACGGTTGCTTTGCGTGGCGAGCCTGACACCACGTAAAGGGTATGAGGTGTTGATCGAGGCGCTCGCCGGGCTTGCCGATCTCAACTGGCAGTGCGATTGCATCGGCGGCTTGGAGCTGGATCCCGATCATGCGAGTCGAATCGAGGCAATGATCGAGGAAAAAGGGCTGGGCGAGCGGGTCTACTTGCTGGGCACCCGCTCGCCTGAGGCGCTTTCCGCGTACTACGCAGAGGCGGATCTCTTCGTGCTGCCGTCCTACTACGAAGGCTACGGTATGGTGGTGACCGAAGCGCTGGCTCGGGGACTGCCGGTGATCACCACCACCGGCGGCGCATTGCGCCATACCCTGCCCGAGGGCGCGGGTATGGCCGTGGAGCCGGGCGATGCCCGGGCTTTGGCATCCGCCTTGCGCCGCTGGCTCGAAGACGGCGAGCTGCGGGCGCGGTTAAGCCGAGGGGCCATGGAAGCCAGGCGCCAGCAGCAGGATTGGCAAAGCGCGGCCAAGGCATTCGCCGCGGCGCTCGGCGAAGGCTAATGGTTTCGCCGCGGCCGCTGTCAGCGCCGGGGGTACCAGACATAGTTCCAGGTTTCCGTCAGCGGCTGGCCACGTAGGGTCAGCGATAGCCGCATGTCGGCTGGTTTGTCGCCGTCGGGCTGGAGGCGGAAACTCGCCCGCCATGTCTTGCCGTCGGGCAGCGGCTGCACCTGCTCGGTGAGGAGCTCGCCGCTCGACGTGCTCAGCGTCATCTCCACGGGTTGGCTGGCATCCAGGCTCGAAAGCTCGCCACCGCGAAAGTCGACGATGAAGTGACGGCGACTCTTGGGCGGAGTGTCGTCCTGGCCCGGTACGCCGCCCCAGCCCTGGCGGGTATGGACGACGCCGGCAAGCTCGAGACTCGGTGGGTAGGCACCAAACGTCGCGGTGCGATAGCGATAGGTGCGTGACTCGCCGGCTTCGAAGGGCGCATCGGGCACCCAGTAGGCGATGATATTGTCATTGGTTTCGTTCTCGGTGGGAATCTCCACCAGTTCCACACCGCCGGCTCCCCAGTCACCGCCCTGTGGCGTTACCCATTGGCTGGGGCGCAGGTCATAGCGCGCCTCCATATCCAAATAATCGTCGAATGCACGAGGGCGTTGCACCAGGCCGAAGCCTTGGGGCGTGTCATCGCGCAGCGAGGAAATATGCAGCTGAGTTGGATTGCTCAATGGGCGCCAGATCCACTCCCCCTTGGCGGTGTGCATGGACAGGCCGTTCGAATCGTGGACACGGGGCCGGTAGTCATCGTCGTGCATGCGCTCCAGACTGCCGTGCCAGAACATGCTGGTCAGCGGGGCCACGCCGAGCTTCTTCACGTCTTCGCGGGCAAAGAGGCGTGCTTCGACATCGACGGTGCTGGACTCGCCGGGGGTGATGTCGAAGCGATAGGCACCGCTGACCGAGGGGCTGTCGAGCAGTGCCAGCACCTGGATATGGGTGGCATCAGGGGCCGGCTTGGCCAGCCAGAAGTCCGTGAATGCCGGGAATTCCTCGCCCTGTGGCGAGGCGGTGTCGATGGCAAGCCCGCGTGCCGATAGGCCGTAGCTCTGGTCGCGGCCAACCAGGCGGAAATAGGACGCGCCGAGGAAGACGACGAATTCGTCACGGTAGTCGCCGCGGTTGAGCGGATAATGCAGGCGAAAGCCTGCATAGCCGATATCGTTGTTGGCCTGGTCGTCGCTGGACTCTTTGGCCAGTGCCTCGCCGATGGGGGCCGCCGCATCGTCATAGCGGAAATAGCCTTGATCGAAGGGCAGCGGCGACACCTCAATCTGGTCGCTGTCGTCGCGCGGCTCGACCAGGTTGAGGCTTACTGGCTGATCATAGAGAAAGCCGGTATGGAAGAGCTGCACCTCGAAGAGCGACTGGTCGCGCCACAGGGCCTTGTCGGGGCGGAAGCGAATCTGTCGGTAACGATCGTAATCCATGTCCTGCAAGGCGTCAGGCAAGGCAGTGTCGGAAGTCTCGTAGGGGGCATCGGCGAGCTGCTTGGCCTGGGAGGTGACCTCCTCATATAGCGCGTCCAGCGACGCCATGCGGGTCTGGTCGCTGGGCGCTGGCTGGCTGGCACTGGCATCGGTGGCGGCATCAGGGCGCGGGGATTGCTGGTTCTGGTCGCCTTGGCTTTGCGCATCAGGGTTCTTTACACCAGAGTGCTTTACATCAGAGCCTTGCGCTTCGATATGGGTCTCCGCCGAAGCATCGGCTGTTGGCGCTTCAGCCCAGGCCGTAGGCGCCATGCCGAGCCCAAGCGCCAAACAGCTGAGCCCCGTCCAGAGTCGGGTGGTGTTCGAAAGGGGCGTTGCAAAACGCCCTGCCTGATCCTGTCGAGCATGGCTGGCTCGCTCTGACATCCCGCGCTGTATCAGCATTCCGTGGCTCCAAGCGGTTGGGGGAAAACGACAACGAGGTGCGCTGTGCAGCACCTTGTCTGCGATTGGCAGAGGCTTAGCCTTTGCCGGCGATGTACTACGACATGCCTTGCGAGGCGGCATCGGCGCCGAAGGTCTGTTCCGGCATATCGCCGGGCTGCTCCTGGGGAGGCGGCCAGGGCCGCCCGCCATCTGCCACTTCTGCAGGGGAAAGCTCTGCAGAGGAAAGTTCTTCAGAAGAGAGTCCTTCAGAAGAGAGCCCTTCAGAAGAGAGTTGCGCGCGTAGCACGGCGGGTGGGCAGGTCTCGCTGGGTACCAGCAGCAAGCCGGCCCGGCGAAGGTAGCGTCCAAGCGTGAGGCTACTGCTGAGCCGGATCAGCGGCGCGGCCAGCATCAGGCCCAGCCATACCGGGGTCAGCCACCAGAAGAATACCGGGGTGTACCACCAGGTGACGCCGGCCCAGGCAAGCCCGACCAGACTGGCCTGCCAGGTATGTCGCCACGCTTCGCGCCACGCCACGGCGCGCCCTTCCCGAGATTGCGGGTCCCAGGCCACGGTGCGCCCGCTCAGGACGTTGATCACGAACAGGCTGTGGAACACCATCATCAGCGGGGCGATCAGCATCGCGAACAGGCTTTCGAGCAGCACGCTGATGGCCAGCCGCCCGCGACCGCCGAAGGCGCGGGGGCGGCGGATCATCGCGATACACATGCCCAACATCTTGGGCATCAGCAGCATGGCCAGGGTGCCGCCGAGCAGCGGCATGATCAGGGGCGGTGGCGCAATCGGCCAGTCGGGAAACAACTGGGCGTTGGAGGTGAAGAAATTGGGCTCGGCGATGGCGCGGATCAGGGCATCGGCGGTGCTGATCACCAGGATCGACAGCCAGACCAGCGAGGAGATGTAGGCAAAGGCTCCGAACAGAAAGTGCAGCCGGCTGAGCGGATGCAGGCCATGGCCGCCCAGCAGGCGCAGGTGCTGAAGATTGCCCTGTACCCAGCGCCGGTCCCGTTTGGCATAGTCGAGGATATGACTAGGCATTTCCTCGAAGCTGCCGTCCAGATCGGTCTGCATCTGTACCTGCCAGCCACCCCGCCGCATCAGCGCCGCTTCGACGAAGTCATGGCTGAGGATGTCGCCTCCCAGCGGCGGCGATCCGGGCAACTGCGGTAGGCCGCAGTGGGCCATAAAGGCTTCCGTGCGCATGATGGCGTTGTGGCCGAAGTAGTTGGCGGCGTCGGCATGCCAGAAGCTCAGGCCAGCGGCGAGCATCGGCGAATAGAGCGAGGCGGCAAACTGGTTGGCTCGACCGAACAGACTTTGCTGGTGAACAGGAATGGGCACCGTCTGAAGCAGGCCAAGCCGCGGGTTGGCCTCCATGGCATCGATGAGGGACGACACTGTGCGACCACTCATCACACTGTCGGCATCCAGCACCAGCATGAAATCGTAGCGTTTTCCCCAGCGGCGACAGAATTCGCCGAGGTTGCCGGCCTTGCGGCCGCTGTTGCTGTCCCGGTGCCGGTAGTGCAACTGGCAGGCGCCGTTCAGGCGACGCTGCAAGGCGCCGATCGCAAGATGCTCCTGCTCGACAATGGCATCGTCGGTACTGTCACTCAAGACAAAGACTTCCAGCTGGCGCTTGGGCGTGTCGGCAGGCAGGTCGCGGCAGGTCGCCTCCAGCCCGCTGATGACCCCGCCGATGTTTTCATTGTGAATCGGCATCACCAGTGCGGTTCTCGATTGCGCATCGCTGGGCGGTCGCGCTGGCTGCAGGCGGGCCAGCGTCACCGGGTCGCGGCGGCACAGCGTCAGCACGAAGCCGATCACGGCGCTCCAGAAAGCCATGATGATCCAGCTGAAGGTCAGCGCAAACAGCCCCAGGATGACCAGCTCCAGGGGTGTGATGCCGCCGACATAGAGGATCTGAAACATTGCCCAGATGCCCAGCGCCGCGGTGCCGGCGAACAGTCCGGCAAAGAGGGCACGCCGGCTACGCCGCCAAGGGGGCCTGAACTGAAGAAGCTCGGCTTGGGCAGAAGAAGTGGGGTGTGTCGGGGCGCTGCGAGGTTCGTCGATAGCATTCATCGGCTTACCACGCTGTAGCGCAACAGACGATTAGAACCTGAGGGCTTGTCGGCCGATGGATTGGGCCGACCGCCCCATGGTCTAGGCGCGCACAGAAGCGCCCGGCGAGTCGAAAGACGAGGTGTCGGGGTACCTGCTGTCCGGGGCGTACCTGCGCCGCACAGCGGGTGATGTGGTGTCATCATCACTTTCCGTTGTTCTCCATTGGCCCCCGCCGGCAGTCCCTGCGCATTCCGGGGAGGAGAGTTGATTCAGCATCGGGGCGAGCTTTGGCATTACGTTCGCTATTCTTTTACTGCCCAGATGATGGATATATCAGGCTCGGTCTAGAAGCGTCTTTATGTATGGCTATTTATATATTAGATGGGATCCGAGGTCGCATGTTCCCTATGCGGGAGGAGTCTTAGGCGCTTGCCGTTTTTCTGCACGTTTACTCCGGTTTTCTTACCATAACCAGGTGCTGGGTTTGGCCGGTGCCTGGTCGGCGCGCACGGCCTTGAGGCCGATCACGCAGCGCACGATAAGCCACAGTCCCAGCAGCGGCATGATCAAAAAGCCAATACCGATGACGCCGAGCAAGAAGGCGATGCAGCCGTAGAGAGTGCCGATCCAAAAGGTGCGGATCAGGTAGCGATAGTGTTCACGCAGCCAGGGTGAAGCATCGCTGCGGTAGACATAGGCCATGATGGCGCCGATCAGGGTGGTCACGCTGCCGGTGATCAGCCCCGCCAGATAGAGTACATAGATAATTTGCGTGACACGGGTGTCCTGCTCGGGCAGATAGGTCTGAGTCATGAGCTCTCTCGGCGTCAGTAGATGCGCGCACGGCGGAAGTCCGGGGCGCCGGCGGCTTCCTCGGGCGTCTTGCGGTAACGCTTGTATTCCCACTGGTACTGGGCCGGGTCCAGAGCGATGGCGGCCTCTACGCTTGCGTTCACGCCGCTGGCCGAGGCGGTTTCGTCGCTATCGAAGACTCGTTCATCGGCGGCCAGGAAGTGCAGCGCGAAGCCCCGCCCGGGTAGACGCCTGGCGACCCCGGTGACCACCCGGGCCTGGGTGCGGGCCACCAGTTTCGGCAGCAGGGTGGCGGTGTAGGCGGGGCGGTCATAAAAGGGAGCGAAGACGCCACTGCCCCAGTCAGGCTCCTGGTCCGGCAGGATGCCGACGGCTTCGCAACGCTTTAGCGCCTTGAGCAGCGCTGCCACGCCGCGCGGGTTGGTCGGCACCAGTTGGGCGCCGCGTCGTTCCCGGCCATGACGAATGACTGGATCCAGTGGAGCGATCTTGGGCGGCTCGTACATGGCGGTGAACGGAAAATGGCCAGACAACCAGAAATTCAGCACTTCCCAGTTGCCGAAATGGGGCGCCAGCACGATGACGCCGCGCCCCTCTGCCCGGGCCTCATCGAGCAACTCGCGGCCATGGACTTCGACGATCGACGTCTCGACTCGCTCCGGGTCATCCATCCAGGCAAAGCCCAGTTCGAGCATGGTGGCGGTGGAATGCGTCAGGCTCTCCCTCGCCAGCCGGCGGCGCTCGGCCTCGCTGGCCTGGGGATAGACGATCGCCAGGTTGGTCTCGGTGATCTGGCGCTCGCGCTTGCTGAAGCGATGCACTAGCGGTCCCGCGACCCTCGATAGCCGCCAGAGGCTGCTCAGCCGTCGTCCGGCCAGGCTGCGCCACAGGGCAGTGATGGCGGAGGCCTGGAGGCGGTCGCGGCGGGAAATGTCTTCACTCATCGGCAATTCAGACCAGCCAGGTGGTGATATTGGCGGGTGGGCGTTGTTCCTGCAGGCCTTTGAAGCCCTTGACGCAACGGATGATCATCCATACCGCCAACGCGATCAAAAGCGGGACGCCAATCACCACCAGCGTCAGAAGCGTGGCAATTAGGCCGTACAGCAGGCCGATCCAGAAGGTGCGAATCTGGTAGCGATAGTGTGCCTCGAGCCAGTCAGGTCCCTTGCCGCGGTAGACATAGGCGATGACCACCCCAATCAGCGGCGTAAAGCCGATCACCATCCCCGCCAGGAAGAGGCCGTAGACCACCATGGCCATGGTGGTGTCCGCCTGTTGAGGAGAGGGAGGCATCTCGGAAGGAGGCGTCTCGGGTGCGGGCGTCTGGGGCATGACATCGTCCTTGAACGAAACGGTCGGAGTGGAACTAGATGTAAAAAGCGAGCCTGGGCAACATGATACCTGCCCTGGCAGGTGTTGCCATCACCGCCGCGGGCGGGTGATCTCCAGCAGGTTGCCTTCCGGGTCGCGCAGATAGAGCGACTCCACCGGCCCTTTGCCGCCAGCCCGGGCCACAGGACCGAGTTCTACCGGGACGGAAAGGGCGGTCAGGTGCCGCTCGACCTCGTCGAGCGGCAGGCGGCTGGCGAAAGACAGCTCCATGCCCCCGGTGGCGGGCCTGGTTGCCTTGGGCTCGGCGGCGCTGTCGGTGCGCTGCAGGCGCAGTGTCAGGTTACCGAAGTGCAGGTCGGCATGGCCGGCATCCTGCTCCTTGGCGTCCATGTCCAGGACGCGGCTGTAGAAGTCCACGGCTCCTGGCAGGTCATCGACATACATCACCAGATGATCCAGAGCTGACAGCATGGGGTTCCTCCTTGGGCCGCCGGATCGAACAGGGTAGGCTTGGCGGCGAATATTTCCATGAGCATACGACGATGACCCAGCCCCTGTCCTGCCCGCTGTGCGACGCGCCCGGAGCGGTAGCCTACCATCGGGATGCGCGGCGTGATTACCTGCAGTGTCAGGTCTGCACCTTGGTCTTCGTGCCGCCGCATCAGCACCTGGATGCCGCTGCCGAGCGCGCGGTTTACGACCAGCACCGGAACTCGCCACAGGACGCCGGCTACCGGCGCTTCCTGTCGCGGCTGCAGGCGCCCCTGCTTGCGCGGCTGGCGCCCGGCGCAGAGGGGCTCGATGTTGGCAGTGGCCCCGGGCCGACGCTCTCGGTCATGTTCGAGGAAGCGGGCCACCCGATGGCCATCTTCGACCCCTACTACGCGACCGACACGGCACCGCTGTCACGGGGCTACGATTTCATCACCGCCACCGAGGTGGTCGAACACATGGCGGCCCCCGGTAACGAGCTGATTGGCCTGGCCAAATTGCTGCGGCCCGGCGGTTGGCTGGGGCTGATGACCAAGCGGGTCACCAGCCGCGAGGCCTTCGCCGGTTGGCACTATATCCTCGATCCTACTCATGTCTGCTTTTTCAGCGAAGCGAGCTTTTACTGGTTGGCCGAGCGACTCACCATGGAGGTGAGCTTTCCCGACCACGATGTCGTTCTTCTAAGACGCCCCACAAAGACATATTGATGAGACGCACGAATGATACGGGCTGATTCAGCCTGTGTTCCCGGTGCCATGGTCATACATGAGCGACGGCGTAAATAGCGCTTGGCGACGAGCCGGTCCAAGCGTATATTCGCCGCGCGATTGCCCGTATTGCGCCGTTGGTGGGCGGCTTCTAGCCTGATGACGAGGCGGCGTAACCTTCCCTGCCGGCAAGATGATTATCGCAACTCACTCGCCCGGAGTGGCGGTGTTTTCCTCTCGTCGATGCGAGGCATATCATGTCCCGGCAATTGCTTTCCTTGGCCTTGGCACCCCTGCTGGGGCTCTTCATTCTCTGCATCGGCAATGGCTTCCTGGCCTCCCTGATCACTCTGCGGCTGGATGCGGCGGGTGAGTCCGCCGTGGTGATCGGCTGGGTGTCGTCGGCCTACTTCATCGGCCTGGCGCTGGGGGCGCTGTTCAATGACCGCCTGCTGCTGCGCATTGGGCACATTCGCGCCTATGGCTGTTTTGCCTCGCTGGTTGCGGTCACGGTGCTTTTGCAGGGCCTGTGGCTCGATCCTGTCAGTTGGTTCGTACTGCGACTGATTGGCGGCTGGGCAACGGTGGGCGTCTATCTGGTCATCGAGAGCTGGCTGCTGGCCAGCGCCGATACCAAGGTGCGCGGTCGCCTGCTGGCGATGTACATGATCTCTCTTTACGCCGCCGGCGTGATTGGCCAACTGCTGCTCGGCGCCACCAACGCCATGAGCGATGCTGCGCCCTTCATGGTGGTGGGCATGCTGGCCTCGCTGTCGGTGCTACCGATGGCGATGATCCCGCGGGTCTCGCCGCTGATCGAGCATGCCGAGCCGCTGTCGCCGCTGCGGTTGATCACGCTGACGCCCACCGGGGTGATGGGCTGTTTCGGCTCGGGACTGGTCGTGGCAGCGATTTATAGCCTGCTGCCGCTCTACCTGCAGCGCAGCGGCTTGGAGGTCGCGCAGATCGGCCAGATGATGGCGGTGGTGGTGCTCGGGGCCATGCTGCTGCAATATCCGATCGGGCGCTGGTCGGACAAGCACGACCGTCAGCTGGTGCTGATCATCATCGGCTCCAGTACGGCGGGGCTGTCGATGGCGCTGCTGCTGGTGCCGGGAGAGTCGTGGCTGATGGGGGGACTGCTATTCCTGCTTGGCGGTGGCGTCTTTTCACTGTACCCGGTCGCGGTTAGCCATGCCGCCGACCGGGCTCCGGCCGGTGCCCTGGTGCGCATGAGCCAGGGCTTGCTGCTGATCAATGCGTTAGGTTCCACGGTCAGCCCGCCGCTGATCACTCCGGTGATGGCCGCGTTCGGCGACGGTGGTCTTTTCTGGTCGATGGGCGCCGTGGGGCTTGGCCTGGTCGGCTTCTTCGTCTGGCGACGCAGCGTCCGCCCGGCGCCGCTGCCCATGGCGCCCTTCGTGCCCACCCAGACTCAGACCCTGGCAGGGGCTGAGCTTGGCGTCACCGACGAGCAGGTGCAGGGAGCCGTCGAGCACGAATACCTCGAGGACCTTTCCTTGGCGGTGCCCGATGTCGCCGTCGCCGAGCCTATCGTCGGGCCGCCGCCAGCCGATGAGGCGCATATCGCCTACTATGACGATGCTGACCCGCAAGGTGCGTCCGTTGAGGCCGGGCCGCTCCGCAGTGATACCGCCTCGAGCTCGCATTGAGATCAACGACTGAGGTCGGCGATGAAGGAAAGCGACAGGAGGCCAACGACAGCAGGTCAGCGACAGTCGCTGCGGCTTTCGCCTAATGGTTTAGGTCCCGGTCGCCAACCTACTATCGCGGTTAACCTTTTCTCAAGAGATGCCCGCGATGACGCCCTATCACGCTCCGCTGCGCGACACCCGTTTCGTGCTCGAGGAACTCCTCGAGCACACCTCTCTCGATCTGCCCGGCTTCGAGGACACTAGCCCCGAGCTGCTCGATGCCGTGCTTGACGAGGCAGCTCGGCTGGCCGGTGAAGTCTGGGCGCCGCTCAACCTGCCCGGTGATCGCCAGGGCTGCCGTCGCCAGCCGGATGGCAGCGTGACGGTACCCGATGGCTTCATCGAGGCCTATCAGGCCTATGCCGAGGGCGGATGGAACGGCATCGGCGTCGCCGAGGCCCTGGGTGGTCAAGGGCTGCCCGAGGTGGCGGCCAGTGCGGTGCAGGAAATGCTGCACGGTGCCAATATGGCGCTGGGGCTGTGTCCGATGCTCACAGCCGGCGCCATCGAGGCGCTATCGCATCACGGCAGCGAGGCGCTCAAGGCGCGCTACCTGCCGAAGCTGGTCGAGGGGGGCTGGACCGGCACCATGAACCTCACCGAGCCCCAAGCCGGATCGGACCTGTCCCGGGTCCGCACCAGGGCCATCCCCTCTGCCGACGGCGATCACTATCGCCTGCACGGCCAGAAGATCTACATCACCTGGGGCGAGCACGAGGCGGCCGAGAACATCGTCCATCTGGTGCTGGCGCGCACTCCGGATGCCCCCGAGGGCAACAAGGGCATCTCCCTGTTCTTGGTACCCAAGTTCCTGGTCGATGACAAGGGTGCGCTGGGAGCCCGCAACGACGTCACCTGTGCCTCCATCGAGCACAAGCTGGGCATTCACGGCTCGCCCACCTGCACCCTGAGTTTCGGCGAAGGCGAGGGAGCTATTGGCTATCTGGTCGGTGAGGCCGGTCGCGGGCTGAACCACATGTTCACGATGATGAACGAGGCACGCCACAAGGTCGGCATCCAGGGCATCGGCGTTGCCGAGCGCGCCACCCAACAGGCCTTTGCCTATGCCGCCGAGCGCAGTCAGGGCCGAGCGCCGGGGTCGCGTGGCGGTCAGCCGGCCGCGATCATCGATCACTTCGACGTGCGCCGGATGCTGCTGTCGATGCGCTCGCGCACCGACGCCCTGCGCGCCCTGGCGCTGTATTGTGCAGCGCAGATGGATATTGCCCGCCATCACGGCGATGCAGCGACTCGCGACGCCGCTCAGGCGCGTGTCGATGTGTTGATCCCGGTAGTCAAGGCATTCTCTACTGACCAAGCCGTGGAGATCGCCTCGCTGGGAATACAGGTGCATGGCGGCATGGGCTATGTGGAAGAGACCGGTGCCGCCCAGCTATGGCGCGACGCCCGCATCGCACCGATCTATGAGGGCACCAACGGCATTCAGGCGCTGGATCTCGCTGGACGCAAGCTTGCCCGGGACGAGGGGGCCGCGCTTACCGCTCTGCTCGATGAGGTCGACGCCACCGCCGGTCAGCTCGCCGACAAGCTGGCGCTCAGCGCCCAGGGCGCCGCACTCAGCGCCGGCGCCGATGACCTGCGAGCCGCCATGTCAGTCGTGTTGGCCGCCGGTCGTGATCCGGCTCAGGGCGCGGATGCCGTTCAGGCCTTTGCGACCCCCTTCCTGCAGCTGGCGGGACATGTGCTGTGCGCCTGGCAGATGGGACGCGCGGCACTGGTCGCTGAGGCCGCGCTCGCTGAGGGGACTGATGATCAGGCCTTCTATCGTGGCAAGTTGGCGAGTGCCGACTTCGCCCTGCGCCAATGGTTACCGGTGGGGCAGGCCAATCGTGCGGTGATCGAGGCGTGGCTCGAGAGCCTGGCGGCGGTAGGAATCGATCACTGAGCATCTGCAATATTTGGCACTGCAGCATTTTCTCGAGCAAGGTAGGCTAGACGAGACTGGGCGACGTGAGACGCATCGCCCGGCTTCTCGTTCTCGTCGGCCCTGCGGCTAGCGATTGCTGCCCGCGGGGCGATATCCGGAGACTCTCGATATGAGCATTTCCCGCATTGGCGTCGTCGGCGCCGGCACCATGGGCCAGGGCATCGCCCAGGTGCTGATCACCAGTCACCATCAGGTTGCGCTTTACGATGTCAGCGATGATGCCCTGGCAAATGCCAAGGAGAAGATCGGCAAAGGCCTGGCCCGGCTGGTCGACAAGGACAAGCTAAGCGCCGATGACCGCCAGTCGGCGCTCGAACGCCTCACCCTGACCACCAGTCTCGACAGTCTGCGTGATCGCGAAGTCATCATCGAAGCTGCCCCGGAAGACCCGGCGCTAAAGGAAACGCTTTTCAGCGAACTGAGCCATGTGAACCATGAGGCGATTCTCGCCTCGAACACCTCCTCGCTGTCGCTTACGCGTCTCGCGGCGGTCTGCGAGCGTCCGGAGCGGGTAGTGGGGATGCACTTCTTCAACCCGGTGCCGGTATTGGGACTGGTCGAGGTGATTCGCGCCGAGCAGACCAGTGACGCTACCGTCGCCAGGATCGAGCAGTTGACCGAGGCGCTAGGCAAGACGCCGGTGGCCATCGCCGACTCGCCGGGGTTTGCGGTCAATCGCCTGCTGGTGCCAATGATCAACGAGGCCGCCTTCCTGGTGCAGGAGGGCGCTGCCAGCCCAGAGGCCATCGACGAGGCCATGCAGCTCGGTGCTGCGCATCCCATGGGCCCGCTGAAACTCGCCGACTTGATCGGGCTGGATGTATGCCTGGCCATCATGGAGGTACTGCAGGAGGGCTTTGGCGATCCCAAGTATCGCCCCTGCCCGTTGCTCAAGCGGATGGTGGCCGCGGGTTACCTGGGCCGCAAGAGCGGTCGCGGTTTCCACGTCTACGACTAGGATGCTACTGATGCCCGTTTGCCGGCCCCTGAGGTCGGCATAGCGTGTGGTCTTCAGTTTCCGGTTTTTCGCTTGTTCAAGGCTTGTTCAAAAACTGATCAAGACAAAGGTGGAATCGTTTGCCAACCGAGCGCTTGCTAGGTTGGCAAGCATCGGCCCTCGGTGTCCGGGGGCGAGCCCTAGCACACAGGAGTCATCATGAACGACGCACCGATCCATCTGACCATCGACGCCGGTATTGCTCGCCTGACCATGAACCGCCCCAAGGCCCTCAATGCCCTCAATTCGGCGTTGCTCAGTGAGCTTGCCAGCATTCTCGATGACCTGGAAGCTCGCGATGATCTGCGCGCGGTACTGATTACCGGCGAGGGTGAGAAGGCCTTTGTGGCCGGTGCCGATATAGGCGAGATGCGTGACAAGACCCCTGACGAAGCTCGTGCCTTTGCCAGCCAGGCGCTGACCACCATCAAGCGACTGGAGCGTCTGCCGGTGCCGGTGGTCGCACTGGTCAACGGCTTCTGCCTGGGCGGCGGCTGCGAGCTGGCGCTGGCCTGTGACTGGGCGGTGGCCAGCGACAACGCTGTGTTCGGCCAACCCGAAGTGTTGCTCGGCGTGATTCCCGGCTTCGGTGGCACCCAGCGCCTGCCGCGCCGGGTCGGCCCTGCCATGGCACTGGATCTGGTGACCACCGGGCGCAAGATCGATGCCGAGGAAGCCCTGCGCATCGGCCTGGTCAACCAGGTGATGCCCCAGGCCGAGCTCGATCAATACGCCCAAACACTCGCCAAGCAGCTCGCCGGTAACGGCCCGCAGGCCGTGCGCAGCGCCAAGCAGGCCGTGCATGACGGCATGGACCAGGATCTCGACAGCGCCCTGGCACTGGAAACCAGCCTGTTTGCGCTGGGCTTTGCCGGTAGCGAGCAGAGCGAAGGCATGACGGCCTTCCTCGAGAAGCGCAAGCCAAGTTTCTAGTCAGCAGGCCTCTCTGCAACCGTTAACGGCCCTGGTGATACCACCACGGCCGTTTTTTCATGTTCTGAGCATTTATGCTTGCCAGGCTATGCCAGGTCGTTGTCGATCACGGCTTTTGCGGGATAGCGGGACGCTTCCAGCGGAGCATTCGTGTCGCAATGGCGGTGCCGATCAGCGTGATCGCCATGCCGACCAGTATTTGCAGGCTGAGTACCTCGTTCAGCAACAGATAGCCCCATAGCAGCGCACTGACCGGCACCAGGAAGGTGACGGTCGACGTCGCGGTGGCCCCGGCACTCGATAGCAGGCCGAAATACAACAGGAAGGCCAACGTGGTGCTGAAGGCTGCCAGTGCCAGGCCGTTGCCCCAGGCCACGGCGCTGATCGGCTCCGTTGGCCACAGCAGCAGCCCGGGCACCAGCAGTATCAGCGCCGACATGGCGGTACTGCCCGCCGCCAGCACGCGCACCGGAAGGTGTGACAGATAGGTCTTCGAATAGTTGGAGGCGATGCCATAGCAGAAGGTCGCCCCCACGGCCGAGAGGATGAACCAGCCGTCGCCGCCCAGGGCGAAATCCAGCCGATTCGCCGAGAGCACGTAAACACCGAACAAGGCTAGGGCCAGGCCGAGGTATTGCTGGCGCTGCACGGGCGTGGTGAAGAACAGCGCGCCCAGCAGGGCGGTGAAGATCGGCGTGGTGGCGTTGATCAATGAGGTGAAGCCGGCCTCCAGCCGAGTCGTGGCCAGGGCCAGCAGGCAGAACGGCAATACATGATTCACAAGGCCCAGCAATAGCAAGCGGCCCTTGTTGTCCCACACCAGCTTCAGGTAGCCCACCCCCAGCAGCAGCGGCACCAACAGTAGAGCCCCCACGCCCATGCGCACCAGAATCAATGGCACCGGACCGAATTCCGGCACTGCGACCCGCATGAAGATGAACGACATGCCCCATAGGCTAGAGAGCAGGACCAGGCGAAGCGTATCGGCGGGTGACATCCAGCATCCTTGTGTCGGCAGGGGAGAGACCGCAGGTTACGACCGCTAGGCGGCTAACGGAAGTCCGTCTCGGCCCAAGCGATGCTGGCGGTGGAGCGCAGAATGACCTAATGTAAAACGTGGTGGACAAAATTCGACTATCCGGCAGCAGCGGCGACGCTTCTGCCTTTTTTTTGTTGTGGAATCCATGCAGGGTCTGGTCGTGATCATGCGTGCCAAGCTAAAGGCGGCCTAGAGCAACGCAACGAGAGACCCTACATCGCCTTGATGCCTAATTATCCCTGGCGTCGCTTTCTCACTCCTGGTGACGCATTTTTGAACCCTTTAGCCTCGCTCCATCAGGCGCTGGAGGTCGCTGACCATCGAAGGGATCGGATCACTGTTGCGCATCAGCAGGCGAGCGTCGCCTTGCTCGTTGAAGACGAAGATGCCGCTTGAGTGGGAGACATCATAGTTACCGTTTTCGTCTTTTTCACCGTAGCCGTAGCTGACACGGTAGCGGTTGGTCAGCGCATCGAGCTGTGCGGTGCTGCCGGTAAGGCCGATAAACTGTGGCCCGAACACGTCAGTGTACTGTCGTAGTCTCGCTGGAGTATCGCGCTCCGGGTCCACGGAAACGAACAACACCTGTATATCGTCGCGAGCGGGTTCATCGAGCTTCTTGATGGCAGCCGTCATCCGCGCCAGGGAGGTGGGGCATACATCCGGACAGTGCGTATAGCCGAAATAGAGCAGGGTGGTCTTGCCGATGTAGGCGTCTTCTTCGACCTGCTGACCGTTTTCGTTCATCAAGCTCAAATCGAGCTCAGGCATGATGTCGGAGATATCCGAGGTGTGCCAGTTCGGGTCTTCGCAACCCGCCAGCAACACTGACAGGAAGATCGGAGAAAGCCATTTGAGCATCGGGAGGCTCCTGGACGGTGGTCAGTGCATGGCCGCGGGGGAAACGACCTCAAAGATGGCAGGCAACTGCTGGCCATCGGCGAAGCGTAGCACCACCTCGATATCGTCACCCACTTCCAGGGGGGCGACGCGGTGCATGAACATGAGGTGATAGCCTTTCGGCGCAAATTCGAAGCGTTCCCCGGCGGCAATATCGATTTCCGGCACGGCGTGCATGCTGGCCATCCCGTCCTTTTCCATGCTCATGTGAATCTCGGTATTCTTGAAGGCATCGCTCTGAGCCCCCACCAGCGTGACGTTTTCAGGGCTGTCGTTATGCAGGCTGAAGTAGCCAGCACCTGGCATATCGCCCGGCAGAAGGCTGAGCCGAGCATCCTTGAGGGAAAGATCTTGTGCCTGTGCCATGCCGCCAGTCAGCAGGAGTGCCAATAGCCCGCAGGCCCACTTGCCACGTGCCCGCGTCATCGCACCGATTCTCAGCTTGTTCACCATCAGGGTGTTCTCCGCTCGGGTGGTGTCAACGCCGTGCCATGATGATTCGGCGTTTCAGGAGGGCTTCCCGATCCAGGCCTGATCGACCACTGGACGGGCCGACAGGCCGGAAAAGACAGGCCGTGCATCTCGTGAAGCCGGGTATTCGCTTCTTGATCAGCAGATAGCCGACAGGCCACAGTTCGAAGTGTATTCGCGCGAGTTCACGTCCAGCGTGAGGCGCTTACGGTTGGTATCGTAGAAAAAGGAAGAAAAGCCGTTGCCGTCTGCCGTCTTGTAGGCGCCGCAGATGCCATAGCCGTACTGCACCTCTTGCAGGTTCTGCAGCTCGATCGCGCTGGAGGTGTCGAGAGAGGTGGCCAGCGCCTGCTGGATTTCGCCATCCACGCTGTCGTCGGATATGGCTTGGCCGCCAAAGATCAATGCCGCGAGGGCAATGATGCCGATCACAGGGACGATGATCATGAGTAAAAACGGGCGTGAAATAGTCATGTGGAGCATTTTATGGAGAATCCAGTATGCCGGGCAAGCGATCCGCTATGCGGCGGATTGTCCTACCAGGCGCTCGGCGATGACAGGCCCCGGCCAGCGAGGGTCGCGTGGAGCGTTACCTCTAGAAGCCCGAAGCCCGAAGCCCGAAGCCCGAAGCCCGAAGCCCGAAGCCCGAAGCCCGAAGCCCGAAGCCCGAAGCCCGAGGCCATCACCAGGAGGCGTTAATGAATCATCCCGAGCTCGACATGGACGACGTGCGGCGTCGCTTGCTGGAACAGCGCCAGCAGCTGGTGGAGGAGAGCGAGGCCAGTGCCGATAGCCGTAATACGGTGGCGCTTGACCAGACCAGTACCGGGCGACTGACGCGGATGGATGCGTTGCAGACACAGGCCATGGCGCAGGCTGCCCAGCGGCGCCGTGAGGCGGCGATTCGCTTCATTGACCTGGCGCTCACGCGCATCGATGACGACTGCTTCGGTGAATGCATCGAATGTGGTGAGTACATCGCGCCCAAGCGGCTGGAGCTGAACTACGTCACCCTGAAGTGCATCGGCTGCGCCGAATAGCGCGCTGCGGCTGGGCAACGGCATGGCGCCAATGATTCAATAGCGTTCTATGATCGTAGTCGCATTTCTGGTCGCGTTGCTGACAAGAATGTTGCTCGCGCTTTGGTTTCAACTTCTTCAGGACGCCTCCTATGCCTAGCCCTCCATCTTCCAAGCCCGGTAGCGACGAGACTGCCCGGACCATGCTGCGCCTGCTCGGCGGTTTCGCTGCGCCGGCGGCCCTCTATCTGGTTGTCTGGGAAGCGGTGGCACGCTGGGTGTTGCCTAACATCGCCGCAAGCGGCAAGGACGTCGTTATTGACCTGTCCAGCGTGTTGATTCCCTGTGCCGGGGTGCTGGCAAGCGTATTGATCACCGGCGTGAAGTTCGGCCGAATGCTGGGTGGCGGCGTGATGGGAGTGTTCTTCTTGTTGCTGTATTTCTCTTCTGGGGTGGCGTTCAGCTGGTCGCCGGTTGGCCTGACCTTCGCGGGCATCGCCCTGGCATGGGGGCTTGCGCGGTTTTGTCCGACCATGAAGCCTGATCTGAGCGCCGCCTTTGGCTAACCCGGGCCAAGTCCGCTATTACCCAGACAGATACATGACATTCTCGGCGGGCACTCTGAGCACACTCCCAAGCTTGCATCAGGCCCTACTGGCGGCGAAAAGCAACTGATCATCTAAGCACCTGGGCACCTACACCATGGCAATGAGCCGCGTTGGCAGGACGGTAACGGGTACGCCGTCATTGATCTTCGCGAACGGCTGCTAGCCCTTCAGCGGAGATATAGCCGTGCGTCTTAGCATGCTCGGCCATGCTCAGGCTGCTGTCGGCGAGTACCAGCTTGCAGCCGGTATGGCTGACCTCGGCGGCCAGCCGTTCAATGGCGGCATCGCGTTTGGGATCGTTTTCCACCTTGCGGATGTATATCGCCAACACTCGCTCGGGGTGCTCCTTGACGATCTCGGTGTAGACCTCGGGGTCCCGCTGACCGCTATCCCCGATGAGAATGAACGGCAGGTCGGCGTAGAGCGACAGCATGTTGCGAATGACGTCCGACTTGTGGTCTTCGGCCTTGCGTGGCCAAGGGCGCGAAAGGCGTAGCCCCCATTCGCGCAGGAACAGGATCGGCCCCACCGGTATCCGGTTGAGGTTGAAGAACAGGTCGAGCATTTCGTAGATGCACCAGGGGCCTCGCGACACGTAGAGCATCGGACGCTTGCGGTTGCCTTCGACTCCCCCGTAGAGCGCCCGGTAGAAGGCGGCGACTCCGGGAAAGGCCGTGCGTCGCTGGGCTTTTTCCATGAACAGCCGGTAGAGCATCTTTAGCTTGTTGGTGACGCCGGTGTACATCACCGTGTCGTCGATATCGCTGATCACGATGAGGTCGGCGTTGGCTGGCGGAATATAGACCTGCGTCTGGGTGCTGATGGCGTCTTTTTCTGAGAGTACCTCCAGGCTGGCGGTATGCCAGACCTTGTCGGTGGGCAAGGAATGATTGATGTCGATGTGGGCGTAAAAGTAGCCGTCCCGATCGGTAGTGACGATGGTTTTGGCATCGCCAAGGCGCATGATGATGCGCGCATCACGCACACCGCGACGAATGATGCGTCGTGCGACATCCACCAGGTCTCGCGTGGTGCCGCCTTCCTCCCAGCGTCTGCCGGTACCTGGCTGACGAAAGACCCGCCCCATGACGAAGGCTTCTTTATGGGAGCCATAGCCGCGATAGGGCTGAACGATGACGCCACCGCGGCCCTTGTCGCTCTTCATCGGCCGTGTGAACAGGCGTACCAGTTTCTTCGTGAAGTGCAGCAATTGAGAGGTCAACAGGCGCCTCACTAGTGGTCGGAATAAGCACGCTTTTGCGGCGGGAACTGACTGGGGCACGGCGAGCTGGGTGGATCGCTAGGCTCATTATGCGAAGTGCAGGGGCATCCTGCAAAAGTCTGACAGCGAAAAGCCCATCGCCGGGGCGGCGATGGGCCAGGTGTCAGGCGCTGGCAGTCTGGCGTTCGCGTCGGGCGTTGCTCTGATAAATCAGCAACAGTGCTCCGGCAAGCAGCGCCATGGCGGCCAGGCGTGATGGGTCCAGCGGCAGGCGATCATTGTCGAGCCAGCCGAAATGATCGACCAGCAGGCTCATGATCAACTGCCCGGAGATCACCGCCACGGTAGCCGCAGCGGTGCCCACGCGCGGCACGGCGAAAACGATGGCCAGCATGTATACCACGCCAAATAGCGCTCCGGTAAGCTGCCACTTGGGGACGCTGAACAGGGTCGCGGAATGCGCCGGCTCAAAGAAGAACGCCAATAGAAAGGTCACGACCGCGCCGATGACGAAGGTCAGCCAGGCGCTGGCCAATACCCCGACCTTGGCGCCTAGACGACCGTTGATGGAGGACTGGGCAGCCAGCACGGCGCCGCCGAGCAAGAGCAGCGGGAATACCAGTGTGAGTATCATCCTGACTTCCTTAGTAGATTAACCATAGAGCGAGAAAAATCAGCGCCAACGCCAGCAGGCGATAGCCATCGATGGCGCGGCGTTCACTGCCGAGCAGGCCAAAATGGTCAATGATCAGGCTGGCGCCGATCTGCCCGCACAGGATGCCGACCATGGTCATGCCGACACCGACGAGGGGCGTGGTCAGGGTCAGCACGACCACATAGATGGGGCCCAGCAGCCCGCCTGTGAGTAACCAGCGCGGTTGCTGGAACAGCGTGGTCAGCGGCGGCCGCCCGATGAAGACCATGGCGAGGGTCAGCAGCAGCCCGCCGACCAGGAAGATCGACAAGGTGGCCGACAAGTGACCGACCTGCTCGCCCAGGGGGCCGAGCAGGCCTGCCTCCACCGATAGCCCCATACCCGCGCATAGCACGAAGAGAAGTGTGGCGATTTGCTGCATCGTGTTTCCTTCGCTGTGAAAAGCCGCCACAGTACTGTTGTGCCATAAGGGGTACAATTGCGGTTTCAGGCAAAGGTTTATTGCGATATGAGCAACTCTGTCACCCTGATCGCGCTGCGGCTCTTCGTCCGGGTGGCCACCTCGGGAAGTTTCGCCGAAGCGGCACGTCACTTCGGCCTGCCGGCATCGTCGGTCTCACGGCGGATTGCCGGCCTCGAAAAGGCCCTCGGTCACCGCCTGCTGTATCGGCATACGCGAGCGGTGCGGCTGACCGAGGTCGGTGAAGGGTATCTCCAACAGGTTCGTGAAGCCTTGGAAAGCCTGGACATGGCGTCCGAACAGGTCAGCGGTGCCGCGAGCCACCCGCAAGGGCTCTTGCGCGTCAACGCTCCGGTGGCCTTCGGGCGTCTCCATGTGGCGCCGCTGCTGGCGAGCTTCCAGGCGCTATATCCCGACATCGACATCGAGCTGACATTGACCGATGCCTTCGTCGATCCGGTACAGGAAGGGGCGGACGTCGTGATCCGCATTGGGGCTCTCGAAGATTCGAGCCTGGTGGCCCGTGAACTCGCCACCCAGCATTTCGTGGCCTGTGCTGCACCCGACTACCTGGTTGCGCACGGCGAGCCGCAGAGCCCAGATGATCTCACCGTGCATAACTGCCTTGTCTACAAGGGAACCCGCGGCGTGCAACCGTGGTATTTTCGCGCCGCCAGCAACACGTCGTTTCGGGTCGTCCAGGCCCGGGGGAATCTTCGCAGCAACAATGCCGAGAGCCTCGTCGAGGCGGCGCTGCAAGGCCAGGGCATCGTGCTGTTTCCTACTTGGTTGCTGCAGCAGCATCTGAAGGCCGGCCGTCTGGTGCCGGTGTTGAGTGACTGGGAAGCGGCCGGAGAGCCGACCCTGCAGGGCATTCATGTCATTTACCCGGAGAATCGGCTTCGCTCCTCAAAGGTCAGCGCCTTCCTCGAGCACCTTCATCAGTCGCGGATCACCCATTGATAGTTGCGTGGGTCGAATTGCACGCAGACACGCATCATGACCAGCATCATCACGGCGAGACTTGCCCAGGCCAGCGCGAAGCTGCCCAGTTGGTCACGCACCATTCCGGCGGCGAACGGAGACATAGCGGCAATGAAGTAGCCGCTGCCTTGAACGATGCTCGAGATAGCGCCGGCCCGCTGTGGGCTGCTGTGGTGGTCTATCGCCACAATCAGGCTTAACGGAAACAGGCCGCCGATCCCCGCACCGAGCAGCGCTGCGGTCAGATAGGGCAAGCGAAGCGGTGCCAGCGCCAGCAGCACGAATCCCGCCATGCTGAGGATCAGCGCCAAGAAGATCACCGGTCGACGGTCGTCTTGGCGCTGGGCCAAGGCGGGCAGCAGCAGGCCCGAGACGACCTCTATCGCGGTGAGAAAACCGAGCAGTGTCCCGGCGCGGGAGTCCGACCAGCCAAGGCCAATGTAATAGGGCGGCAGCCAGGCCAATACACAGGTGTAGCCTGCGGTGCCCATGCCGAAGAAACAGGCCAGGGTCCAGACGCGTGGCTGGCGGTATAGCGAGACCTGCGGGGCGCCCTGAGACCGAGCTGTGACCGGCGCCGGCAGTATCTGGCCACGAAGGCCCCAGGCAGTGGCGGCCAGCAACGCCAGCAGCCCCCAGATGGCCAGACCATGTCGCCAGTTACCGCTGATGTCGGCAAGGCGCGGGGCCAGCGTCGAGGATAGGGCAGCACCCGCCATGATGGCGGCGATGTACCAGCCCATGACCAGTGGGGTTTGCTGCTTGGCCTGGTGCTTTATCAAGGCCGGCATCGAGGCCTGGATGAAGGCAATACCGATGCCTGCGGCCAGTGCCGTGAGCAGCAGGCTGGCGACACTTTCGCTGGTCAGACGTAAACCATCGGCCAGGGCGATCAGCAGTAGCGAAACGCCTATCAGGGCACTGTAGCCCATCCTCTGGGCCAGTCGCAGGGCAATGAAACAACCCAGTCCCATGGCCAGCACGGGCAGGCTGGTCAGCCAGGCGATTTGTGCATAGCTGGCGGTGATATCGGCTTGGATACGTTCGATCAGCGGTCCGATGGCGGCCATCGATGGTCGCAGGTTCAGGCCAATCAGCACCGCCAGTGCGATCACCATCGCGAGTGAGCGGGATGCGTCACGTCCGTTGTGTGAGGTCTTCATGAGGTTCCTTCTCCAGGAGGGAGTCGATGACTTGCCGGCAGAAGCGGGATCGTCTGACGCTTGATTGCCGACCGTTCAGCAAGCACCCTAAGACCTCAAGTAAAGTTGAGGTCAAGAAAAGGTCGAGGTAATCACGGCATGGCGAGTCAGCGACTGAAACCGGGCAAGAAGGCCCTGACGGTGGGGGATGTGGCGGGACGTTGCGGTATCGCCGTGTCGACGGTGCATTTCTACGAATCGAAGGGTCTGATAGAAGGCTGGCGAAATGCCGGCAATCAGCGGCGTTTTTCACGTGACGTCTTGCGGCGGGTAGCGGTCATCAAGATTGCCCAGCGAACCGGCGTGCCACTGACGGAAATCAAGGCGGCGCTGGATACACTGCCGGTTTCGCGCTCGCCCACCGCCAAGGATTGGCGTCGACTCTCTGCCCAGTGGCGCGGTGATCTTGACCAGCGGATTCAGCAACTGACCAAGCTGCGTGACCAGCTCGATGGTTGTATCGGCTGCGGCTGTTTGTCGTTGGCGAGTTGTCCGCTGCGAAACCCCGGTGACGTCCAGGGAGAGGTCGTGGCAGATGGGCGAGATCGGCCGTGATGCAGACGGAGGCGGGGCGCTACAGCAGCGTCATCATGGGCGTTTTCCTGTTGGCAGACTCTTGCTCAGTGGGGCCGGGTTCATGCATTCATCTGGCCGGCGCGGCGCCATGCCGCAGGCGGTGAATGGGGTCCTGGGTGGAGTGGCGGCGCCAAAACGGGTAGGCTTTCTGGCCTTCGGGCCTCTCGGCGCTATCGTGAGGAGAGGGCTCGACTGAGGCGAGTCCGTCTTGTTGACCAAGCGCCATTGGCCAAGTTTTATATATCAAACCCTAGTGATACGTCTTTTCTAAGCGATATTTATTGCAGCCCCATACGACCAGGACCGAATCATGAGTGACCTTCCCAATTGCCCGTCATGCGATGCCGATTACACCTACGAGGACGGCGCCATGTTCGTGTGCCCGGGCTGTGGCCATGAGTGGGCCCAGGACGCCGCGGCTGATGCCGGCGATGATTCGCCGGTCTATCGCGATGCCAACGGCAACCTGCTGGAAGATGGCGACAGTGTGACGGTGATCAAGGATCTCAAGGTCAAGGGCTCGTCCTCGGTGGTCAAGGTCGGCACCAAGGTCAAGAACATCCGCCTGATCGAAGGCGATCACGATATCGACTGCAAGATCGATGGCATCGGCCCGATGAAGCTCAAGTCGGAGTTCGTCAAGAAGGCCTGAACGACAGTCTTATGTCATCTAGTGGCCGACGGTTAGGCGTACCCGCATAGCCCGTAGAAATAGCCCGCATAAAAAAACCGGCCGGATCCGCCATGGGTCCGGCCGGTTTTTTATTAGCTAAACGGCATAGGTGGCGAGCGCTTAGAGCTTGACCAGCATCTTGCCCTGGTTGGCGCCTTCGAAGAGCTTGAGGAAGGCATCGGGGGCACGCTCCAGGCCTTCTTCGATGGTTTCTTCGTAGTCGATCTGGCCATTGGCGACCTGCGGGCCGACTTCTTCGAGGAAGGCAGGGTAGTTCGCCCAGTGATCGAAGACGATGAAGCCTTCCATGCGGGCGCGACGGATCAGGATCATCGCCAGGTTGCCCGGACCGGCGCTGGGCGTGTCCTCGTTATAGCGGGCGATCATGCCACAGACGGCGATTCGTGCACCGACCCTCAGATTGTTCAGCGCGGCTTCCAGGCAGATGCCGCCGACGTTTTCGTAATAGACATCGAAGCCCTCGGGGCAAGCCTCATTGAGCGCCTCGGTCAACTGGGCGGCGTTCTTGCCCTTGTAGCTGACCGCCTTAACGCCCCTGGATTCGAGCCAGTCGAGCTTTTCCTGGGAGCCGGCGATGCCGACCACGGTGCCACCCTTGGCCTTGGCTAGCTGCACGGCGAGCGAGCCCACTGCGCCGGCGGCACCGCTGACCAGCACGTTGTCGCCTTCCTTCATCTCGGCGATATGGTTGAGGCCGATCCAGGCGGTCATGCCTGGCATGCCGAGCACCCCCAGGTAGGCCTGCTCCGGCACCTCCAAGGCGGGCAACGGCTCGAGTTGATTGCCCGGCAGTTGAGCGATATCGCGCCAGCCCGCCATATGGCGAACCTTGGCGCCCACCGGGAAGTTCGGGTCGCGAGATTCGATGACCTCGCCGACGGCGGCGCCTTGCAGCGGTTCGTTCAGCTCGAACGGATCGATGTAGGTCGTTACACCGCTCATGCGACCACGCATGTAGGGGTCGACAGACAGCCAGGTATTGCGTACCCGAACCTCGCCATCGGCCGGGGGGGCAAGCTCGGTCTCGTGAAGCTCGAACAGTTCCCGCGCCGGGGTGCCTTGGGGATGGTCCGTGATGGTGATATAGCGGCTTTGCATCGGCTGTCTCCGTGAAAAGATGGTCGTTGAGAGGTGATGGTTGAGAGGTGATGAGCGTTGAGGGGCAAACGTTTGCCGGGCTCACCCAGATAATGGCTCCAGACTAGTGCACTATCGTCATATCAATCCAATGCATGTTGCTTAATCGTGCTATGCGTTTAAGTGATATGGTTGGCCCTTGAAGCCCGAAGCGCCGTCCCCAGCCCTCATTCGGAGTTTGCATGCACCTCGCCGATCTTGCCCGTCATGACCTCAATGCGCTGGTCACCCTGCATGCGCTGCTGGATTCGCGCAGTGTGTCGCGGGCCGCCGAGCGGCTCAACCTGAGCCAGCCGGCGGTATCGCGGACTCTGGCCAAGCTGCGCCAGGCCTTTGATGACCCCTTGTTCGTACGCACCCACCGCGGCCTGCGCCCCACGGCCCGAGCCGAGGCGCTGGGCCCACCGCTGGCAAGGCTGCTGCAGGAGCTGGGGGCGCTGCTGGCACCGCCGACCTTCGATCCGGCCAGCACCACCCGCCGGTTCAGCCTGGCCAGCACCGACTACGGCATGCATGCCTTTCTGGCGCCCCAATGGCGGGCGCTGAAGGAGCAGGCGCCGCATCTGCGTCTCGAAGTCGAGAGCTATCGTGGCAGCATCGAGCACCAGTTGGACGAGGGGGGCCCCGAGCTTGCGATCAGCGTGCCCGGCGAGCGAGTGCCGGCGAGCGTGCATGGCCGCGAGATCGGCGCCGATCGCTTCGTCTGCGTCATGCGCGAGGATCACCCGCTGGCCGCCAAGGAAGCGCTAGACCTGGACGATTTTCTGGCTGCCGATCACCAACTGGTCAGCATGGGCGGCGACGATCGAGGCGCGGTGGATCTGGCGCTGGAGCGCGAGGGACTGGCCCGTCGGGTCAGTCTGCGCCAGCCGCACTTCCTGGCGAGCTTCTCGACCACCCAGCACAGCGATCTTCTGCTGTGCGTGCCGGGCTGCCTGGCGGCCAGCGTGATCGATCACTGGCCTCTTGCCGTGCGCGTTCTGCCGGTCGAGGTTGCGGCGTTTTCCTACTGGCTGGTCTGGCATGAGCGCCATCACGCCGATGCCGGGCATGCCTGGCTGCGTGAGCGGCTGTTTCATGGCCTGACAGCGCGGCACCGAATGCTCAGCGAGCGCCTGGCGGCGTGGCAGGCGCGTACCGATTTTCCGACTCATTCGATTTCTACACACTCAACCGACAAGGACACCCCATGATCAAGCACATCGTGCTCTGGACCCTGCATGAGCAGGCCGAGGATCGCACCAAGGCCGAGAATGCCGCGCAGGCGAAGCGTCAGCTGGAGGCGTTGAACGGACGCATCGAGGGGCTGTTGAGCCTGGAGGTGGGCATCGACCTGCTGCACACGGATAGCTCCGCAGATCTATCGCTTGTGGCGACGTTCGCCTCTCTCGAAGCCCTGGAAGCCTATCAGCAGCATCCCGAACACAAGGCGTTGATGCCGTTCATGGCCGCGATCCGCTACGACCGGCGCGTCATCGACTATGCCTTGTGAGGCCGCTTCCGATTGCTCGGAGCGTGATCATCGCGCCGGGTCAACCAGGCCGTTGAGAGAGGCGTTGCGGCGGAACCAGCCGGCGATGCTGGCCCGCGGCAGTCGGGTCGGCAGTACCTCGTGGGGGATCGTTTCCGAGAGAAAGCAGACGAAGGTGCCGGCCTCGGGGCGGATGCGCGTAAGCTCGCGCCCTGGTTCCGAGGGATCGAATATCGCCATTTCGCCACCGCCGTCGTCGGGCCAGTCGGGGTTCAGGTAGAGCACTGTCGAGACCACTCGGTTGGCGCGGCCGCGGAAGCTGTCGACGTGCTTTTGATAGAAACTGCCCGGCGGATAGTGGGCGAAATGCGCCTCGAACTCGAACAGCCCCAGGTAAAGCTCTATATTCAGGGCGTGCTGCAGGCTGTCCATGGCGGACAGGTACTGGCGTTGCGGCAGACTCTCCCGATTCAGCCAGTGGATGGCATCACCGCGGATGTCGCGGCGCAGTTCGTGAGCCTCACCGCGGCCGATGCCGGCGGCGCGCAGCGCGTGACGCGCTGCCAGGTCAGTGAGTTCGCGTTGCAACGCAAGGCACAGGGCAGGGTCGATGAAGCCTTCTGCCACGCACCAGCCGTGTTCGACCAAGCCATCGACCAGGCTCGTCAGTCCGGCCGGGTCGAGCAGCGGAGAATCGGAAATCATGGCGCACTCATCCGACGTTCGGGCCGGTAGCATAGCTCTCCCGGCGGGCGCTCGAACAGGCTGATTGGCATCGCGAAGCCTTCCGCCAGCAGCTCCACCAGCATCATCGCCGAGAGCCCCCAGATCACGTGGTCATCGTCCCGGGGCCTGGTCGCCTGCTCATGGGTACCTGGTGCGCCGGGCGTCCTGTTCGACACCCTGTAGCTCGGCACATAGTAGTCGCGTCCGTCGACCCGGATCACATCGGTATGGGTTCGCTTGTCCTCGAGGAAGTGTGTCAGCGGTACCTCGAAGATGGCGTCTAGTTCGCTGAGCTCCGGAACTAGCGGCAGGTCGGCGGGAATCAGTCCCACATAGGGGGTGACGCGAATGCCGTGCAGCGAGATGACATCGCTGAGGCGACCGAGCAGCTGTACTCGATCAGGGGGCAGGGCGATTTCTTCTTCTGCCTCGCGTAGAGCGGTATCCAGCAGGTCGTCGTCTCCATGCTCCCACTTGCCCCCGGGGAAGGCCACCTGGCCGCCGTGCTGTTTGAGATGATCGGCGCGGCGGGTGAACAGCAGCGTCGGTTCGGGGCGATCCACGATCGGCAGCAGCACAGCGGCACGGGGCATCTTGAGGGCCAGCCGTTGCGGCACATGTGCTTGCAGGCGATCGCGAAGATTCTCTAACATGGACTTTCCACAGGGTTTATTTCCTTGTAACCAGCCCCCGTCAGAGCGTCAAGTGGGCATCCCACAGGCCGCGTGAGGACCGTCATGAATTTCTGCAGCCAGTGCGGGCAAAATGTCCGTTTTGCCATTCCCGAGGGCGATGACCGCCCGCGCTTCCTGTGCGATGCCTGCGGTACCATCCACTACCAGAATCCGCGCATCGTCGCTGGCACGCTGCCGGTGAGCGGCAGCAAGGTGTTGCTGTGCCGGCGCGCCATTGCACCCCGCAAGGGTTACTGGACGCTGCCGGCGGGCTTCATGGAAAACGCCGAGACCACCGTCGAGGCAGCGGCCCGTGAGACTCGCGAGGAGGCCTGCGCCGAGGTCGAGATTCACGATCTCTACACCATGATCAATCTGCCGCATATCGACCAGGTGTTCATGATCTTCCGCGCCGACCTCGCCGGTGGCTTCGGCGCCGGCCCCGAGAGCCTGGAAGTGGCGTTGTTCGAAGAGCACGAAGTGCCCTGGGACGAGCTGGCCTTCCCGACGATCGAGCGTACCCTGCATCACTTCTTCAATGATCGGGGCAGTGAGCAGTACCCGCTGCATATTAGCGATATCACGCCCGAGGATCGCGAACGCTACTTTGGTAGCGCTTGATCATCGACATGGCCTGACATAGCCCGAGCCTGATGAAGTATCATACCTGAATCAATGGTCGGCCTTGCGGTCGGCCTGATGCAATTCCGACCTTGCGCCTTTTCTAGCGAGCCCCTGTTGCTGCTCGCCTGGCTGTACCTTGTTCCCTAGCTTGGCCAGTGCAGTAGCAGCGCGATCACCGCGAAGTGCCCCGGATACCAGGCAAGCCAAAGCCGTCGTGGCATCGCGTAGATGACTCGCGGCACCCAGCGCCAGGCACCGGCGGCCAGCAGCACCAGCGTCAGAGTGGTCGCCACGGTGAATCCTTTGGCCATCTCGGAGCTGTTCATCAGGCCGGCGTTGAGCAATACCGGCAGTGCGGATGCCGCCGCTGCCAGGCCTGTGAAACGGTCTGCGTCGGAGCCGGCGACACCGGCGAAGGCCAGCATGTATAGCGGAATCATCACCAGACCCTGGTGGCCGTATTCTACCCAGTCCCCCAGCACCCACCAGGCCACGCCCAGCATTACCAGGCTTGCGATCGCAAGGCCCTTGGGCGTCGAGGCTATACGAGACTGATCGAGTGGTCTGTGGTGGCTGCTAAAGGGCTGAAACGCTCTATCGTTAATAGACAGATCCCGAAATACCTGATTCCGAAATACCTGATTCCGAAATACCAAGTCACGAAGCAAGATACCGGCCGCAAGCCCCGCCGCCAGGGTGAAGCAGATGTTCAGCTGAAAGCCGTCACGCGGCATGGTCATGTAGGGCAGTTGGGCGACCAGGCCGATGATCAGGATGCGCTTCGCATAGCGCAGTGGGCTTCGGGTATTGAACAGGCCGTGCCAGGCCACCATGGCGGAAAACAACGGGAAGGCAATGCGGCCGATCGATGAGCTCGCCCAACCGGCGTCCCAGCTGTTGGGCAGCAGGTAGCGGGTGATGTGATCCACTGTCATGGTGATCAGCGCCAGCCACTGGCCCCAGCCGGTCCAGTGCGACATCATCGCCCGCTTGGAAGGCGGTCTTCTGGCGCTGCGCTGGCCGCCCGCGGCCCGACCGTCCGCGGCCCGACCGATATCCTCAGGCACGATGACGCTCATCATCGAAGGCCGCCATCAGCTCGCTACGCACATCGTCTACCCAGGCACTGGGTTTCATGTAGACCCAGGCGCTGTGCCGCTGGCCCTGATTGTCGGTGATGGCCAGGCGGCGACGTCGATAGCCGTCGTGATCATTGATGCGCTCGAGGCGATCGAGTGCATCGAGGGTTTGATTGTCGACCCGGTAGAGCTCCCCCGCCACCAGATAGCCCTGGCCTCTGGCTTCGACCAGCACCGGTCGAAAGTCCTCACCATGCAGCACCAGCGGGTAGGCATCGCAGGTCGTGCCAATATCGACGAACTCGGCATCGGCGAGATGGTCGGCATGATTCCTGAACCCGCGCTTCAGTGTTCCGTAGACGAACATCAGATGAGGCATGGCGGCTCTTCCTTGTGCGTAGTGGAGCATGTACTGGCGGCCCTTGTACTCGATCCATATTACGCCTGTATGCTGGCGGCGCCCAACTGTAGCGTCGAGGCGACTATCAGATCAGCGCACCCGCCAGCGACCTGAGGTCGCTGGCGATAAGGCATTGTGCCTGCCGCTTGGCCGGCTGATTCAGGCGCGGCCAGGTCGTTGATGGCTTACTGGGTGGCGTTGCTGCCAGACGCTTTCGAGGTGGTGGGCTCCTGCATCTCGGTGGCTGTCTCGTCGATCTCCTCTAGGCTTGCGTTCGAGGCGTCGCTCGGGGTCGTCTCGGCCGCGGCGTTCTCCTTGGGTTCGAGCATTTCTTGCTGGGCTTCCTGCAGGCTCTCGTCGCTGGAAGTGCCGCTGGATACCGGTTCCAGCACCAGGGTGATGGGCGTAGTCGCGGCATCGGAGCCGATCTCGACGACGTGGCGCTCCTTGGTGGTCCAACGCAGGGTGCCGTCACCATCATGCAGGTTCGCCTGGAGATTGTAGGTGTGGTCGGCGTTCACCGCCGAGGCGTCGTAGTCGAGGGCAAACTCGACGGGCTCACCGGCCTTGGGAGTTACCGCGGTCTCGCTGATTGGGGCAGCATCCGCCTTGGCGACGTCTTGAAGGCTGACCGTTACCTCTGCGTCTTCCGGCAGCGGCGTCTCGGTGGCGGAAAATTCCAGTTTGCCTTGCAGGGTCCGGCTGGCCTGCTGCTCGCTCTCCTGGGACTGCTCGATCTCCTGGGATTGCTCGGCTTGGGGCGTCTCGTTTTGGGCGGCCTGCTCGGTGTCGTCTCCGTTGTCGCAGCCGGCCAGGATCAGGGTGCCGGTGAGACTCGCTGCAATGACAAGGTGACGTTTCAGTTTCATGGCGGTTCTCCTTCGGCACGGTGTGCCTTGGTGTCCTTGTGGAAGCGTTGGCCGCGATAGCGGCGAGCGCACGAGCATGATCCTAACAAGGCAATGCGCAGGAAGGGTGAAATCATCTGTCGCCCGAGGGCGACGCTGCCTCTAGCGGTCTGCCATAGTGGTCTCGGCCGCTGTTCTCGAATGGTTTCTCTCATGGCCGTTGCGTCTGGTGCCGCGCTGGGTGCTCGGCTATTGCCCGTCCTGGGCGGCCATCAGGCTTGGGCGATGCCCGGCACGAAGCAGCCGCAGACCGTTGGCCACCACCAGCAGGCTGGCCCCCATGTCGGCGAACACCGCCATCCACAGGGTCGCCTGGCCGGTGAAGGCCAGCGCCATGAAGATGGCCTTGAGGCCGAGGGCAATGGTGATGTTCTGGATCAGCACGGCACGGGTGGACCGTGACAGCTTCAGAAAGGTGGGCAGCTTGCCCAGGTCATCGTCCATCAGCGCCACATCGGCGGTCTCGATCGCCACATCGCTGCCGGCGGCACCCATGGCGAAGCCGATGTCCGCCCTGGCGAGCGCCGGGGCATCGTTGATGCCGTCACCGACCATGCCGGTCACGCCATCTTTCGCGTGGGCTTCGATGGCGGCCAGCTTGTCTTCAGGCAACAGTGCGCCTCTGGCTTCGTCGATACCGGCTTCGGCGGCGATGGCAGCAACGGTGTGGCGATTGTCACCGGACAGCATCAAAGTGCGCACACCGAGTTCATGCAGGCTGCTGATGGCGGCGAGGCTGGTGGGTTTCAAGGGGTCCTGAACGGCGAACAGCGCCAGCACGCGGGTCGTGTCGCCGAGCATTACCACGCTTGAGCCCTGACGCTCCAGCGTCTCAAGACGTGCTTCGAGGGCGTCGTTCGTCAGGCCGCGTGCCGCCAGTAGCCGGCGGTTGCCAAGCCACAGTGAGGCACCTTCTAGTTCACCTTCCACCCCCATCCCCGGACGTTCCCGAAAGGCATCGACATCCTGCGCCCCGGCGACATCTGCAAGCTCGCCATGGATGGCCCTGGATACCGGGTGCGTCGAGCGCGCGGCGAGGCTGGCTGCCTGACAGGCTAGCCATGCCCGGTTGGCGTCGTCTTGCTTGGTAGTCGACGGGTCACCCAGGTCGTCACCTAAGCCATCATCCAGTGCGGTCCAGTGAGTCAGGCGAGGCTGCCCCTGGGTCAGCGTGCCGGTCTTGTCCAACGCCAACCAGCGAAGCGCTCGACCCTGCTCGAGAAAGCGTCCGCCCTTGATCAGAATGCCCGAACGGGCGGCGGCGGAAAGCCCACTGACGATGGTCACCGGCGTGGAAATCACCAGTGCACAGGGGCAGGCGATCACCAGCAGCACCAGTGCCCGGTAGATACCATCGATCCAGGCGACCTGCATGGAAGTGAGGAGCCCCAGCAGGGGCCAGGCCAGGGCGGTGAGCGCGGCGATGGCCAGTACGGCCGGTGTGTAATAGGCGGCGAACCGGTCAATGAAGCGCTGGGTAGGCGCACGGCTGGCCTGCGCTTCTTCCACTGCATGGATGATGCGGGCCAGGGTGGTGTCATTGCAGGGCCGGGTGGTGCGGTAGTCAAAGTCGCCTTGGCGGTTAATGGTCCCAGCGAAGACCGTTTCGCCGAGGCCCTTGTCGCGAGGCAGGCTCTCGCCGGTGATCGGTGACTCATCCAGCGTCGGCTGGCCTCGGACGATCTCGCCGTCCAGGGGCAGGCGCTCGCCGGGCAGGACGCGAATCACCTGACCCACCGCGACGGCCTCGGCAGCCACCGTCTCCCATTCGCCGTTTGGGGCCTGACGCCGTGCCTTGTCGGGGGCGGTATCCAGCAGGTCGCGGATGGCGCGGCGAGCGCGGTCCAGGGAGCTGGCCTCGATGCGTTCGGCCAGGGTGAACAGGACCATAACCATGGCGGCTTCGGACCAGTGGCCAATCATGATCGCACCGGTCACCGCTACGCTCATCAGGGCATTGATGTTGAGGCTGCGGTGGCGAAGCGCTACCCAGCCCTTGCGCCAGGTGGGCAGGCCGACCAGGCCAATGGCGGCTAGCGCCAGCAGCGGCATGAGCCAGGTCGCGGCGGCTGAGCCGGTCCAGCCCACAAGTTCAGCCCCCAGCGCCAGCGCGGCGGCGATCAACAGCTTACCCCAGCGGGAGGTGAACGATTCTGGCGCTGCTGGCGAGCCTTTTGCGGAACCGTCGGCCTCGAGCGGTTGAGGCGTCATGCCCAACTCACGAACCCGTGCTGCCAGGACATCAGGGTCGCTCTCCACGTGGTGGATGCTCAGCACCCGAGCCATCAGGTCGAAGTCCAGGGCGACGACGCCAGGCGCCTCAGCCAGCGCCTTGCGCAGCAGGGCTTCCTCGGTGGGGCAGTCCATTTCCTCGATGCGCAGACGCAGGGTCGTGCTGCCTGGCGGTGCACTCTGGGGCTGTCTGCTGCCTTGCCCCCCTGGCGAAGCGCCGCAGCAGCCGCCAGGGTCATGGTCGTTCCTATGGTCATGGCTAGTGTCATGCCTGTGATCGTGATCAAGTTCTTGGGAACGGTCGTGGGAAGGGGCGTGAGCAGGTTGATGGGCGTGCTCATGTACGTGATCACTGGGCATCGTGAACTCCTTGGGTCGAATCTTGCCCCATGACAGACCCTATAGGCAGTATAGGGTCAAGTCTTGCAGGAAAGTCCCTCATCCCGGCCCTTGATTTCAGCCCTTCATTCCCGCCCAGGAGAACGTGACCATGAAGATCGGTGAACTGGCAAAGCGTAGCGGCTGTCGCGTCGTCACCATCCGCTATTACGAACGTGAAGGGCTCTTGCCCGAGCCCGCCCGTACGGCGGGCAACTACCGGCTCTACGGCGAGACCCACGCCGAGCGGCTGGCCTTCATCCGGCATTGCCGGGTGCTGGATATGACCCTGGACGAGATTCGTGCCCTGCTGGATTGCCATGACCACCCGGAACAGCCTTGCCACGAGGCCGACGCCCTGATCGATGCCCACCTGACCCACGTGGCGGATCGCATTGCCAAGCTGCAGGCCCTCGAGCAGTCGCTCGTGGCACTGCGGGCACGCTGTCAGGGCCAGCGCCCCGCCAGTGAGTGCGGCATTCTCAAGGAGTTGTCCCGGCCCCCGGGAGACGAGGTCGGCCTGGTTTCAGGGGAGGAGAGTGGTCATGTGCCTGGGGTGCATCCGCCCCGGGAGCATCCACTCCGGGAGCATCCACGGGGCTGAATGGCTAGCCAAGAGACCGGCTACTGGTAGACGTCGATACAAACGCAAACGGCCCCGAACGTATCGGGGCCGCTGTCTTGCCAGGCAAAAGCTGAGGCTTACGCGTCGCGACTTACTTCGCGCCGAAGTAGTCGCTGTAGATGTCCTCGTAGGTGCCGTTGTCCTTCAAGGTGGCAAGCGCCTCGTTGAAGGCGTTAGCCAGCTCTTCGTCGCGCTGGCGGAAGGCGATGCCGAAGCCGTCACCGAAGTATTCCTTGGGCTCGGTGATCATTTCGCCGATGACCTTGTAGTTGCCGGCGTTGCTGTCGATCAGCGTCGCCTTGCCAACCGGGAAATCGAGGAAGACGATGTCCAGGCGACCGGCATCCATGTCCAAGACCATGTCGTCCGCGGTGGCGTAGCGGTTTACGTCGGCCACGTCGCCGAAGTTGTCGGTGACATAGTTGTCCTGCAGGGTACCGCGCTGCACACCGATGGTCTTGCCTTCCAGCGTCTGCGGATAGGGCACTTCGATGTCGCTGGAGGCCGGAGCGAACCAGGCGGACGGCGGCGTGAAGTACGGGTCGGAGAACAGCACCTGCTTGCGGCGATCGTCGTTGATGGTCATGGACGACATGATGGCGTCGTACTTGCGGGCCATCAGGCCGGGGATGATGCCGTCCCAACCCTGCACGACCCACTCGCACTGAATGCCGATCTCGGCGCAAAGCGCATTGCCCAGCTCGATGTCGAAGCCGGTCAGCTCGCCATCGGGTGTGCGGAATTCCATCGGTTCGTAGGGGACATCGACGCCGATGCGGATGTCGCGGACGTCGGCGTTGGCGCTGCCGGCGAAGAGGGTGGCGCCGATCAGGCTGATGCCGAGGACTGTCTGGATCTTCATGGAGGATGTCTCCGTTATTGTAGTGAATCACCTCGTGGGTGATGTCCGCCGCCCAAGATAGCGCACCCCGGGTACGGTCGGAAGGGGAAAGCAGGTGCAATATTACCCTGCTTTCCAACGCTTGTTTGACGCTAAGCCGTTACTGTCCCGATGGTTTGAGGTGCGCCAGAAGGCGCTTCTCGAGATAGCGGAACAGGTAGAGGATGCTGAAGGTCAGGCAAAGATAGATCGCTGCCACGAACAGGAACGCATCGAAGGGCGCATAGAAGCGCGCATAGACGAAGCGGGCCGCCCCGGTCAGATCCATGATCGTGACCACGCTGGCGATCGCGCTGGCATGCAGCATGAAGATCACCTCGTTGCCGTAGGCCGGCAGGGCGCGACGGAAGGCGCTGGGCAGCACGATGCGCCGCATCATCAGCCACCAGGACATGCCATAGGCACGGGCTGCCTCGATCTCGCCTCGAGCGGTGGACTTGATGGCGCCGCGGAAGATCTCGGTGGTGTAGGCGGCGGTGTTCAGCGTGAAGGCGATCAGCGCTGGGACGAAGGGTTTCTCGAGGATCACCCACAACCAGGTGTCCTGAATGCCGTCGATGAAGACCACCCCATAATAGATCAGGTAAAGCTGCACCAGTAGCGGCGTGCCACGGAACACATAGCAGTAGAAGAAGATCGGCATCTTGATCCACTGATGCTTGGAGCCGCGCCCGATGGCCAACGGCACCGCCAGTACCAGGCCGATGATCAGCGACAGAAATACCAGCTGGACGGTGGTCGTCAAGCCTTCGCCGTAGTAGGAGAGGGTCTGCAGGGTGAAGATGGTGTTGTCGGCCAGCAGCCCCTCGATCCAGGTCGTGAGCGATTCCATTAGTTGCTCTCCCCAAAGCCGACGTCATAGCGTTTCTGCAGCCGAGCGAAGCCCCACTCGGAGACGCTGGCGATCAGTAGATAGATGCCGGCAACGATCAGCATGAAGGTGAAGGGCTCGCGGGTGGCCTTGGAGGCCTCGGCGGCCACGCGCACCATGTCGGAAAGCCCGATCACCGACACCAGCGCGGTGGTCTTGAGCAGTACCATCCAGTTGTTCGACAGGCCTGGCAGCGCATGGCGCATCATCAGTGGGAAGCGGATGCGCCGAAACACCAGCCAGTTGGTCATGCCATAGGCGCGACCGGCCTCGATCTGGCCGTTATCGACCGCCATGAAGGCGCCACGGAAGGTCTCGCCCATGTAGGCACCGAAGATCAGGCCGATGGTCAGTACCCCGGCCACGAACTCGTTGACGTTGATGAAGATGTCGATATCGAACTGGTAATAGAGCCAGTCGGTGACCTGGTTGATACCGATCTGGCCGCCGAAGAACAGCAGCATCATCAGCACCAGGTCCGGCACGCCGCGGATGATGGTGGTGTAGAGGGTACCGATGCGATGCAAAAGCCAGCTGCGCGACATCTTTGCGCTGGCGGTGAGCAGGCCGAGTATCACCGAGAGAATCAGCGACAGTACCCCTAGCTGGATGGTGATCATGGCGCCTTCGAACAGGCGCGGGCCGTAGCCATGCAGGTCGATCATGTGTGTCTCCTTGTCCCGAGGCAGCGCATCAGTGCTTGGGCGCCAGGAACTGCTTGAGGCGCTCGGACTTGGGGTTGCCGAGTACCTCATCGGGAGGCCCGGCTTCTTCGACCTGACCCTGGTGCAGGTAGATCACCTCGGTGGAGACATCACGGGCGAAGGCCATCTCGTGGGTGACCACGATCATGGTGCGGCCTTCCTTGGCGAGGTCGCGCATGACCTTGAGCACGTCGCCGACCAGCTCCGGGTCCAGCGCCGAGGTCGGCTCATCGAACAGCATCACTTCGGGGTCCATGGCCAGCGCCCGCGCGATGGCGCCGCGTTGCTGCTGGCCGCCGGACATCTGCGCCGGATAGTAGTCGGCGCGCTCGGCCAGCCCAACCCGCTCGAGCAGCTCCCGGGCATGTGCGATGGCGTCCTGCTTGGACTTGCCGAGCACATGGATCGGCGCCTCGATGATGTTCTCGAGCAGCGTCATGTGGGCCCAGAGGTTGAAGCTCTGGAAGACCATCGACAGCTTGGCACGCATGTCGACTACTTGTTTCCAATCGGCCGGTTCGCGACCGTGCTTGGTCATCTTGAAGCGGATGTCTTCGCCGTGGACGACCAGATCGCCTTCGTCGGGTTGTTCGAGCAGGTTCATGCAGCGCAGGAAGGTGCTCTTGCCGGAACCGGAGGCACCGATCAGGGTGATGACATCGCCTTTCTTGGCCTTGAGCGACAGGCCTTTCAGCACTTCGGTATCACCGAAGCGTTTCTTGATGTTACGTACTTCCAGGGGAATAGGCGTAGCGGCCATGGATTCGAGCTCCAGTGCAGGGGGCCTCGTGCCGGGGATGACGGCAGGGCAGGGAGTCAGCGTGGCTGGCGCGAAAAGGGGGCGATTCTATCAGCCCAAGAACGGCGTTTCAGAATCTATCTTAGTTGGCGTGCTACGACTTTTGTCTAGATCGGGCGCGTGGGGAAACATGGGGAATTCCTCTAACTTGTTGTTTTAATGTATATAATTCTAATGATTTTGAGTCGGGTGTTTGTGTCGCAGCCTATCGGCCGTCGCCGACAGGCGTAGGGTTCCTGGTGTTGTTGATCCTTCGCCGGTCTCAGGTCGGCGGCGCCACCTCGACGACCAGCAGCGCGGCACGTGCGCCGACCTCTACCTTGGCATTGGGGAAGACCACCCGCTGCGGATGCTGTCCGACCACATAGTCACCGGCCTTGGCATCACGGGCGAGCCGTTCGCCGGGGGCGAATTCGTTGAAGTTCGGCGTGGCCTCATCGAAACACAGGGCGAAGTCCTCGGATTCACGCATGAGCTCATGCTCGACACGAAAGAAGCTCATGGCCTGGGTTGGCGCCCCCGGTGGCGCATGACCTTCGGTCAGCGCCTCCAGCAGTGCGCGCATGGGGCGCAGGGCGCGCAGATCATTTTCGCCGAACGGAGCGACGCGACCAAGCTCCAGGGTAAACGCCTGTGCGCCATGGTAGTGGCGCGAGTAATGAGAGAAGGTCCAGCTATGACAGTGCTGATGGAGCACCGCCTGGATGCCGGCCCCGGATAGCCACTGCCACTGGGCGGCCTCGGTGGCTACGGCTTCGGTGAAGGGCTCCACCGCGAAGCGCGGATAGCGACTGTCGCGGATCGCCGTGTGCAGGTCATAGTGCAGCGCTGGCAGTGTCGCATGTCGGGTGAAGAAGTCATCCACGGCCGCCATCAGGGTGCGGGCCCGGTCCGGTTCCTCGCCGCTCGCGGTGAGATCGCGCTTGAACAGCCGGTTGAGGTTGGTGGTGATGAAGCGCTCGCCGGCCCGCAGCGCTGGCGGGTTGCCGATCAGGATCAGCACCGGTGCGCCGAGGCGGATCAGACCGGCCTCGAGACGCGAGATCAGCTCGCCGATGAGTTCCACCGGCGCCGTCTCATTGCCATGCACCGCTGCCGACAGCACACAGGCCCGAGCGTCGGGCTGCACCTGATTGGGAATAAGTTCGAGGATGCCGGGGCCGTGCAGCCGGTAGTGCCCGAAGGGCAGGCGTCCATGATCGCTTGATGGCGCGACGTCATCGAGCAGTTGATTGAGCCAGTTATCCAGCATGCGGAATCCCAGCATGGTGCGCACGGCTGTTGGTGAGGATAGAGGCCGTGGTCAGCAGCGGCTTACAATAGGAAGCGGGAGCGTGCGAGTCAAAAGTCATGTAGACGCCTGCTTGTCGGATTGTTGGCATGAGATTGTTGTCATGATGGCCGTCTTGAGACAGTCGCCGGGCGACGATTGAGCACCACTTTCCGAATCCATTGTAGTGGCGACAAGGCCAGACGTCGGGCTGATGAAAATGATCGGTGCGAACGTGAAAGCGAGAGCAGCTGGGAGTGAGGCGAGGTGGGGAGGCAAACAAGCCAGGCGTCCTGTGCAGACCGCCTGGCTGTTGGGGCATGGCGTCGGTGTGACAAACTTCGCGCTCAGGTGCCGCGGGCGCCTGTATAGATCGTATAGATCGATTGACTGGCGGTCATCAGCAGCCGATTGCGATCATCGCCGACAAAGCAGACGTTGGCGCAGACTTCCGGCAGCAGAATGCGACCGATCAGCACGCCATCCGAAGCGAAGATGCTGACGCCGTCGGCGCCTTCTCCGCCAGATGTACCGACCCAGAGGTTGCCATCCATGTCGACCGTCATGCCGTCATAGCCTTCGCTTTTACTGGCCACCAGACGGTGCGCCTTTTCGAGACGCTTGCCATCGTCTGCGAGGGTGAAACGGTTGATGGTGGCGGGTTGGTCGGGGTAGTGAGAGGGTGCCGTATCGGTCACATAGAGCGTCTTGCCATCCGGCCCCAGGGCAATGCCATTGGGCTTGTAAAGCTCCGTGGTCAGCACCTTGGGCTGGTCCATGCCGTCTTCCCAGTAGTAAACGGCAGTATCCAGCTCCAGCTCGCGGCGATGCCCCTCGTAGTCGACGTGAGCACCATAGCCGGGGTCCGTGAAGATGATACCGCCACTTTTCAGTGTCACGAGATCATTTGGGGCGTTGAAGCGCTTGCCGTTGAACTGATCGGCCAGCACGCTGACGCTGCCATCCCATTCATAGCGCACCACCCGCGCGGGGGAATGCTCGCAGGCCACCAGGCGCCCTTGGGCATCGAAGGCATTGCCGTTGGAATGACCGACCTCATGGCGCAGCACGCTGACCTGGCCGGTAGCCTCGTCCCAGCGCATTTGGCGCGCCCTGGGGATATCGCTGAACACCGCATAGCGGCCCACGGCATTCCAGGCCGGCCCCTCCAGCCACAGCCCACCGCTCCAATGGCGCTCGAGTGGTGAGTTGAACAGCATGTAGCGATCGAAGCGGTCGTCCAGAGATTGCCAGGCCTCGATCGGATAGCGTGATGGCGGGGCGCCGGTAAGCCCTCCTGCCATGATGCTTGGCGCGGTCATGGCCGCGCCGAGGGCGGCCGAGCCAGTGAGAAACTGGCGCCTACCTAGCTGATGTCCGAGAAGTCGTGTCATGAGCTGTTCCTTTGCTGTGAGTGAACCGACTTTGCCGGTGCCATTTCTAGCGTATGTTGAATCCTTATTTCCGTATGTCAGACATTGTGTGTAGTCAGCGATCTGTTGGCTGGGTAGTGCATGCAAGACGAAAGGCTAAAGATCCCTATGCCATGCGCCGATATTGCTTCTTGCAGAAAACCTTAGGACGCAAGCACTAGGAGCCATTCGGGCTCAGAGTGAAAGGGAGTATCAATGAGATGAGTACGAGTGGAGCAGTTGCCTTGCATGATGCGTCGCATGCCGACACAGGGGCGTCAGCGGCATCAAGGGGAAGGTCCGTCAGAACGACGAAGTGGACACTCAAGCGCAAGATGTGGCTGACGCTTGCCCTGATGTGGGTGGTGATGATTGGCATCGTCTTCAGTATGGCGTTGCAGAACCGAGACGTGATGTATGAAGAGCGCCAGCAAGCCCTGTCGAGCACCATCGGCATGGTGCACACCCTGCTAGACGGCTACGCCGAGCGTGTCGAGTCCGGCGAGTTGAGTATGGACGAGGCCCAGCAACTGGCGGTCTATGACCTGGATGCCATGCGCTTCGGGGCCAACCGCTCAAACTATGTTTTCGTGTTCGATGCGCAGGCCGATATCGTCTACCACCCGCGTCGGGATGCGGGCTCCGATATGAGTGATTATCAGGACCCCAACGGTGTGGCTGTCTATGGCGAGCTCGCGACGCTCGCGGGCAACGGCGGGGGCTTCTTGCAGTATCACTCCTTGCGTAGCAAAGATGATGGCTCCTCCCTGCTCTCCAAGGTTAGCTATGTCGAGCGGTTCGAGCCCTGGGGCTGGAATATGGCGGCGGGGGTCTATACCGATGACATCCAGGCGGCTTTCTACAAGAAGCTAGGCCAATACACCATCATTCTGCTGATCGCCGGTGGTGCCCTTACGGCCGCCTTCCTGCTGTTGATTAAAAGCGTATACCGCAGCCTGGGCGGCGAGCCGAAGCTGGCGGCAAGCGTCGTGAGTCATATCGCCCAAGGGGATCTGACCCAGCCCACAGCGCTGCGGCAGGGCGATGAAAGCAGCCTGATGTATGAAATCGAACGCATGCGCCTGGAACTGTCGGCGATGATCGCGAAGATTCGCCAGTCCAGTGAGTCGATCGATACGGGGACCAGTGAAATTGCCCAGGGCAACAACGACCTTTCCGCTCGCACCGAGCAGCAGGCGGCATCGCTTGCAGAAACCGCCTCTAGCATGGAAGAGCTGACCGCTACCGTGCGGCAGAATGCCGAAAACGCTGAGCATGCCAGCCAGCTCTCGTCTTACACCACCGAGTCGGTGGCCAGCGGCCAGCAGACCATTTCTCAGGTGGTGGCGGCGATGGGGGAAATCCGCGAGAGCTCTCAAGAGATCGCCAGCATCATCACCATGATCGACGACATCACCTTCCAGACCAATCTGCTGGCGCTCAATGCCTCGGTCGAGGCGGCAAGAGCCGGCGAACAGGGACGCGGCTTTGCCGTGGTGGCCAACGAAGTGCGTAACCTGGCCGGTCGTTCGGCCAGTGCTGCCCGGGATATCCGAACCCTGATCGAGCGGTCGACGGAACAGGTCGGGTCGGGCGTGAAGCTGGTCGATCAGGCCGATGCCGGCATGGTCGACATCCGTGACAGCGCCCAGAAGGTCACCGATCTGATGAAGGAAATTTCGGCGGCGTCCAATGAGCAGTCATCGGGCATCGAGCAGGTCAACCAGGCGGTCAGCCAGATGGATCAGGTGACCCAACAGAATGCGTCACTGGTGCAACAGGCAGCCGCTGCTGCGAGCTCTCTGGAGTCCCAGTCCACGGACCTCTACAAGTCCGTCGGACACTTCCGCGTGCCTTCCAGCGCCTGATACGCAAGCCTTTTGATTCGGCGCCATCATATCCCCCGGCAGCAAATGCCGGGGGATTTTTCATTGGGGCAATGAGTGGGCCGATCAGCGATTCGGGCAGGCCTGGCCCTGCTCGACTTCGATCAGGTCATCGACGGCAAAGTCGAGTTCGGCGGCGCGCTCCACCAGCGCTTGATAGGTGTCCGGGGCAATCGTTGGGGTACGGGCCAGGATCCACAGATAGTCGCGATTGGGGCCGGCCACCAGAGCGTGCTGGTAGTCGGGGTCGAGTTCCAGCACGTTGTACCCCCCATAGAAGGGGCCGAAGAAGCTGACTTTCAGGCGTGCCACGCTCGGCTCATCAATGAAGTAAGCCTTGCCTTCGGCCACGTTGGGCTCGCCGGTCTCGAGGTTCACGCCTGCGTTGATCACCTTCACCCCGCCGTCATCGCGCAGGGAGTAGTCGGCGGTCACGCAGTCGAGTCCTTCTTCGAAGCTGTGATCGAGTCGCGCGATCTCGTGCCAGTGCCCAAGATAACGGTCCAGATCGAAGCCCGTGACCGCCTGAGTGCCTTCGGGGATGCCGGTGCACCCGCTAAGCAGTCCCCCGGCGACGAGTGGCAGGGCGACGGCGAAGCGGCGAGGCGAGGACCGACGAGTCAGATCACAAAGCGGCATGGCGGCTCCTGGACGGTAGGTAATGAGCCTTCATCATAAGCGATTCATGATATGACGCCAGGGCCGTCGGCCGTCCTGGGGTATCAGCCGGCAGCGATCCGCGCGGCAATCGCCTGGCCCAGCGCCTGGGTAGAGCCCGTGCCTTGAAGGTCAGGAGTCAGCACTGCGGTATCCCCCGCGGCGAGGACAGCCTCGAAGGCGGCAACGATGGCATCGGCGGCTTCCTTGTGCCCCAGATGTTCTAGCATCATGGCGCCGGACCAGATCTGGCCGATGGGGTTGGCGATATGCTTGCCCGCGATATCCGGTGCGCTGCCGTGCACCGGCTCGAACAGGCTCGGGAAGGTGCCCTCCGGGTTGATATTGGCCGAGGGGGCCACACCGATGGTGCCGGTGCAGGCCGGGCCCAAATCGGAGAGGATGTCGCCGAACAGGTTGCTGGCCACCACTACGTCGAACCAATCGGGGTGCAGCACGAAATTGGCGGTCAGAATGTCGATGTGGAACTGATCGACGTTGACGTCTGGGTAGTGTTGGCCCATGGCGGTCACACGTTTGTCCCACCAGGGCATGGTAATGGCAATGCCGTTGGACTTGGTGGCGGAGGTCAGCTTTTTCCTGGGGCGGGTGGCGGCCAGGTCGAAGGCATACTTGAGCACTCGGTCGACGCCGTGGCGGGTCATCACCGTTTCCTGAATCACCACCTCGCGGTCGGTACCCTCGAACATGGTGCCGCCGACGCTCGAATACTCGCCTTCGGTGTTCTCGCGCACCACGTAGAAGTCGATATCACCCGGTTCACGGCCCGCCAGCGGGCTCTTGATACCGGGCAGCAGGCGGCAAGGGCGCAGGTTGACGTATTGATCGAACTCGCGGCGAAACTTGAGCAGTGAGCCCCAAAGGGAAATGTGGTCGGGCACCTTGTCCGGCCAGCCGATGGCGCCATAGAAGATGGCGTCGAACTGGGCGAGGGTCGCGTGCCAGTCGTCCGGCAGCATCTGGCCGTGTTCGAGATAGTAGTCGCAGCTGGCGAAGTCGAACGGCTCGAGCTGAAGCTCGATGCCGAAGCGTTTGGCGGCAGCCTCAAGAGCGCGCACGCCCTCGGGCATGACTTCTTTACCGATGCCGTCACCGGCGAGTATGGCGATACGATGGCTCATGGGTGTCTTCCTTGAATGGGGTGAGTGGCGAGTCCCTCAGTCTACCCGCACCCGTTCGCTGCATAATCAGGCTATAATGCAAGTTATTGTTGCGTTCAAGTGGAGAATGCATTCGTGGCCCAACTCGATGATCTGGCTTTTTTCCTGCGACTGGCCCAATGCGGCAGCTTGACCGCCACCGCCCGCGAGCTGGGCCTCTCGCTGTCGGCGGTCAGCAAGCGCCTCAAGCAGATCGAATCGCGCCTGGGGGTAGAGCTTGCCAACCGCACCACCCGTCGCCTGACGCTGACCGCCGAGGGCGAGCTCTATTGTCGGCGTGGTGCCCTGATCCTCGACGACCTTGGTGAGCTGGAGGAGACCATCGGCGACCGGCGTGCCGATCTCTCGGGTCGCCTGCGTATCAATGCCACTTTCGGCTTCGGCCGCTGCCATGTCGCGCCGCTGCTGTCGTCGTTCTGCCAGCATCACCCGGCCCTGTCCGCTTGGCTTGAACTGACCAACTTCCCCATGAACCTCAGCGATCAGGGTTTCGATATCGGCATTCGGGTGGGGGAGCCGCCGGATTCGCGGCTGGTGGCGCGGCGAATTCTCGCCAATCGTCGCCTGCTGTGCGCGGCGCCGTCCTATTGTCAGGCCATGCCAAGACTCGAGGTGCCAGCGGATCTGGGGCACCACCGCTGTCTGGTGATTCGTGAGAATGACAGCGACTTCGCTCTGTGGCGCTTTGAGCCCCGCGGTGAGGCAGGGCAGACGCGCAGCGTCAAGGTCGGCGGCGAGATGGCGAGTAACGACGGTGAAGTGATCACGCAGCTGGCGATCGATGGCCATGGCGTCATGCTGCGTTCCTGGTGGGACGTGCATGAGCATCTTGCGGCGGGGCGGCTGGTCGAGTTGATGCCGGGCTGGCAGGGCGTCAGAGCCGATTTTCATGCCGTCTTCGATCAACGCCGCCATGTGCCACAGCGGATTCACACCTTCATCCACTATCTCGAGCACTCGATGGTCGACCGGGTGCCGCCACTGCCTGAGTTTCCACAGGTGCCACCGGTGGGTTCCCCAGCCCCTTAGGGCGCGGCGTTACCATGATCGATTTCCTGCTCTTGTTCCTGTTCTTGTTCATGTTCCTGGCGCTGGCTTTGGCAATGGCGAGTGCGATCAGGCTCGTATGGGGTGTATGATCTGCGCCGTCGAGTGCCGTCTGGGTTTTCTTACCGCATCGCCTATCTTTGAGGAAGGCGAGGTCATGCAAGGATAGGCGGCCGGCGCATCCAGGAAACGCTGACGAGGGAGTCTATGGCGTGAATGTGCTGATGTTCACCAACACTTACTGTCCGATCGTGGGCGGGGTCAGTGAGTCCGTTCAGCGTCTGAAGACACGGCTGCAGGCCGAGGGGCATCGGGTGCTGGTGGTGGCCCCCAAATTGACCGGCCAGCCGGAGGACGAGAACGACGTGGTACGCGTCGCCGCCGTCCAGCATTTCAATGGCAGCGACTTTTCGCTGCCGGTGCCGATTCCCGGCCAGCTCTATGAGGCCATCGAAGCCTTCGATCCGGATATCGTGCATTCGCATCACCCTTTTCTGCTCGGCGATACCGCAGCGCGGGCCGCCGAGACCTATGGGTTGCCGCTGGTGTTTACCCACCACACCTTGTACGAGCACTACACCCACTACGTGCCCGGCGATTCGCCGCGCATGCAGCGCTTCGCCGTGGCCCTCTCCACCCAGTACACGTGGCTTTGCGAGGCGGTGATCGCGCCCAGTGAAAGTATCCGTGAGCTGCTCTTCGAACGGGATGCCAATCCGCATGTCTGGGTGGTACCCAGCGGTGTCGATACCCGGCGTTTCGCACAGGGCGGCGGTACCGCACTGCGCCGCGAGTTTGGCATTCCAAGCGAGGCCTATGTGGTGGGGCATGTGGGGCGTCTTGCCAAGGAAAAGAACCTGCCGTTTCTCACCGAGGCGCTGTCATGCATGCTCGAGCAACTGCCCGATGCCCACTGCCTGATCGTCGGTGACGGCGATGCCCGTGAAGCGATGGAAGAGGTCGCCGAGCGCTATGGTGTGGCCTCGCGTCTGCACTTCACTGGGCGTTTGCAGGGCCAGTCGCTGATCGATGCCTACCACGCCATGGATGTCTTCGGCTTCGCTTCCCATAGCGAGACTCAGGGCATGGTGGTGGTCGAGGCAATGGCCGCCGGCTTGCCGGTGGTGGGCGTGGCCGCTCCCGGGGTGCGCGAGGTGCTCAAGGATGGCCGTAATGGCAGGCTGTTGCCCGAGGATGACCGTGAGGCAATGGCCGATGCCATGGTGGCGCTTGCCGACACTGAGTGTCGGTCGGCGATGGCCGAGGGGGCGCTGGCCACCGCCCAAGCCTTCGATGAAACCGCTTGTGCCCAGCGCTGCCTGGAGGTTTATCGCCAAGCCATTGCCGTGGGGGGGCCCTTCAGCCACGCCGACGACGGTACCTGGGATCGAGTACGCAGCCGCTTGGGCGCGGAGTGGCACATGCTGCGTCACCGTGGCCGGATATTGCGCTCAATCTTGCAAGATGAGTGGGAGCATGCCGACTGGCAACCACTGATCGGTCGTGGCCACGAGGATGACGAGTCGGAGTCGAAGGAGGTTGCCCCCAAATAGCGAGCCCAGGGCTGATACTTGAAGGCCTAGAGTGGGCAAGCCAAGTGTGGAAAGCACCAACCGGAAGTGCGCAACACATAAACGGGCACCAGCCTCGGCAGAGGTCGGTGCCCGTTGGCGCTAACGCATGAGTTGGCGCCTTATGAGTTGGCCGAGTCGCCCTGTTCCTGCGGCCTGCGGGTGGCATCCTGGGTGTCGGCTTGTTCGGGAGGGCGCCGTGTTTGAGCCGAACGGGCCGGCTCGCGTTGCTGGCGGCGCGAGGCATAGCGCTTGAGCCCCACCAGTACCAGCACCCCAAGGGCAATGCCGCCAAGCGACATGGCGATTTCGCTCTGATTGTTGGCGGTGACCAGCTGCCCCAGTTGGCTGCCCAGCAGCGTGACCCCGACGAGCCCCGGCACGATACCGATGATCGAGCCGATCAGGTAATCGCGGAACCGCAGGTGAAAGGCGCCGGCCAGCATATTGGTCAGGGTGAAGGGCGCCAGCGGCAGCAGATTGACCACCGTCATGGTGCGAATGCCTCGCCCTGCCAGGTAGCGCGATAACCCCTTGAGATGTCGGCCGCCGTAGCGCATCAGCGCCTCGCGGCCAAGCCGGCGGCCCACACCATAGGTCAGCATCGACGCCGCCAGCGTGCCTGCGAGGGCGTAGGCGAAGCCCCACCAAGGACCGAAGAGCAGACCTGTCACCGCCACCAGCAGGCTCAGCGGGAACATCACCAGTGATGCACCTGCATAGACCGCCACTACCACTAGAATCGCCCAGGGGGTCTGAGTCCAGGCCACCGACCCCGCCGCAATGGCCTGCAGCCGTGCCACGGTCAATACATCGTGCATGGCCAGCCACTGCCACAGGCCTCCCAGCGCCAGCAGGGTGACGAGCAGGAGCAGAATCATCAGTAAGGAGCGTGGCATGCGGGCGAGATCCTTGCAGGTGGTAGGCCAAATGACGCCATAGCATACGACAATGCGCCCGGCGGCCAAAGCGGCACACCGGGCGCGATGATCTATGCCGTGCCGCGCTCAAGGCCTTGAGCGCGGGCGAGGCCCTGAGCCGTTACAGCGCCAGCGCGTCCTGTACTTGTGGCCAGGCGGGCCGGCCGTCGCGGTCGGTCACGCCCTCAAGCATGGCCTGGATACGCTCGGGATGATCCGCGATCCATTGTTGTGCAACGTCTTCTACGTCTCGTTCCTCCTGGCCGTACTCGTTGATCATCCAACTCTGCTGGTCAGCGCTGAAGGTGAACTGAGTGAAGAAGTGCTCGAGATTGGGATGGGTCTCGGCGTAGTCCGACCGCATCAGGGTTAGCACCTCGCTCTCGCCATTGTTCTCGCCAAACAGGTTGTTGGGGTCCTCGAGGTAGCGCATTGGGAGTTCGAGGTTCATCCAATGGGGCGTCCAGCCGACCCACACGATAGGCTTCTCGCGGCTGATGGCGCTGCGTGCCGCACTGAGCATACCAACGACGCTGGTATCCACCAGTTCCCAGTCGCCGAGCCCCCAGGCGTCCTCATCGATGGCTTGGTGAAGGATCTCACTGGCCGCGGAGCCGGCGCCGAAGCCATAAATCTCGCCATCGAAGGCCTCGCGCTGTGCGTCCAGGTCGGCGAAGCTGGTGATGCCTTGCTCGTACAGATACTCGGGGACCGCCAGCGTCATTCGAGCGCCATCGACGTTGTTGGCCACTCGCTTGAGGCTGCCATCTTCCACGCGCGGTGTGTAGAGATCCTCCTGGGCCGGCAACCAGGCGCCGAGGAAGAGATCGACGTCGCCGCTCTGCATGCCCTGATAGATGACCTGCATGCCAAGTGATTGCACCCTGGTGTCATAGCCTAGCGGGCTGAGCAACTGGCTGGCGATTTCGGTCTTGACGGTGATACCCGGCCAGGCGGGCACACCGAAGTCCAGAGTCGCATCATCGGACTGGGCCGGCAGGGAAAGCGTCAGTGCGGCAGGCACCGACAGGGTGGTAAGCGTTGTGCGCAGTGCGGTGTTCATGAACATCTCCTTGCATGGTCTATTGTTCGGACGGCCATCACTCCACCTATCGGGCGAGCCATGGCGCTGCTTGTTCAGGCGAGCTGCGCCGTTGTCACGGCATCAGGAAAGCAGGGAGTCAACCGGGGCGAGACAGCACCCGCAGGCGCGATTCCAGCATGTCCAGATCCAGGTAGGTGCCCTGCAGGTGGCGCCGACCGGTGCTTGGGTCGAAGGCGCGGCGGCCATGCAGCACTCGACGGTTGTCGAAGGCGACCATCTGCCCCGGGGCCAAGGCAAAGTCGAGCTGGTGCGCCGAGGAATGCAGCAGCTGCCAGAACTGGCGATAGGCGTCGTACCAGGCATCGATGACGTGGGCCGGCAGGCGCAGGCTGTCGCGAATCCAGTTGTTGAAGCGTACCTCGATCAGCTGGCCGTCGTGATCCACTGACAGCACTGGCGCGCGGGTACTGATGTCCTGCTCCTCGTCCTGGAAGCGGAAGTCGATCGGCGTCTCGCTGAGGATCCGGAAGGCCTCGGGATCCTGCTGACGCAGGGTTTCGGCCGCCGCGAAGCCGTCGGCGAAGATAGACTCGCCACCCCCGGCTTCATTCTCCAGGCAGTAGAGCAGTTGAATGTCCGGCGGCTGGCGCCAGTTGGGCAGGTCGGTATGCAGCGCCAGACCGATGGCGGTGTAGGCGGCATTGTTGGGATTGGGTTTGGAGCGAACGTCGAAGCGGGCCCCGAAGTTGGTCGGGCGCAGTGGGCCGATACGTTCGGCCAGGCGGCTGACCTCTTCATCGGCCAATGGGCCCCCATCCAGCATCACCAAGCCATCGCGCAACAGGGCTGTGAGCCAGGCACGCTCGCCGTCGGCGTTGCCCACGAAGTCGGCATGGGCGATGCACTCGGGACCATAATCGACGGCCCAGGGGCGACGCGTCGGGATGACAGGCGCCGGTTCCTGGCCGGGGCGGCGCTGGTGAAGCCAACCGGCATCGAAATCGCTCACATGGCCATCCTGCCAGACCAGGGTCAGGTTGCCGTTGTCAAGCGAGGCCTGCGGGGCAGCGGTGGCTGGCGACAGGGGAACATAGAGGCGCTCGCGGGTGACCGGGTGGCGGCAGGCCGCGCAGGCGCAGTTGTCGCGCAGCCACATCAGTGGGAAGTGCGCCTGTGCACCATCGCTCCAGCTTAGGGTGACGCGGGCGCCGCTGGCGAGTGCATCGGTCAGTGCCGGTGCATCGGCATACGCTGAGAGTTCGCCCATCGCAATGACGGGGCGTGGCGTTGCGGGGACGGATAGCGTGGCGTCGGTCATGGGGCACTCCTGCTGGCCAGTGGCCTGTGACGAGAATTAGGTCGCCTATGCTGGCGATTGCGTCACGCTGCGACAAACGATTAATCTGGCCCCATAGCCCTAGCTGAGCTTATCACGAGGTTTTTCATGAAGGCGTTGTCATCAAGCGCTTGTTAAGAAGGTTCTGACATGAGGGAACTGACATGAAGGAACTGCCCCCCTTGATCTGGCTGCAGGCATTCGAAGCTGCCGCCCGGACCATGAGTTTTACCGCTGCCGGCCAGGAGTTGAACGTGACCCAGGCCGCGATCAGCCAGCGCATTCGCCTGCTTGAGGACCGTCTGGGGCAGAAGTTGTTCGTGCGCCACCCGCGCAGCCTGAGCCTGACCCCGGCCGGCAAGGCCTGGCTGCCAAGCGTGCTCGAGGCCTTCGCGCGGTTGGCTGAGGGCACCGCCGAGGTATTCGGGCCGAGCCCTAATGCGCCGGTGACCCTGCGTACCACGCCGGTGATGCAGCAGAACTGGGTGGCGCCTCGGCTGTTGGCCTTTCATCGCATCCATCCCGCGGTGGCGGTGCGCCTGGTTAGCGCGATCTGGCCGGAGGATTTCGGGCCGGAAGGTGCCGATCTCGAGATTCGCTACGGTTCGGGAGAATGGACGGGAATGGAGGCGCTATCGCTTGGCGATGAGGCGATGGTGCCGGCCTGCTCGCCCCAGGTGGCCGCCCGTCTGGCGAGGCCGGTGGACCTGGCTGGGGAGACCCTGCTCCACGCGGCAGGCTTCGCGGTAGGCTGGCCGGCCTGGCTGGAGCGGGCGGGCATCGCCGGAATCGAGAACGACTGCCCGACGCTGATCTGCGATACCCAGATCATGACACTGACGCTGGCTGCCGCCGGAGGAGGCATCGCTCTTACCCATCGTCGGCTGGTCGAGAGCCGTGACGACCTGGTTCAGCCGTTTGGGTTATCGGTTCCCAGCGCCGAGCGTTTCTGGCTGGTGCGCCCGGCCAACCGTCAGCCGCGGGAGGCGGCCCAGGCGCTGTGGACTTGGTTAGCGGACGGGCTTCCAGAACGCTCTGTCGGTGGCTCGGCGTAGACGTCCAGCTAGCAGTCGACATCAGCCCCTTCATTTGCCTGCCTCCTCTGGCTCGGCTGACACGGCACCTTGCCATTGGCGAGTCGCCGGCTGATAGCCCGCTGCGGCGGCGTCTTCGACCGTCGTCGGCGCCACGAACAGCGGTGCTGCCCCAGCATCACCCTGGCAGGACGTGAAGGCCGGTCCTGGGATCAGCCACCAGTGTTCATTGTTTTGCAGGCCAAGGTCCCTGACCTGGCTCAGGTCGGCACAGGCGATCTGATCTTCCTTGCCCTGGGGCACCAGCATCCAGCGCTCGGCAGGTGCCTGGGCGAGCCAGTCAAAGGCCCGCAGGAATTGGGCGCCCTGGTCGGTGTGAAAACCAAAATGCACGCTGGGCTGTTGAGCCTGGAGCAGGAATTCTTCATCGAAGTCGGGTTGGGCCAGCCAGGCCGAAGGGCCGGTGATCTGGACCACCCGCTGCATCATGTCCCTGGGTGAGCGAGTCTGGTCGAGCTGTTGATAGCCAAAGGTGGACCACAGCGCCCAGAATACCGCCAGCCAGGCGGCCAGCCCCAGCATGCCGCGGCGCGGCCGTAGCCAAACGAGCAGCCCCACCGCCGCGACGCCCAGCAGGATCCACCAGATCCAGGGCGTGACGTCGTACTTGGCGGCAAGCTCGGTCAGCGCCGGGAGTCCGAGGGCGCCCAGCAGGCCGGTCATCAGGAAGATGACGCCGAGCAGGGCCAGCAAGCCACCGGCAAGCCAATGCAGGCCTCGCTTGCACAAAAGCCCCGGCAGCAGCGGAGCCATGGCCAGCACCAGCAGTGGCGAAGTCGGCAGCATATAGACCCCGCGCTTGCCCGGGGACAGCGAGAAGAACACGACGACCAGCAGCGTGCCGCTGAGTGGCAGCAGCACTCGGGCATCCAGGCGGCGGATGCGGTGCCACCAGGCCGGCACCACCCAGGGCAATCCCAGTACCAATGGCAGCCAGGCCCAGGGCAGCACCGAGACAATGTAGTAGTGCCAGGGTTTGACATGGTGCCAGGCGGTGGCCAGGCGCTTGCCGGTCTGCTTGAATAGGATGTTGTCGCGATAGGCGGCCATCCCCGGTTCATCGCCGAAGGTGGTGATCAGCGCCATTGGCACCACCCAGAGGGCCGCGATGCCCAGCATCAGTGCCAGGCCCAGCCCCAGTTCCTTCAGGCGTAGTGGCGTGGCCTTGCCACGCCAGGCCAGTAGCGCCCAGGCAGGTACCATCAGCAGTGGCAGAAAACCGACTCCCTTGGTGATGATGCCGAGCCCCATCGCAGCGCAGCCCAGGTACCACCAGCCTCTTGCCGGACCGAGCAGCGCGTGCCGCATCAGCCCGTAGGCCCCCAGCGTGATCCACAGCGTGACCAGCATATCGATCTGGGCGGTCTTGGCCTGCAGCGCGAACTGCACGGTCGATAGCAGGGCAGCGCCCGACAGTAGCGCTATCCGGCGGCCATAGAGGCGATTCGTCAGCTCGGTGACCAGCGCCAGGGTGCCCAGCGCGGCAAACAGTGACGGCAGAAGAAAGCCGAGTCTTACCGAGCCGGTGATGGCGATCGATGCGGCAGTGGCCCACATGAAGATCGGCGGCTTGTCGGGATAGAGCTCGCCACCACGATGCGGCAGCCAGAAGTGGCCGGTCTTGAGCATTTCCAGAGCGTTGAGCGCGAAGCGTGGCTCATCGGCGGGCCAGGGGTCGCGCAGGCCAAGGCCGAGAGCCAGCAGGCCCAGGGCCACTAAGGCTAGCCACCAGAACCCGTAACGGTAGGAGGCATGCAGGTAAGCAGGACGTTGCATCGAGGAACTCTCGGCAGGTATCGAGACGTAAAGGCGTGGTTCAGGACTGAGACGATTCGGGCTCCGGCTCGGACATAGCCTTGGCCTCACGGCGGATCAGCATCAGGTTGCGGGTATAGATCAGCAGGCCAGCGCCCTGTCCGGCGATGAAGACCGGGTCCTGGCGATAGATGGCGTAGGCGAGCAGCGTGACGCCGCCGGCAAGGCTGAAGAACCAGAACGCCAAGGGAACCACGCTGCGCTTGGCTCGCTCACTGGCCAACCACTGCACCAGAAAGCGTCCCGAGAACATGGCTTGTCCGAGAAAGCCGACGCCGATCCACAGCCATTCTGTATTCATCGTGAGGTTTCTCGCACTGAGGCCGGGACCACGTCGGCGTCAGCCCCTGAGCGTTGACGGCTTGAATGGCCGGGGGCCGGTTCAGAAACCACTGCGGAGGGCGCCACGAAAGCACTCACCGGTGCCGGCAGACGAGTTCGCTTGCGCAGCCACATCACCCCGAGTATGTCGAGCAGACCTGCCCACAAACGGTCGTTAAGGCCGTAATGGGACTCGCCGGTGCCGCGAGGGCGATGATTGACCGGTACCGACACACAGCGACCGCCCTGAGCCAGCACCAGAGCTGGCAGGAAACGGTGCATGTGATTGAAGTAGGGCAGTGCCAGGAAGGCTTCGCGTTGGATCACCTTGAGGCCGCAGCCGGTATCCGGGGTGTCGTCCATGAGCAGGGCCGCACGCACCTTGTTGGCGACTCGAGAGGACAGCCGCTTGAGCCAGTCATCGCGGCGAGTAGTGCGGTGGCCGGCCACCAGCGTGATATCGCCGCGCTGGGCACGTTCGAGCAGGCGGGGCAGGTCGGCAGGGTCGTTCTGCCCGTCGCCGTCGAGGGTAGCGAGCCATGCGCCACGGGCTTCCCGAGCGGCTTGCCAGACGCAGGTGCTCTGGCCGGCGCTCTTGTCATGGTGCAAGGGGCGCAGGCGGGAATCTGCTGTGGCACGACGGGTTAGCATGGCCCAGGAATCATCCTGGGAAGCATCGTCGACGACCAGCACTTCATAGTCGATGTCGATGAGGGCTGCGTCGACTTCGTCGAGCAGCGCAGGCAGGTTGCCTGCTTCATCTTTGGCAGGAATGACGATCGATACCAGCGGTGTACTCAAGATGACATCTCTTTGCTTCCGTACAGTCTCATCAGCAGGCTATGTATCTTGCATGCTTTTCCTTAAAGCAGCCTTAAGACCACATAGCCTTAGCAGCATAGTGGATATGACATGGGGCGCAGGCCCGTCAGAGAACTGCCTTGAGCGTCTTGAGGTGGCGCTGCTATGGCCGAGCCGGTCAGGGGTGAGAGGGAGTTGGTAGGCGCGCTAGCGGATCTTGTTGGAAGTAGCGAGAAAGCAGGGAGTAGAGTGCCGGATAGGCCTTGTCGAGCAGGTCCGGGGCACTGAAAAAATGCTCGCAGCAGACGGCGAAACATTCTCCCGGATGGCTAGCCGCATAGTCGTCAATCGGAGTGTCCTCGCCGCGCGCCAGATGCGCCTGAAGGTCGTCCCAGACCGCAGTGAAAACCCGGTGCCATTCACTGGCGGCCATGTCGCGTGGCAGCGGTGGGAAACCGTCGGCATCTCTCGAGTTGCCCATATCGAGCTTGTGGGCGAGCTCGTGGATCAATACATTGAAGCCGCTGAAGTCGCCGCTTGCCATCAGTTCGGGGTAGGCCACGACGACCGGGCCCTGAAAAGAAGTCTCGCCGGCGCGCTGGTCGGCGTATTCATGCATCACCCCAGCTTCATCCATTTCTTCGACGTGGCGCGGGAAGGCATCGGGCAGGATCAGGATCTCGTGCACATTGGCGAAGGCTTCCTGATGCTCGGCCTGCGACCAGCCCAACGTCAGCAGGCACGCCTGACCGGCCAGTGCCAGGCGGGCCGGTTCGTCAAAAGCCGTATCGGCCAGGGCCGGGTGCAGTGACAGCCGTTTATCATGAACGAAGCCCCAAGCTCGCCGGCCCAGTCGTTCGGCGTCTTCATCGCTCAAGGCTGCAAGCAGGGGGAGCCGCGCGCGTGCCTCTCTCCAGGTGTCCTCGGGAAAGGGATGACGGGCGTTGAAACGCGCCGCCCGCCAGCTCCGCCACCGCTCGAGCATGACTCAGTTGTCTTCCTGGCGAGAGCCTGACTTCCATGACCAGTCGCGCCAACGCAGGTCGAAGAGATCCTTGCGGCGGTCCTTGAGATTGGTCACCGAGCCTTCGTTGCGCACCACCGTGAGCCGCTTCAGGTCGAGGTCCGAGAACATGATCATCTCGGTGTTGGGCGTGGTCTCGGCCAGCACGGCATCGTGGGGGAAGGGGAAGTCCGAGGGCGAGAACACCGAGGACTGAGCGTACTGGATCTCCATGTTCTCGATCGAGGGCACGTTGCCGACGCTGCCACACAGCACGACGTAGCACTCATTCTCGATAGCGCGGGCCTGAGAGCAATGGCGCACCCTCAAGTAGCCATTCTTGGTGTCGGTCCAGAAGGGCACAAAGAGGATGTCCATGTCCTGATCGGCGAGCAGCCGCGAGAGCTCCGGAAATTCGACGTCGTAACAAATCAGGATACCGATCCGCCCCGCATCGGTGTCGAATACTCGAAGGTCATCGCCGCCCTCGATGATCCAGTCGCGGCGCTCCTGCGGGGTGATGTGAAGCTTGGCCTGGGCTTCGATGTCACCGTCACGGTGAAAGAGGTAGGCGATGTTGTAGAGGTTGCCATCTTCCCGTTCCTCGATCATCGAGCCGGCGACGATATTGATGTTGTAGGACACCGCCATGCGCGACAGCTCGGTCTTGAAACGCTCGGTGAAGCTGGCCAGGAAACGGATCGCCTCGATCTGGTCCTGCTGGGCGGCGCGGTCCTGCAGGCCCATCAGCGGGGCGTTGAACAGCTCCGGAAATACCGCGAAGTCACTTTGGTAATCGGACAGGGCATCGACGAAGTATTCGGCCTGCTGCAAGACCGCTTCCACCGAGGAAAACTCGCGCATCTGCCATTGCACCGCCCCGACCCGCACTTGGGTCTTGCGGGAGTCGAGCACCGATTCCGCAGGCTCGTAAAGGATGTTGTTCCATTCGAGCAGGGTCGCGTAGCCCTGAGACTTCTCATCTTCCGGCAAATACTTGCGCAGCAGCCGCTTGACCTGGAAGTCGTTGGCTAGCTGGAAGGACAGAATCGGGTCGTGGATCTCCTTGCGCGAAACCTGATCCAAGTACTCGGCCGGCGACATCTCGTTGGCGTACTGGTGGTAGTTGGGGATCCGGCCGCCGGCAAGAATCGCTCGCATATTCATGGACTTGCAGAGATCCTTGCGCGCTTCGTAGAGGCGCCTGCCAAGCCGGTAGCCGCGGTAGGCCGGATCGATCAGCACATCCAGGCCGTACATGGCATCGCCTTCCGGGGCGTTGAGGATGATCTCCCGCTGATCCATCAGGTCATCGTAGCGGTGCGGGTTGGAAAACTCCTCGTAGTCGACTCGGGCGGTCAGCGCCATGCCAACGAGGGTTTCGTCGTCTTCGATAACGATCTGGCCTTCGGGGAATTCGCTGACCAGGCGCTCGATGGTGTGCTGGGGCCAGGCGCCTCCCAGGTCGTGATAGATGCGATCCATCAGCGTCTTGAGCTGGGGGTAGTCGTCCAGGGTCAGATTGCGCAGCGTCAGGTGGAGATCTTCTAAGGACATGTGTGCCGGGGCTCCCGCCAGAGTAAATCGTTGCAGTCTAACATGGGGCCGAACGGTCCATGATGCAACGATGCGGGACAGGGGAACCAGGGGTGCCCGCATCAGACGGCGGGTGCTCTCTTCGCAGCAGGTCTCGGGCTGTTGCAATTCATGCTGGCGTCCCTGTCAGCTTCGCTCATCGCGGTTCGCCTCGCGGTGACGAGATGTCTTGGACGGCATCGCTGCCGCTTGGGCCAGCTCCTATTGCGGTGGCGCCTTTTCGCCTTGCGCCTTGATGGCGGGGAAATCGTCGGCGGTCAGGGTTTCGCGTTCGAGCAGTAGGGCCGCGCCCTTTTCTAGGGTATTGCGGCGTCTCTCGAGGATGCGCTGGGCCTCTTCGTAGGCCTGCTCTATCAGCGCGCGCACCTCGAGGTCGATCTCCCGCGCCGTGGCCTCTGAATAGCTGCGCGGGCTCAGCGTGCCGTAAGTGTCGCCGAGGAAGGCCTGGCGCTCCTGTTCGTAGACCACCTGGCCGGTCTCAGCGGTCATGCCGAAGCGGGTCGCCATGTGGCGGGCGATCTCGGTGGCCTTGGCCAGGTCGTCGGCGGCGCCGGTGGAGACCTCGTCGAAGACCAACCTTTCGGCGGCACGGCCGCCCATCAGCACCGTCATGCGGTCCTTGAGCTCGCCAGTGGTTTGCAGGAAACGGTCCTCGGTGGGGCGCTGCATGGTGTAGCCCAGCGCTCCCACACCGCGGGGAATGATCGACACCTTGTGCACCGGGTCCATGCCGGGCAGCGCCGAAGCCACCAGGGCGTGCCCCATCTCGTGGTGGGCGACCACCTCGCGCTCATGAACGTTGAGCAGGCGGCTCTTTTTCTCGAGCCCTGCCACGATGCGTTCGATGGCACTGGTGAAGTCCTCCATGCTGACCCGGTCGCTGTCGTGGCGGGTCGCCAGAAGCGCCGCCTCGTTGACCAGGTTGGCAAGATCCGCCCCGGTGAAGCCCGGCGTCAGCGCGGCGAGATGATCCAGGTCCACATCCGCAGCCAGGTGCTGCACCTTGCCGATATGCACTTCGAGAATCGCGCGGCGCCCGACCCGCTCCGGGCGGTCGACCAATACCTGACGATCGAAGCGCCCGGCGCGCAGCAATGCGGGGTCCAGAATTTCCGGGCGGTTGGTGGCGGCCAGCAGCACGATGCCCTCGGAGGGGTCGAAGCCGTCTAGCTCCGCCAGCAGCTGGTTCAGCGTCTGCTCCTTCTCGTCTTGCCCGCCCATCACGCTGGGCCCCCGGGCCCGCCCCAGAGCATCCAGCTCATCGATGAAGATGATGCAGGGCTTGGCCTTGGCGGCCTGCTCGAATAGGTCGCGCACCCGGGCGGCGCCGATGCCGACGAACATCTCGACGAATTCGGAGCCCGAGATCGAGAAGAAGGGTACCCCGGCTTCACCCGCTACCGCTCTGGCCAGCAGCGTCTTGCCGGTGCCCGGTGGGCCGACCAGCAGGATGCCCTTGGGAATGTGCGCCCCCAGGCGGCCATAGTGCTGCGGATCGCGCAGGAAATCGACGACCTCCTTGAGTTCGTCCTTGGCCTCGTCCACTCCGGCGACGTTCTCGAAGGTCACCTTGGTCTCAGTTTCGACGTATACCTTGGCCTTGGACTTGCCTAGCGTCATCATCCCGCCGAGCCCCTGGCTGCCGGACATGCGCCGAATCACGAAGCTCCAGACCAGGAAGAAAAACAGTAGCGGCACCATCCACGACAGCAGGAGGGTCAGGACGGTATTCTTGGCCGCCCCGGTATAGGTCACATCGTACTGGGCAAGCTTGTCGGCCAGAGTCGGGTCGATGGGGCGAGTGCTGAAGCCGGTGCTGCCATCATCGTGCGGATTGCGATAGGTGCCGGTGATACGATCCTCGCCAATTTCCACCGTGGCGATCTCGCCGTTATCCAGCATCTGGGTAAACCGGGAATAGGGGATCGACTCCGTCGTGCGCTGGTGGCTGATCAGGCTCTGGAAGGCCATCACGGCCAGAAAGGCGACGATCACGTACGTTAGGTTGATCTGGTGTTTCTTTTCCATGCGACACCCCGTTACGCCGTGCGGTTCTGCGAGTCGCCAGACAGCCTGCCCCGCTACCGGGCCGATGTCTCCTAGTGTAGCCATCCCACGTCGTGCCACGACGCGCTCGGCTTGATCCAGCTCAGGGTTTTACACGACGGTTGCTCGCCACTTCCTTTGCAATCCATATGCGGGTTCGCTTAACTGTTCCGTCATCACCCTGGCGCTCCATTTTGGGGCAATAGCGCTCGTGTTGATGCGGCTTGGTGGCCGGCGTGATGAGTTGCCCCTGCTGTGCAGGCGTTTTTTCCTGAATCCATGAGAGGTCTTTCCATGCCCGTTCACCAAGGGCTGTCTTATCGCCAGCAGGGCCTGCTGCTGACCGGTGGTGGTGCGTTGGTCATGTCACCGGATGCGCTGCTGATCAAGCTGATCGACCTGCCGGATGCGCAGATGCTGATGTGGCGAGGCCTGGTCTCGGCGTTGGGGTTTCTGCTGCTGGTGGTGGCGCGGCACGGGCGCAATACGGTCGCGGCCTATCGGCGCTGCGGCGGCACCGGCATCATGGTGGCGCTGCTGTTCAGCCTGACCACCTGCGGTTTCGTGCTCGGCAATCAGTACACTCGCGCCGGCAATGTGCTGATCATTCTCGCCTCGTCGTCGATCATTGCGGCGGGGCTCTCCTGGGTGATCCTCAAGGAGCGACTGCCGCGTCGCACCTGGCTTGCGATCGGGTTGTGCATGGCAGGCATCACGATGATCGTGGCGGACGACGCCGGCACCGGCTCGCTGGTGGGCAATGGCTTTGCCCTGCTGGCGGCCACGACCCTAGCGCTCAACTTCACTCTGTGTCGCCGCCGGCCGGGCGTCGATATGAGTCCGATGTTGACCTTCGCGGGGCTGATCGTGGGGCTGGGCGGGGCTCTGGTGGCCAGTGCCGGGGGCGAGCTTACGCTGCCGGATGGTGAGCGCTTGCTGATGATCCTGGGGCTGTGCCTGGGTATCGTGCCGTTGGGCGTGACGCTCTTGCAGCGCGGGCCGCTGTACCTGCCGGCCGCTGAGGTAGGGCTGCTGTTATTGCTCGAGGTGGTGGTGGGCACGCTGTGGGCATGGGGCATTCTTGGCGAGCGTCCCACGCCTATCGCTTTCGTCGGCGGAGCCCTGGTACTGGGCACCCTGGTGGCCAAGGGCCTTTACGAGCGGCGACTTGAGCTCAGGGTGCACCCAGCTGCGGCAGACGAGGACCCCTAGGGGAGGTGATCGCCTGCCTTGCCGTGTATGTCGTCCGAGTCGCTAGCGAAGCTGGCTATCTTTGCTGCCACGTCGGTTATAGCCGCTGGCCGCAGAGCGGTGCTTGTCACGCTCGCTCTGGCAGTTGATGCACAGGCGCACGCCCGGCACCGCTTCCCGCCGCGCCTGTGGAATCGCTTCGTCACATTCCTCGCAGTATCTAAGGCTTTCCCCACGGGGAAGCTCGCTGCGTGCCCGTTCCAGGGCGTCTTCCACCGTGCTATCGATCTGCTCCTGCACGGCACCATCCTTCGACCATCCACCGGCCATGTCCTTCTCCTTCGGCGCGCCTGCGCCGGCCTGGTATTTCGCTCTCTATCGATTTCTTCTCTGGGCCTTCTCCTGCTGCTGACGCATCTTCGCTATCCGTCAGTATGGTATAGCGGTGGGCGGCACGCCTTGGGGTGGCGCGCTCTCCCTTTTTATGCATGACCTTGCGCACGACTGCCGGGGCTGGCAAATGGGGGCGCTGTGCGGCGCGAGTCGTTAGCCGGGGCGATGCATCTCGAAGCGCTGCTCGGGGGTGATCTCGAAGTAGTCCGCCGGACCGCCGCCGCGCAGGATCGGACCGGCGTCGGCGGTCTGGTAGACGCCATCCTTGAGCAGGGTCTGGTCGATATGTATGCCGACCACTTCACCGAGCACCAGCCAGGTGTCGACGGTATCTCCCGCTGCAGAGGCGAGCTGTAGAAGCTGGCTGAGCCGGCACTCGAAGACGACCCTTGCCTCGGCGACGTGGGGGGCGCTGACCATGCGAGAGTGCGCGGGAGTGAGGCCGGCCAAGGCGAATTCATCCACGTCGGCGTCTACTGCCGCACAACTTTGGTTCATGGGCTCGGCCAGTTCCCGCGTCGATAGCTGCCAGCAGAACTCACCGCTAGCTTCGATATTCCGCACGCTATCCTTGTAGCCGACGCTTGCAAACCCGATGATCGGCGGCGTGTAGTTGAAGGCATTGAAAAAGCTGTAGGGGGCGAGATTACGGGTGCCATCGGCGCTCTGCGAGGAAATCCAGCCGATGGGCCGTGGCCCGATGATGGCATTGAAGGGATTATGGGGTAGGCCGTGGCCGTCCTCAGGGCGGTAGAAATGCACGTTGTCGGGCATAAGACCTCTCCGGGCGTTGGCGGGGTGGTGTTCAAGGCGCGTCGTCAGTATGCCGCCGGATGATCGAGGCTGGCAAAACGAAAAGACCCCGGCATGGCCGGGGTCAGGCGTATCAGCAAGGAGGCTGAAACTTAGTCTTCGTTAGCGGAGTCTACGCCGCTGTCCGGCGCGACTTCGCCGTCTTCCAGCATCGCATCGCTGTCTTTCGTCTCGATGTCGTTGGCGCTGTCATTACCGCCTTCTTCGACGATTTGGTCCTCATCCAGCTTTGCGTCACTGTCAGATTTCATATCGCTGACTTCATTTGCTGAGTCGACGCCGGTCGGTTCAGCCATGGTGTCTTCATGGTGCTCAGCGAGAGCGGCTCCTGACATCATCATCATCAGTGTCAAGGCTGAAGCTGTGGTCACAATGCGTTTCATATGCACCTCTCGTCCTGTGAATGGCACTTTCCTGCATTCATTTTGCTATACGAATGCTATACACAACTTATTCAATAATTAAGTTGCATGCAACCATTTAGTGCATGACGGACTTGTACAGCCAGAATTGCAAAGGGTAATGGCGCTTGTCGCTATGCGGGCTAAGACTAATAGAGCGGGAGAGAGTTGCACCGTTAAGGTTGGATCAGCGCACAGTCTCTGAACAGCGCACAGTCTTTGACAAGCGCATAAACAGAGCATGAAGCGCGAGGAGGCGATGATGAGAGACATACTAGGTAAGGGAAGCTGTACGTTAGGCGGCGCGGTGCTGCTGGGAGTCGGCTTGGGCCTGTATTTTATGCAGCAGTCGGGACTGGCATTTTTGGGTGCCTTGATGTCGGGGCTGGGAGCCGGGCTAATGCTCATGGCCGGTGGTTCCGGCGGGAGCGACTGACCATGATCCTAGGATAGCAGGCTGCTATTGGCACGCTCGATCGATGCCAGCAGGAGGGCTCAGGCGGTCATCGGTGCAGAAGGCTGTGCAGAAAGATGGGTAATGAGGGGGAGAAGTTCCCCCTGGTATCTTCTCGTCTGACGGACGTTGGATATCCAGGGGGAGGGAGCGGGCTAGGTGAGCCCTTCGCTACTAGGTGATGCGTCGTAGCTCGCCGTTCAAGGCTTTGACGATGCTGTAGCACATCAGCAGCATCACGATGGAGAACGGAATCGCCGTCGCGGTCACCCCGGCCTGCAGTGCCGAGAGCCCGCCACCGAGTAGCAGCACGATGGCGATCAGACCTTCCACCGTGGCCCAGAACATGCGCTGGGGACGCGGCGCGTCGATCTTGCCGCCGGCGGTGATGGTATCGATTACCAGTGAGCCGGAGTCCGACGAGGTAATGAAGAAGATCAGCGCCAGGATGATGCCCAGGGTCGACGTCAGGCCAGACAGCGGCAGCTCGTTGAGCATGCCGAACAGCGACAGCTCGGGGCTGTAGTTGTCGATCACGTACTCCTTGACCAGGCTGCCGGCCGGGTTGGAGTAGAGCTGTTCGAGGGCTGTGGCGCCGAATACGCCCATCCACAGGAAGATGCATAGACTCGGGATCAGCAGCACGCAGATCACGAATTCACGCACCGTACGGCCGCGTGAGACACGGGCGATGAACATGCCGACGAACGGTGCCCAACTGATCCACCAGGCCCAGTAGAAGATGGTCCAGGACTGGCGGAAGGCATCGTCATCGCGGCCGAAGGGCGCCGATAGCGGGAGGAACTCGGTGACATAGGTCTCTAGCCCGTTCCAGAAACCGGCGAGCGCCGCCAGGGTCGGGCCGGCGAACAGCACGAACAGGAAGAACACCACGGCCATCAGCATGTTGAGCTCGGAGAGCCGCTTCACGCCGCCGTCCAGACCGCGCCATACCGAGATCAGAGCCGCCCCGGTGACCGCCAGGATGACAGCGACCTGGGTGAAGTCGTTGACCTCCAGTCCGAAGACGAAATTCAATCCTGCATTGGCTTGCTGGGCGCCGAGGCCAAGCGAGGTGGCCAGGCCGAACAGGGTGGAGAACACCGCCAAGATGTCGATAATGTGGCCCCACCAGCCCCAGACGCGGTCGCCCAGAATCGGGAAGAAGGCCGAGCGAATGGAGAAGGGCAGGCCCTTGTTGTAGGTGAAGATCGACAGCGCCAGCGCCATGACCACGTAAACCGCCCAGCCGTGGATGCCCCAGTGCAAGTAGGTGCCGGCTAGGCCCAAGCCCGTGGCGTCGGCGATAGCGGCTGGATTCAGGGTGCCGTCGGCGCCGAAGGGCGAGGGTACGTTGAGCGGTGAGGAGACGTTGGCGTGGTAGACCGGCTCAAGCACGCCGAAGAATAGCAGGCCGATACCGATGCCGGCGGCGAACAGCATCGCGAACCAGGACAGGTAGCCGTATTCCGGCTTGGCATCGGGACCGCCTAGGCGCACCTTGCCGTAGGGCAGCACGGCTAGCGCTATGCTGAAGACGATGAAGAAATCCACCACGATCATGAAGTAGCTGTCGAGGGTGCCGGTGGAGAAGCTGACGATGGACTGGAAGATGCTGGCGGCTCGGTCAGGGAACACCAAGGTGAGGATGATGAAGACGACCGAGGACAGCGCCGAGATAGCGAAGACGCGGTTATGGATGTCAAAACCGAAAGGCCCCAGGCTGCCCTCGATATTGTCCTGGCCGACGGTATAGTCCGTCTGCATGTCGCTCGCCACCGGTGGTGGCGCCGGCTCTTGTGTGTTGCTCATGAAAGACTGCTCCTTTCAGGGGGAAGCGAAAGAACCGATAGAGTCTCTCATACGTCGGCCGGGCCGTATCAACGGAGGGCGGTCCGGCCGCGTATCAAAGCCTATGTCGGCGTGGCCTCATGGGGAAGTGAGGCAGATCCAGCAGCGCCGTCGGAAGCCCGGCGTCGCTGTGGGGTCAGGCTTGCCGGGTGCCGACTCTCGGGAAGCGGGAGCGTGCCTCGAGATCGTCCAGGTCGATGGTGTTGCGTATGTACTGCACGCTGGCATCGAAGTGCGGCTGGTGATCCCAGGGTGTGACTCTGTCCTTCATGTTAGCCCTCGCGACCAGCTTACGACGACGCTGGCTGTCGAGCACGTCCTGATGCAGCTGCTCGAGATCCCAGCGGCTTGTGATCTCGTCACTGAATTCTTGCGTAGGCCCTGGTGAGCGGGCTCCGTGACCGGGTTCGTCAGCTCCTGCGGATTGGCCTCGCGGTCGAACAGCTGGTCCGGGTCCGAGGTGGAGTGAACGAACTTGTAGCCTCTGCGACGAGTCATCAGCAGTGGGGCGATGGCGCCTTCGCCGCCGTATTCGCCGATCACCGCGTCATGGCCTTCCTGGACTGGATCCTGAACAGCCACTGAGCCATCGCCGCACAGGAGGACAGGCTTACGGGCGCTGACCATAAAAAGCCCCCGCTTGGCCTGTCGGCGGCGGGGGCAAGGGGAGAAACGGTAGGTCCGGCGTCGGGGGCTTAGCCCAGGGCGGCGATGCCTGCCTTGGCGACCTGCACATCCTGGTCCGGCTTGACGCCGGAGACGCCCACGGTGCCGGCGATGCGGCCGTCGTGTAGCACCGGAACGCCGCCAGACAGGGTGGCGGTCAGCGGAGCGGACAGGAAGGCGGTGCGGCCGTTGTTGATCATGTCCTCGAAGGCCTGAGTTTCCTTGCCGCCCAGCGCAGAGGTGCGGGCTTTCTCGGAGGCTACCGAGGGGGTCATCGGCGCGGCGCCATCGAGACGGCGTAGTGCCAGCAGATGGCCGCCGTCATCGGCGACCGCGATGGCCACGGCCCAGCCGTTGGCTTCCGCTTCTTGCTGTGCGGCGTCGAGGATGATGTTGGCATCGGCGAGGGTCAGTACGGATTTGGTCTGCATATGGTATCTCCTTGTTTCATATGGGCTACGGGCTACGGGCTACGGGCTACGGGCTACGGGTTATGGCTCGTTGCTCGCAGCTGGTGTTAATGCCTCATCGACGATTTCGATCCAGTGGCGTACCGGGGTGCGGCCGGCCCCGGCCAGATGGGTCTGGCACCTGAATGCGTGAGTGCCGTGACGATCCGCTGTCGAGTGCATCATGTCAGTGCCTCATCGACGATTTCGATCCAGTGACGTACCGGGGTGCGGCCGGCGCCGGCGAGGTGGGTCTGGCAGCCAATGTTCGCCGTGACAATCATCTCCGGATCACCCGCCTCCAGGGCGTCGAGCTTGTTGTCGCGCAGCTGGGTGGCCAGTTCTGGCTGGGTGATCGAATAGGTACCCGCCGAGCCACAGCACAGATGGCCATCCTGCACCGGGGTAAGCGAGAAGCCCAGCCTGGTGAGCACGCCCTCGACGCTCCCCGCAAGTTTCTGGGCGTGCTGCAGGGTACAAGGGCAGTGGAAGGCTAGCCGCTTCTTATCCTGGATGCTCAGCTTGTCCAGTTCTTCGTTGGCCAGCAGCTCGCCGAGGTCCTTGGCCATCGCGCTGACGCGGGCGGCTTTCTCGGCATAGGCGGGGTCGTCGGCCAGTGCTTCGCCATATTCCTTGACCATGGCCCCGCAGCCGCTGGCAGTCTGCACGATGGCTTCGCAGCCGGCCTCCAGGTGCGGCCACCAGGCGTCGATGTTGGTACGCATGCGCTCTCGGCCGGCGTCCTGAGCATTCAGGTGGAAATCGATGGCGCCACAGCAACCGGCCTCGGGTGCCGGGGTCAGGCCGATGCCGAGCTTGTCCAGCACCCGGGCGGTGGCGGCATTGGTGTTGGGCGAGAGACCGGGCTGTACGCAGCCTTCGAGAATCAGCATCTGGCGCGCATGGCGCCTGCCCTCGGGGCGCTTGCCGGCATCCACCGGCGCTGGCGGCATCTTGCTGCTGAGCCGCCCCGGCACCAGCGGTTTGAAGGCGGTGCCCAGCGCGAGCAGGGCCTTGAAGCGAGCGGGGTCGACCAGCGCTTTGCGCAGCCCGAAGCGCAGGCCCCGCTCCGGCAGGCTTCTGGGTACGCGACGCTCGATTTCGGCGCGGCCGATGTCGAGCAGCTTGTGGTATTCGACGCCGGAGGGGCAGGTCGTCTCGCAGTTGCGGCAGGTCAGACAGCGATCCAGGTGTAGCCGAGTCTCCTCGGTGACCTGGTGGTCGTCATCGCGGCTCTCCAGCAATTCCTTCATCAGGTAGATACGGCCGCGGGGCCCATCGCGCTCGTCGCCGAGCAGTTGATAGGTCGGGCAGGTGGCATTGCAGAAGCCGCAGTGCACGCAACTGCGCAATACCCGGTCGGCCTCACGGATATGCGGCTTCTGGAGATCGTCTTGGCTGAAATGAGTCTGCATCGGGCTCTCTCTTCGGGCTGTCTCTTCAGGCGTTCCCGTTGTGCTGCTTTCCGGGAGCCGTTCGAGCTGTTACCGAGCTCAGCAGTCGCCGTAGAGGCGGCCAGGGTTGAAGATCCCGTTCGGGTCGAGTTCGGCCTTGAGGCGACGATGGTATTTGGCGATGACCGGTGCCAGCGGCGTGAAGGGTTCTGCCACACCTTGGGGGCAGCCCCGTGCGTCGCTGGCGCCCAGGCAGGTGGCATGACCACCGTAGCTGCTGGCAGCGGCGCGAATTTCCTCGGCATCGGCGTCGCTCTTCAGCCACCGTTGGGCACCGGCCCAGTCGAAAAGCGTGTCGCCGGCAAGTGAAAGCGGCGGGGTATGGTTGGGCAATGAAAGCCGCCAGAGTGGTCGGGCGTCGCCTGCGAAGAAGGGCAAGCGTAGATCCCGCAGCGCCTGCCAGAAGCCGTCCTTGAGCTCGTCGCCGCCAAGACGCTCGCGGGTCGCGGCCACCGAGCTAGCACCGCCTTCCAGACGCAGGTGCAGGGCGCCTTCCAGGTAGGCGGCGGCGGTGATCGGCAGCGGCTGGCGGCCCCATTCGGTGAGTCGATCCAACGCCTTCTCCAACGGCATGTCCAGGTGCAGGCTGGCGCTGGCGGCGGGTTTGGGAAGCACCTTCATCGACACCTCGCTGACCACACCAAGGGTGCCCTGGGCGCCGACCATCAGGCGCGAGAGGTCGTAGCCGGCGACGTTCTTCATCACCTCGCCGCCGAAGCGCAGTTCGCGGCCGGCGCGATCGATCACGCGGGTGCCGAGCACGAAGTCGCGCACTGCGCCAGACCAGGGGCGGCGCGGGCCGGATAGCCCGGTGGCGACCATACCGCCGACAGTGCTGGTTTCACCGAAGCGAGGCGGTTCGCAGCCGAGCATCTGGCCCTCTGCATCAAGTGCCGCCTCAAGTTCCTCAAGTGGCGTGCCAGCACGTACCGAGACAATCAGCTCGACCGGATCGTAATGGGTGATACCGCGGTGGTTGGCCAGTGACAGCGGCGTGCCTTCCACCGTCCGGCCATAAAAGCTCCGGGTGTCGCCACCGACGATTCTCAGCGGCGAGCCAGCGGCGTCTGCCTGGCGGATCTGCTCGCCAAGCTCTGCGCTGGCGTCCTGATCGCGGGGTGATGTGTATTGCTCAGACATGATGAATCCTTGTGCGTCTCGCCTGCGCCACGGCGGCTGTCTCTGACTGCCGTGGCCGCCTTGGTCAGAACCGGGGAAGCATTCGATTAAAACCGCGGCAGCTCTGGATGCGGCAACTCGTTGTTGTGCACGTGCATGGCACCGAACTCGGCACAGCGCTGTAGGGTCGGGATGTTCTTGCCCGGGTTGAGAAGGCGGTGCTCGTCGAAGGCCGCCTTCACCGCATGGAAGGCCGTGATCTCATCGGGCTGAAACTGGGCGCACATCTGATTGATCTTCTCGCGCCCCACGCCGTGTTCGCCGGTGATGCTGCCACCGGCCTCGACGCAGAGTTCGAGAATCTTGCCGCCGACTTCTTCGGCAAGCTCAAGCTCGCCGGGCTGGTTGGCATCGAACAGGATCAGCGGGTGCATATTGCCGTCACCGGCATGGAAGACGTTGGCGACACGCAGCCCCGATTCCTCGGATAGCCTGGCGATGCCCTTGAGCACGCTTGGCAGGGCGCGGCGCGGGATGGTGCCGTCCATGCAATAGTAGTCGGGAGACATGCGACCCACGGCGGGGAAGGCATTCTTGCGACCGGCCCAGAAGCGCGCTCGCTCGGCCTCGTCGCGGGCCTGCTGGATATCCGTGGCGCCGGCGGTTTCGAGCACGCGTCGCACCGTCTCGCAGTCGTCGGCCACGTCGGCTTCCACGCCGTCGAGCTCGCAGAGCAGAATGGCTTCGGCCTCGACCGGGTAGCCGGCCTTGACGAAGTCCTCGGCGGCGCGGATCGCCAGCTTGTCCATCATCTCGAGGCCGCCAGGGATGATGCCCGCGGCGATGATCTCGCCCACCGCGCGGCCGGCCTTCTCGACGTCGTCGAAGCTTGCCATCAGCACCTTGGCGGTTTCGGGCTTGGGCAGCAGCTTGACGGTGATCTCGGTGATCACCCCGAGCATGCCTTCACTACCGGTGAACAGGGCCAGCAGGTCGAAGCCCGGCGCGTCGAAGGCCTCGGCGCCCAGGGTCATGCGCTCGCCTTCGATGGTGATTACCTCGATCTTGAGCACGTTATGCACCGTCAGACCGTATTTCAGGCAGTGCACCCCGCCTGCGTTCTCGGCGACATTGCCACCGATCGAGCAGGCGATCTGCGAGGAAGGATCGGGCGCGTAATAGAGACCATGGGGTGCGGCGGCTTCCGAGATCGCCAGGTTGCGTACGCCGGGCTGCACGCGCGCAACGCGGGCCTCGGGGTCGACCTCGAGGATGCGCTTGAAGCGCGACATCACCAGCAGCACGCCCTGCTCGAGGGGCAGAGCGCCGCCGGAAAGGCCGGTGCCGGCACCGCGGGTGACGACCGGCACGCCCAGGGCGTGGCAGCGACGCAGCAATGTCTCGACCTGGTCGAGGGTCTCGGGCAGTGCCACCAGCATTGGCAACACCTGGTACACCGATAGGCCATCGCACTCGAAGGGACGAAGGTCTTCCTCGTGGTGCAGCAGGGTCAGGTCCGGAATGGCCCGACTCAGGTCGGCGAGCACGTCGGCCTTGTCGTGGGGCGCAATCGCGCCGTCGAGATGTTCATCGTAGAGGATGTTCATGGTCAGTCTCCGGTCATCCAGGCACTGGCCCACAGAGCTTGCCGGTCTGGGCCCCGCTGGCTTATTGCTGCATATACTCAATCTGAGGATTCTGACGTCGACTGTCTAGTGCTCGGTACATTGGTTTGGCCAATCTTTAGTCTAATTGTGGAAATTAATTCCATGGAAGTGGTTGGCTGCCGGTAGCAGCATGGCTGTGGTGACCGTTCGACCGGTTTTGCTCGTGTCAGAGCGAGGGACTGCGATAATTACGTTGATAGTACTTTTAGCTTGAGTGTCGACAGGCCAGTTTGATGAACCCTATCTTGGAGTAGTCACCGTGAAACATGAGCCCGCCCCATGACCGACTTCGCCGAGCGGTATGCATCGCTTGCTGGCGTGCAGCGCGAGATGGCGAATAAGCTCGCGAGATTGCGAGCCATGCGCCCCTTCTTCATCGATTTGTCACTGCGCGAAAACGCCGTGGGCGCCAGTCGTGGGCAAACGCTCGATGCTAAAGTCACGATACTTTCGCGTCTGCGCCAGTTCGGCTTCGATGACATTTTGTTGGGTACCCTGGATTACGCGATGCCTGACGAACCGACTGTCGATGACGATTTCATGATTTATCTACGTGATCATGATATCGATCGACGCGGATGCTTCGCTTTTACCCAGGTGGGCACCTTGGATGACGATGGCCGCTTCTTGCCTGATCATTCGCAATACAAACTGCGGGACTACGCGGTACCCAATACCTTGCACCAGCTAGTCCTGGGTTGGCGCGGCCGCCAGACTGAGCAACAACGTGCTGCCTTGGCTTCCCGCCTGGCGGCGTCTATCGACTGGCTGCATGACAATGTCGCTGGCGAAGGTGGCGGGGCGCCGCGCATCATCATCAATGTGATAGATGGCTGTGACGGCTTTGTCGCTGATGCAGAATCCATGTGTTGGCTGTTTGACTGGCTTGCCGGTCAAGCCATCGAGGGGGTCAGCTTCGAGGACCCTCGAGGCACTTTTCTGCCTTTTCAGGTAGGCGCTTTCGTCGAGATGGCCAGGGCGTTCACGCCTCCCCCTCTAAAATTGCTGGTGCACCTTCATGCAGGCAACGGCATGGAAAACGCCGCCGCCATCGAAGCGTTGCTAAAGGGGGCTGATGGTGTTTGGGGCGCCCTCTCCAAGCAGGCGGCCATCATCGGGCATGCATCTTCCAGCGAGCTGATCGCTAATCTTGTGCGTTTGGGCAACCCGCATTTGGGTGAGCGCTTTCGTCTCGAGCGGCTGTTGCCTTTGACCCGGGCACTGCGACGCGAACTCGATGGCGATGCACCCGTGGACTGGCCGATTATTGGCGACAACGCCTACCGTCTTCCGCTCAGTGATTTCCGGCAACGCAATGGGCGGTTCATGGACTTGCCTCCGGAGAGCATTGGAGGACGCTATCGATACCGCCTCTGTCCCCAGGTCAGTGATACCGAAGTCATCGCGGGGCGTTTGGCCGAAGTCACCGGTCAGTCAATGGAAACCTTTGGCGCATCGCACCTGTTGGAGATGATGCGACTCATGCGTCGCGAGATTCGACGTGGTTCACCGCTTCTTTATGATGACCCCGACACCTTGCTAGCCCTTTATCGCCGCGCCCAGGCGAGTCATGCCGAGCCTTCAGTGTGCTGGGATATTGAGGACTCACCGCCTCGGGAAAGTGGCAATGATGAACTCGTGGCGCTGCTTGATGACGACACCGACATTTATCGTGCGCTGCTCGAGTCGACTCAAGCGATACCTTGGCGTATCGATTGGGAAACCTTGCGTTTTACTTATGTGGGCCCACAGATTGCTGAGCTGCTGGGTTGGCCGGCCGATAGCTGGGAGTCGATAGAGGACTGGGCCGAGCGTATGCATCCTGAAGACCGTGATGACGTCGTCGATTACTGCGTCATGCAATCGCGCTCAGGTATTGACCACGAAGCGGATTACCGTGCCTTGACCCAGAGTGGGGAGTTTCGTTGGGTGCGTGACGTCGTGCATGTGGTACGCGACAAACAGGGACAGGTAGAAGCGCTTGTCGGTTTCATGTTCGACATCCATGAGCGCAAGCTCGGGGAACAGGAGCGCCTGGCGTTGCAGCGCCGTTTAGAAACCCTTTCCTTCCAGGATGGCCTGACCGAAATTGCGAATCGACGCATGTTCGACGGACAGCTGATGCGTGAATGGCTATCGGCTCAAAAAGAGGCCTCTCAATTGTCACTCATCCTGGTGGATGTGGACCATTTCAAGCAGTACAACGACCACTATGGTCATTTGGCTGGCGACGACTGCCTCAGGCGGGTTGCGACATTGCTGGGTGAGGCTTGCTCCGCAGGGCTGCTGGCCCGCTATGGAGGCGAGGAGTTCGTCTTGTTGCTGCCGGGATGTGGGCCGGAAGTGGCACAGGACATTGCCGAATCTTGTCGACGGCATGTGGATGAAGCGGCGATTGAACATATCGCCTCGGCGGGTCTAGGCAACATCACGATTAGCGTCGGAGTGGGCAGCATGGTGCCGACAAGCGATGATGAAGTGGAGGACTTCGTTGACGCCGTCGATAGTGCGCTCTATCGCGCTAAGCAAGAGGGACGTAATCGAGTCATCAGTTTTTTGATGAACCGCGCCGAGGTCGGCGCGGTTCATCACTGAAGGTGGCTGGTATCAACCGCTCAGTAGACCATCAGATATGTGTAGCCCATAGAGAGCGATCAGGCCGATCAGGCCGGCGGCGGTCACGTAGTAGATCGTCGGCAGGATCGTCTTGCGCAAGGTGATGCCCTCTCGGCCCAGCAGGCCGACGGTTGCCGAGGCAGCGACCACGTTATGAATGGCGATCATGTTGCCGGCGGCGGCGCCAACCGCCTGCAGAGCCACCATCATGGCGGTGGATAGCCCCAGTTGCTGTGCGACGTTGAACTGGAAGTCCGACAGCATCAGATTCGAGACGGTGTTGGAGCCGGCGATGAAGGCGCCCAGAGCACCAACGGCCGGCGCGAACAGCGGATAGACATGGCCCACGCTATCGGCTACCAGCTGCGCCATGGCCACCGGCATCGAGACCAGATCGGCGGTGTTGACCCCGGAATTGATCAGGATGCGTACCATGGGAATGGTGAACAGCAGCACGAAGCCGGCGCCGAGCAGGGTCCGGGAGGATTCGTGGAAGGCGGCCTTGACCTCTGAACCACGCATGCGGTGCAGGGCGACGGTGACCAGGACCACCGCGAGCAGGATGCCGCCGGGCAGGTACAGCGGCTGAATGCTGCCGGAAACGCCCGCCTCGCCAAGGATGTTGCTCCAGGACAGGCTCAGCGAGGTCAGCGCCTCCTTGAGCGGGTCGATGGTGCGCGAGGCAACCAGGAAGATGGCCAGCAGCACGTAGGGCACCCAGCCCATCAAGGTAGACATCGGCGCCTTGCCGCTGACGTCATCGAGCTTGATCTCGAGCTTGCCGATCCACTCGTCAGGCCAGGAGCTGGACTCGGGGAAGTCCCAGGTATCTTTCGGGATCAGGAAACCGCGGCGAGCGGCCGGCACGACGATGGCGAGGCCGACCATGGCGCCGATCATCGACGGGAACTCCGGCCCCAGCAGCACGCCGGCCAGCATGTAGGGCACCACGAAGCAGGCACCGGCAAAAAGGGCGAAGGGCGCAATCGACAGGCCTTCCTTCCATGAGCGGTTGGCGCCGAAGAAACGCACCATCATCAGCACCAGCAGCAGCGGCATCAACAGGCCGACGATGCCGTGAATGATCGCCACCTCAGAGGTGATCAGTCGGAAGTACTCGAGCCAGGTGCCGCCGCTGGCGGTCAACTGCTCGGTGATGCCGGCTTTGTCCAGGCCACCGCTAACGCCGACCACGATAGGCGTGCCCACGGCACCGAAGGATACCGGTGTGGACTGGATCATCATGCCGACCATCACCGCGGCCAGCGCGGGGAAACCAAGCGCTACCATCAGCGGGGCGGCCACAGCGGCAGGTGTGCCGAAGCCCGAAGCCCCCTCGATGAAGCAGCCAAACAACCAGGCGACGATGATTGCCTGCACGCGTCGGTCCGGACTGATGCCCGAAAAGCCGTTGCGAATCGCGGTGATGCCGCCGGAATGCTTCAAGGTGTTGAGCAGCAGGATGGCGCCAAAGATGATCCACAGGATCGCCACCGTGAGCATCAGACCCTGCAGGGTCGATGCCAGTACGCGGTTGGCCGTCATGTCCCAGGCGAACAGGGCGATGGCGGCAGTCACCACATAGACGATGGGCATGGCCTGACGTGCCGGCATGCGAAAGCCGATCAGCAACACGCCAGCCAACAACAGTGGCATGAAGGCGAGCAGGGCGAGTAGGGTTTGACTCATGAGGCAGCAATCCTTGTTTTCATTGGGTGGAAGGGAGGTGCCGAAGACATAAGGTGGTTAGTTTCGTAACCGATACTACGGCTTGGCACCATAAGGCTGGATGGCGTTGCTGGCTACTGATGGGTAATTGGTATTACCAATTAGGTTGTGACTGGATAGTCTAATCCATCCTTTTGATATAAAAGAGTTGTTGGCCTCAATATGACCCCTTTTGGCGAAAGTTCGCCGTGTATTGGGGGGCAATTCTTAGACTAATGGACAGGTGAGGAGACCTCATGAGCCGAGTGCTTTATGAACTGTGCGGTGTTGATGACGAGCTGCTCTTTTCGCCCTTCTGCTGGCGAGTGCGCTATGCGTTGGCGCACAAGGGGCTCGATGCCGAGACCCGGCCATGGCGCTTTTCCGAGAAAGATGCCATCGCCTTCTCGGGGCAAGGGCTGGTGCCGGTGCTGGTCGACGGTGATGAGGTGATCAGCGACAGTTTCGAGATCATGCGTTATCTGGATCGTGCCTATCCCGAAAAGGCGCTACTGGGAAGCCCGGACGCAGAAGCGAGGGCCCGCTTCTTCAAGCACTACGCCGAGCGTTCGCTGGCGCCCGGCATGATGCGCACCATCGTCATGGATCTTTACAACGCGATTGACCCCGATGATCGGGAGTACTTCCGTACCACCCGCGAGAAGCGCTTCGGGCGCACCTTGGAGGAAATGCATTCACCGGCCAAGGGCCTGAGCATGCTCGATCAGGCGCTGGCTCCATTGCGGGGGCGCCTGGAAGAGAGCGACTTCATGGATGGCGAGGCTCCCGGTGCTGCGGATTACCTGCTGTTCGGCAACTTCATGTGGGCACGCACGGTGTCGACGGCGGATCTGCTGTCCAACGCTGACCCCGTGTATGGCTGGGTGGAACGCATGCTCGATATGCATGCCGGCCTCGGCCGCAGCGCCAAGCGTATCGTCGATATTCAGGGCGCCTACGACAAGTGATGTCGTCATGAGCGCCAGGCGACGTTTTCGGTGCCGCATCGCCAATCAACGTTAGCTTTATTGCATAGAAAACGCCCCGCTCTGTGATGAACGGGGCGTTTTCAAGTGCGAGATGGCGAATGTCAGCTTAGAACGTCAGGCCGACGTGAGTCTGGAAGCTGGTGTGCCACTGATCGTCGATCGGCGAGCCAAAGTAGTTCAGACCGTTCTTGTTGGTAACGATATCGAACCAGGCGTAGTAGGGCCCAGCGGTGAGCTTCATGCCCAGATCGTTGACCACCGGGTTTTCCCGGTCGCCAAAGCCGCCGTTGGCCGGGGTGAAGTCGCCTGACGGATCGATCATGCTTAGGTCGTTGTAGAAATAGACGTTTTCTACCGGCCCCCAGTCGACGTCCATGCTGTAGGCCAGGCTTGCCGAGTACATTTCACCGTCGGCGGGGATCAGATAATTGAAGTTGAACGCCCCGATCTGCACGACATTGTCAGAGATTCCGGAGGCCGATTCCGCGGGGTTTTCCGCATTGTATGCGTAGGTGGTGGCCTGCAGGCGAGTCATCCAACTACCGTAGCTGCCGCTCAGGCCCACGGCCGCCTGCCAGTTGTCGCCGCTCTCACCGGTCTTGGTGTTGTAGAGCTGGCCGCCCTTGGCCGAGAGGTTGACTTCGGTGGTGTAATCGCTGCCTTGGCCGAGCGTGTAGGCGACACGAGCGGCAAGCTGGTTTTCTTCGCTGTTACCCTGAGCGCTGCTGCCGACGGCATTGGCGCCGTAGTGAGCGTTACCATCGCCGAGCTGATCGCTCTTGAAGAAGGCGAGCGAGGTGTCCCAGGCGCCTTGGCTGTGATCCCACTTGATACCCGCGTTCTGGTTGTCGTTGAAGCCGGCAATGTAGGGGAGGGTGCCGTACCACCCGAGGTAGCCGTAATCCATGTTACCGAACGGGGTCTGCACCAGGCCGAGCTTCAGGCTGTCGTCTTCGGAGACGTCATAGCCTATCCAGCCGTGCTGGAGGAAACGATAGCCGTCGTAGAAACGATACTGTAAAGAGTAGTTGAAGGCCCCTTCACCGCCGCTGATGCCGAGATTGAACTTGCCGAAGTCCATGTCGCCGGCGGTGTCCTTGTCGCGCTGGTCCCAGTCGTTGAACACGGAGCCGAACTCGAGCTGGCCACTGATGGTGGTCTGCTGAGCGACCTCGATTAGCGTGCGGTTCTCTTCGGCCAGCTGGCGCGTTTCCTGGACGCTGGCATCTTCGGTTTGTGCTGATGTGCTCTCTTGTTGCTCGAGCTGATTCTGCAGTTGCTGCATTTCGTCGCGCAGGGCGTCCAGTTGGCGCTGGACGTCTGCGGCATCTTGGCTGTCCTGAGCCAGTACCGGGGTGGCAACGGCGAAGAGTCCCATGGTCAAGCCAGCGGCTTTGAGTGATCGCTTGCTCACATCTTCTCCTTGGTAAAGATATCAGGAAGAAAACAGGTGGTGCCTGTATTTTTGAGTTGATTGTCGCTTTTTCGCGACAGCACCCTATCAAAAATAACGACAGGTTAGAAATTTGGACGTGCAATTAACTTAAAGGGGCTTACTGGTTAAAGGGGGCTTAGCCGTTAAAGGGGCTTACTGGCGAGTCGCGTGCGGTTGTCCGGCCATCACCTCGGCCTGGCGCTCGAGGGTCAGCGACAGGCGCTCGACCAATCCTTCGAGCAATACGTGCCAGTCCTTGGAGATGCCACTGTGGGTGGCGAGGGCGTCATCCAGTGCCTGGCTCGCCTCACGTATGCCGCGAGGCGATTGGCCACGGGCGCTTTCCTCGAAGGCCTTGGCGAGCACCGCCAGCAGCTCGTGCAGGGCCTGGCGGATGGGCGGCGCGCTATTGTCGAGCCGATGGCGCAGACGCAGGCAGGAGCGGCCGAGGTCGAGGCCATTGAGGCCGATCATGAACAGGTGTCGCTGATCCTCGGGCAGCATGTTGTCGTGGCGACCGAGCTGCAGCAGGCGATCCGCCATGCGCCCACTGAAGGTGGCTTCTGCTTCGTGTAACGATGGCGTACCGATACCGCGCAGATCTCGGCCGATGGCGCTCACCAGGCGGCGGCGTTGAACGGGAGCCCCTAGGCCGGGTATCAGTCGGAATGCCATCACGACCGCACTCAGGCCGATGATCACGGCAATGGCGCGGTTGGCAAAGCTGTCGAAGGAGAAGTCCATGCCGTTGCCGGGCATGGTCAGCAGGATATTGAAGATGGTGAAGGCCAGGCAGTAGCCCATCAGCTGTGGCTTGGCGGCCCCCATAAGCCCCAGGAAAAGCGGCGTGAAGAGCAGCATCGCCAGCATCGGAAAGCCGTTGGCCTGGGAAAGCAACACATGGCCGAACAGGAAGGCGCTGGGCAGGGCCACCAGCATGCCTTTGAAGAACATCATGCAGATCGTGACTGGGTTATCGCGGCTGGCGAAGAACGTCGAAAACAGTGTGCCCAGCAGCATCGCGACCTGGCCGTTGGACCAGTGGGTCTGCAGCCAGAAGGTCGCCAGGCAGGAAAACACCAGCCCGGCCCGCCCGGCGTTGAGCAATGCTGCCAGGTGGTCCCGGTGCCAGGAAAGCGCGCCGGCACGCAGGCGCTTGTGGCCGGGGTGGGCGATGGCTTCCCGGGCATCGAGCATGATCATGGCGCTGCCGAGCACCTCTCGCAGGCCGAGCAGCAGGCGGCGCTGCAGGGGGGCGAGATCGGTTTCCGGGCAGGCATGAGCCTGATGACGCAGATCCTGTAGACGATCGCGGGCCGCCGGCACGCCGCTGACATCTGCGGCATCGCGAAAGGCCTGGGCGCTCTCGCTGGCGAGCCGCCTCAGCGAATCGTTGACCTGGCCGCTCTGGTCCTGCAGCAGCTGATGCAGTGCGCTCAGGGTGGCAAAGAAGCGCAGGGTGCGCTTGGTCAAAAGGTGGGTCGCGCGAACGCGGCCTGCACTGCCGGGGCCCTCGTAGCGTGCCGATTGGCTGTCGATTTCCAGCGTCATCAGCGGTTCGAGGCTCTGGGTCAGCGATTGCTGCAGCTCATCCATGTCGTCACTGGCATCCAGTCGCTGGGCGGCATGGGTGAAGGCCTTATTGACGACGCTGTCGGCTTGACGCGCCAGATGCTCCTTGACCGGCGCAGGCCATAGCAAGGCGTTGACCAGGGTCGCACAGATCGCGCCCAGGCCGAGCTCCGACAGCCGGGCCACGGCGATATCGAAGACACCGCCGGGCTGGCTGTGGCCGATGACCACCACCAGCATCGCGGTCACGGCGCCCATGATGCAGCCGTAGGAAAAATTGTTGCGCAAAAGCGAGCTGGCGTAGGCGCATAGCATCAGCCACAGCGTGAGCGTGATCAGCGCCGGTATCCTTGCCTGTGCAAACAGCGCCATGATGCCGATGCCCACCAGGGCACCCATCAGCGTGCCACCGATCTGGCACAGGCCCTTCTCGATCACCATGCCGCTCATCGGCCGAATTTGCAGGAAGGCGGCCGAGATCAGCGCCCAGTATGGGCGCTCCAGATCGAACATCAGGGCCACATAGAGTGCCAGCACCATGGCGAGCGTGGCCTTGGTGGCAAACTTGAGGGCGGATCGAGACGGCGTTAAATAGGCATCGATCCAGGGCGAAAGACGGCTCAAGGCGACGGTGCCTCGAGGATGCGCACGGTGGCAGTCATGCCGGCACTCAGCAGAGTGTCGTCGGGGATGCCATCGAGCTCGATGCGAACCGGAATACGCTGCGCCAGTCGTACCCAATTGAAGGTCGGTTCGACCTTGGGCAACAACTGGTCGTTGGATGAGGTATTGCTATCGGCGATGCCGCGGCCAATGCCGGCAACATGGCCGTCAAGCTGGGTGTCGCCGCTCATCAGGGTGACGCGGGCGGGATCGCCTAGGGCGATACCCGGCATCTTGGTCTCCTCGAAATAGCCGGTCACGTAGTAGGAGTCTGCCTTCACCAACGCCATCACCGGGTTGCCGGTATTGACGTAATTGCCTTCACTGAGTCTAAGGTTCAGGACGTGGCCGTCGGCCGGCGCGGTCACCGTGGTGCGCTCAAGGTCGAGCTGTGCGCTTTCAAGCTCGGCCTGGGCCTGGTCGAGGGAGGCCTTGGCACTTTGGGTTTCAAGGCGCGCGAGATCCAGATCTTCGTCGCTTATCGCCCGGTTGCTGAGGCGGTTGCGGCGAGTCTCCTCATGCTGCTTGGACTCCCACTGCGCGTTCTTTTGTGCGACGACAGCCTTGGCCTTATCGACGGCCGTTGCATAGCGCTGGCGGTTGATCTGGAAGAGAACATCGCCCTTGTCCACCGCCTGGGTATCCTCGATAGACAGCTCGCTAACCCATCCAGAAACGTCCGGTGCGATGGTGATCACATCGGCCCGTACTCGGCCGTCCCGGGTCCAGGGGGTATAGAGATAGTAATGCCAAAGCCAAGCACCCGCGGCCAAGGCCAGGGCCACGATCACGAGCGTGGTCAGCATGCGAAGCAGTTTGCGCATCATAACGATCCGGTAGCAGAAGAAGAGACATAGGCGATAGCGGCGGTAATGATCACGAACAATGCCGCGTCGAACCAGGCTTCATACCAGAACACCCTCGAGCCCACCAGGCGATGCAGCAGGGTGCGAACTATCAGTGTGCCGAGAGAGCCCAGCAGGGCATATAGCAGCAATGGGCTTACGTAGATGCCGCCCAGGGCGATTTCCTTGAGGTCCATGCTTACTCCCGTTGGTCGGCACACCCGTCGATGGACAAGCCTAATATGTTAGCACGCTATCAAAATAGTTACACCTGGACACTCCGGGCGCCGTTCGAGAAGCCCGCCGGCACCGTTGACAGGATTGCGCTCAGACATTTTGTTTAATGTTTAGGCTACGCTTATGCTGCGTTACAAGGGTCGTCACGATGTCAGTGTCGCGCTCGCTAATGGACTGTCAATAATCAACAATCAAGGTCAGCAACAGGAGACGTCTACCATGATCGTCAAGAAACCATTAATCGGGGCCATTTCCGCCATGGCGATGGTTACCAGCCTCGCGGCCACCGCCGAATCGCTGAACGTTGGCGTGCTAGTGCCGCTGACTGGCGACCTGCAGAGCTATGGTGAGCCGTCGTTGCGTGCGGCTGAGCTGGCGGTCAAGGAAATCAACGCCGACGGTGGCGTGATGGGCGAGCCCATCGAGATCAGTGCCGGTGACACCCAGACCTCGCCGCAGCCCGGCGTGGCGGCGGCTCAGAAACTGGTCAACGTGCAAGGCGTGCATGCCATCTTCGGCGCTCTGTCCAGCGGTGTGACCATCCCGGTGGCACAGAGCGTATCCAAGCCCGAGCAGGTGCTGCAGATCTCCAACGCTTCCACCTCGCCGGTGATCACGAGCCTGGATGACGACGACTTCCTGTTCCGCACCGTGCCGTCGGATGCCTTCCAGGGCGTGGCACTGTCCGAGATCACCGCCGAGAAAGGCTATGAGACCGTCAGTGTCATCTATGTGAACAACGATTATGGCAAGGGCCTGACCGATGCCTTCAGCAAGGCCTTCGAGGCTCAAGGCGGCACGGTGGCGGCAACCGTTGCCTACGAGCAGGGCCAGGCCGCCTATCGCGGCGAGCTGCAGCAGGCCGATACCGGTGGTACCGAGGCACTGGTACTGATCGGCTACCCGGAGAATGGCGAGACCATTTTGCGCCAGGCTCTCGAAGGTGGTTTCTTCCGTGACTTCGTGTTCACCGATGGCATGAAGGCGCCGGAACTGATCGACAACCTTGGCGCCCAGGCCCTGGAAGGCGCCATCGGCACCGTGCCTCAGGCGCGCGGCGATTCGCCGGGTGCCCAGCACTTTGCCAGCGCTTATGACGGTGAATACGGCGAGGTGCCGCCCAAGCCCTATCTGGACACCGCCTACGACGCCCTCTACGTGATCGCACTGGCTGCCGAGCAGGCCGGTTCCACCGACCGTGTGGCCATTCGCGACAGCGTTCGCATGGTCGCCAACCCGCCGGGTGTGAAGGTTGGTCCGGGCGAGTTTGCCAAGGCCGTGGAGCTGATCGCCGCCGGTGAAGACATCGACTATGAAGGTGCCTCTGGCTCGGTGAACTTCGATAGTAACGGTGACGTACCGGGTACCTTCGGCGAGTGGACCTTCAAGGATGGTGAGATCATCACCAACCGCATCTTCGAGCCCACCATGCCCGAATGATGTTCCGTTCGCTGAGCTAGCCCCCGAGCTAGCGACAAGACATCGCCCCGGCCACGTGCCGGGGCGTTTTTTTGCCGGTGACCTATCTTGACCGCCAGCAGAGTCGCTAGTCGAGGCAGATAGGCGAGGCAGATAGGCGGGTCCGTACGGCGTGGAAGCGGACCCGTGTGCTGGGAAAGCCCCGGCTCGGTAAGCGAGCAGCCGTGACCAAAGCCCAAACAAAAACCCCGGCGCTAGGGCCGGGGCGGTGAGAGCCAAGCGGGAGCACGCCCGCCTGTCTCGTCGAGGATTACTTCTTGCGGGCGATCAGTTTGGGCGGCTTCTCGGGCAGAATGCCCTGCGGCCGAGTGACCAGAATGACCTGCAGCAGCACCCCAATCAGCAGCACCCGCAGGGCGGCGGCCTGGGTGGCGTACTCGGTAGGCAGCAGGTCGGTGGCCAGCTCGGTCAGGGTCCAGACGCCCCACACCACCACGGCGCCGAGAATGGCCCCACGGTTATTGCCGCTACCGCCCGCGATCAGCATCACCCACACCAGGAAGGTGCCGTAGAGCGGCATGAAGGCCTCGGGGCTGAGGAAGCCGAAGAAGTGGGCATAGAGGCCGCCGCCCAGGCCCATGATGGCGGCACCTAGCACGAAGGCCTGCAGGCGGAAGCGGGCGATCGACTTGCCCGCCGCAGCGGTGGCGGGCTCGTTCTCGCGAATCGCCCGTAGCACCCGGCCCCAGGGCGAGGCATAGGCGCGCTCGAGCAGGAAGTAGACCAGCACCACGAAGGCCACCACCACCAGCAGATAGCCGAAGGGGCTGTCCAGCGGTGTGCCGGCGAAGGGTCGCTCGATGCCGGCGATGCCGCGCACGCCGTTGGTCAGCCAATCCTCGTTCTTGATGAACAGGCGGATCATCTCGGCGATGCCGATGGTGGCGATGGCGAGATAGTCGGTGCGCAGCTTGGCAGTGATGCGCCCGATCACCAGGCCGATCAGCGCCGAGGCAAGGGTCGCACCGGCGAGGCCCACCAGGAAGGGCATGCCCAGCCCACCGAGATAGGCGGGGCTCTCCGGGGTGGTGAGAATGGCGCTGGTATAAGCCCCCACGGCGAAGAAACCGGCGATGCCGATATTGAACTGGCCGGTGAAGCCCCATTGGGTGTTGAGGCCCATGGCCAGCACCGCATAGATGCCGGCGAAGGTCAGAAACGAGATGAGGTAAGCGAACAGGCTGGCGAGTTCCATCACAGTGTCCCCTTGAAGATGCCCTGAGGCCGGAAGATCAGCATCACCACCATGATGGCGAAGGCCACGGCCGGCTTGTAGGCGGCAGAGATGAACAGCGTCGACATCTCCATCGAAATACCGATGACCATGCCGCCAACGATCGCCCCGTAGGGCCGCCCGATGCCGCCGAGAATGGCCGCGGCGAACACCGGCAGCAGCGTCGTCCAACCCATCACCGGGTGCAGGCGGGTGTCGATGCCGAGGAACACCCCGGCTGCCGCCGCCAGGGCGCCACCGATGATCCAGGTGACGATGATGACGCGCTCAGCGGGAATGCCGCTGACCAGCGCCAGGTCCATGTTGTCGGACATGGCGCGCATCGCCTTGCCCATCCGAGTGCGCGTCAGGAACAGATGCACGCCGGCGACCAGGCCCAGCGAGATCAGCACGATCCACACATGATCCGGCTTGATGCGCAGGCCACCGAGCACGTCGAGACGCCAGGGGAACTGGATGCCGCTGGCGTAGGTCTGGTTTTCCGAGCCCCAGATCAGCTGGATCAGGCTGCGCAGGATCAGTGCCATGCCGAACGAGGAGATCAGCAGAATGACCGGCTGGGTGCGGCGTATACGCCGATAGAGCAGTTGGTCGATGACCACGGCCACCACGGCCATGCCGATCATCGCCGCCGGCAGCGCGAACCAGGGGCTGAGCCCCATCACGGCGATGAAGGTCAGGCCGATGTAGGCGCCAAGCGTCATGAAGTCGCCATGGGCGAAGTGCGCGAAGCGCAGGATGCCGAAGATCATCGACACGCCGATGGCGCCCATGCTCAGCACGCTGCCCAGCACCATGCCGTAGATCAGGATCTGTAGAATGTCATTCATGGCTAGCCCCCCAGGAACATTTCAGCGACTTCCGGGTTGGCCAGCAGATTGGGCCCGGTGTCCTCATGGCGATTGGCGCCGGTGGCAAGCACATAGCCGCGGCTGGCGATGGCCAGCGCCTGCTTGGCATTCTGCTCGACCATCAACACGCCGATGCCCTGGGCGTTGATCTCCTTGATGCGCTCGAAGGTCTCGTCGATCAGCTTCGGCGACAGGCCGGCGGTGGGCTCATCGAGCATCAACAGCTTGGGGTCGACCATCAGGGCGCGGCCCATGGCAACCAGCTGGCGCTCGCCGCCGGACATCAGCCCGGCAGGCTGGCGGCGGCGCTCGGCGAGCTTGGGGAACAGGTCGTAGACCTTTTCCATGCGCGGCTTGAGATCGTCGGTCATCAGATAGCCGCCCATCTCGAGGTTTTCCTGCACGGTAAGCGAGGGAAAGACGTTCTGTTCCTGAGGCACGTAGGCGATGCCTCGGCGCACCATCTGTTCCGGCTTGGCGTTGGTGATGTCCTCGCCCTGGAAAAGCACCTTTCCGGTGCGGATCTTCACCAGCCCGAAGATCGCCTTCATGGCGGTGGATTTGCCGGCCCCGTTGGGGCCCACGATAACCACGATTTCGTCGGCGTTGGCCCGCAGATTGGTGCCCTTGAGGATATCGGCGCCGCCGTAGCCGCCGTAGATCTCCTGGGCATCCAGCAGGGTGGTGGTCGAGCTGCTCATGCGTCTTCCCCCATATGACCGCTGACGCCGCCACCCAGATAGGCTTCGCGAACCTCTGCATTCTGGCGAATCTCGCTCATCGGGCCAGAGGCGATCAGTTCGCCGTTGGCCATCACGTGCACCGGGTCGCAGAGTTGTGAGATCAGGTCCATATCGTGCTCGATCAGGCAGAAGGTATAGCCACGCTCGGTGTTGAGACGGCGGATCGCCTCGCGGATCTTGCCGAGCAGCGTGCGATTGACGCCGGCGCCTGGCTCATCCAGCAGCACCATCTTGGCGTCGGTCATCATGGTTCGACCCAGATCCAGCAGCTTCTTCTGGCCCCCCGAGAGATTGCCGGCCAGTTCATCGGCGACATGCGAGATTTCCAGGAAGTCGAGCACTTCATCGACCCGCTCGAGTACCTTGGTATCTTCCTGGCGAACTCGGCCCCAGCGTAGCCAGCTATTGAAGAGGTTTTCACCGCTCTGTTCAGGGGGAACCACCATCAGATTCTCGCGCACCGTCATCTGCGAGAACTCATGGGGAATCTGGAAGGTGCGCACCAGCCCCCGGTGGAAGAGTTCGTGGGTCGGCAGGCCGGTGATGTCCTGGCCGTCGAGCACGATGCGGCCGCTGGTAGGCGGGAAGAGGCCGGCGACGATGTTGAACAGGGTGCTTTTGCCGGCGCCGTTGGGGCCGATCAAGCCGGTGATGCTGCCCTGGGCAACCTCGAAGGACACATCCTTCACCGCCTGCAAGCCGCCGAAGGACTTGGAGACGTTTTCGATTCGGATCAAGGTGGGAGCTCCTGCCTTGAGATTGTTCTTGAAATTGTGGTGGAGCGGGCAGCGCTGGCCTTTAGGCAGGCTCGCCCAATGCGAAGACAGTATCGCCGAGCACGAGGCGTATCAAGGCGACGAACAGACGGGATTTAAACGCTCGTCTCAAGGCAGGAGGCGGGCGCCGATGACGGTGAACGACGCCAGGCAACTGGACCACCGCTGTTCGTCTTACTCGTCATGACGTTTCGCGGGTGATAGACGATGGCGTGGTTCGCTAGGTGACGCACCACCTATCCGCCGAGGCGTTTACGCACTGACCCGTTTGCGACCAGGTGAACCTGCCGTGGGCGACGCCAGCTTGATAGAGCTGATGTCTACTGGATAGTGTAAGTCTCTTACACAAGGACCCGCCGATAGATGGCCATAGAACAAGGAGAAGCTTGTGATCAGCCTGAATGAGCGTGTGCAGGGCAAGGATCTACAGCGCTTTCTTAATAGCCGAGGGGTCGGTGATGCATGCCCGACCTGCCAGGATGGGAAACTCAGCATTGCTGTCTTTGATCCAGAGGGAGAGCAGGAAGGAAATGCTCTTGCTATCAGGGTGGTGCATCTACTGGATGATGGCTCGCGCCGAGGTTATGGAGAGTTCATGCGCGTTTGCGCGAATTGTGGGCACATACATTACATTCGCGATGCTGAGGTACTGGCCTTCATGGAAGAGGAGAGCGACAATGGCTAAATCGAAAGTCGCCGATCTACGTCCCATCGATGGGGGCGGGGAGCCACCGGATATGGAACAGCGCTTGAGGCACCTGGAGCAGGAAGTCGCGGTCGTGAAAGAGACCATGGCGACCAAGGAAGCTCTGGCTAAGGCCGAAACCAACATCATCAAATGGAATGTCGGTACCATCGTGGCCGTCGCGGCCCTGGTGTTTGCTATCATCCGCTTCGCGGGCGGCTAAAGCCTGCTGAACCTCTTCCTAAGCGCCCTGGCTACTTGCCGGGGTGTTTTGTTATCGGCGCTAAGTCAGAGTCTGGTGCTGCCCTTCGCTTGATGCTGGAGGGCTTCATCGCGGTGTCATGATTGGCTGGCGAACTGGGTAGGTGATGGGCGCGCCGATAGGGAAAATCCATGTTGCACTGCAACAACGGTTTTGCTATGTTGCATTGCAACGAAGGGCGAAATGCGAAGCGCCTTTCCCATCCGCAACACTTTGGAGATGTGACATGAGCAACGCCAACTTCGACCAGTTCACCAAGCAGTTCGAATCCATGTTCTTCGGCCCGGCGCGTGCTTACGCGACCATGAGCCTCGACTACACCGAGAAGCTCTTGGCCGCCCAGTACGATGCCGCCAAGGCCTACACCGACCTCGGCCTGAACCAGGCGCGCGCCGCCCTGGACGTCAAGGACCCGGAAGGTCTGCGCACCTACGTCGAAGGCCAGCAGAAAGTCGCCAAGGAAATCGGCGAGCGCGCCAAGGCCGACGCCGAGAAGGTGGTGGCCATGAACCAAGAAGTGGTTCAGCAGGCCCAGAAGCTTACCGAGGAAAGCGTCAAGGCCGCTTCCACGGCCAAGCCGGCCGCCAAGTAAGCCGCATGAGCTGACGCCAGGCGCCATGCCTTGGTGAATGCCAAAACGCCGCCGCCCCCTAGGGCGGCGGCGTTTTGCGTTGGGGCATGGTGTCGGTGGCGAGCGTCAGGGGTTCCCCGTGCCCAGTGCCTGGTCGTGCATGTGGCGCAGGAGTGCCTGGGCCCCGGGAGCGGCGCTGTCGCCAAGCCCGGCTGCGACGCCTGCCTGGTCGGCGGCACTGCGCTGCTGGCCGAGCTTTTCCTTGCCCTGAAGCGAGGCGATGGGGAGCCGGAAACCGACGATGCCGGCCAGCAGCCGGTCACGGAAGCCGTCATCCAGCATCGCCTTGTCGTCGAGCAGGCCGGGTTCGAAGTGAGCAAGGCTGCGCTCGATCAGCGCGGCGGTGGCGCCGCCGTCGAGTCGCTCGAATGGGCCCTCGGCGTGCACGGCGGCGTAGTTCCAGGTCGGCACGGCTGGGCGAGTGGCGTACCAGCTGGGCGAGATATAGGCATGTGGGCCGCTGAAGATTGCTAAGACTCGACGCCCCTCCAGCGCCTGCCACTGCGGGTTGGCTCGGGCGAGGTGGCCATAGAGGGTGCCGAACTCGCCTTCGTCTCGGTTCAGCAGCAACGGCAGGTGGGTCGCCTGCAGGTCGTCGCCGATCAGCACGCCAAAAGGATGCGACTCGATCAAGGCCTGGGCCTGTGGCATGGGCATTCGCAGTGCGGGCGGTACGTACATCGATTGTCTCCTCGTGAGGTGCGCCGTGTCGTTAGCTGGCCGCTAGTGCCGCCTCGGTCAGCTCGCCTAGGGGACGGTGCTGGCGGCCCTGGGGGTCGAAGTTGTTGGCGGCGAGCCAGCGTGCGAAGGCAGGCGCCAATGCTTGCCAGTCACCGTCGAGCACCGAGAACCAGGCCGTGTCGCGGTTGCGACCCTGCACCACCCGGTGCTGGCGGAAGATACCCTCGAAACGAAAGCCCAGCCGTTCGGCGGCGCGCCGCGACGGGGCGTTTAGGGCATCGCACTTCCATTCGTAGCGCCGATAGCCCATGGCGAAGGCGTGGCCCATCATCAGCACCATGGCCTCTTCAGGTGCTATACAAGCGCCATCTCAGCGAGCCCCGGCGGTTGGTAGTGACAGGCTGTAGTGATCGAAGGCGTCGTCGCGGTGCCAGCCCATTGATGCGTAGAGCGCCTTGGCACTGTGGTTCTCTACCTGGGTCTGCAGTCGTAGCTGGGCGATGCCGTGAGACTCGGCCAGGTCGCGGGCGGCGTTCATCAGGGCCTTGGCGAGGCCCTGGCGGCGCGCCTCGGGCGCCACGAACAGATCGCCGAGGATCCAACGCGGGGCCAATTGCACCGTCGATAGGGTCGGGTAGAGCTGCACGAAGCCCCGCAGTGTGCCGTCGGGGCCGGCCTCCACCAGCAGGTGCGAATCGCCGAGCGCCAGGCGGCGTGACGCGAAGTCGGTGGCGGCGGCAAGGTCCGCTGCCTGGCCGTAGAAACGGCGGTAGCCGTCGAGCAGCTCACCGAGAGCAGAAAGGTCATCGTGGGTCGCGGGGCGCACGGGCATAGCGGTTCTCCTCAGTTTGAGGGTTGAGGGTTGAGGGTTGAGGGTTGAGGGTTAGGGGTGACCGAATGTCAGTCTGGCGGCATAGTGGTTCCGGAATAAGAACCGGTTTTGGGGAAAATCATGGAGCCGCTTTCGTCGCAGGCCAAGCTGGACTGGGTCATCGATGCCCTTGCCATGGAAGTCGCCGAGCCCTCATCGGGGCCGCTCAGCCGGCGGCTCTATCTTGGGCTTCGCGAGCGCATCCAGGCAGGACGCCTGGCCCCGGGCAGCCGACTGCCGTCCTCCCGGCGCCTGGCTCGGGAGCTGTGCCTGGGACGCAATACGGTGCTCGCTGCTCTCGAGCAGTTGGTCGCCGAGGGCTTTCTGGAGACCCGACCCGGCGCGGGGACCTTCGTCGTCGATCTGCCCCAACTGGCCGGGGCGTCGTCGGCCCCAGGCGCGGCATCAGAGCAGGCACTGGCGCCCGCTGGTGAGGCCCCTGAGACAAGGGATGTCACGCTGTCGTCGCGGGGTACGCGGCTGCTTGGTTACAGCCCCTGTTCGGACGTCCGGCCTGGCGTCTTGACGCCCGGATTGCCGGCACTGGATCGCTTCCCCCAGGCGCTATGGCAGCGACTGATGAGGCGGCACCTGCATCGAGCGCCCACCGAATGGCTGGGTTATCAGACGCAGGGCGGCGTGCCGGCGCTGCGCGAGGCGCTATGCGACTATCTGCGGCTATCGCGCTCGGTGCGCTGTCGCCCGGAGCAGATCCTTATCGTCCAGGGCGCCCAGCAGGGGTTCGAGCTGATTACGCGTCTGCTCACCGACCCTGGCGACCGGGTCTGGGTCGAGGAACCCGGTTATGGCGGCGCCAAGGCCTGTTTCGAGGCCGCTGGGCTCGAGCTGCAGGCAGTGCCGGTGGATGACGAAGGGCTACGGGTGACGGCGGATCTGCCCGCGCCGCGACTGATCCAGGTCACGCCTTCGCATCAGTATCCCAGCGGGGTGACCATGACCCTGGGGCGGCGCCTGGCCCTGCTCGAGACCGCCGAAAAGCATGGGGCCTGGATCGTCGAGGACGACTACGACAGCGAATTTCGCTATGGCCAAGGTCCCATCGCCGCGCTCCAGGGGCTCGATAACGACGGGCGGGTGCTCTATGTCGGCACCTTCAGCAAGGTGCTCTACCCGGGACTGCGACTTGGCTATGTGGTGCTGCCCGAGGCTCTCGTAGATGCGTGCCGGCGGGCCAATGCCCGGCTCCATCGCGAGGGCCAGTATGTGGTGCAATCGGCGTTGGCCGAGTTCATTGCCGCGGGCCACTTCTCACGCCATGTGCGGCGCATGCGCGACTGCTACCGCGACCGCCAGGCCCGGCTGCGCGACGCCTTGGCGCCGGCGGTCAGGGCGGGGCTTGAGCTGTCGGAGGGGCAGGCCGGCATGCATCTGGTGGCCTGGCTCGATGATCATGCCACCGAGGCGGCGTTGGTCGACCGCGGCCTTTATCACGGCATCGGGCTGTCGCCGCTGTCGACGTATTACCTGGCGCCCCCCGGCCGGCCCGGCCTGGTGCTGGGCTACGCCGGGGCGAGTGAGGAAGAGATCGACCGGGCCGGCGGCTGGCTGTGTCGGGAATGGCTGGCGCTCAGAGCCGAACGAGGTGCCAGCAGCATGACTAAGGCCGCCACCGAGCCGGGTGCTCGGGCTTGAGCACGCCGTCCTCGTCCCAGTCGTCCCATCCCGCGAAGGCGATCGGGGTATCAGCGTCGAGGGTCTTGAGGCGGCTCGCCCAGCGCGCCTTGTCGGCTTCCAGCTGGTCGCGAAAGGTGGCCTCGGATTGGTAGCCGAGACCGCCGCCCTGAATGCCGTAGTTGAGTTGAGGTGGCAGCACCTCGAGGCCAACGTAGTAGAGCGAGCAGTGGAGGGGCCACATCAAGGCGGCGATATCCCCGCCGCGGCCATCCCGCGAGAAAGCGGGCGCTGGCGAGCCGGTGGTCACCGAACATAGCACCCGCTTGCCGCGCAGGCGGCCCCGGTCGTAGCGCATGCGGCCGCTGTAGAGGCCGCCGTAAACGAAGACGCGATCGAACCAGCCCTTGAGCATCGCGGGCTGCGCATGCCACCACAGCGGGAATTGCAAGATCACCAGGTCCGCCCGTTCGAGACGCGCGATCTCGCGCTGCACATCGGCGGGCAAGCTCGCGGATTCGACGGCATGGCGCTGCTCATCGAGGGGCGCGAAGCGTTGGTCATCGCGCCGTTTGTCGAAGTGCCAGGGACCTTCCACCGGGTCAAAGCCCTCCGCGTAGAGGTCGGACACTTCTACCCGGTGGCCAAGCCCCTCCAGGGTCTCGACGGCAATTTGAGTGAGGGCCGCGTTGAAGGAGCGGGGCTCGGGGTGGCAGTGGACGATCAATACCTGCATGGCGTGTCTCCTGGAGTGATTGGAAGGGTGTGATGAAGTAGCTGATGTGAAAGGGGTGACGTGAAGCTCAGGAGTAGCCTAGGCTTTGCGCTGATGAATGGATATTCCCCAAAAACGGCAGTGGACTTTGCATGAATGAACAGACAATGCAGTGGGACGACCTGCGGGTCGTGCTGGCGATCAGTGAGGCGGGCTCCCTGTCGGGCGCAGCGCGCCGGCTGAGCCTGAGTCACGCCACGGTGTTTCGCCGCCTGGACGGCATCGAGCGGCGGCTGGGCGTGAGCCTCTTCGTTCGGGGGCGCCGCGGCTATACGCCGACGCCGGCCGGCGAGGACATGGCCGCCACTGGCGCCCGTGTCGAGCGCGAGGTGCTGGGCGCCGAACGCCGAGTCGCGGGGCGTGATCTGAAATTGTCCGGCACGCTGCGGGTGACGACCACGGATACCCTGTTCGCCGGTCTGTTGGCGCCGCTGTTTGCGGACTTTCGGCGCATGCATCCGGATATCGTGCTCGAAGTCGCCATCTCCAATCAGTTGTACAACCTGACCCGGCGGGATGCGGATGTGGCGGTGAGGCCGGCCTCGACGCCGCCGGAGATGCTGGTCGGGCGGCGTATCGCCGATATCGCACAGGCCGTATACGGTGCGCGGGAGTACCACGAGAATCATGACGCTGAGCAGGGCTGGCATGGCTTGGACTGGATAGGGCCCGATGCCCAATTGGGTTATCAGGCCCTGGAGGTCTGGATGCAGCAGCAGACGGTAGCGGCGGCTTGCCACTACCGAGTCGACAGCATGCTGGGCATGCTCAGCGCCGTTGGCGAAGGCGCTGGGGTGGCGGTACTGCCTTGCTATCTTGCCGATGCCGATTCACGGCTGGTAAGGCTCAGTGAGCCATTGGCGGAATTGAGTACCGATTTGTGGTTGTTGACGCATCCCGACTTGCGCCGGGTGGCGAGGATTCGGGCCTTTCTGGATTTTATCGCCGAGGCGATCATCGAGCGCCAAGCACGGTTGTGCGGAACGCAGGGGTGAGCGGATCTAGCCCTTGGGGGGGCTGAGTCGATCCACTCGCAACCGCTCGCGCTGGTCGAACAGCCGCCGGCTGGTGGCGGCAACGGCGGCCAGGGTGCCGAAGCCGGTGCCTGCGGTAATGATGAACATGACCAGGATCTGATATTTCACCGCCAGGGCCGGGGCGCTGCCGGCGAGTATCTGGCCGGTCATCATGCCCGGCAGGCTGACGACGCCGGCGGCGGCCATGGAGTTGATGGTGGGGATCATGCCGCTGCGCATGGCCTCGCGGCGCACGTCACCGATGGCTTCCTGCCAGGGTTGGCCCAGCATCAGCCGGTTCTCGATCACGCTGCGCTGCTGCCAGACGTTGGCGGTGAGCCTGTCCATCGCCAGCGACACGCCGGTCATGGTGTTGCCGAGCAGCATCCCTAGCAGCGGGATGGCGTACTGAGGCGTGTACCATGGCTGCGGTCCGACGATCACGGTCAGGGTCAGTATCGTGACGCTGAAGGAGGACAGGAACATCGTCAGAGTGCCGATACCGAAGCTCCAGCCGCCAGTGAGTCGCCGTCGTTGGCGCGTCATTACCTCGCGCCCGGCGATCAGCAGCATGGCCACGGCCATCATCGCCACCCACTGAAAGCGTGCCGAGGCGAACAGCGCCTCCAGCACCAGGCCGATCAGCGTCAGTTGCACCGCCGTGCGAACCGCAGCGATCAGCAATGGCCGGCCGACGCCCAGGCGGGCCAGCGTGGTGCAGGCCGCAAGGGCCACTACCATCAGGGCGGCCAGGCCCAACTGCCACCAGTCGAGCGCGATCACGTCCATGGCGTTGTCTCCAGGCGGGAGCCTGTGATCCGGACATGATGCTTGGCGACCCGTTTGATCTGCTCCGGGTCATGGGCGACCCACAGCACCGGCATGCCGTATTGGCGGGCCCGTTCGCCTAGCCAGGTTTCGCAGCGAAGGGTGGTGGCGTGATCCAGGTTGGCGGTCGGCTCATCCAGCAAGAGGGCGCGAGGCCGGCGGGAGAGGGCGCGCAGCAGGGCGAGCCGCTGCTTTTCTCCGGACGAGAGCCGCGCCACCTGCCAGCCTAGGGTTTCCGGGCAAAGGCCCAGCGCCTCGAGACCCGCCTGGCAGTCGTGATCGAAATGCGCCCCGACATCCTCGGCCCACCATTGGCTGTCCGCCGGTACCAGCATCACCGCCCGGCGCCAGGCGTGACCGCTCAGCGTCGCCTGGGGCTGTTCGCCGAGTCGGATGTCGCCTTCGTGAGGTTCGAGGTCGGCAATGGCGCGCAGCAGGCGGCTCTTGCCACTCCCGCTGGGGCCGGACAGACAGGTGATTTCGCCCGGGGCGAGGTTAAGGGAAACATCTTCAAGGGCGCCAACGGCGACGGCCTCGAGGCTCAGGGACGTCGCTGCCTGAGTGTCGGGTGGGGCTGGCATCCGGTAGGTACTCGCTGATGGTTGGACAAAGACGCGGCCCTCGATCGGCGGCATCCTGCGCATCGATCAAGAGCCGTTCATGTCGTCCAAAGCGTCAAGCATAGCCGATGCAGCGTTGCGAACGCGTGACTTGTCCGCAGGTTAGCCGTAGACGCCCTGGCTCTTCAGGTAGTCGTCATAGCTGCCGCTGAAGTCGACGATCTTGTCGCCGCTCATATCGAGGATGCGCGTGGCAAGCGATGACACGAACTCTCGGTCGTGGCTGACGAATACCAGCGTGCCCGGATAGTGATCCAGGGCCAGGTTGAGGGCCTCGATGGATTCCATGTCCAGGTGGTTGGTGGGCTCGTCCATCAGCAGCACGTTGGGCTTTTGCAGGGCCAGCTTGCCAAACAGCATGCGGCCCTGTTCGCCACCGGAGATGACCTTCACCGACTTGCCGATATCGTCGTTGGAGAACAGCATGCGACCGAGCGCGCCACGGATCATCTGCTCGCCGCCGTCGGTCCATTGCGCCATCCACTCGTAAAGCGTCGCCGGGTTGGCGAAGTCGTCGGCATGATCCTGGGCGAAGTAGCCGATCTCGGCGGCATCGGTCCATTTCACTTCGCCGGCATCCGGGGCCAGGTGGCCACTGAGGCAGCGTAGCAGGGTGGTCTTGCCGACGCCGTTGGGGCCGATGATCGCCACTCGCTCGCCAGCCTCGATCTGCAGGCCCAGCTTCTCGAACAACGGGCCTTCATCGAAGCCCTTGGCCAGCGACTCGACCTGCACCGCACCGCGGTGGATCTTCTTGTTCTGCTCGAAGCGAATGAAGGGGCTGACGCGGCTGGACGGCTTGACCTCTTCGAGCTGGATCTTGTCGATCTTGCGTTGACGCGAGGTGGCCTGCTTGGCCTTGGAGGCGTTGGCCGAGAAGCGGCTGACGAAGGCCTGCAGGTCGGCGATCTCGGCCTTCTTCTTGGCGTTGTCGGCGTGCAGGCGCTCGCGGGCCTGAGTGGCCGCGGTCATGTAGTCGTCGTAGTTGCCTGGGAACAGCTGGATCTCGCCGTAGTCCAGGTCCGCCATGTGGGTGCAGACGCTGTTGAGAAAGTGGCGGTCGTGGGAAATGATCACCATGGTGCTGCTGCGCGCGGTGAGCACGCCCTCGAGCCAGCGGATGGTGTTGATATCCAGGTGGTTGGTGGGCTCGTCGAGCAGCAGCACGTCCGGGTCGGCGAACAGCGCCTGAGCCAGCAGCACGCGCAGCTTCCAGCCAGGCGAGACGGCGCTCATCGGGCCGAAGTGCTGGGCCTCTGGGATGCCGAGCCCCAGCAGCAGCTCGCCGGCGCGGGCCTCGGCAGTGTAGCCATCGAGCTCGGCGAAGCGGGTCTCGAGATCGGCAACGCGCATGCCGTCCTCTTCGCTCATCTCCGGGTTCGAGTAGATGCGTTCGCGCTCGTCGGCGACCTCCCACAGCTCGGTGTTGCCCATGATCACGGTGTCGATCACTCGGTGCTCTTCGTAGGCGAACTGATCCTGGCGAAGCTTACCCAGGCGCGTCCCGGAATCGAGCATCACCTGCCCGCCGGACGGCTCGAGATCGCCGCCAAGGATCTTCATGAAGGTCGACTTGCCGCAGCCGTTGGCGCCGATCAGGCCATAGCGGTTGCCGTTGTTGAACTTGATCGAGACGTCTTCGAACAGGGGCTTGGCCCCGAACTGCATGGTGATGTTGGCGGTGGAGATCAAAGGGGGGGCCAGTCGAAAGGGCTCAACGTGCGCCGAGCGTGGGAGTAAGCAACGTTTCGGGCGCGCATTGTAGCGCCTAGCTCGTTCCTTCCCAACCGCTGTCAGTGGCGTCGGCGCTCGATCAGCAGGTTATTGCCCGATACGCGCTTGGCATGACACTTGAGCTCGGAGAGTCGGTCGGCGATGGTCAAGGCGCTATTGAAACGACCGGGCTTCACCGGCAGTGCGGCCAGCGTCAGGCTGATGAAGGGAAAAAACTGGCGGTTACCCTGGCGGTCTTCGCCGCAGATGCCACCGGCCGCCTGGCCGGCGGGTCGGTAGAAGCCGGGTGCCATGGCCTCAAAACGGTTCAACACCTGCTCGCAGTGGGCCTGCCAGTCGTCACCGCTCAACAGCAGCATAAAGTCGTCGCCGCCGATGTGGCCGACGAAATGACCATGCTCAAGCAGGGTGTCCTGCAGCAGGTTCGCCACGGCGATAATGACTTCGTCGCCATGGGCATAGCCGTAATCGTCGTTGTAGGCCTTGAACTGGTCCAGATCGCAGTAGGCGGCGACGAAGTCGCGTCCCTCGGCAAGGTGAGAGGCCAGCGCGTCGTTGATCAGGGCATTGCCTGGCAGGCCGGTCAGGGGATTGGCATGGCGGGCCTGGCGCACTCGTTGAGAGGTGATTTCACGAAGCAAGTCGATGATATTGCCCATGCCCTGGTAAAGCCCGTCCTCATCAACAATCACGAAGTCTTCGTGACGGCCGCCATCGGCTTCCGTGACCCACTGGCTCAACTGTTCGAGGGAGGTGTTACTCCGTGCCACGATCATCTGCCGGTCGGCGAGCTCTTCCAGGCTGCTCTTGGCGTACAGGGAGTGAGCGAAGGGGTTGGCGAATAGCGTCAGGAAGTCGTTGCGACGAATGACGCCGACCGGGCGGCCTTCACTCACCAAGGCCACGCAACGCAGCCCGAGATCATGCTTGAACCGATCGAGTAGCGTTGGCAGCTTGCACTTGGTATCGATAGCGGCAATGGGATGGCTGATCGAGGCGGCGATGTGGCTTGCCGCGGGCTGGCGCTGCGGAGTGTACCTGAGGTTGTCAATGTCATGCGGGGGCGTTTCGCTGGGGCGTGCGAAATGATAGCCCTGCAGGTAGGTCAATTGCATTTCCCAGAGGGCGTGATATTCCTCGCGGGTCTCGATACCCTCTGCGATCAACTGGCAGCCCAGGTTACGAGAAACGTCGATGATCGAGCGCAGAAACTGCTGCTTGAGGCAGTCCGTGTCGATGCTCTCGATGAAGTGGCGGTCGATCTTGACGAAGTCCGGGCGCAGCTCGGCCCAGTGGCGTAGCCCGGAGTAGCCTGCGCCAAGATCGTCCAGCGCCACCTTGAAGCCCATGTTGCGATAGTGGCTAACCGCTTTACGCATCAGTTCGTAATCATGGATCGGCGCGTGCTCGGTCAGCTCGATGACCACCCGGTCTGGCGAGAGGCCTGCGTGTTTCAGATACTCGATGGTGGCTCCTTCGCGGAAGTCCCATTCGAGGATGGTGGCCGGCATCACGTTGAGAAACAGGCGTGCCGGCAGCGCTAGTTCAGCGAAGCGCTGGATTGCCAGCCGACGACATAGCAGATCGAGTTCGACTAAGCGTCCTTCGTGCTCGGCACTGCCAAATAGCTTCAGAGGAGAATGTAGCGGGGAGTCTGAAGGGCCACGGACCAACGCCTCATAGCCAAAGATCAGCTGGCTTTCGCCATCGACAATGGGTTGAAAAAGCACTGTCAGGGCGTTGGCCTTGATGATCTCATCAAGCCACTGGGCATCGCTTTGCTGCATCAGGGTCTGCGTGGAGAGCGGCATTGTGTGAAAATCAGCCTCGTCGGGGATGGCGCCATACCATTTAGACTGAATCAGTATCATTGCACTGATGTGACATCTTGGCATGTCGCCGGGATAGGAGGCCGCCTGCTGCGTTGCCGGCCCAGGTAAGCGGTGACGATATGCCCCTCCTGCACCTTTGATTTTTTGATCTCTATTTTCAGACAAGGATTTCGCTATGCGAGTGTTGTCTCGCCAGCTTGCCCAGTGGCTGCTGGTCCTAGGCCTGGCTGTCGCGCCAGCCGTCATGGCCGCTGACGTGCCCCGCATTGCCGTGGCGTCGAGCCTGCAGTTCGCCCTGACCGAGATCGCCAAGGATTTTCATAACGCCAGCGGCCGTCAGGTCATCCTCAATATGGGCTCGTCCGGCAACTTCCGTCGTCAAATCGACCAGGGCGCGCCCTTCGAGCTGTTTCTCTCGGCCAATGAGGGCTATGTGCAGGCGCTACATGAGGCCGGCAAGACCCGTGATGCCGGGGTGCGCTACGCCCGGGGGCGGCTGGTCTGGCTGCAGCGCAAAGGCTTAGAAGAAGGAAGGGAAGGCGAGGAACGTCCGGACAGCCAGATGAAAGAGCAGTCCTCCTCTGATGCGCCGCTGGCCGCCGTGAAGGCGGCTGTGCAGGCCTGGCAGGCCGATGGCAGCCGGGCTCGCTTCGCCTTGGCGAACCCCGAACATGCGCCTTATGGCGTGGCGGCGCGCCAGGCACTGGCGCATGAAGGCCTGTGGGACACCAGCCAGCCCCTGCAGGTGCAGGGTGAAAACGTCGCCCAGGCGGCTCGTTTCGCGCTGTCTGCCGATACTCGCGGCGGCCTGGTCGCTTATTCACTGGCATGCTCACCGTCGCTTGCAGGGAAAAGCCGCTATGTGCTGATTCCCGAGGCCTGGCACGCGCCGCTCCACCAGCGCATGGCCTTACTGCCGGGCGCCGGGGAAACGGCTGAGGCCTTCTATGCCTACCTGCAGAGCCCGCCTGCGCGGCAGGTGTTTCGCGACTATGGTTTTGCCGTGCCGGCTTCGGACGCGCCCTGATGGACTGGAGCGCCCTGTTCGTTTCGCTGCGACTGGCGTTCGGCACCTGCCTGATCCTGCTGCCGGTGGGGCTTTGGCTGGGGCGGCGCCTGGCCCGGATGCAACGGCGCCGGGTGCTTGTCGAAGCCCTGGTGGCGCTGCCACTGGTGATGCCACCCACGGTGCTGGGCTTCTATCTGATGCTGGCCTTCGCCGGGGACGGTCCCGTGGGAGGCTTCTGGGCCTCGTTGACCGGTACCAGCCTGAACTTTTCCTTCACCGGCATTTTGCTCGCCTCGCTGGTGGTCAACCTGCCCTTCGCCGTCCAGCCGATTCAGCGTGCCTTCGAGGCGGTGCCAGAGACCCTGCGCGAGGCGGCCTGGTGTAGTGGCTTGTCGACTCGTCAGACCTTCTGGCGCATCGAGCTGCCGCTGGTACGCTCGGGCGTGGTGTCGGCGTTGGCGCTGACCTTTGCTCATACCCTTGGCGAGTTCGGGGTCATTCTGATGGTGGGCGGCGCTATCGACGGCGAGACCCGCACTCTGGCGATTGCGATCTATGACCGCGTGCAGGCTTTCGACGAAGCCGGCGCCGGCCGCATGTCGGCGCTGCTGTTGGGCATCTCGTTTCTGACCATCGGTGTGGTCTATGGCCTCTCCAGGCGAGGAGGGCGCCGCCATGGTTGAGCATGGACACGTCGGTTTCCCCGACCAAGGGCTGGATGCACAGGCGCGTGACGCCGAAGGGCTGAGCGTCTCGCTGCATCAGGCCGGGCCGATTCCGCTGGCGGCTGACTTTGCCTGCGCGCCCGGTGAGCTTCTGGGCCTGGTCGGCCCCTCCGGCAGCGGCAAGACCACGCTGCTCCGGGCGATAGCGGGCCTGACTCGGGTGGCCAGCGGGTATATTCGCTGTGGCGGGCAGAGCTGGTTCGATGCCGCGCGCGGGCACTCGCTCAGCGTCCAGGCCCGGCGCATCGGCTTCGTCTTTCAGGACTACGCCCTGTTTCCTCACCTTAGCGCTCGGGACAACGTGCTGCTGGCGGTGGAAGGTGAGAGCGGGGAGGAGCGGCGCACCACGGCGGAGGCTTGGCTGTCGCGGGTGCGTCTCGAAGGGCTCGAGGAGCGTCTGCCTCATCAGCTCTCGGGCGGCCAGCGTCAGCGGGTGGCGGTGGCTCGTGCGCTGGCGCGCAAGCCCCAGGTGTTGCTGCTCGACGAGCCTTTCTCGGCGGTGGATCAGGTCACCCGTCGGCGCCTGCAACGCGAGTTGGCGCTATTGCGCGAAACGCTGACCATTCCCATGGTGCTGGTCACTCATGACCTGGAAGAGGCCAGTGCTCTGGCCGATCGGCTGTGCGTGCTGCATGGCGGCAAGACCCTGCAGAGCGGCACGCCGGAGACCCTGTTTCGCACCCCCGATACGCCACAGATTGCCCGGTTGCTGGATCGGCATAATGTCTTCAGCGGTGAGGTGGTCGCAGCGCATGGCGAACGGCGGCTGGCCTGGGGGCCCTATCGACTGGAGGTCGGACAAGGGCTTGCGGCATTCTCGCCCGGCCAGTCGCTGCGTTGGTATCTGCCGCCCTCCGATGTGGTGCTGCACCGGCGTGGCAGGCCGTCGAATGGCGAACGCGAAAATCCGGTGGAAGGCCGGGTGCGGGAAATGGTGGCCATGGGCGGTGTGACCCAGATCACGCTGGCCTTCGATCATGGTACGGAGACGCTACGCTTCGAGATCACCACCCACGCCGCCCGTCGCAATGCGCTGGCGCGAGGGGAGGTCGTACAGGTCTCGCTGCTGGCCGACGCCATTCATCTGATGCCAGGCGCATCCTCATGACTCGAGAGGTTTACCCATGAAGACTCCCCTAAGTCTGAGCCGCCGTCGTGTTCTTTCAGGCCTGGCCGCCGTCGGCAGTGTCGCAGGCGCCATTGCCTGGCTGCCGTTGGCCGCTTGGCCGGCAAGCACAGCCCGCGCAGCCAAGCTTCACTTCGCGTCCGCGACCCTGGCCATTCATGGCGATCAGGGGCCATCGCGTCTGGAGGTGGAACTGGCCGAGAGCCCTCAGCAGCGGTCGACCGGGCTGATGGAGCGCGAACAACTGGGGGCGGAGGCCGGCATGCTGTTCGTGTATCAGCGGCCTCAGTCGCCGGACAGCGGCTTCTGGATGTATCGCACCCTAATCCCGCTGGATATCGCCTTTATCGACCGCAACGGGCGCATTGCTGCCATCCGGCAGATGACGCCCTGTGGCTCTGATGTATCAGCGGATTGCCGCGCCTATAGAGCCGGTGTCGCCTATATCGCGGCACTGGAGGTCAATGCCGGGTATTTCGCCGCACGCGGCATTGAAGTGGGTGACTGCGTGAGCCTGCCCGGTTCGGTAGCCCCGCAGAGGGGGCAGTGCGCGCCGTGATGCGTTACTGGTATGTGACCTGAGTGGCGCGGGTAGCGGCCAGGCGGTGCTCATCCAGCTCAAAACCAAGACCAGGTGCCTCGGGCAGGGTCAGCCAGCCCTCGCCATCCGCCAGCAAGGGCGTCGTCAGCGGGAAATCGCGCTTTTCGGGCGTCCATTCGGGCGGGTCGAACGGGTATTCCAGATAGGGGGCGCCGGTCGGCCCGACCGCGCCCGCAGTCAGGTGCAGGTTGGCGATCACGCCGATGCCGTTGCCCCAGGTGTGAGGCGTGAAGAGTTTGCCGGCGGCGACGATCTCGCGGGCCAGTCGGGCCAAGCCCAGCATGCCCACCGAACAGACGGCATCGGGCTGGTAGACATCGAGGCAGCCCTGACGCAGCATTTCTCTGAACTCGTAGGGCTCGCGCGTCATTTCGCCGCCAGCGATCCGCACTTCAGTCTCCTCAGCGAGCTTAGCCATGCCGGCGTAGTCGCCGCGATATAGCGGCTCCTCCATCCAGTAGACATCCTGGCGCTCGAGTTCCCGGGCCACCTCCAGTGCATGGGCATACTGCCAGGGTGTCTTGACATCCCAAGGCATCCGCCAGCCCTGGTTGCAGTCGACCATCAGCTCGAGTCGATGACCGACGGCCTGGCGGACGGCACCCAGTACAGCCAGATCATCTTCCAGGCGCGGGCGCCCGAAGCGCAGTTTCAAGGCCGGGATGCCGGCATCTTGTACCTGCCTGGCCAGGGCCACCACCTCCTCCAGGGGGCGATGGGTGCCACTGGAAGCATAGGCGCGCAGGCGGTTCGATACGCCGCCCATCAAGCGCCACACCGGGGTATCGAGGATCTTGCCGGCTAGATCCCAAATGGCCACCTCCAGAGGCCAGCAGCGCCCGGCATGAAAGCCGATGTTGTCGATCACCCCGGCATGGCGCTCCAGGTCCAGCGGGTCTTTGCCGATGAAGAGGTGACGGAAGTCATCAAAGCCGTACATCACGTCGCCCGAGCCAACACCCTCGCGTCCTTCGCTGTCGATCACCCGGACCAGTGTCGCGGGGAACTGTCGGCGCGGCTGGCTATCCCAGGCGGCGGGGAAGGGCGGATCGAGCTCGAATTGATGATGGCTGATCTCGATGCGGGCGATGTGGCTCGCTTGGCCGGGATCTGAGAACAGCGGGGTACGTTCGTCGTTCAACGGTGCCGTCATGCCATTGCCCTCTCTTGCGTGGTTGACCCGGCTCGCAGGCCTGCCTGGCGATGCTGGAAGGTGGCCACGGTGAGCTCCGCCAGATGTTGCCAGTCGTCTCCCTCGGGGATGCGGGCGGCATTGTTGGCCATCGGGGCGTTCTCTTCGGCCTGCATCACTTCGGCTAGGGCCGTGGCGTCCATCTCCAGGTTGGCGAACGGCGCCAGGGCCTGGTCGAAGGCGCTGGCATCTGCAAGCTCGGTGACCAATTCAGTGAGCGCTTTCGCCTCGCTGCCGGCCATCAGGGCATGGGCGCTGGCGGCGAAGGTGGCCTCATGGCCCTCGATCGACCAGGCCAGCGAGGCCTCGACGGCGATCGCCACGGCCACGCCGTGCGGCAGGTGGTAGAGGCTGCCGAGGGCATGGCCGATGTTGTGAGCGATACCGGTGCCGCCGTTATCGATGGCCATGCCGGCCAGGCAGGCGGCTTCCTGCAGCTGTTGGCGAGCCTCGAGGTTATTCGGTGTCTGGACCGCCTCGGGCAGGGCCGCGCCAACCAGGCGAATCGCCGCCAGTGCCTGGCTCTCGATCAGCCGGTTGCGATTGCGTCCGGTGGTGGCCTCCAGGGCATGCACGAAGGCATCAAGCCCGGTGGCGGCGGTCAGTGGTGCCGGCAGCGAGCGAGTGAGTCGCGAGTCCAGCAGAACAGCCTCGGGCAGGAGTTCATCACCCCAGGCCCATAGCTTGCGACCCGTCTCATCGGCGAGGATTGAGGTCCGGGTGACCTCGCTGCCGGTGCCCGATGTGGTCGGGATCATCACCGCTGGCGCCTTGCCGAGCCAGGGGCTACGGGCCAGCAGGTACTGATCCATCCTGCCGGGGCTGGCGGTCAGCGCTGCCACCAGCTTGGCGATGTCTAGAGCGGTGCCGCCGCCGATGCCAAGCACCAGTGGGGCTTGCAGTTCGCGGGCCGCCTGCGCTGCTTGGTCGACGGTTGCCACACTGGGTTCGCCGGCGGGTGCGATGAAACGGGTGACCTCGGCATCCTGCTCCAGTTCGGCCAAGTATGGCTTAAGCAGGCCGCTGGCCTCGAGGCCGGCATCAGTGATCAACAGGTAGCGTTCGGCGCCGTGCTGCCGGCGCAACTCCGGCAGGCGCGCCAGGCAGCCTGGGCCGGCAATGACGGGGGCCTGGCGGCCAGTCTGGTAGTCTTGGTGCATGCTTGGCTCCTCAGATTTCAATCCAGGTCGTCTTGAGTTCGGTGTACTTGTCGAAGGCATGCAAAGACTTGTCGCGGCCCTGGCCGGATTGCTTGAAGCCGCCGAAGGGGGCATTGATGGAGGTGTGGTCGTAGCAGTTGACCCAGACAGTGCCAGCCCGTAGCGCCCGAGCGGCACGGTGACCATCGCTCAGGTTCCGGGTCCAGATGGCAGCGCCGAGGCCGTAATCGGTGTCGTTGGCGATGGCGAGTGCCTCGTCCACCTCGTCATGGGTGAGTACCACCAGCACCGGACCGAAGATCTCCTCGCGGGCGACACGCATGTCGTTGGTGACCTCATCAAGTATTGCTGGGGTCATGTAGTAGCCACCGCTCTCGTGGCGGGCACGCGCGCCGCCAAAACGCAGCCGTGCGCCTTCGCGCTGCCCGTCGGCCAGGTATTCACGAACCTTCTCCAACTGAGGCTCTTCGATCATCGCGCCGATCTGGGAATCCGGGTCAAGAGGGTCGCCGGGTTGGAGCTTTTCCGCCCAAATTTCCAGACGTTCCAGCAGCGCTTCCTTGATCTGGCGGTCGACAATCAGGCGGGTACCGGCATGGCAGGTCTGACCCTGGTTGTACCAGACGCCATAGGCCACGTTCATGGCGATTTTGTCCAAGTCCTCGACGTCGCGGGTGACGATATGCGGGCTCTTGCCGCCACACTCCAGGCCGATACGCTTCATGTTGGATTCCGCCGAATAAGCGAGGAAGCGCTTGCCGATCTCGGTGGAGCCGGTAAAGCCCACGGCGTCGATGTCCATGTGCCGGCCCAGCGCTTCGCCAGCCTGGTGGCCGAGCCCGGTGACCACCTGGAAGGCCCCCTCGGGAATGCCGGCTTCACGGGCCAGGGCGGCGACTCTCAGGGTGGCCAGGCTCGACTGTTCGGCGGGCTTGATGATCAGCGAGTTGCCGGCGCCGAGTGCCGGACCGATCTTCCAGCCAGCAATGATCAGCGGGTAGTTCCAGGGCACTACGGCGGCGACGACGCCGACCGGTTCGCGGTCGATCATGCACACGCTGTCGGGACCATTGGGAGCCGTTTCGCCGTAGAGCTTGTCCAGCGCTTCGGCATAGAACCGCAGGCCGCCGATCAGTCCTGGCACGTCGATGCTGGTGGTCTGAGAAATGGGCTTGCCGGTCTCGAGGGTCTCGAGCAGAGCGATCTCGTCCAGGTGGTCTTCGATAAGCGCAGCCCAGTCGAGCATGCGCGCCTTACGCTCTGTGGGTGCCAGGTCGCGCCAGGTGCCGGCGTTGAAGGTGCGGCGGGCCAGGGCCACGGCGCGATCGACATCCTCGGCCTGGCAGGCAGCAATATGCGTCAGCACTTCGCCGGTTGCCGGGTTCTCTGCGGCGAAGGTCGCGCCGCTGGCGGCGTCGCAGAATTCACCGTTGAGGTAGGCCTGGTGCGGCAGTGCCAGGTTGGCGGCGTACTGCTGCCAGTCGGATAGAGTGCGATCTGTCATGAGGTCAGTCTCCGGTAATGGGCACCAATTTGCGCAAAGCCTAGGGCGGACCGGGACGCGACAACAAACGAGGATTATGCACCTGTGGTATTCGTAAAAGTCATGCGGCATGCTGCCTTGGCAGGCTAGAGCCGGCGTAATGCCCCAATACCACAATATTTTCTACTTGAGAGATCCGATGCCACGTTCATTGCCTCCACTCAATGCGCTCAAGGCCTTCGAGGCTGCTGCACACTGTGAGAGCTTTACCCTGGCCGCGGAGCGGCTCTGCGTGACGCAAAGCGCAGTGAGTCGCCAGGTCAAGCTGCTCGAAGAGCAGCTCGGCGTCACCCTCTTCGAGCGTGGCGCCGGCCGGTTGCGACTGACCGATGCCGGACGGCGCCTGCAGCCGGTGTTGCGTCAGTCCTTCGACCGGATCGCCTGGACCGTGGGCGGGCTTCGAGATCATGAGGCCTTTCCCCGCTTGACCATCAATGTCCCGCCCACATTTGCCAGTCGCTGGCTTGTGCCACGGTTGGGGCGACTCAATGCCCTATACCCGGATCTCGAGCTCACCGTCACTACTCGCGCCGAGGATGACCTGACTGCCTACAGCGACCTGGACTGCGCGATACGTTTCGGGGACGGGGAGTGGCCCGAAGTCGAGGCCACTCTGTTGATGCAAGAGAGTCATGTGGCCGTTTGCGCCCCGCAGTTGCTGGCGGGACGGCGTGGGCGCGAGGTGGATTTGACCCGTCATACCCTGCTGCATGTGCTGCGCGGCGAAGACCGTTTCCATACCTGGGAGCACTGGCTGTCGGCGGCCGGTCTCGAGGGGGTGGAGACCCGTGGTGGCATGGAGTTCGATGTGCTGGAGCTGGCCATTCAGGCTGCGATCAATGCGGTGGGCGTGACTATCGCCGATCGTCAGATGATCCAGCGGGAGCTGTTCCGCGGTGACCTGGTTCAACTGCTCGACGTGGAAGTCACCGGCCATCAGTCCTATTGGCTGGTGACGAGGCCGGGTCAGACCGAGTCGGCGAACCTTGGCTTGTTTCGCCGTTGGCTGGCGCAGGAGATCAATGACCCGCCCGGCTAGTCCGCGTCGGTCGCTTCGGACTCGGCTACGATCAGCTCACCCAGCAGGGTGATCAGGTCGTCCCCGGCTGGGTGCTGAAAGCTGGGTGAGCGATGCAGTTCCAGTTGAGCCGGTGGCAAGGGGGGCAGGCCGTCTGCCTCACCCAGGATCCGCCAGTCGACGGGCAACGTGCGGCGATCGGCGACGGTCACCGCATTGCGCTGATTGACCGCCATGCGCAGGCCGGTGGGGCTCTGGCTGGTGTACTGCAGTGACCACTGACGGCCTTGGCGGGTCAGGCTATCCAGGGCGCGTTGACGGTAGGGGCAGTGGTCGGGAAACAGGGCCAGGGGCAGCGCTACCTTTGGATCCTGGCAGAAATCGCGATGGGCAGCCCAGACCAGCGTCTCGGCTCCCAAGGGCTCGCCATTGCCATGGTTGGTGTGGCGCACCGTCATCGCCAGGTCGAGCTCACCGCCTTCCAGTGCCTCGATCAGCTCACTGGACATCCGGCAGTGAATATGAGGCCGAATGCGCGGATGAAGCCGTGCGAAGCGATCGAGCAGGCGGGGTAGCCAGGCTTCAGCATAGTTTTCCGGCAGTCCAAAACGAATCACCCCCTCCCGGTCGCCATTTCCCAGTGCGCTGATCGCTTCCCGCTGCAGTTGAAGCAGACGACGCGCGTAGACAAGGAAGGTCTCTCCATCCGCCGTCAGGCTCACTTGGCGGCTGGTGCGATGCAGCAGTGACACCTCGACCCGCTCCTCCAGCGTGCGGATGCGCTGGCTGATCGTCGACTGCGTCTTGTGCAGTTGGCGGGCCGCTGCCGTGAACCCGCCGTTTTCTATGACCGCGACGAATGCACTGAGCAGTTCGGTGTCGAGGATCGGCAAGTTAGTGCAATCGGGTTTGTCGATGGAATTCATCGGAACGAATCGTTTCCTCGATGCTTCAGGGTTCTCCACTATGCCGCCCATTACGAGACGAGACCAGCATTGGCTGGTCGACGCCGTTCCGTGCCGACTGAGGAGTTCCTATGTTGACTGCCATGCAACTTGCCGATGCCGAGCGTCATGACCTTTCCGGCTTGGTGGATACCGAGCGTTATCCGCTCGACCGGCCCGATGATTCAACACTGCTGGCGACGATTGAGCAGGCCCGAGCCGATCTGGATCGGGAAGGCTGTGCAGTGTTGCGTGGTTTCCTGCGCGAGGATCGCCTGACCCAGCTGCGAGAAGAGTGTCAGGAACTGGCGAACAAAAGCTTCTTCAACACCCGAGAGGTCAACGCCTATTTCACTGCAGATAACCCCGCCTTGCCCGAAGACGATCCGCGTCGTCTGTTCATGACTCGCACCAGTGGTTTCGTGACCCGCGACATGATCACTGCCGACCGCATCATGCAGCGGCTGTATGTCTCGCCGGCCATGAAGTCGCTGGTGGCTCGCTGCCTGGGTGAGAACCAGGTCTACGAATATGCGGACCCTTACGCTGGGCTAGTGCTCAACGTGCTACCCGAAGGCACCGAGCAACCCTGGCACTACGACACCAACGAATTCATCGTCACCATGATGACTCAGGACGCTGAAGAGGGCGGGAGCTTCGAGTATTGCCCCGATATACGCACTCCCCAGGACGAGAACTACGCAGGCGTCGGGGCGGTGCTGCGTGGTCAGGACCGCGACCGTGTTCGTCACCTCAGCCTTCGTCCCGGCGATCTGCAACTGTTCAAAGGCCGTTTCAGTCTGCACCGGGTGACCCGTGTTAAGGGCGATACTCCCCGCTTGACCGCCATCTTCGCCTACTCCCAGACCCCGGGTGTGGTAGGGCGACTGGAGCGCACGCGTCAGCTCTATGGGCGGGTATCCGAGCAGCACATCCAGGCCGAGGAAGGGCGGGCAGAGCGCGCCGATGGCCTGATCGACTGAGGCTTGAACCTGCCAATTTACCGATACGGAGAACCCCTGATGAACATGGATCTGGACGCGCTGGGCATCCTGGCCCCGACCCATCGCCCCGAAGACTGCGAGCCCACAAACGCCGAGATCGAGCAGGTCCTTTGCGACCGGCTGGCCCGCGTGCGCGCCGAACTCAGAAAACGCGACATCTCTGCCGCCGTGCTATTCGACCCGGCACACGTGCGCTATGCCACCGGCTCGCGCAACATGCAGGTCTACAGCTCCCGCAACCCGGCGCGTTATGCCTTCGTGCCGGCCGAGGGACCGGTGGTGCTGTTCGAGTTTTCCGGGTGCGAACACCTGGCCGCGCATCTGCCGACCATCGACGAGATCCGACCGGCCAAGGCCATCTCGTACTACTTCAACGAACGAAACACCCATGCCGTGACGGAGGCCTGGGCCGACGAAATCGACGATTTAATCCAGCGGCAGTGCGGTGGTGGCGCCAAGGTGGCACTGGAGAGCGCCACTCCTCAGGCGGCCTTAGTCCTGCAGGAGCGCGGCTATCAGGTACTGGATGCTCAGGAGCCGGTGGAGCAGGCCCGGGCCTACAAAGTTGACAACGAAATCAAGATGATCCGTTCCTCGCTGCGCGCCGTCGAGAATGGCGTTCGCAAGCTGGAGGCCGCCATCGTCCCGGGCGTGACCGAGAATGCTGCCTGGTCACGGCTTCATCAGCACATCATCGAAACCGATGCAGATTTCGTCGAGACGCGCCTCATGAATTCCGGACCGCGTACCAACCCCTGGTTCCAGGAGTGCTCCGACCGTTGCATTCAAGCCGGGGAGCTTGTGGCACTGGATACCGATGTCGTCGGGCGCTATGGCTACTATGCCGATTTCTCACGCACCTTCCTGTGCGGTCGAGACGAGCCCACCCGGACCCAGAAGGACCTGTATCGCATGGCCTACGACCAGATCCGCACCAACATGGAGAACCTCAAGCCTGGCGTGAGCTTCAAGGAGTATGCCGAGCGCGCCTGGCAGATTCCGCCCGCTTACAAGTCGCGCCGCTACTTTGCTCTGGCCCATGGGGTGGGGATGAACGGTGAGTATCCCTATATCGTTCACCGCGAAGACATCGACGACAAGGGCTACGACGGGATCATCGCGCCGGGCATGACGTTCTGCGTGGAGAGTTTCATCGGTCATGAGTCCGGTGGCGAAGGTGTCAAGCTCGAGGAACAGCTCTATGTTCGCGATGACGGTCAGGTCGAGCTGCTGTCCGATTATCCTTTTGATGCCCGGCTCCTCGGTTAGGCGATTCTGCGCTATCGCAGGGGAGCAGATATAGGGTGACGGGGATCGTTCGTCAGCTTTACCTCGCCACCTAGGTATTCTTTTATCTCATGTCGTGCATGAGAAATGGTGGCCAAAAACCGGCGAAGGGTCATGCTAGGCTGACCTTTCTGAATTGCGCGAACAAAAAATCAGGGAGATTGACCATGAAGACTTTACCCTCAGTGCTGCTGGCGACGGGCTTGATTACCGTGGGCGGCCTGGCGCAGGCCCAGGACAAATCATTGGTCGTCGGGACCAATAACTGGGCCGAGAATATCGCTGTTGCCAATATGTGGAAGATCCTGCTCGAAGAAGAACACGGCTATGACATCGAGCTTTCCAATATTGGCAAGAGCGTGCTCTACAGCGGCCTGTCCAACGGCGACTTCGACCTGTCGTTCGAGATATGGTTGCCCACCACCGATGCGCCCTTCCTCGAGCCGCACCGTGACGAGATTGACGTGCATGATGTCTGGTACGACGGCACCGGCCTTGGCCTGGTGGTTCCAAGCTATGCCGACATCGACAGCATCGACGAGCTGCGCGATCAGGCCGGGCGCTATGAGTATCAGGGGCGTCCGTCGATTCTGGGCATCGACTCCGGTTCGGCGATTGCTGGGTTGACTGAGGATGCCATCGAGGCCTATGAGCTGCCGCTCAATCAGGTCAACAGCTCAGGCCCGGCAATGATGGCGGCACTGGACAGTGCCTATCAGCGTGAAGAGCCTATCGTCGTGACCCTGTGGAGCCCCCACTGGGCCTTCGCCGAGTATGACCTCAAATACCTCGAAGACCCGCAGGGCGTCTATGGCGAAAACGAGAGCATTCACTGGATGTCGCGTAAGGGACTGGCCAATGAAGACCCCTGGCTTGCCAGCGTCCTGGATGCCTGGAAGATGGACGACGACAGTCTCGGAGGCCTGATGGCGCGGATCGAGAAAGTCGGTGATCCGGTCGAGGGGGCCAAGGCCTGGATCGAAGATAACCGCACACTGATCGATAGCTGGTTTGACGCGGCCGAGAGCTAAGGCGATTTACGCCAAATCACGTCAAGGCAAACCAAGTCCTGTTGCGGGGCGCGATCTTATTGATAAGGTCGCGCCCCGCGGCGTTCTGGCCTCAGGTGCCTGCCTGCTGGCGGGGCGGCTGAAGAATGATCAGTGCGAGCCCAGCCAGTACCAGCCCGCCGCCGGCCAGTTTGTAAATGTTCAGGCTATCGCCGAGCAGCCAGGCGCCAAGCAGCACCGCGCCCACCGGCATCAACAGCGTCAGCGGTGTGACGCGGCTCACCGGATGGCGGCGTAGCAGGCCGTACCAGATGCCGTAGGCGACGATCGATGACATCACGGCGGTGTAAACCACGGCACCCCATCCCGCCCAGCCGGCGTTTGTGAGCGCCGCGATATGATCCGTCTCGAACCACCATGAGCCCAGCGCCACCTGAGGCACCGAGAACAGTGCGATCCAACCGGCCAGTGCCAGCGGTGGAATCTTGGGGCCGCGCTTGATCAAGAGCTGCGAGATGGCCCAGCCCAGAGCGCTGAGCAGCAGCAGCGACAGTGGCAGCGGCGCGGGCAGGGTAGGGCCGCCAGCCAGGACCATCACGCCACCGAACGACAGCAGCAGGCCGATCAGGCGTCTGGCGTCCAGATGTTCTCTCAGGAATATGACCGCCAGCACCGTGGCGAAGGGAGTGCCCATCTGCACTAGCAGGGCGCCGGTGCCGGCCTCCGCCTGGCCGAGGCCGATGAACAGCAGGGCAAAGTGCAGGCTGCCAAAGGTCAGCGATAGCAGGAGCAGGAAAGGCAGCTGGTGTCGATGAACCGGATGAAAGGGCACCAGCAGGACGGCCACCAGTGCAAAGCGCAGGGTGGTCAGCAGCAGCGGCGGCAGGTCGGCTACTCCAAGCTTGATAACGATGATGTTCAGCGCCCAGATGGCGATGACAAAGAGGCCCAGTAGCAGGTCGCGAAGTGGCACGGCTCGTCCTTCAGGTTGGTCGATGGGCGAAAAGGTTAGCAGCATAGCAGTTTGTGGGTGCGATGATCCCGCCGAAGCGCTGGCGCCACGCTTCCGCAAGCAGATCGAGATGTCGCCGTCGCATTACTCATACCTTGGTTTGGCATCATTTACGTTGTGTTCTCATTACACTGCTACAGGATCTGCTGATTGATCGATTGCCTTACCCATAGCCATACCAATAACGAAGGCCTAGCCCCTTGGACCGACCATCGGGTGATATAGCGCCTCAACAAGGACACGCAATGATGACGTTTCGTTTTTCCCGTTTGACGACGATTCTGGCCGGAACCGCTCTCCTGTGCACGGCACTGTCAGCACAGGCTCGCGAGCTTTCGGTCTCGACGGTGCTGTCGGATGCCTTCCCCTGGGGCCAGGCGGCGGAGAAATGGGCCGAGCTGGTTGAGGCCCGCTCCGATGGCCGCCTGACGCTGCGGGTCTACCCCAATGCCCAGTTGGTAGCTGGCGATCAGACCCGTGAGTTCTCGGCCATGCGCTCGGGGCTGATCGACCTGGCGGTGGGGTCGACCATCAACTGGTCGCCGCAAGTGCCGGAACTCAACCTCTTTTCGCTGCCGTTCTTCATGCCCGATTATGCAGCCGTCGATGCGGTGACTGGCGGAGCGGCTGGTGAGCAAGTCTTCGCAGCCATCGAGGCGGGCGGTGTGGTGCCGCTAGCATGGGGAGAGAATGGCTTTCGCCAGCTTTCCAACTCCAAGGGGCCCATCGATGAACCGAGCGACCTGGAGGGGTTGAAAATCCGTGTGGTGGGCTCGCCCTTGTTTCAGGACACCTTCGAGGCCCTGGGGGCCAACCCGACCCAGATGAGCTGGGCGGATGCCAAGCCGGCGCTGACCACTGGCGCCGTCGATGGCCAGGAGAATCCCCTCTCGGTCTTCGACGTGGCGCGCATCGATCAGGTTGGTCAGACGAACCTGACGCTGTGGAACTACATGAACGATCCCCTGGTGTTTGCGGCCAACCAGCGTGTCTGGAGCTCGCTGTCTGCTGAGGATCAAGACCTGCTGCGCCAGGCCGCCGTCGACGCCGGCGAGTGGGAGATCGCCATGACCCGCGATGAAGAAGGCAAGCGCCGCGCGGCCATCAAGGAACGCGGTGTCGATATCGTGGAGCTGACCGAGGCGCAGCATATGGCTTTTGTTCAAGCCACTCAGAGCGTCTACGCGACCTGGGTCGATAAGATCGGCGAGTCGTTGGTGAAGGCTGCCCGAGATGATATGGCGGCTGACTGAGTATAAATCCCTGTCAGCTGAAGCAGCGAACGCCTGTGTGACGAAAGCTTATGTAAATTGTGCTGGTACTGATTGACCGGCCCTAAAGGGGCCGGCTTTTGACGTTTGAGGACTCCATGAAGAGCCAACCCGATGCCAGACCCGAGCGGGTGCTGGCGACCCTTTCGCTGGTAATCATCGCGTTGATCAGCCTGGCGAATGTCGTCGTGCGCTACATCACTGATGCCTCCTTCGCCTTTACCGAGGAGTTTTCGGTCTTCCTGCTGGTGGTGCTGACCTTTGCCGGTGCCTCGGTGGCGCTGCGCCGCAATGGGCATATCCGTATCAGCCTGCTGGAGCGTGCCTCGCCGGCAGGGCTGCGGCGCATATTGATCGTTTTTCAATGGCTCTGCGGTGCCACGGTGCTGAGCCTGGTCATATGGTTTGGCGGCAAGCTGGCCTGGGAAGAATATCAATGGCAGTCGCTGTCGCCGGGGCTTGGCCTGCCCCAGTGGTGGTACATCGCTTGGCTGCCGGTGCTCGCTGCCTTGATGCTGCTACGCCTGAGCCAGCAGAGCCTTGATCGCCTGCGCGGGGGCCTTTCCGATGAGCCCTGATGTGTGGATGATTCTGGCCTTTGCGGGCCTGTTGATTGCCGGTGTACCGGTGGCGTTTTCGCTGGGGCTCTCGGGGGCTGTGGGGATCGTGATGGGCCTGCCGGCGACGATGCTGGCGACCCTGGGCACCAACACCTACAACAGCGTCGCCAAGTATCCACTTATCGCCATTCCGCTATTCATCCTGACCGGGCTGATCTTCGAGCGTGCGGGGGTGGCGGCGCGACTGGTGCGTTTCGCTCAGGCGCTGATCGGGCCTCGCCATGGCGGGCTTGCGCTGGTCGCAGTGCTGGTCTGCATGATCATGGGCGGGATGAGTGGTTCGGGTCCAGCAGATGCGGCGGCGGTGGCCATGGTGATGCTGCCGAGCATGACCCGTGCCGGCTACCCGAAGCCTTTTTCGGCAACCTTGATCGCGGCATCTGCCTCCACGGCGATCCTGATTCCGCCGTCGGTGGCGCTGATTCTGTACTCGATCGTGGTGCCTGGGGTCGATCTACGTGCGCTGTTTGCCGCCGGGCTTTTTCCGGGCATGCTCGCTGGCGCGGCCCTGCTGGTGCCCGCCTGGTGGCTGTCACGGCGCTACGGCTGGGAGTCGCCGCAGAGCGTACCGCGCCCAGCGCTGGGAGAGAGCTTCCGTCAGGCGCTGCCAGCGCTCTTCGCGCCGGTGCTGATCCTGGGTGGACTGCGCTCGGGATTGTTCACGCCCACCGAGGCGGCCGTGGCGGCGGTCACCTACGGAGTCATCGTGGGGATCTTTCTCACCCGTGAGCTGAACTGGCGGGAGCTGTGGCGATTGTTCGGCGAGGCGGCGGTGATCACCGGGGTGGTGATGCTGATCATCGCGCTGGCGGGGATCTTTGCCTGGGCCGGCACCATGCTGGGCACTTTTCGGCATCTGGCCGAATGGATCATCGGCCTGTCCGACAGCGGCGCATTGCTGCTGTTGCTGATCATGCTGGCGGTGCTGCTGGCGGGGATGGTGCTGGACGCGATCTCGATCTATCTGATCATGATGCCGATTCTGATCCCGGTCATGGACCATTTTGGTTGGCATCCGGTGTGGTTTGGCATTCTGCTGGCCATGAATATCGCCATCGGCCAATTTACCCCGCCGGTGGCGGTGAACCTGATGGTCACCACGGAAGTGGCGAAGATTCGTCTCGAGCAGACCGTGGGGTGGGCACTGGTCTTCGTGGTGGCCATGGCCGCTGCCCTGGCGCTGGTGGCGATCTTTCCGTCGATCGCTCTTTGGCTGCCCGGCGTTCTGGGATATAACGTCTAGCCAAACGAGCAGGCATGGTTCTAGGGAATACGGTCTGGGAAATAGCCGCTAGGAAATAGGGCCAGGTAATAGACGGCAATAATTTCCCGCAAGACAGCCGTCGAATATCAGCAACCACAGGGAAGTGGCTTGGATGAACGTAGTGAAACCAGCGGCGTATCTGCGCCATGCAACGAAGCAGTATGCGGTTCTGAACCGCCTGGGGGTGTGCCTGGTGCTGGCCGGTTGGGCAGTGGCCGCTCAGGCAGAGATCTATTCCTGGCAGGATGAGACGGGCCAATGGCATTTCGCCGATCACTCTCCCGAGGGTGGCGGCGGCGAGCCACGCACCCCCGATGAGCTGTCGGATATCAATAGCATGCGACCGCCGGGGGCCTCTCCCTATCGCCCCTTGCCGTCGGCGCGATCTTCGCGTTCCAGTGGCAACGTACAGCGCAATGCGAGTGGGTCGAACCCGCGTTGCAATAGGCTCGAGCAGCGCCTCGAGTCCATTCAGCAGCAGTTAAGGGCGGGATACGAAGAGCCTCGTGGCAATCGGCTACGCGCCGCTCGGCGGGAGCTTACCGCGGCCTATCGCCGCGAGTGCCGAAACTAGATGCGGGTTTACTGAGTCGGCTTCCTTCAGGCCGCTATCGGGTTCATCAGTCTGTCGGGGTGCGGTCTAGCGCCGGCTGGTTGAATTCGGTGACCGCAACCGTGAAGCGGCTAGATTAGATCAGTTGGCTGGCGGCACGATGCAACTGGGCGTGGCGCTGGGCCAGCGCCTCGAGATCCCGGTCGTAGCCGCCGCCGATCACCGCTGCCACCGGAATCTGGGCGTCGCGACAGGTCGTCAGCACATAGTGGTCCCGGGCGAACAGTCCGTTATCCGTCAATTCCAGGTGGCCCAAGCGATCATCGGCATGCACGTCGACGCCTGCGTCATAGAGCACTAGGTCAGGGGCGAACTGCACCAGCAATGGCGGCAGGCTAGCCATGAGCTGATAAAGGTAGGCGGCATCGTCCGTGCCCCGGGGCAGGGCGATATCCAGATCGCTATGCTGCTTGCGGGCCGGGAAGTTCGCCGCGCCGTGCATCGAGAAGGTGAATACCCGCTGATCGTGGCGAAAGAGGCGTGCGGTGCCGTCGCCCTGATGTACGTCCAGGTCGAGGATCAGAATGCGATCGGCCCAGCCGTGGGCCAGGGCATGAGCCGCGGCCACCGCCAGGTCATTGATCAGGCAGTAGCCGCTGGCGGCATCCGCATGAGCATGGTGGGTGCCGCCGGCGGTGTTGCAGGCAAGCCCGGTGGCCAGCGCCGCTTCGACGGTCTCAAGCGTGCCGCCGACCTCGAGCAGGGTGCGCGCGACCAGCGCCTCGGACCAGCGGAAACCACTACGTCGTTGGGCCGCCTCACTCAAAGAGCCGCCGAGAAAGGCCCGCAGGTATGCTGGTGTATGGATGCGAGCCAGGCTTGTCTCGTTGGCCGGTTGCGGGGTGATCCACTCAGCACTAATCCCGGTCTCTTCGACGGCCAGGATGTTGCGCAGCACGCGAAACTTGGCCATCGGGAAGGGATGGCGTGGGGGCAGTGCGATGGTGTAACCGGGATGGTGGATCAGCGGCAGCAGCATGGCGGGTGTCAGGATGATTTGGCGAGTTCGAGGTCGCTACCACTCTACCCGCCACCCCGGGACGAGGCCACTCAGGATGATTCGGCATCCTGAAGCATCGAAAGCGTTTGCTGATAGAGCGCCAGGCTTTGGCCGTCGTGCAGGATGAAACGCACCTGTCGAAGGTGATGGCAGTGCTGGGCCTCCTTCAAGACGGTGGTCAGCGCTACCCGGGTCGCTTCGTTCATCGGATAGCCGAACGCGTCAGTGGATAGGGCAGGGAAGGCGATCGAGATCAGTTCGTGTTCCTCGGCCAGTATGATGGCCTCCCGGTAGCAGGACGCTAATAGCGCATCCGAGGGCTCATCGCGACCATAGACGGGTCCCAAACAATGAGTGACATGGCGGTTGGGCAAGTCATGGGCGCCGGTGATTACCGCCTGACCGGGCCGGATCGGTGCCTTGGGTTGACACTCATGGGCGAGGCCCGGGCCAGCGGCTCGATGCAGAGCGCCGGCGACGCCGCCACCCGACATGAGCTGTGCATTGGCGGCATTAACCACTGCGTCCATGTCGGGCTGGTGGGCGATGTCACCCTGTCGGCATTCGATCTGCACCTTGGCTGTCATGATCTCCTCCGAGTCGAGCGTTCACCCCCAGCCTAGGCGCCTGGGGATGCGCTGTCAGGCGCCGCCCTCGGAGCGCGCCAGGGCGGCATAGGCGACCATCTCGACGAGCATCGCCTCCCGGGCGAAGCCGGAGACGATGATGGCGGCCCGGTTGGGGTAGGGCGCGCGCACGTATTCGGCGTAGACCTTGTTGACCGTGGCCAGGTCCTCGCGGGCGGTGACGTAGATCAGCACCTGGGTCAGGGCCTCCACGCCGGCGCCGGCCTTCTCCAGGGTGTGGGCGAGGTTGTCCAGGGTCTGGCGAGTCTGGGCCTCGATGCCACCCTCCACCACCTGGCCGTCGGCGCCGATGGGGATCTGGGCGGTGAAGAGGATGCCGTTACCGACCACGGCCCATTCCAGGGGCGCCTGGGAGGCGAAGAGGTCGGTGCGTACGGGATGAATCATGTCGGTGGTCTCGTCTCAGTCTCAGGTCAGTCGTTGTCGTTGGTGCCGGCACCGGCCCCTTCTCGGGATGCGTCGGTGGCCTCCACCAGCATGCGGGTGGCAAGGTGCTTGAGGCGTTCCCAGACAGCCTCGTCGACCTCGATGCCCTGGGCCAGGGACCGGTGGCGACAGGCCAGCAGGCTCGATTCGTCGTGACGCGCCAGCAGGTCGTAGCGGTAGTCCGAGCGCATCGCCGGCAGCAGGTCGACGTGGTTGGCCATCACCAGGGTGATGCCGTCGTTGGGCTCGTTCTCTTCCGGGACCTCCTGCACCGCGTAGACTCGGATCTCCGGTGCCGAGCCATTGGCCCGGAAGCCCACCACCTGCTCGGTCAGCGGCTGCTGGACGTTGCGCCAGAAGGCGGTGACGTTCATGCCGCGGCTTGCCAGGCGGGCCAGATAGCCCATGATCAGCTGGCGATTGTGGCAGTGACGGATCTTGATCACCGAAAGGCCGCGGGCCCGGGCCTTGGCGAAGCCGAGCTCCAGGGCCAGGCTGGAGCTGCGCAGCACGCTCTGGCCATGGCCATCGATCACCGCCAGGTCACCGTCCTGGTAGAGGACGCTGGGCAAGTCGTCGGGATCCTCGTCGAGCAGGAAGTCCAGGCCGCGGTTCAGGGCGGCCAGGCCGCCGAGGCCGAAGCACTGCATCCAGGCGACCATGTCGGCGGCATCGGTGGCGTCGCCCTCCTCGAAGCCCATGCCGATGAAGGCCTTGCGACACAGGCCCTGCAGCTCGTTATAGGACGCCTTCATGATGTCTCTCCTGCGCCTTGTCGTTGTTCGTGCATCACGCCCTGAGGCTCCAGCGGGAAGCTCCAGTCATCGAAGTCGGCCAGGTCCCGGGGCGCGGCGTTGAGCTCCTCGACCAGGGGCGCGCCCTGGAAGAGGGTGATGCGCACCCAGCGGTCCGACTTGGGGTCGAAGCGACTGGCGCCGAAGAACGACAGCTTGGTGCGCAGCAGGTGCATGGGCTTCATGTCCCGATGCCAGAGGTTGGTGTGGATCTCCCCGTAGGGCGTCTCCACCATGGACTGGATGCGTCGCACGATGTCCTTGTGGCGCGGGTGGGCGATCAGGAATTCCACGACCAGGGCACGCGGGTTGGCCTCCAGGAAGGCGGAGAGCACGCCGTGGGTATGATGAACCCGGGGCGCGATGGCCAGCGGCAGTTCCTTCTCCGCGCCGGGCTCCACGCCGCGCACGCCGAGGCGGGGCTCCTCCTTCTCGGCGGAGCGATACCAGAACCAGTGGCGCGCCTCGGGGCGCCCGAAGTCCTCGGCCAGGGCCCAGTCGTAGTGGGTCTCGATCAGCTGCTTGAGGCGCACCAGGGGCATGTCCGGGATCAGCTCCAGGCGCTCCTCGGTGCCCATCTGGTCCTCGAGCGGATCGACTTGCTCGGGGTAGAGCTCGATCAGCAGGGTGTTGACCAGTTCCTGGGCCTCCAGGGGCAGGGTGCGCGCGCTCCAGGCCGCCAGCTGCTGCCAGAGGTCGTCCTCCAGAGGCACCTCCTCGAGCCAGGCGATCACCTCCGGCAGGGCCGCCACGATGGCGGCGTTGCGCGCGCCCTGGTCGGCATCCTCGGTCACCGTCTGGTCCAGGTGCTGCATGGCGCGGCGGGTCAGGGCGATCAGCCGCTGGCGGCTTTCCTCATCGGGCGTCTGGCCGAGCGCCAGGGCCAGAGCGGTCTCCCGGCAGGTCACCCACTGCTGGATCAGCTGGGGGTGATTGATCAGGAAGGGCGCCATGCCGAGTCCGGTGGAATTGCCGATGCCCAGGTAGCGGCGCAGCTCGGTGGCCATGGGCACCGCGCGCTCGGGTGCCCGGCGGCGAGCGATGTGTTCCACCTGCCCGATGGAGAAGTGGCGCAGCAGGTAGACCGCCAGCATCTGGGCCGAGAAGGGGCGCTGAAAGTCGGGGTTGTCCCGCAGGCGCACGAAGTCGGCGATGCCGAACTTGCCGTTGCCGTAGACCGCCGTGGTCCGGTAGAGGTAGCCGACCCGGGTCAGCCAGGCCGGGTCGGGCTGGTCGCCCGCGGACAGCGCCGCCACGAAATGGGCGAAGTTGCGCAGGCTGCGGTTGGCCCGGGAGAGCACCAGCAGCCGCGGGTGCTGGCGCCCGGCCTCCTGCAGCGGCACGTTGGCGGCCATCTGCTCGAGCAGGGCGTCGTCGACGTCGCCCTCGACCACCCCGAAGGTCACGTCCCAGGCCTGGGCGATCACTCGGTCGGAGCGCTGATCGTCTTCCAGGTGCTGGGAGAAGATCACCCCGTGATAGCGGCCCTGGGGCGTCTGCAGCCGATAGATGGCGACGCCGTGCCCCTGCGCGTCCAGGTCGAAGCGCGCGGTGCTGATCTGCCAGCGCTGGCGGGCCATCTGACGGATGAGGCTGCGCACGAAGCTCAGGCGGCTGGCCGGCAGGCTGCCCAGCCGCTCGAGCGGCATGACGTCGTCGGCGGCGCGCAGCGGGGCCGAGGCGACGCTCGGGGAAGCGAACTCAGTCATGGTCGTGCTCCAGCGTGCGACGGGTGGATAGTCCCTGGGCGCGGGCCATGGCATAGGCCGCCTGGGGGCCGGTCCACAGCGACGGCAGCAGCACCAGCGACACCGGAATGGCGGTGAGCACGATGAACTGCTGGAGCACGCTGATCTGGCCGGCGCCCATGTACAGCAGGATTCCCGCCATCAGCGCCATGGCGATGCCCCAGAAGGCCCGCACCAGGGTGCTGGGGCGGTCGTGGCCGGAGCCCACCACGGCGATGGCATAGCTCATGGAGTCGCCGGTGGTGGCGACGAAGATGGTGGTCAGCAGCAGGATGGCCAGGGCCATCAGGGGACCGCCCGGCAGCGCCTGGGCCACGGTGAGGGTGGCGACGTCGAACTGGAAGTTGTTCAACGCCTCGGTCAGGTCGATCACGCCGGTCAGCTGGAAGTGGATCCCGGAGCCGCCCAGCAGGGTGAACCAGGCGGCGGTGGCGACCGGCGCCATCACCGCCACGGCCAGGATCATCTGGCGGATGGTGCGCCCGCGCGAGATGCGCGCCACGAAGATCGCCATCAGCGGGCCATAGCCGATGAACCAGGCGAAGAAGAACACCGTCCACCACTGCATCCACCAGGCCGGCGCCGTCTCGGCGGTCACGGTGGCCATGGCGAAGAAGGAGGTCAGGTACTCGCCGAAGCCCTGGGTGAAGGCGTTGGTCAGGAACAGCGTGGGGCCGAAGACGAAGATCACCGCGGCGATGGCCAGCGCCAGGAAAACATTGAAGCGGCTGAGCAACTGGATGCCGCGATGGATGCCGGTCACCGCCGAGGTCACGTAGATACCCGCCAGCGCCACCAGGATCACCAGCTGGGTGCCGTAGCCCTCGGAGACGCCGAGCAGTTCGTGCAGGCCGAAGCTGACCTGGGTCGCCAGGAAGCCGATGGGACCCACGGTACCCGCCACCACGGCGATCACGCACAGGGCGTCGACCACGCCGCCGAACCAGCCCGCCATGATCCGCTCGCCGAGCACCGGATAGAGCAGGGTGCGCGGCTGCAGCGGCTGGCCCTTGTCGTAATGGGCGTGGGCCAGCACGATCGCGGTCAACGAGCCGAGCACCGCCCAGGCCAAGAAGCCCCAATGCATGAAGGACTGGGCCAGGGCGCCGGCCACTGCGTCGCTGGTGCCGGCTTCGCTGTCGAAGGCCGGCGGGGTGACCACGAAGTGGTAGACCGGCTCGCCGGCGGCGAAGAAGACGCCGCCCCCGGCCAGGAGGGTGCACATGATGATCGACAGCCACTTGAAGGTGCTGATCTCGGGCGTGGCGCGGTTGCCGATCTTGGCGCTGGCGGCGGGGGAGACCGCCACGCCGATGCCGATGAAGAAAGTCAGCAGCAGCAGCAGCTGGAAATACGAGCCGAGCGTGCTGGCGGTCCAGGCGAAACCGGCGCCGATGGCGTCGGCCACCATGTCGACGTCATACAGCGACAGGGCGACGAAGAGCAGAATGAAGCCGACGCTGAGGGTCAGGACGATCGGGTCGCCCAGGCGATGCTCCTGCGGCGCGTCGGCCGCCGGTGCTGTGTGAGAACTGGCGTGTTCTTGTGTCATGTCGTTGGCCTTGGCTGAGGCCCTGATGGGCCGTTGTTATTGTGCGGTGGGATTCGCGAGGGTCAGGCGGTGCCCTCCTCGGTCGCCGAGGTCGGCACGGTAGTGCGCTCCAGCAGCTCGACCCAGTTCTGGCCCATGATGCGGGCGATCGCGGCCTCGTCGAAGCCGCGTCGGCGCAGGCCGGCGGTCAGGTTCGGGAAGTCGCGGTTGTCCCGGAACCAGGCCAGTGGGCGCGGCCAGTCGGCGTTGCCGGCACTGCCTTCACCGAAGTCCATCTCCTTGGACCAGCGGCCGTTGCGCATCCACTCCAGCACCGAGATCGGCTGGGCCTGGCACAGATCGGTGCCGATGCCGATATGCTCGATGCCCATCAGGTCCGCAGTGCGGGCGATCATGTCGCAGAAGTCCTCGAGGCTGCAGTCCGGCCCGTTCTTGAGGTGGAAGGGGTAGGCGGAGAACCCCAGCAGGCCGCCGGATTCGGCGATGGCGGCGAGCACCCTGTCCGACTTGTTGCGCTTGGCCGGATGGAAGGAAGCCGGGTTGGCATGGGAGATGATCACCGGGCGCTCGGAGAGTTCCACGGCCTCCAGGGTCGAGCGTTCGGCGCTGTGCGACATGTCGATGACCATGCCCACGCGGTTCATCTCGCGGATCACCTGGCGACCGAAGCGTGTGATGCCGCTGTCCTCAGCCTCGTAGCAGCCGCAGGCTAGCAGGCTCTGGTTGTTGTAGGTCAGCTGCATGATCAACAGCCCCAGGTCGCGCATCACCGCGACCATGTCGATGTCGTCCTCGATGGGCGAGCAGTTCTGGGCGCCGAGGAAGATGCCCACCTTGCCGGCGCGGCGGGCGCGGGCGATGTCGCCCGCCTCCCGCACCGGCATGATCAGGTCGCCATGGGCCTCGAAGCGGCGGTTCCACTCGCCGAGGCGTGACAGGGTCTCCCGGGTGTTCTCATGGTAGGCCAGGGTGGCGTGGACGGCATCGACGCCACCCTCACGCATCTGCGCGAAGATCTCCCGGGACCAGTTCGAGTACTGCAGGCCGTCGACGGTGAGCATTTCCTTGGACATGGGGCGTCTCCTCAGGCCTTGACGTAGGACGTCTTGACCACGGTGTAGAACTCGCGGGCGTAGCGCCCCTGTTCGCGGGGGCCGAAGCTGGAGTTCTTGCGGCCGCCGAAGGGCACGTGATAATCGGTGCCGGCGGTGGCCAGGTTGACCATCACGCAGCCGGTCTCGGCGCGGGTCTTGAAGTCACTGGCGAGCCTCAGGGAGTCGGTGATGATACCGGCGGTGAGGCCGAACTGGGTGTCGTTGAGGGTGGCAATGGCCTCTTCGTAGTCGCGGACCTTGATCACGCAGGCGATCGGCCCGAAGACCTCCTCGCGATTGATGGCCATGTCGTTGGTGGTGTCGACGAACAGCGTCGGCGCCATGAAGAAGCCATCGGTGGCGCGCTCGAGGCGCTCGCCGCCGAAGGCCAGGGTGGCGCCGTCGGCGCGGGCGCGCTCGATCCAGGCCAGGTTGGACTCCAGCTGGCGGCCATCCACGGCGGGGCCGATGTGCACGCCGTCTTCCAGGGCGTGGCCGACGCGGATGGTCTCGAGCTTCTTGATCAGCTTCTCGACGAAGGCGTCGTGCACGGCCTCGGTGACGATCAGGCGCGAGGAGGCGGTGCACTTCTGGCCGGTGCCGGAGTAGGCGCCGGCGAAGGCGGCCTCCACGGCCAGGTCCAGGTCGGCGTCGTCGGCGACGATCAGGGCGTTCTTGGAGCCCATCTCCAGCTGGCACTTGACCAGGTTGCCGGCGGTGGCGGCGGCCACGCGGCGGCCCACGTCCAGCGAGCCGGTGAAGCTCAGGGCGTGGATGTCGGGGCTCGAGATGAGCGCATCGCCGACGCTCGCGCCGGGGCCCATCAGCAGGTTGAAGGTGCCGGCGGGCAGGGCCTGGCGGCTGATGATCTCGGTCAGCGCCCAGGCGCTGGCCGGCACCAGGTTGGCGGGCTTGAAGATCACGGCGTTGCCGAAGGCCAGTGCCGGGGCGATCTTCCACACTGCGGTGGCCATGGGGAAGTTCCAGGGGCTGATGATCCCGACCACACCCACCGGCTCGCGGCGGGTTTCGACCTCGACGCCCGGGCGCACGGACTCGACCCGCTCGTCGATCTGGCGCAGCACCTCGGCGGCGTAGTAGTGGAAGAACTGCCCGGAGCGGTAGACCTCGCCCACGCCTTCGGCCAGGGCCTTGCCCTCTTCGCGGGCCAGCAGGCGACCGAGCTCGTCCTTGCGGGCGAGCAGCTCATCGCCGATGGCCATCAGCACGCCGTAGCGGTGCTCCAGGCCGGTCTGGCGCCATGCGGCGAGGCCGCGCTTGGCCGCGCTGATGGCCTCGCCGACCTGGTCGGCGCTGGCCTGGGCGTAGTCGCCGATCAGGTCGCTGGTGTCGGACGGATTCACGTTGGCGATGCTGCCCTGGCCCTCGGTCCAGCTGCCGTCGATGTAGAGAGAATAAACGTGGGACATGGAAACCTCCTTTGAGACGTTGACGACATCCTAGGAGGTGGCGTTAGATAAATATAATCAATAATAAATAAGAAACGATAAGCTTCTCTTACCAATGGCCGCGAGGCTCGCCGGATGCTGCCCGACCTCAAGATTCAACAGTTGCGATACGTGCTGACGGTGGTGGATGAACGTGGCTTTCATGCCGCGGCTCGCCATCTTCATCGCACCCAGCCGGCGCTCTCCATGGCGGTGAAGGAACTGGAACAGCGTCTTGGCCAACGGTTGTTCGAGAAGGGGGGCAAGGCCGAGCTGACTCCTTTTGGCAACTATTGTTTGCCGCGCTTTCGCGAACTGGTGACCCAGCATGACCGGCTCGGGCGGGATATCGTGGCGCGCGTCGACAAGCGGGCCGGACATATCGATATGGCGGCGGTGCCGTCGGTGGCGAGCCGACTGATGCCGACGCTGTTGGCGGATTTCATCGCCCTGTATCCGAACCTCAAGGTCAGCCTGCATGACGGTAATGCGGACTATGTGCGGGGCCTGGTCGCCGCCGGCGAGGTAGACCTGGGACTCACCAGCTTGTGGCAGGAGGACGAGGAGTTCTCCTTCGAGGGACTCATTCGTGACGCGGTCGGCGTGGTCTGCCGAGACGATCATCCCTTCGCGACGCGGACCGAGCTGAGGTGGCAGGAGCTCCAGGGCCAGCCCCTGATCCGCAACGGCACCTCGCGGCTGCTGGACAATACGGCGGCCGAACCGCTGCTGGCGCAGAGCGCCTTCTATATCTCCAACATGATCTCGCTGACCGCCATGCTGGTGGCGGGCATCGGGGTGACGACGCTGCCGCGTCTGGCCTTTCCCGAGGAGTATGAGCGCCTGCGCTTCATTCCTCTGACCCGGCCGCATGTCGAGCGCGAGATTGGGCTGCTCAAGCCGAGCCGGCGCAGCCTGTCCCCGGCGGCCCAGGCCATGGAGGCTTTCATTACTGCGCAACTCGTGCGATGACAGCTTGGCGAATGGGGCGTCGGGCGCTTACCGGCCGTGAGCCGTCGGGCTTGCCTCAGGCTGTTGATGTGTCGCGGCCCGCTTCAACGGCAAAGAGGACTAAGATGTTGGTCGTAAATAGCTGAATCGTACGGTCGTTTTGATCTAAAGTAGTGCATAATCATATGCTGCAAGGGTCAGCGAAACGCAACGCTGAAAGCGCAACGTCGCCAGACCCGCGCAGGCAAGCTATACCTTACACATCGAATGCGATGATCAAAGAGAGTCAATCGTCATTCTGGGTATGCGTGCCAACGCAAGACGGGCGACGATGTCGCAGAGGTGGCAATGCCACCCAACATCAACAATACCAAGAGGTGTCTGAATGAAACGCCATGCAATCACTGCTGCAGCCGTCTCCGGCATGCTGATGGGTGCCGCCATGTTCTCCTCGCCGGTCGTGGCGCAGGAGCGCTTCATCACTATCGGTACTGGTGGTCAGACCGGCGTCTATTATGTCGTAGGTCAGTCGATCTGCCGTCTCGTGAACCGTCTCGAAGATGCAGATATCAAGTGTAACGCGCCGTCTACCGGCGGCTCTGTGGCTAACATCAATGGCATCAAGTCCGGTGAGCTGGACATGGGCGTGGCTCAGTCCGACGTGCAGTACCAGGCCTATAACGGCACCGGCAACTTTGCTGACGACGCCTATCCTGAGCTGCGTGCGGTCTTCCGCGTGCACGGTGAGCCGCTGACACTGCTGGCCCGCGCCGATTCCGGCATCGAAACCCTCGATGACCTGGAAGGCAAGCGCGTCAACATCGGTAATCCGGGCTCTGGCCAGCGCAACACCATGGAACAGGTCATGGAAGCCAAGGGCTGGACCGAGGATACCTTCTCGTTGGCGTCTCAGCTTGATGCTGCCGAGCAGGCTGCCGCTCTGGCCGACAACAATATCGACGCCATGGTCTACGTGGTGGGTCACCCCAACGGTTCCATTCAGGAAGCCACTACCACCGTGGATGCCAAGCTGATTCCGCTGGATGGCCCGGCGATTGATGGCCTGGTTGAAGAATATCCGTATTACTCCAAGGTGTTGATCCCTGGTGGTCTCTACAAGGGTAACGACGAGGACGTGACGACCTTCGGTGTGGCAGCGACCTTCGTGACCACGGCCTCCGTGGATGAGGACATCATCTACCAGACCGTCAAGGCGGTGTTTGACAACTTCGATCGTTTCAAGCGTCTGCACCCTGCATTCGCTAACCTGAAAGAAGAAGAAATGGTCACTCAGGGGCTGTCGGCTCCGCTGCACCCGGGTGCAGCTCGCTACTATCGTGAGCGTGGCTGGATCGAGTGATCCTGGTCTAGACGGAGTTCAAGGCTCCTGACTCGATGCGCGGCCGTTCCTGCTGGAAGGTCGCGCATTATGGTTTCTAGCCCCGGGGTATGGCCCGGGAGCCCAGGCGTTTCCGGCGATGGATGGCAAGCAGGATGATTTCATGAGCGAAGACAAAACAAGGACCTCAGCCTCGAGCGTCGACCTCGAGGACATGGTGGCGTCCTCGGACTCCGGGGCGCGAAAGCCGCCCGGACTGCCTGGCAAGGTGCTGGTGATGACGGCAGCGGTCTGGTCGTTGTTCCAGCTGTGGATCGCTTCACCGCTACCCTTCGTGCTCGAGTTCGGGGTATTCAATGCCACCGAGTCGCGCTCGATTCACCTGGCATTTGCCCTGTTTCTGGCCTATATGGCCTATCCGGCTACCAAGAATTCTCCGCGGGACCGTATCCCCATTCAGGACTGGGTGCTGGGCCTGCTGGCGGCACTCGCCGGTGCCTACATGTTCATTTTCTACGAGCAGTTAGCCCAACGCCCGGGGGCACCGATCATGCAGGACGTGATCGTCGGCGTCATTGGCATTCTGCTACTGCTCGAGGCTACGCGTCGGGCACTTGGCCCGCCGTTGATGATTGTGGCCCTGGTCTTTATCGGCTACTCGCTGGCCGGACCCTATATGCCGGGCATTCTGTCCCATCGAGGGGTCAGCGTTTCGGGGTTGATCAACCACCAGTGGTTGACCACCCAGGGGGTGTTCGGCATTGCGTTGGGGGTGTCGACCAGCTTCGTGTTCCTATTCGTATTGTTTGGTGCGCTGCTCGACAAGGCGGGTGCCGGTAACTATTTCATCAAAGTGGCCTTCTCGCTGCTCGGTCACTACAAGGGCGGTCCGGCCAAGGCGGCAGTGGTCGCTTCAGGCATGACCGGCCTGATTTCCGGCTCCTCTATCGCCAACGTTGTGACCACCGGCACCTTCACCATTCCGATGATGAAAAGGGTCGGCTTCTCCTCCGAAAAAGCGGGGGCCGTCGAGGTTGCCTCATCGGTGAACGGTCAGATCATGCCGCCGGTCATGGGCGCTGCGGCCTTCCTGATGGTCGAGTACGTGGGCATTTCCTATGTGGAAGTCATCAAGCATGCCTTCCTGCCGGCGTTGATTTCCTACATCGCGCTGGTTTATATCGTCCATCTCGAGGCGCTCAAGGCCAATATGCAGGGGCTTGAGAGCAGTAACCCGCCGAAGCCGCTGGTACGTAAGGTCATCGGCTTCCTGGGCGGCCTCTTGCTGATGATGATCACGGCCTTGGTGGTCTATTACGGCCTCGGCTGGCTCAAGCCGGTACTTGGCGAAGCTACCCCCTGGGTAGTGGCTGCGGGTCTGACGGTGGTCTATGTCGGCTTGCTCAAGGTTGGGTCCAACTATCCTGAGCTCGAGACCGATGATCCTAATGCTCCGGTGGTCAGGCTGCCTCAGACGCGTCCCACCGTGATGGTGGGCCTGCAGTTCATTCTGCCGGTCGTGGTGCTGGTTTGGTGCCTGATGGTCGAGCGGCTGTCGCCAGGACTGTCGGCCTTCTGGGCCACGGTATTCATGACCTTCATCATCGTCACCCAGCGCCCGATCATGGCGATCTTCCGCGGCCAGAGTGATTTCGCTGCCGACCTCAAGGCAGGCTTTCTCGACTTGTGGGATGGCCTGGTCGTCGGTGCCCGTAACATGATCGGCATCGGTATCGCCACGGCCACCGCCGGCATCATCGTCGGGGCGGTATCGCAGACCGGCGTCGGCCTGGTGCTTGCCGACGTGGTCGAGATCCTGTCGATGGGCAATCTGATGCTGATCCTGATGCTCACCGCAGTGCTGAGTCTGATCCTCGGCATGGGCCTGCCGACTACGGCCAACTACATCGTGGTCTCGGCACTGCTGGCGCCGGTCATCGTGACCTTGGGTGAGCAGAACGGCCTATTGGTGCCACTGATCGCCGTGCACCTGTTCGTGTTCTATTTCGGCATCATGGCCGACGTTACGCCGCCGGTGGGCCTGGCCTCCTTTGCCGCCGCTGCCGTATCCGGGGGTGACCCGCTGCGCACCGGTTTCCAGGCGTTCTACTACAGCTTGCGGACTGCTGCGCTGCCGTTCCTGTTCATCTTCAACACCGATCTGCTGCTGATCGACGTGACCTTCCTGCAGGGCATTGTGGTCTTCGTGGTGGCGACAATCGCCATGCTGATCTTTGCCGCGGCGACCCAGGGCTTCATGCTGACCCGCAACCGCTGGTACGAGAGTATCCTGCTGCTGCTGGTGGCTTTCACGCTGTTCCGTCCGGGCTTCTGGATGGACATGATCCACGACCCTTATCAGTCGATACCGCCGAGCCAGTTCGTCCAGGCCTTGGGCGAGATGGATGATGACAGCACACTGCGTGTCCAGGTGGCAGGTCAGGACGCCTATGGCGATCCGCTGACCACCTATATGACCCTGCCGGTGCCGGAAGGCGAGACGGGGGAAGAGCGCCTGACCAACCTCGGTCTGGAGTTGTTGGTCAAGGATGAAAGTCTGGTGGTCGATATGGTCGCCTTTGGCAGTCAGGCGGAGAAACTTGGCTTCGACTTCGATCAGAAGATCATCGAGGTGCTGGCGCCAGTAGATCGCTGGTCCAAGGAGTGGATGTGGATTCCGGCCCTCGGGGTCTTTGCCCTGATCGTGCTGATGCAGCGGCGGCGTCGCGATGGCTTGGCCAAACCGGCGTCCGCCTAACGGAGGGGTAGACCATGTATCAGAAAATCTTGCTGCCGGTGGACCTCAACGAGGAGGCGTCCTGGGAAAGGGCGCTACCCACCGCCTTAGCCTTGTGTCACACCTTCGGCGCCTCGCTGCACTTGGTGACCGTGCTGCCGGATTACCGCATGCCGTTGGTTGGGTCCTATTTCCCTGCTGACTTCAGCGAGAAGGCGCACAAGGCGGTGACCGATGCGCAGCATGCGTTCGTGCAGCAGCACATACCCAGTGATATCACCGCGCAATGTGTCATCGCCGAGGGCTCACCCTGGGAAGCGATCATCAATACCGCCAAGAAACTCGACATCGACTTGGTCGTCATGGCCTCGCACAACAAGCGTAAGTTCGCCGATTACGTGCTCGGACCCAATGCCGAACATGTGGTGCATCACAGCAAGATGTCGGTGATGATCGTGCGCTGAGCCATCCAGAGCCTCGTCGCTAAGCACGTCGCCAACCCCCGAACGGTTCTGCCATTCGGGGGTTGGCGTTGCTGGGACCGGCTGGGCAGCTTTGGGTCGACTCCGGTCGAGGATAAACGCCGTCTGGAGCAACTCTTCACCCCCTCGTCTACATTGAAAAAAGGACTAATGGAAAAATCGTTAGGAGATCCTGACTTTCAGGCCAATGCGCGTTCGTAGACGTCACCGGATACAGGGTCCGTCCCAGGCTTGAGGGTCACCATCTTCGTGAATGGTGGAGGGGTATGCCATGAATGCAGCTGCGACGAAGGGCCCCAAGCCTTCCGACTACAACGTCAAGATCAGCATCAACCCAGTAGGCATGGACAGACCCAGAGCCTGGCTGGTTGCCGGTTTTCAGGACTTTCGCGATGCCACGGCCGTCAGCTTGGTCTATGGCATGTTCTGGGTGGGTCTTAGCTTGGCCATGACCCTGGCGGCTTTTACCCTCGACCTCTGGCACTGGCTGCTGCCGTTGGTCGCCGGCTTCATGTTTCTGGGGCCCCTGGTGGCGGTAGGTGCTTACGGGATAAGCCGTGCGCTCGAGGAGCAACGGACACCGACCATGGGCGATGCCTTTGGCGCCTGGAGTGCCCATACCGGGCAACTGGCGATGATGGGCCTGATGATGATGATTTTCTTCCTCGCCTGGATCCGGTTGGCGACGCTGTTGTTCGCGCTCTTCTTTGGTTTCGACGTGCCAAGCCCCGATACGCTCTACATCGCCTTGCTGACCACCTCTGAAGGGCTGAGCATGCTATTGGTGGGCACTGCAGCGGGTGCAGTGCTGGCCTTCGGAGCATTCTCGATCAGTGTCGTCGCCATTCCGACCCTGATGGATCAGGACCTGACGTTCATGGAAGGCATCGAGGCCAGCCTCAAGGCCGTGGCGCAGAACTTCCTTCCCATGCTGCTATGGGCCGCAATTCTTACCGGCAGCGTCCTGCTCGGCGTGGTGACGTTTTACATAGGTCTGGCCGTGATCCTGCCGGTGCTGGGTCATGCCAGTTGGCATGCCTACGAAGACCTGGTGAAGGTCGAGATCATCGAGCCTCCGACCCACTGAGTGTGTGGCCAACTGGCCCGGTGTTGGCGATATTCGGTAAGCTATGCAGGCCAATCACGACGCACATGTCGTATGGTGAGTAGCCGACAGCGCCACTTGCCATGCTTTTTCCTGCCTGCAAGGACTGCTTGCCATGAACACCACTTCCCTGCGCTTGTCTGCTCTTTATCGCTATCCGCTCAAGTCTTGTGCTGGAGAAGCGCTCGAACGTGCCCGGGTGCATCAGGAAGGCATCGTCGGGGATCGCCGTCTGATGCTAGCGCGCCCCGATGGCCGCTTTATTACGGCCCGCACGCATCCCCGGTTGGAATTGATGCAGGTTCAACTGGGGGAGGAAACGGTGGTGCTGCGTTTCCCCGGGCACCAGGATCTCGAGCTGGTCCGGGCAGGTTTCTCTCTGGCGCCATTTGCCACCGAGGTATGGGGTGATCGCTTCGAAGCGCTGACGACTTCGCAAGAAGCCGATGCTTGGTGCAGTGAGGTATTAGGCGAGGCGGCTCACCTGCTGTGCATCGGCGATCGCTCACCGCGCTATCGCCAATCGATCAAACAGCGGGTCGGGTTCGCCGACGGCTACCCGCTGCTGTTGATCGGTGAAGGGTCGCTTGCCGACCTCAATGCTCGGCTGACACATGGCCAGGGGAATTCTGAGAGTAAGCCTCACGTCATGGCCCAGTTCCGTCCCAATCTGGTAGTAGCAGGCAGCGATGCCTTTGCCGAGGATGGCTGGCAGCGTCTGCGTATCGGGGAGGTGGAGCTTGGCGTCGCCGCGCCCTGCTCACGATGCGCGATGATTACCGTTGATCCTGCAACCGGCGCCTTTTTGCCTGGCAAAGAGCCGCTCAAGACACTGGCGACCTATCGACGAGGTGAAAAAGGAAAAGTATTGTTTGGCCAGAATCTGGTGGTCCTTAAAGAGGGGCGTTTGGCGCTCGGTGATGAGGTCGAAATCCTGGCATGATTTGCCCCCTGGTCGCCGAGCAAATATCGCGTAGGTGGGAGTATGCATGCTGGACCGTCGGAGGTGTTATTTGAACCCGCTTGCCAACACCCTGTTGCGGTGTCTGCTAGCAAGCCTCATTGCTTTACCTGCTCAGGCCGATCCCTTGTCCTTGCCCATGCCTGACGGAAAGGTACTGCTCGAAATCAGCGGCGACATTCGCTACACCAACAACGGTGACAAGGCTTGCTTCGACCGGGAGATGCTCGATGCGTTACCTAATCGGGTCGTGACTACCCTCACACCTTGGACGGACCGGGAACGGCAATTTCGAGGCCCGCTGCTTCGGGATCTTTTGTCCCGGGTAGGCGCTCAAGGCGACCAGCTGCGAGTCGAGGCCCTGAACCATTTTTCGGGGGAGATCCCAGTCAGCGATATTCAGAATTACGCGGTCATCCTGGCCATGACCATGGATGGTGAGCCATTGGCGATTCGCGACTTCGGACCGCTCTTCGTGTTATACCCCTTCGATGAGAACCCTGAGCTCAATACCGAGAATATTCGCTATCGAAGTGTATGGCAGGTTGCCAAGATTCATGTTCACTAAGCAGTATCGATATCATCCTTCCCTGGGGCATTTGGCGTCATGCTTCGCTACCCGCTGCGCCTGAAACTCGGCGCTGTCTCGGTGCTGGTGTTCTTCATGGCTGCGGTGGTGGTGGCTGGCATGGTGGTATGGCGCCAGGAAGGCTTGGCCGGCAGTGTCGGTGGAGATGCGACCTGGGTAGCTTACAAGCTTGACAGGGAGGCTATCCAGCTACGCGACCGGCTCAACGATGCGGAGAATCTCGAGTCATTACGCGTCAAGTTCGAGCTGCTATATAGCCGGCTCAACTTTCTGCAACGCGGTGAAATTAGTGAGCTTTTTAGCCACATCGACGACCAGGCGCGCCTGATACCTGCCATCGCCACCCAGATGGATATCCTGGACCTTCAGTTCGGCGGTCTAGAGCGCCTGGACCCGGCATCCCGTCGCTCGCTCCAGTCAGCACTCGACCCCTTGATCTATCTCAGCCAGCAGTTGGTGATCGCTACCAACGCCTATCTGGCCGATGCCAAGCAGCAAGAGCGAGAAGCCCTGCAACTGCTTCACTGGGTGCTGCTTGTCATGCTGGGCTTGATGAGTCTTTCGATTCTGATGGTGACGCGGTTTCTGTTTCGCGAAGCCAGGGAGAATGCGGCGTCTCGGCGCGATCAGGAAGTGCTGAGGCGTCGTCTCGAGGAGGCTGCGCAAAGGTCTCAGGCTGCCAATGAAGCCAAATCCGAGTTTTTGGCCACTGTCAGCCATGAGATTCGGACACCGCTCAATGGCGTCATCGGCATGAGCGAGATGCTGCGTGGCCGGCCACTCGATCCTTCCTCGCGACGCTATGCCGAAATCATCCACGACAGCGCCGACAAGCTGCTCGTATTGATCAACGATATTCTCGATTTCTCGCGTATTGAATCCGGTCGTTTCGAACTCGAGCAGGTCGAGTTTTCGCTACAGGAGCTGATCGATTCAGCGGTGCGACTCTTCGAGCCCCGGGCCACCTACAAGAACCTTGCCCTGACAGCACGGCTCGCCGAAGACGTGCCTGAACGACTGCAGGGTGACCCCGGCCGGCTTCGGCAAGTGCTCCTCAACCTGCTTTCCAACGCCATCAAGTTCACTGAGCAGGGCGAGGTCTCGGTGCTGGTGGCCTACTCGTCTTTGCAGGAACGCCTGCATGTATCGGTCAGCGATAGCGGCCCAGGGATTCCCAGTAGCCAGCAGCATCGCCTGTTCGAGCCTTTTCGTCAGGGCGATGCCTCCACTGCGCGCCGGTTCGGAGGCAGCGGCCTGGGGCTGGTGATCTGCAGGCGTCTGGTGAGCGCCATGGACGGGGACTTGGACTTCGTCAGCCGTATAGGCGAAGGCAGCTGCTTCTGGTTCAAGGTGCCACTGCCGCGCGTCAATGCGCCCGAGGGCTCGAGGGAAAAAGGCCCACAGGAGACGTTGCCCGCCTTGCCTCCCGGCCAGCGGCTGCTAGTCGTTGAAGATAATGAGATCAATCAGCAGGTGGCGCATATCATGCTGTCGCGCCTGGGGTGTCAGGTCGATATTGCCTCGTCGGGTGAGGAGGCGCTGAGCATCACTCAGACCGAGCCCTATGCCTTGATCTTCATGGATCTGCAGATGCCGCTGATGGATGGGCTTGAAGTGACGCGACAGCTGCGAATGCGCACCGACTGGTGTGCCGAGGTGCCGATCGTGGCCATGACTGCTGGTACCTTTGGTGACGAGCGCTCTCGCTGCCTGGATGCCGGCATGAACGATTATCTGGTCAAGCCGCTGGCCAGTGCCCAGTTGCTCAAGACGCTGCATCGGTATATTGGCCAGTCGACCGAACCTGCGACTGAGCAGGCAAACGCCAGGGATGACAACGAATCATCCTTCAGTGGAGCGGGTGACTCGCTTGAGGCTAATGCAGAAGACTGCCAATGGCTGGCACCGGAGGTGCTCGATGAACTGCACGAGCATATCGAGAGCGAAGGCGCCAAGCAGTTGGTGGGCGTCTATCGTCGCCAACTGCCTGATCGCCGGGAAGTCTTGGCGGCGGCTGTTTGCGATGGGCAGGTCGAGCAAGTGATGCAGCTTGCGCACTTGATGAAGGGCGAAGCGCTCAGCCTCGGTCTGGTACAGGTTGGAAAGCGGGCCAGGGCGCTTGAAGCTGCAGCCAAGGCTTCGCAGCGCGATGAACTGTCAGCGTTGCTGCTTGCGTTGGACCAAAGCCTAGCACCTTCGCTCGCCGCCCTGGATGCCTGGCTTGGCGGCACCGCCGGCCGCCAGTCGTCAGCCAGCCAGGCCGGATCGCCGAGTGCTGGTGACGAACCGGCCTAAGACGGAACGTCTGAAGTGGAATATGCCGCCAGTAGTGACCTGCACACCATGCGTGTCGCTCATCCGCCCGGCGGCAGGCGCCGGCGCAGGGCACGCTCAACCACCACCTGACCTGGGTGATAGTCGCCGTGGGCGGCGGCAATGGCGCGATCCAGGGTCAGGTCGGCGATCCGGTCGTGCTGCTGGGGCAGCGAGTTGACCGGCAGGGGCAGGAAATCCAGCAGCCGGTCATCGCCGAAGGTGGCCAGGCGCAGCGAGGACGGCAGGCCACCGCTTTCCAGCAGCTCGTCCAATACGCCATCGAGCAGCGTATAAGAGGCCGTGACCAGCGCGTCGGGCATACCCTCATCCACGAGTAGCTCGCGCATCAGCCGAGCGCCTTCCTGGCGATCATAGCGGATCCCGCTGCGGGTCACGGCCTGGCAGCCGTGACCCTCGAGGGCCTCGTGGAAGCCCGCCAGTCGCTCGATGCTGATCGACAGCTGCGGCACGGCATCCAGCCAGGCGATGCGCCCCACACTCGAGGCGAGAACCGAATGGGTCAGCGCCTTGGCGGCCGACTGATTGTTGCTGACTACGCTGACGAAGCGCTGGGGGTCCAGGGCGCGATCGACGGCAATGACTGGCAGGCCGCCGGCCATCAGCTCAGCATAGAAAGGATCGTGCATGGCCAGACAGCTGGCCACGATCAGCACCTCGCAGCGCTGCGCGCGCAGGGCGCGAGCCAGCTCGCGCTCGCTGTCCGGGTTGTCCTCGGAGCCGGCGATCAGCAGTTGATAGCCCCGGCGTCTCGCTCCTTGTTCGAGGCGTTTGGCGAGCAGGGCATAACTCGCATTCTCCAGGTCGGGAATGATCAGCCCAATGGTGCGGCTGGCGCCTCGGCGCAGCGCCGCCGCCTGGGCATCGATCCGGTAGTGATGCTGCTCGACCACCGCCATGACCCGGTCGACGGTCTCCTGACTGATGCGTCGTTCTTTGGCCTTACCGTTGATGACATAGCTTGCCGTGGTCCGGGAGACGCCGGACAGGCGAGCGATTTCTGCGAGCGTCATGATGGTCCCTTCTATGCGATGCGGCTCATTCTACGCGAGCCCTTGGCATCAGCGGCTACGCCCAAGGTCGTAGCCGATCCTGCTTGATAAATGGCCCGACTCGATCCAGCATTGTACTAAACCTTAGGTGACACGATTCAGCCATGGGAAAGTAAGGTTGGCAAGGCCAGTTGCAACGGCCGTCAGCCAGCGGCCGGCACTCACGCTGCCCGCCCCCAGGCACAGGAGGCTAGTATGTTGACACTCGGACAGGACGATATCCTGCTCGACCGCAAGGCCGATGACTGGCGCGCGGCTCTCGATCAGGCGTCTTCGGCGCTGGTTGAGGCCGGCCTGGTGGCGCCGGACTATCGCGATGGCCTGCATGCCCGCGAGGCGCAGTCATCCACTTTTCTCGGCAATGCCATCGCCATTCCCCATGGCACACCCGAGAGCCGTACCCACGTCAAGCGTACCGGCGTGCGGGTGCTTCAATTCCCTGAGGGCATCGACTGGCACGACGGCAATCGGGTGCATGTGCTGGTGACCATCGCGGCCCAGAATGACGAGCACCTGGATATCCTGCGCCAGTTGACCCATGTGCTGGACCGTGAGGGCGTGGCCGAGCGGTTGGCCGCCGCCGGCTCCCGCGCCGAGGTGGCCGGGCTATTGTCGAAGGCCGTCGTGGAAGCGCGCCTCGATGACGATACCCTCTGTCTCAACTTCCCCGCTCGGGACCGGCTCGAGCTGGCCCTGGCCGCTGCCGCTCGGCTACGGCAGGCGGGCTGTGTAGGCAATGACTTCGTTGCCGATATCGCCTCTCAGTCACCGCTGTCGCTGGGACAGGGACTCTGGTTTGCGACCAGCACGAAAGAGGTGAAGGTCCCGGCACTATCGCTGGCCACTCCTGAGGCCGTCATCGGCCAGGGCGATAGCGCGGTTAGCGGCGTCTTCTGTCTGGCTGCCCAGGGCGATGCCCATCGCAGCCTGCTGGAACGGCTAACGGCCCTGCTCGAGCGCGGTGAGGGCCATGATCTGCATCAGCTGTCTGCCGACAACGTGCTGGCACGCCTGTCCGGCGAGTCGGCCAGCGCCCAGACCGCGCGTGCTCGAGTGCTCAACGCCCACGGCCTGCATGCGCGTCCGGCCAAGCAGCTGATTCAGGTGGCGCGTCGCCAGAGCGTCGCGGTCCGGGTGCGCCTGGCCGATGGCAGCGGCGAGGCCGTGTCCGCGGCCAGCCTGACCAAGGTCATTGGTCTCGGTGCCCGGCGTGGCCAGCAGTTGGTGTTCTCGGCCGAAGGCGAGGGCGCCAGCCAGGCCCTGGACGCCATGTGTGAGGCCATGCAGGACGGCCTGGGGGAAGTGGTGCAGCCCTTCGAAGAAGGTCGTGAGCACGTGGCCAGCACGCCTCCCGAGGGTACCAAACCGCCGGAGCCACTGCCGGCCGATACGCCCTATCAGGCGGTTGCCGCCTCCCCAGGCATGGCCATCGCGCCGCTGTTCGTGATGCGCACGCCGCGCTTCGAGTACCCCGAGCGGGCCGGCGATGCCGGTGAGCAGAAGCGCCGTCTGGACGCGGCCATTCATGAAGGCGCCGAGCAACTCGAGGCGCTGGTGCAAAGCGCTCAGGGTGGCGAGGTCGCTGAGATCCTGTCGATGCACGAGGAAATGCTCGACGACCCGGAGCTGCATCAGGCCGCCCGCGAAGGCATTCAGGAAGGCTATTCTGCCGAGGCGGCCTGGTGGACCGCTATCGAGACGGCGGCCAGGGCCCAGGAAATGCTCGCCGATCGCCTGCTTGCCGAACGTGCCGCCGACCTGCGGGACGTGGGGCGGCGAGTGCTGGGGATCCTGTGCGACATCAGTCTGCCCACTCCGCCGGATCATCCCTACATTCTGGTCATGGACGATGTCGGTCCCTCCGACGTGGCTCGTCTCGACACCAGTCGAGTCCGCGGCCTGCTGACTGCCAGAGGCGGTGCGACGGCCCACAGCGCTATCCTCGCCCGTGCGCTGGGTATTCCTGCCGTCGTGGGAGCCGGCGAGCGAGTGCTGACGCTTGAAGACGGCATCGAGATGATCCTCGATGGCGAGCGTGGGCGCATCACGCCTGCGCCGTCCACCGAGCGTCGCCAGCGTGCCGAACTGAGTCTCAAGGAGCATGAGCGCTTGGAGCGCGAGGCCTGGGCGGCACGCTTCGAAGAGGGCCGTACCCGCGACGGGCATCGCGTCGAGGTCGCCGCCAACCTGGGCAATACCGCTCACACCGAGGATGCCGTCGAGCGTGGCGCCGAGGGCGTGGGGCTACTGCGCACCGAGTTCATCTTCATGGCGCATTCCGAGGCGCCTGATCTCAAGACCCAGATCGGCGAATACCAGCAGGCCATGGATGCCCTCGATGGTCGTCCCTTGGTCGCTCGTACCCTGGATGTGGGCGGTGACAAGCCGCTGCCCTACTGGCCGGTCCCCCAGGAAGATAATCCTTTCCTCGGCCTGCGCGGGATTCGGCTGGCCCTGACCCAGCCCGAGGTGCTCGAGACTCAACTGCGCGCTCTGCTGATGGCGGCTGCGGGTGGCGACAAGACATCGGGCCGGCCGCTACGCATCATGCTGCCGATGGTCAAAGATATCGCCGAGTTCCGGGCCGCCAAGGCGATTTACGATCGCCTGCTCGAGGAGATCCCGGCCGAGGAGCGCGCCACCGACGTGCAGCTTGGCGTGATGATCGAGGTGCCGTCCTGTGCGCTGCTGGCGCCGACGCTTGCCGCCGAGGTCGACTTCTTCTCGGTAGGCACCAACGATCTGACCCAGTATACCCTGGCCATCGACCGCGGCCACCCGGCGCTGTCCGCTCAGTCCGATGGCTTGCACCCGGCGGTGCTGCGCCTGATCCAGATGACCGTCGACGCCGCCCATGCCCAAGGCAAGTGGGTCGGGGTATGCGGCGAGCTGGCTTCTGACGCCCAGGCGGTGCCGGTGCTGGTGGGCCTCGGTGTCGATGAGCTGTCGGTCAGTGCCCGCCAGGTGCCGATGGTCAAGGCGCGGCTGCGCGACTTCGATCTCGCCGAAGCCCAGGCCCAGGCCGCGTTGGCCCTGGGCCAGGCGACCAGCGATGACGTCAGAAACGCGCTGGAGGTGCGCTGATGGCCAAGGTACTGACGATCAGTCTCAATCCGGCGCTGGATCTGGCGATTGGTCTGCCGACGCTGACACTTGGCGAGGTCAACCGGACCGATGCGACGCAACTGAGCGCCGCCGGCAAGGGCGTCAACGTCGCCCGGGTGCTGGCGACACTGGGGCATGAGGTCGTGGTCTCCGGTTTTCTGGGGGCAGACAACGATGGTCCCTTCCGGCGCGCCTTCAAGGACATGGGCGTCGAGGATGTCTTCCACCGCGTGCCCGGCGAGACGCGCATCAACGCCAAGCTCGCCGAGCACAGCGGCCGCGTCACCGACGTCAACGGCCCTGGCCTGGTCATCGATGCGGCCACTTTCAAAGCCTTTCTGGATGATCTGGAGGCGCTGGCCGCCGACCCCAGCCGACGTCCTGACGCCGTGGTGATCGCCGGCAGCCTGCCCAGGGGTATCGACGCCGACGACCAGGCCGCGCTGATCTCGCGTCTCAAGGCGCATGGTCTGTCAGTGTGGGTCGACACCAGCGGCCCTGCGCTGACCCGCGCCATCGAGGCGACTCCCACTGCGGTCAAGCCCAATGAGCTGGAACTGGCCGAGTGGGCCGGCGAGGCCCTTGACAGCGATGCTCGCCGGCTGGCGGCGGGGCTTCGCCTGCATCAGGCCGGCATCCAGGAGGCGCTGATCTCCGCTGGTGCCGATGGCGTGCTGTGGGTCAGCCAGCGCGGTGCCTGGCATGCCACGCCGCCGAAAATGACGGTCGCCAGTACCGTGGGTGCCGGTGACACCTTGCTCGCCGGAATGTTGCACGGCGTCCTCGAGGGCCATGCCCCCGACGCGGCGCTGCGCTTTGCCACGGCCCTGTCCGCCGAAGCCGTACGCCATGTCGGCGTGGGCAATCCTCACGCCGATGACTTCCCTCACCTCCAACAACAGACCCGCGTACGTCGCCTGAACGACGTGGACGCAGGGGGAGCGCTTGCATGAATGTGATCCTGATTACTGCCTGCCCCAGTGGCATGGCCACCACCTTCCTCGCCGCGCGGCGCCTCGAGCAGGCGGCCAGTCAGCTGGGCTGGTCCACCACGGTGGAAATGCACGGTGAACTGGCGCCGGTGGAACCGGCTTCTGCCGAGTCGATTGCCGCCGCCGATCTGGTGGTAGTGGCCGCCGATACGGTGCCGAGTCCCCAGCGCTTTGCCGGGAAGTCGCTTTATCAGGCATCAATCGCCGAGGCCCTGCCGGATCCGTCCGGTTTCCTCGAGCGGGCTCAGGCCCAGGCAGCCGCCTATACGCCGCCCGCCGACGATGCCAAGGACGGTGCCAAGCCGGTGGCAACCGCTGCGGCCGGTGCCCAGCGCATCGTCGCGGTAACCGCCTGTCCGACCGGTGTGGCGCATACCTTCATGGCCGCCGAGGCCTTGAGTGAAGCCGGCCGGGCGCTGGGTCACGAGATCCGCGTTGAGACCCAGGGCTCGGTAGGCGCCCAGGATAAGCTGACCGAGGAAGAGATCGCCGCCGCCGATGTGGTGCTGTTGGCTTGCGATATCGAGGTCGACCCGACCCGTTTCGCCGGTAAGCGCATCTATCGCACCTCTACCGGCAATGCCCTGAAGAAGCCACGCCAGGCCATCGAGGCGGCTTTGGCGGAGGCCGATGTGGAAACGGCCGGCGGCGCTGCCAGTGGCGGCGAGGCCAAGAAGAGCGTCAAGGACAAGGGGGTCTACAAGCACCTGCTGACCGGGGTGTCCTTCATGCTGCCGATGGTGGTCGCCGGGGGCCTTTTGATCGCCCTGTCATTCGTGTTCGGCATCGAGGCCTTCAAGGAAGAGGGCACCTTCGCCGCGGCACTGATGCAGATTGGCGGCGGGACCGCCTTCGCGTTGATGGTGCCGGTGCTGGCTGGCTATATCGCCTATTCGATCGCCGACCGGCCGGGCATCGCACCGGGCATGATCGGCGGCATGCTGGCCTCGAACCTCGGCGCCGGCTTTATCGGCGGCATCCTCGCCGGCTTTCTTGCCGGTTACGTCGCCAAGGCGGTTGCCGACTACGTCAAGCTGCCGTCGAGCATCGAGTCGCTCAAGCCGATTCTGATCATTCCATTGGTGGCGAGCCTGGTCACCGGTCTGACCATGATCTATGTGGTGGGTGAGCCGGTTGCCGCCGTGCTCTCCACGCTGACCAACTTCCTCGAGAACATGGGCTCGGCCAACGCTGTACTGCTGGGCATTCTGCTTGGGGCCATGATGTGCTTCGACATGGGCGGGCCGGTCAACAAGGCGGCCTACACCTTCGGCGTGGGCCTGTTGGCCTCCGAGACCTATGCGCCAATGGCCGCCGTCATGGCCGCAGGCATGGTGCCGGCGATCGGCATGGGTATTGCCAGCTTCGTTGCCAAGTCGAAGTTCTCCGAGCCCGAGCGGGAAGCCGGCAAGGCGTCCTTCGTGCTGGGCCTGTGCTTCATCAGTGAAGGGGCGATTCCGTTTGCCGCCAAGGATCCGTTGCGCGTGATTCCTGCCTGCATGGTCGGCGGGGCGATCACCGGTGCCATCTCGATGCTGGTGGGTGCCAAGCTGATGGCACCGCACGGCGGCATCTTCGTGCTGCTGATTCCCAACGCCATCACGCCGGTATTCCTGTACCTTGCCGCCATCGTCGTTGGCTCGCTGGTCACCGGCCTTGGCTATGCGCTGATCAAGCGCGGCAGCCAGGAAGTCTCGGTGGCTGCCAACGCCTGACCGCCGGCGGTTGATCCGTCGCTAAAAAAGCCCCGGTATCCTCGTGGATATCGGGGCTTTTGCATGGGTGGATGAAGGTGGCCAGATAATAGAGCCGAGTGGATTCGAATGATCCGCTGGAGAGGCGACCCGGCGCCGCCAGCGGGAGAAGAAAGTGAGCGAAGCAAGTGAAAGAAAAGAGCTAGGGAAGCCAATTAGAGAATCGAGTTAACAAGACGAGCCTATGAGGCTTGTCTTTCAGGCTCTCCCTCACGTTGGCGCTGCGAGTCCTTGATCCTGAACACGGCGGCGTCGGAAGGCGCCAGTAGCTGTCGCTCGAGAATGTGATCGGCGGCTTTCTCGGCGATCATGATGGTGGGAGCATTGATATTACCGTTGGTCACGGTAGGCATGATCGAGGAGTCGACCACCCGCAGCCGTTCGATGCCACGGACGCGGCACTCGGGGTCGACCACCGCCATGTCGTCAGTGCCCATGCGACAGCTGCCGCAGGGGTGGTAGGCGGTTTCGGCGCTATTGGCGATCCATTCGTCGACCTCTTGGTCGCTGATGACATCCTTCCCGGGCGATAGCTCATCGCCGCGATAGGCATCGAAGGCCGGTTGGGCGAAGATCTCTCGGGTCAGGCGCAGGCCGTCGCGATAGGCCTGCTTGTCTTCTTCTTCGTGCAGATAGTTGAAGAAGATCTTGGGTGGCGCGGCGGGGTCGGAGGAGGCGAGTTTTACCCAGCCGCGACTCTTGGGCTTGTTGGCGCCCAGGTGCACCTGAAAGCCGTGCCCCTCGGCGGCGCTGGAGCCATCGTAGGCGATGGCGCCGGCCAGGAAGTGATACTGCAGGTCGGGCCACTCAAGACCCGGGCGGCTGCGGATATAGCCGTTGGACTCGAAGTGGTTGGTGGCGCCCAGGCCTGACTTGAACGCCAGCCAGCGCAGGCCTATCAGCGCCTGGCCGAAGGGGTTGAGCCAGCCGTTGAGGGTGATCTTCTGCTTGCAGCTTTGCTGGACCCAGACCTCGAGGTGATCGTGCAGGTTCTGGCCCACGCCAGGCAGGTCGTGGATGACCTCGATGCCATGCTCCTCGAGGTGCTCGGCAGGACCGATGCCGGAGAGCATCAAGAGCTTCGGTGAGTTGAAGGCGCTGGCAGAGAGGATGACTTCACGACGGGCCTGGACCCGATAGGTCTTGCCGCTTTGGGTGTATTCAACCCCGACGGCCCGCTTGCCCTCGAACAGTATCCGGGTGGTCAGGGCGTGCATTTCCAACTGCAGGTTGTCGCGGTTGAGGGCAGGTTTCAGGTAGGCATTGGCGGTCGAGCAACGCACGCCGTCACGCACCGTCATGTCCATGCGGCAGAACCCTTCCTGGCGGAAGCCGTTATAGTCCTGAGTCTCGCCGTAGCCTGCCTGGCGGCCTGCCTCGATGAAGGCCTTGTACAGCGGGTTCTGCATGTTATTACCGTTGCATACGCCAAGCAGGCCGCTGCTGGAGCGGTAGTCATCATCGCCATACAGGCAGCCTTCGGCACGCTTGAAGTAGGGCAGCACGTCGGCATAGTTCCAGCCGTCGGCGCCAAGTTCGGCCCATTCCTCGTAATCGCCGGCACAGCCGCGTACGTAGGCCATGCCGTTGATCGAGGATGAACCGCCGATCACCTTGCCTCGCGCCTGATGAAGGCTGCGTCCGTTGAGACCAGGCTCCGGCTCGGTGTGCAGCCCCCAATCGAAGCGCGGCTTGTTCAGCGGGATCGAAAAGGCGGTCGGCATCTGGATGAAGATGGAGTTGTCCTTGCCACCAAATTCCAGGATTAGCACCTCCAGGTCGCTTTCCGCGCTGAGCCGGTTGGCCAGCACCGAACCCGCTGAGCCGGCGCCGACGATCACGTAGTCAACGCTTCGGTCGAAGGATTGTTCACTCATTTCATCGCTCCTTGGGCCTGAGGCCGTTAGTGGCGTGATCCTTGGTGTCGAAATCGGTGGTGTCGAGCCTCTTGATGGCGTGACGGTCAGCGTCCTGCAGAGGCCGGGTCGTCGGGCATCTCGGTGTGGGTGCCGGGTTGCTCGCGCTGGATATGCAGGAACAGCAGGTGGCGCTCGTACTGATCGAGAATGTCGGCGATCAACTGCTCCTTGGTGTAGCCATAGATGTCATAGCCCTGACCTCCTTCGATGATGTGCACCTCGAGCCGATAGTAGCGGGTGCCGGCGTGGGTGTCGCGAATCGAGAAGGCCGGCATGGCGCACTGGCGGGGCCAGACCTGATAGGTAAAGTCCTGTTCGCCGCCCAGTCCTACATTCAGCGCCAGGTGCTCATCCGCCTTCTCACCCTCGACGAGCTCCACGGGATAGCCTTGCTCGCCCAAGACGCTGCAGATCTCTTCCATCGCCGGTTTGACGACCTCACCGAGGAAATGACTCACCTGCTCACGCTTGGGGAAGCTCACGGCGCGGGACAGCCGCTGTCGCCAGTGGCGATTCGCGCTCTCGCCGGTCAAGGTGCGCCCCGAAAGGTGGCCCGCCATGCTGCGCTGCAGGCTGTCTTCCTTTAGGCCCTCCACTTTCAATGCCTTGTATAGCCCCAGCATCATCAGGAAGAGCACGAAGGCGAAGGGCAGGCCCGTGATGACCACCGCGCTTTGAAGCGCTCCCAGGCCACCGGCCATCAGCAGCGCCAGCGTCAGCACGCCGATGATCGCGGCCCACAGCACCCTCATCCAGGCCGGGGCATCATTATTGGGGTCGCGCAGAATCGAGGTCAGGTTGGAAAGTACCAGCGAGCCCGAGTCGCCCGAGGTCACGAAGAAGACGATCGCCAGCAGGGTCACGACCACCGTGGTCAGGCCGACCCATGGCAGGTTCTGAAGGAACAGATAGATCGCCGAACCGGGGTTATTCATGGCCTGTTCACCGAAATCGGCCACCCCGGTACCGTTCATCACCATGTCGATGGCGCTGTTACCCATGATCGACATCCACGCCATCATGAACACCAGCGGCAAGATGAGGGTCCCGGCCACGAACTGACGGATGGTGCGTCCACGCGAGATACGCGCAAGGAACAGTCCAACGAAGGGGCCCCAGGCTATCCACCAGGCCCAGAAGAATACCGTCCAGCCGTTCAGCCAGTCGGTGGGTGGGTCGAAGGCATAGGTGTTCATCGACAGGGAAATGAAGTGGGTCAGGTAATCGCCTACGTTCATCACCAGAGCATTGAGCAGGAACACGGTCTTGCCGGTGAACAGCACGAACAGCATCAGCAAAAGGGCCAGCAGCATGTTGAACTCGGAGAGCCGGCGGATGCCCTTGTCGACCCCGGTCACTGCGGAAATCGCGGAAAAGATCACGATCAGCACGGCCAGCACAGCCTGGGTGGTGGTGTTCTCCGGTAGGCCGAACATATAGCTCAGACCGAAGTTGAGCTGGATGATGCCGATGCCGAGACTGGTGGCAATGCCAAACAGGGTGCCCAGGACGGCGGCGATATCCACACTATGGCCGATGGTGCCATGGATACGTTTGCCAAAGATCGGATACAGCGCGCTGCGAATGGTCAGCGGCAGGCCATGGCGGTAGCTGAAGAAGGCCAGCGACATGCCCACCAGGGTGTAGACGCCCCAGCCGGACAGTCCCCAGTGCAGGAAGGTCAGTTCCATGGCACGCCGCGCCGCCGCCACCGTGGCGGGATCCCCCTCGGGTGGCGCCAGGAATTGGGTCACTGGCTCGGCGATGCAGAAGAAGATCAGGTCGATGCCGATCCCGGCGGAAAACAGCATGGCCGCCCAGGTCACGACGTTGAAATCCGGCGTGGAGTGCGCCGGGCCGAGTCGCAGCTTGCCCAAGCGAGAGGTGGCGATAGCGATCACGAATGCCAGGTAAGCCACCACGGCGACGAAGTAGAACCAGCCAAAGGTATTCGAGATCCAGCCCAGCACGGCATTGATCGCCGCGCTAGCGGAGTCGGTGAAGAACATCGTCCACAGCGCAAAGGCTACGATACCGATGGCCGAGCCATAGAAGACGGTTGGGTTGATGCGGTCCTTGTGAGGCTCAGTCTGCAAGTTATCCGGTGCGTTTGCCATGCTCAACTCCTAGTTGAAGAGGGAACGCCTTTCAACAGCGGCGGCAGTGCAGCGTGAGTAACGATTCAGCACCGGTTCAGCACCGGTTAAAACGCTTTGCTGCGCTAGATGTGGCGGCAAGGGTGGCTGAAGAACGCCCCACGGGCGTGCCACAGACAGCGATGCCCCTCGTAGCAAGGGGTGCTGCCTGCGATACATCCAGCTGTTATGAGGTATAGATGCTTGCGAGCCATCGGCTACAAACGCTGTGACGCTGGCGTTTCAACGTTAGTCCCAGGCGTTTTTCATCGCCAGTCGCGTCATCGTTATGTTTTCCCTGATGGTGCTACTGGGCCCGTTGGCATGGCTTTCAATCTTTCAGGACATCGCCGCCCCCGGGGAGACTGGAAAAACACTGGGCACCGTCGATGGGGGTGGTGCTGGGCTTTGCGTTCGGGGTGGCCGGGCTGCTGGTAATTGGCTGGCGCCACTCTCGCGCGTTAACGACATTTTTTACGGACATTTTACGGCCCGCCATGGTTATATCAGCCTGTCATTGTTCAAGAGGTGGAAAACGGTATGTCCATGACGGCGAGGGTGGCCGTATCGGTATGCCAGTGGGGCAGGAGCTGGGCACCGGTGTTCAAGGTCATGTCGGTGCTGTGGCTGGTGCTGGCCGCCTTTATGGCGGTGCCCTGGGGTGTGCTGCTGCTCGAGCAGGATCCCGACGCCGAGGCCTTTGCGCTGTCCATCGGCATCGTGCTTGGTATGGTGGCGGCGGCGGGGCTGGCGACGCGGCACACTCGGGTGGCACTCAAGACCTGGCAGATGTTCGTGGTGACCACCCTGAGCTGGGCGTCGATCAGCGGCCTGGCCAGCCTACCGCTGGTGCTCGGGGCCCCGCAGCTGAGCTTTACCAATGCGGTCTTCGAGTCGGTCTCGGCCATCACCACCACCGGTTCGACGGTGCTGGTAGGCATCGAGGGGCTCTCCGATGGCCTCAAGCTATGGCGCGGTATCATGCAGTGGCTCGGCGGCATCGGTATCATCGTGATGGGCATCGCCATCCTGCCGTTCCTCAAGGTCGGCGGCATGCGGCTGTTTCATACTGAGTCTTCCGACTGGTCGGAGAAGGTCATGCCGCGCACCGGCGGCATCGCCAAGGCGACGCTTGGCATCTACTGCGGCTTTACTCTGCTGGCCATACTCAGCTACTGGTTGGGGGGCATGTTGCCGCTGGATGCGGTGGTGCATGCCATGTCGTCGATGTCCACCGGCGGCTTCGCCAACTCCGACGCTTCCTTCGGCGCCTATGCCGACCAGCCGCAGCTGCTGTGGCTTGGAAGCTTTTTCATGCTCTGCGGTGCTCTGCCGTTCGTGCTCTACATCCGCGCCTTGCGCGGCATGCCTCTGGCGATGTGGCGTGATCAGCAGGTGCGAGGCTTGCTGGGCTTTCTGACCGCCGTCATCCTGCTGCTGACCGCCTGGCGCGTGTGGCTTGGGACACCGTTTTTCGAATCCCTGACCCAGGTGGCCTTCAACGTGATCTCGGTGGTCACTACCACCGGTTATGCTGCGGATGACTATACCCAGTGGGGGCCGCTTGCTGTGGTGGCCTTCTTCTACCTGACCTTCGTCGGTGGCTGCAGCGGCTCGACCAGTGGCGGGCTGAAGATCTTTCGCTTTCAGGTGGCAAGCGTGATGCTGCGCAACCAGCTGCGCTTCTTGATCCATGCCAGCGGCGTCTTTGGTTCCCGCTACAATGGGCAGGTGCTGACCGATGACATCACCCGCGGCGTCGTGGCCTTCTCGTTTTTCTTCTTCCTGACCATTGCTGGACTGGCACTGGGGCTTTCCTTGCTGGGACTGGATCTGGTGACGGCGCTCTCTGGGGCGGCGACGGCGGTGGCCAATGTGGGTCCGGGGCTTGGCGACATCATTGGCCCATCGGGTAACTTCGCGCCCTTGCCGGATACCGCCAAATGGCTGCTGTGTCTCGGCATGTTGATGGGGCGCCTGGAGATCCTCACCGTCCTGGTGCTGCTGACCCCCCTGTTCTGGCGTGGCTGAGCGGCTAAGCCCGGTAGAAAAATAGGGCGGCAAACCGGGCGTAATACGTGGCAGATGCGTTCTCGCCCGTGGTAATGCCGGGCTTTCGGGTATACCTTTTGCATCGTTAAGGGCATAGGGCCTTACCGGGCCCGAGCTCATGTCGGCATACCCTACCCGGGCAGCCGCGTATCAGGAGATCACCCATGTCTACCGAACCCGTCACCCTGATGGTGGCGCGCCGCGTGGCTCGCGGCCGTTACCGTGACTTCACCGCCTGGCTCGACGAGGGCCGCGAACTGGCCTGCGATTACCCAGGCTACTTGGGCTCCGGAGTGCTGGCGCCTCCCCATGGCGACGAGGAGTATCAGATCATTTTCCGCTTCGCGGATGCCGGGACCATGCGCGCCTGGGAGCACTCGGCATCGCGCCGCGCCTGGCTGGGTCGCGGCGAGGGCCTCTTTGAGGCGCCCCAGGAATATCGCGCCACGGGAATCGACCGCTGGTTCCAGGATGCCCAGGGCAATACCCCGCCGCGCTGGAAACAGGCGGTGGCGATCTGGCTGGCCTTCTTCCCGGTGTCGCTGATGTTTCAGGTCTTGTTTGGGCAACTGTTGGCCGGTCTGCCGCTGTTGCCCAGGGTGCTGGTCAGTACCCTGGCGCTGACCCCGGTGATGGTGTTCCTCTTCATCCCGCTGTCCACGCGCCTGCTGGCCCCCTGGCTGCACGGTGAGATGACCGTTTTGGGGCGCCTGGAGCGATTTCTGCACCAGCGCCGTGCATGAATAGCGTTGGGATGGCAGCGCCATGCTGGGCGAGTTTCCGCGTTGTGAGCCTGGCCAGGCGCGGCATACACTCAAAGTATCCATGCCCGACGAGTGTATGCCATGTCCGAATTGTCTACTGATGCCGTCGAGGCGCGTCCTCGGTCCGCCGATGAGGAACCTCTGCGGGTTGCCTTCAGCGAGGCCGATGATCCGGGTGCCGCCGCCAACGAGCTGGCGGCGACGCTTCGTCACCCGCAGCTGGGCTGCGTGCTGTTCTTTTGCAGCGCCGAATATGATCTCGGTGCGCTAGGGCAGGCTCTGGGCGAGGCTTTTGGCGCGGTGGCCGTGGTCGGCTGTACCACCGCCGGTGAGATCACACCGCTGGGCTACGGGCGCGGCTGCATCGTGGCGATCGGCTTCGATCAGCGCCATTTTTCGGTATCGCAGGCGCTGATCAGCGATCTCGAAGGCTTCGATTTGATCGGCGCCCAGCGCTTGACGGCTCATTTGCTGGATGACTGCCGGCGCCAGGCCTTGGCGCCGGTCGGCGGTCACAGCTTTGCGCTGACGCTGCTTGATGGGCTGTCCAGTAGCGAGGAACAGGTATTGGCGAGCCTGGATGCGGCGCTTGGCAGCATCCCGAGCTTTGGCGGCTCGGCCGGGGACGACAATCGCCTGGCCCATACCTACGTTTTCTACCAAGGGCATTTCCACAGCCAGGCGGCGGTGGTGGTCATGATCAACACTCGGCTGCCCTTCGAGGTCTTCACTACCCACCATCTTCGGCCACGAGGCGAGAAGCTCGTGGTGACCCGCGCCGATCATGAGTGCCGACAGGTCATGGAGCTCAATGCTGCGCCGGCCGCCGAGGAATACGCGCGACTGGTCGGGTGTTCGGTCGAGGCCCTCGACGAGCAGGTGTTCGCCCGCGTGCCCTTGGCGGTACGGATCGGTGATGCCCACTACGTGCGCTCGATCCAGCGGGTCAACGCCGACGGCAGTCTGACCTTCTACTGTGCGGTGGAACACGGCATCGTGCTCACCGCCATGCAGCCGGCGCCGATTCTCGAGGACCTGGATGCGGTGTTTGCCGCCTTGCAGGAGCACCTTGGCGAGCCGCAGCTGATTATCGGCTGCGACTGCTTCCTGCGGCGTCTCGAGATCGAGATGCTCGGCCAGACCGCCTTGGCCTCGCAGCGGCTGCGTGAACAGCGGGTGATTGGCTTCAATACCTACGGGGAGCAGCACCATGGCATGCACGTCAACCAGACCTTCACTGGGGTTGTCATTGGGCGGCCCGGAGCAGGACGAGGCGCCTGAGGCCGCCACGCCGCGAGAGCGGGAACTCGCCGAGGAGAATGCGCGCCTGCGCAAGGTCTGTGGCGCCCTGATCGAGCGGGTGGAGTCCAGCGGGGCCGCCGGTGGCGCGCCCTATGCCGCCTTCGAGCATGCGGTGCTGCTGGCCGAGCAGGTGCGTGAACGCACCGAAACCCTGCACCGCACGCTCGATGAGCTGGGCCAGGTCAACCGCCAGCTGCGCGACGAGATCGCGGTGCGGGTCGAGGCCGAGCAACGCCTGCGCGAGTCCAAGCGTGAGGCGGAGGCGGCGAATCTCTCCAAGACCAAGTTCCTCGCAGCGGTCAGCCATGACCTCATGCAGCCGCTGAATGCCGCCCGCTTGTTCACCAGTGCCCTCGGCGAGCAGGCGGTGCCAGAGGCCTCGCGTCGGCTGGTGGGCAATATCGGCCGTTCGCTGCAGGACGTCGAGGCCCTGTTGGGTACCCTGGTCGACATCTCACGCTTGGATGCCGGGGTGCTGAAGCCGGATGTCGCCGCCTTTCGCGCCGCCGACCTGCTCGATGTGATGGCCGAGGAGTATCGTCAGATCGCCGCTTCACGGGGATTGACGCTGCATTACGTCGGTACCAGCGCGGTCATCGAGTCGGACCTGGCGCTGCTGGCACGGGTGGTGCGCAACTTCCTGACCAATGCGATTCGCTACACCCGCCAGGGGCATCTGTTGTTGGGCTGCCGGCGCCGCCCGGAAGGCTTGGAGATCCTGGTGGGCGATACCGGGGCCGGTATCGACGAGTCACAGCGCGAGGCGATCTTCGTCGAATTTCAGCGTGCCGAGAGTGGCCACGATGCCCAGGATCGCGGGCTGGGCCTGGGGTTGGCAATCGTCGACCGGATCGCCTCCATGCTGGATCATCCGCTGCGACTGGCTTCTCAGCCGGGGCGCGGCTCAGTCTTTTCGGTGCGGGTCCCCTATGGGCGGCTACCTGCGGTACCGAGGAGCGCCACGACCGCGGCGGCGTCCTCGCAGAGCGACGTCCTGTCGGGCATGCGGGTCTGGGTCATCGACAATGACCCCGGCATCTGCGAGGGGATGGCGGCGCTGCTGGAAGGCTGGGGATGCCGGGTAAGGACCGCGACCTCCTTGGCTGCCCTGGAGGGCGACCTGGGTACTCAGGCGGCCAGCGAGACCGCAGACGTGCTGCTGATCGACTATCACCTGGATGCGTCGAACCCCGATGGACTGGCGGTGGCCGCGCATCTGCGGCGTCGCCAGCCCGGCCTGCCCGTGGTGATGATCACCGCCAATCACGATGCGGCGATCAAGAGCTTGGCCCGTCAGCTAGGCTACGGTTGTCTGCTCAAACCCCTGAAACCGCTGCGACTGCGTATGCAGCTGGTCGGCTTGTTGGGCGATGGTTCAGCGTGAGAGCTCGTGCCGCTCGGTCAGCAGGGCGTCGAGGTCGGCCGAGCCGGCGGCGAGGATCGCCTGGACCCGCCCCGTTACACCGAGCTTGCGCAGAATCGCCGAGACATGGGTCTTCACCGTGGTCTCGGCGATATCCAGTTCACGGGCGATCACCTTGTTGGAGGCACCGTGAGTCAGGCGGATCAGCACCTCGAGCTGCTTGATGGTGAGCTCGGAGAGGCGACGCCTGACGTCCTCGTCTATGGGCGTTTGCCGCTGAACCTCGGCCGGGGGGCGACGCATGATGTCCGGCGGCAGATAAAGCTGGCCCTCCAGAATGCGTGTCAGGGCGGCAAGCAGGTCTCGGCGCGGCGTCGATTTGGTGATGTAGCCCACCGCGCCTAGGTCCAGGGCATCGAGGATGGTTCGTCGGTCCTGGTCGGCAGAGAGAATCGCCACTGGCAAGTCGGGGCGCCGCTCGCGTATTTGCTTGAGACCCGATAGCCCTTCGGCATCGGGTAAACCGAGATCCAGTAGCACCAAGTCGACTTCCTCGTGCTCCTCTGCTTTTAGCAGGGCGCCTTCCAGGCTATCGGCCTCCAGCAGCAAGCTGTCGGGTAGTCCGGAGGCGATCACCGCGCCGATGGCCTCGCGAAACAGCGGATGGTCATCGGCGACCATCAGGGTGTACATGGGCAATATCTCCTGGCATCTCTCGCCTCCTACCGAAGGAGGAGGGCGTCTCCTGCCATCAGAGTATGTCGCAGAAGGTCCCGCTGACCAACACTGGTGAGTGGGCCGCTACAACGACATCACTCCCGCGGCCGATATAAAAGGAGATTCGACATGGAAGCAACGATGAGAGCCGCTGTGGTACGCCAGTTTGGCGAACCGCTGACCATCGAAGAGGCCCAGACGCCTCGACCCAAACGGGGAGAAATCCTGGTCAAGGTGGCGGCATCGGGTGTCTGCCATACCGATCTGCACGCCGCTCATGGTGACTGGCCGGTCAAGCCTGAGCCCCCCTTCATTCCCGGACATGAAGGCGTGGGCCATATCGTCGCGGTGGGCGAGGGCGTCACGCATGTCAAGGAAGGGGACCGTGTCGGGGTGCCCTGGTTGTACTCCGCCTGCGGCTGTTGCGAGCACTGCCTGGGCGGCTGGGAAACGCTATGCGAGTCGCAGCAGAACACCGGTTACTCCGTGAACGGTGGTTTCGCCGACTACACCTTGGCGGATGCCGGCTATGTCGGACGCCTGCCCGATAACGTCGGCTTTATCGAGATCGCCCCGGTGCTGTGCGCCGGTGTCACGGTCTACAAGGGACTGAAGATGACCGACACGCGCCCCGGCCAGTGGGTAGTGATCTCCGGGATCGGCGGTCTGGGGCATATGGCCGTGCAGTATGCCAAGGCCATGGGGCTCAATGTGGCGGCCGTGGATATCGATGACGGCAAGCTGGCCTTGGCGCAGCGGCTGGGCGCCACGGTGACGGTCAATGCGTTGCAAACCGACCCGGCCGCTTTCCTCAAGCGCGAGATTGGCGGCGCCCATGGGGCGCTGGTGACGGCGGTGTCGCCCAAGGCCTTCGGTCAGGCTCAGGGCATGCTGCGGCGCGGCGGCACCCTGGTGTTGAATGGGTTGCCGCCAGGAGATTTCCCGCTGCCCATCTTCGATACCGTACTCAATGGCATCACCATTCGGGGCTCCATCGTCGGCAGCCGTTTGGATCTTCAAGAGTCGCTGGACTTCGCCGGTGACGGCAAGGTCAAGGCGACAGTGAGCACCGACAAACTGGAGAACATCAACGATGTCTTTCAGCGCATGATCGAGGGCCAGATAGAAGGGAGGGTGGTACTCGACATGACGACCTGAGCAACCACCTGTTTAACGGCGGCAAGGCGCGATGCGAATCGCGCCTTTCTTATGAGGACTAGGAAGAGTGTTACTGGCGTTATTGGCCGCAGTATCTCTCCTCCTACCGAAGGAGGAGGGCGTCTCCTGCCATGGAAGTATGTCGCGCCCGGCATAACTGGCCAACACTGAGAGTACGGTATTCACGATCCGTCCATAACGATGATTCGTCCATAACGATAATAGTCAGTTCAGGAGTCACGCCATGATCTATGCCAACCCCGGAAGCACCGGCGCACTGGTATCCTTTACCGAGCGCTACGGCAACTTCATCGACGGTCAGTTCGTTGCCCCCATCCAGGGGCAGTATTTCGATAACGTCAGCCCGGTGAATGGCGAGGTGTTCTGCCAGATCCCGCGCTCCACCGCCGAGGACATCGATCTGGCGCTGGATGCGGCCCACCGCGCGGCCCCGGCCTGGGGGCGCACGTCGGCAGCCGAGCGCGGCAACATTCTTCTCAAGATCGCCGACCGCATCGAGCAGAATATAGAAGCTCTGGCCGTAGCCGAGACCTGGGATAATGGCAAGGCGGTGCGCGAGACCCTCAATGCCGACTTGCCGCTGGCGGTGGACCACTTCCGCTATTTTGCTGGCTGCATCCGCGCCCAGGAAGGTAGTGCCACGGATATCGACAACAATACCGTTTCCTATCACTTCCACGAGCCGCTGGGGGTGGTGGGGCAGATCATTCCCTGGAACTTCCCGGTTCTGATGGCCACCTGGAAGTTGGCTCCGGCGCTGGCCGCCGGCAACTGCGTGGTCTTGAAGCCGGCCGAGCAGACGCCGGCCTCGATCCTCAAGGTGATGGAGCTGATCCACGATCTGCTGCCGCCGGGAGTGATCAACATCGTCAACGGCTACGGCGCCGAGGCCGGCCAGGCGCTGGCCGAAAGCAAGCGTATCGCCAAGATCGCCTTCACCGGCTCCACGCCCATCGGCTCGCATATCCTCAAGTGCGCCGCCGAGAACATCATTCCCTCCACCGTGGAACTCGGCGGCAAGTCGCCGAACATCTACTTCGCCGACATCATGAACGCCGAGCCTGAATTCATCGACAAGGCGGTGGAAGGGCTGGTGCTGGCCTTCTTCAATCAGGGCGAGGTCTGCACCTGCCCGTCACGGGCGCTGATTCAGGAGAGCATGTACGACGACTTCATGGCGAAGGTCATGGAGCGCACCCTATCGATCAAGCGCGGTAACCCGCTGGACACCGAGGTTCAGGTGGGCGCTCAAGCCTCCAAGGAGCAGTTCGACAAGATCCTCTCCTACATGGAGGTGGCCCGCGAAGAAGGCGCCGAATTCCTGACCGGCGGCCATGTGGAACATGTCGAGGCGGCATTCGACAAGGGCTTCTATATTCAGCCGACCCTGCTCAAGGGTCATAACAAGATGCGGGTCTTCCAGGAGGAGATCTTCGGTCCGGTGGTAGCAGTGACCACCTTCAAGGACGAAGAAGAGGCGCTGGCAATCGCCAACGACACCGAGTTCGGCCTCGGCGCCGGGGTCTGGAGTCGCGACATGAACGTGGCCTTCCGCATGGGCCGCGGCATCCAGGCCGGTCGAGTGTGGACCAACTGCTATCACCAGTACCCGGCCCATGCCGCCTTCGGTGGCTACAAGAAATCCGGCGTTGGTCGTGAGACCCACAAGATGGCGCTCGAGCACTATCAGCAGACCAAGAACCTGCTGGTCAGCTACGACATCAACCCGCTGGGCTTCTTCTAAGACCTTGAATGGGTCCCGGCAGTTGTGGACGCCGGGACCGGTTCTGACACCTATCGCTAACCATGAAAAACGGCGACTCCGTAGAGTCGCCGTTTGGCGTTCCGGGGCACGAGTTTCATGACTCAGACCCCCGGAGGATATACCGTGCCTGCCTCGTTATCTCAATTGGCGCTGGGCATGCTGTCCATGTCGCCGATCGAGCCCGGCATGGCCGGCACAGCACCGGCTTCTCCGGCCGTGCTCAGGAACTGCAGATGGCGCTCGTACTCGGCGAGCACGTCATGCACGACCTGATTGCGGGTGCAGCCGTTGAGATCCTGTCCCAGGGCTCCTTCGGCCAGGTAGACGTCCAGGCGCAGGTAGTAGTCGTCGTCCACCTGCAGGAAGCTCGGTGTGCGCAGGCGCTGCGAGCGTACCTCGTAGACGAAGCTTGGCGCCTCTTCCAGATCGACCTGCAGGGTCACGCGCGGCAGCGGTTCGCCATCGACTTGAGTCTCGCTGACATAAGCGTTCTGGCCACGGCTCTTGAGCTCCTCGGCGAGCTGAGTCAGCGCCGGACGAATGGCATGCTCGATGGTCGCTGCGGTACCGGCCCGGTTCGAGGTGTCCAGTGCCCGGTCGAGGCGTTCGCGCCAGTCGCCCTGCACGGCGCCACTGCCAACCTGCTGGCGAGCATCGGCTTTACGAGTCTCCAGGCGCAGGGCGCGGGTCAGGCCGGCCATGATGGCGAAGATCACCAGTGAGAAGGGCAGGGCGGTGATCACCACGGCACTCTGCAGCGCATCGAGACCGCCGGCCATCAGCAGGGCGATGGTGATCAAGCCGATGACCGCGGACCAGAAGATACGCAGACGGATCGGCGCATCATGGTTTACGTCTGACAGGATGGTAGTGAAGTTCGCCAGTACCAAGGCGCCGGAGTCGGCGGACGTGACGAAGAACACCACGCCCAGCACGGTGACTACCGAGGCGGTGATACCGATGTACGGATACTGCTCAAGGAACGTATAGATCGTGGTCTGCGGGCTGTTCAGCGCTTGCTGCCCGAGTTCCACCAGCCCCTGGTTGGCGACCATCTCGATACCGCTATTCCCGAAGATCGACATCCAGGCCATCATGAAGCCGAGCGGGATCAGCAGAGCACCAGTGACGAATTCACGGATGGTGCGGCCACGCGAGATACGCGCCAGGAACAGGCCGACGAACGGCGTCCAGGCGATCCACCAGCCCCAGAAGAAGATCGTCCACCAGCCCATCCACTGCTGGGCATCGTCGCCAGCGAAGGCGTAGGTGTCGAAGCTCTTGGCCAGGAAGCCACTCAGGTAGTCACCGGCATTCATCACCAGCGCATCGAGCAGGTGCAGGGTTTGGCCCTGGAAGAGTACGAACAGCAATAGCGCAGCGGCCAGCAGCATGTTGAACTCGGACAGGCGACGGATGCCCTTCTCGACGCCGGTGACCACGGAGATGGTGGCCAGGATCACCACCAGCACGATCAAAATGATCTGGGTGGTCAGGCTCTCCGGCACGTCGAACAGAAAGGTCAGGCCGTAGTTGAGCTGGATGACGCCGATGCCGAGGCTGGTGGCGATACCGAATACCGTGGAAATCACGGCGGTGATGTCCACTGCGTTGCCGATCGGCCCATTGATGCGATTGCCAAGCAGCGGGTAGAGCGCGCTACGGATGGCCAGCGGCAGGCGGTGGCGATAGCTAAAGTAGGCCAGTGCCATGCCCATCAGTACGTACATGCCCCAGCCGGTCAGGCCCCAGTGGAAGAAAGTCTGGGGCACGGCGGCGCGCATTGCCGCGGCACTCTCGGGGGCCATGTCGGGCGGGGTCAGGTAGTGCGACAGCGGCTCGGCCACGCAGAAGAACAGCAAGTCGATGCCGATGCCTGCGGCGAACAGCATGGATGCCCAGGAGACCAGCGAAAATTCCGGGCGCGAGTGGTCAGGGCCCAGGCGAATCGAGCCGGCCCGTGAAAACCCGATCACTACCACGAAGACCAGATAGGCCACGGCGGCCAGCATGTAATACCAGCCGAAGGTATCGTTGATCCATGCTAGGCCCGCATTGAAGATGGCTCCTGCCTTCTCGGTGAAGGTCATGGTGAAAATCAGGAACAGCAGGATGCCGGCTGCTGAACCCATGAAGACGACGGGGTTGAGGCGATCTCGTCGTTCGGTGGCTTTCATGTCTTGCGCCATAGTGGGCAGACTCCCTTGTGTCGTTGAAGAAGGTGCTTCATTTATTTTGATTGAACGACCAATCAATAAAATAACGATAAACATGACGCATCGCACACCGCTTATCAGGCGGGCGCGTTCTATGCTGTTTTCGCCATGGAAGTGATGCCATGCCATGACGGCTTTTTATTGATTGACCGTTCAAATAAAATACAGGCTTCTGAATTAACCTTCAACCATTGACCGCGATTGGCTTGGCAAATGTCATCAGAACCTTACGCGGTGCTCGTGTGGTGCTTGCCTGATAAGAGCAAGGCACCATGCGGCCAGGCGCAACGGTGTCGTCGTGAGTGAGGTGTGTGCAGTGCTGCGAGATAGGGTGGGGGCGTAGGCTGAAAAGCAAGGGGCGCTGGGCCAGGCTCGGCAAGGGGCGTTTCAACAACGCGGCCCGGTCCTGAGGTGGGTTCTGAGGTGAGTTGGCCAGATGTGCGATGCCCGGCAAGGGGCCGGGCATCATTACCGGAGAGCAAGTATCGAACGTGGCGGCACAGGACTGGTTCCCAGCTGTCGATGGCTAGCGAGCATCAACCCTGGCTGTTGGGCTCGGCGGATGGCTTGGGTTGACCCTGAAAGCTGCCTTTGTGTTCTCCATGCCGCTCATCGTGATGTTCACTCCCCCTGCGCCCATGAGGGCCAGGCGAGTGCGTGTCGTGCTTTGGCATCATGAATACGAATAGAGCGTGACGCTGTGCTTCGTTGAGCACCTTGGCGAGTGCTGCCTGATGCTCCTGGCGCAGGGCCTCGACGGCGGTGCGCTTCTCTTCAGGGCTGTCGAACGTTGTATCCTGCAGGGCACGCCTTTTGTCCATAAGGGCCTGGTGTGCGTCATTCAGCTTAGTGCGGTCTTCATCGCTTAGTGACCAGCTGTCGAACAGTGCATCGAGCCTTTCTTGCTGACGCGCCTGGCGCTCAACGTGGTGCGCTGCGCCTTGATGCCGCTCACGGGCGGCCGCCAGGCTGGCGCGCTGCTCCTCGGTGAGAATGTCGGCGATGGCGGTGCGTTCTTGCTCGCGCAGCGCCTGATGTTCTTCCCGGAAAGTTTGGCGGGTTTCCTGCAGGGCATTGCGCTGCTCATCGGTCAGGTCGAGCGCTGCCATCATTGTCAGGTGCGGTCCCTGATGCGGGCCCATCCCTTGGGGCGCATGCGACGGCATGCCGGCCATGGCCGTCAGCGGCAGGGCAAGGCTTGAGATCAGGCTGCAGGCGATCAGCTGGCGTTTGAAACGATTCATGTGACACTCCTGTCTTGATGCTTGGCGCTCCGGGCCGACGATCGACCGCGGACAGGAAGAGTATCCGCCGGCATTGTGGCGCCATTGTGCAGCGATCAAGGCGAAAATCAGCATGATGGTGCGCCGGTTCTGACTGCCCTGTGGCAGTGGCTAGTCGCTGTGTGTAAGCGTGGAGCCTGGTGTCAGTCCATGGGCTCAGGCTCGTACTTGTAACCCACGCCATAGATCGAGCGGATCACCTCTCGCTCGGGCCAGACACCGGCAATCTTCTTCCTGAGCTTCTTGATGTGGGAATCCACGGTGCGCTCGGAGACGATGCGGTGATCCCGATACATGTGATCCATCAACTGGTCGCGGGAGAAGATGCGCCCCTGGGCATCCATCATTACCTTGAGCAGCTTGTATTCGACGGCGGTCAGCGCCAGGTCCTGGCCGTCGGCCAGCGCCTGCCAGCCATCCTCGTTGAGCACCAGTGCGCCCTGGGTGCCGGGGGCGCCGGGCCTGTCCTGAGGCAGTGCCTGGCTGCGCCGCAGCACCGCCTTGATGCGGGCGACCACTTCGCGAGGGCTGAAGGGCTTGCAGATGTAGTCGTCGGCGCCGAGCTCGAGGCCCAGCAGGCGGTCGACCTCTTCGACGCGGGCGGTGAGCATGATCACTGGCAGCTGCGGCCAGCGGTCGCGGATTTGGCGGCACAGCACCAGGCCATCGGTGCCGGGCAGCATCAGGTCGAGCAGCACCAGGTCCGGCTGCTGACCGTTGAGCCAGGGCATGACCTCATCGCCATGGTCCAGATGGTGGGGCAGGTAACCGCTGCCGGTGAGGTAGTCGCCGATCAGGCGGGCGATCTTGGGTTCGTCTTCGACGATCAGGATGCGGTTGGGAGAAGCCTCAGTCATGCCGATGTCTCCGGGGATTCCGTGGGTCAGTGGGGCTCGGTTTGCAGGTGTCAGTCTGCAGGTATCAAGCATTAGGCATAAGGGGAAAGTCGATGGTCCAGCATAACCCGCCAAGGGAGGACGCTGAGGCATGTAGAGTGCCGCCATGAGCACTGACCAAGGCGGCGGCAATCGAGAGACCGAGCCCCGAGCCGCCGCTCTTGCGGCTGCGGGAGCCTTCAACGCGATAGAGTCGCTGGATCAGTCGTGCAAGCTCCGCCTTCGGCACGCCGGGTGCGCTGTCCTGCCAGGTGAGGTGAGCCCGTTGTTCCTTAACCTCGACTTGGACGCGCAGCGTTCCCGGCGGCGTGGTGTAGGCCAGGGTATTGTCGATCAGGTTGCTCCATAGCTGGCGCAGCCGCTGGGCATCGCCGCGAATCATCACCGGGCCTTTGATGTCGCTTTCAAGGCTGATGGCGTGCTCGGCGATCCAGCCCTGGGCATCCTCCAGACGCCCCCTGAGGCTATCGGCCAGGTCCAGCGGCGCCAGCGAGACCTCCAGGGCGCCGGCATCGCTCTGGGCGAGCAAGCGTAGATCGCCGACCAGGCGTTCGAGCTGGCCGACCTCCTGGGATAGCGAGGCCAGATTGTCCTGGTCCAGTGGGCGTATCCCATCCTGCATAGCCTCGATCTCGCCGCGCAGCACTGCCAGCGGGGTGCGCAGCTCGTGGGCGATATCCGTCACCCAGCGCTGTCGCGACTCGCGGTTGGCCTCCAGCGTCTCGGCCAGCACATTGAAGTCCCGGGACAGGCGCGATAGCTCATCGCGGCCGCGTTCGGTGAGACGCGCGCCATAGTCACCCTGAGTGAGGCGGCGGGTGGCCAGCGCCATGCTCTGGGTGCGCCGACCGAGCCACCAGGACAAACCGCCTGCCAGTAGCAGGGACGCCAGCACCAGTGAGGCAACGATGATTCCCAGGTTGCGCTGCTGCTGATCGAGGAAGATCTTCTCCATGTGCTCCATCAGCTGGTCTGGCGGCACATAGCCCAGGGTGCCGACCTGGCGTCCCTCGTGACGTATCGGTATCCACTCCAGCCGGGCCGGGTTGCTATCCCGGCGTGGCGGCAGGCCGATCACCGGCAGCCCGTTCTCGTCATGCAGCACGAAATCCCGTGCCCTGGTCATGTCGCGCTGGATGCCCACCGGCGGTGGATGGCCCTCTGGCCATAGCTGATTACGGACCAGTTCGCGCCAGGCCCGCGGGTCGGTGCGCAGCCATTGCCAGTTGCCTTCCCGGCCCCACTCTTCGCCGAGGGCGCTGGCGAGCTTGGTCACCAGTTCAGCTTGCGTGGTCTCCAGATAGTCGATGAAGCCGTTATTGATGCTCCGCGATATCCCGACGAAGACTAGCCCGGAAATCGCCACGTTGACGACCAGGATAATCGCGAACAGCTTGAGGCCCAGCACCGAGAGAGCTGGGCGCGCCAGGCGGCGCTTGGGCATAGCATCATCGGTCATGGCGACTCCAGATATCGGGTTTCTCCATCGGCAGGCTGGGTGCTGTGGTCGTCCTTATTCTCCGCGTCTGCATCAGGGCGTCGGGACACGCCCAAGGTTCGGCGGGCATCCTCGATCAGCAGGTACAGTGAGGGGACCAGCAGTAGCAGAATCAGGGTGGCGAACAGGATCCCGAAGCCGATCGAGATCGCCATCGGGATCATGAACCGCGCCTGACGGGAGGTCTCGAAGATCATCGGCGCCAGGCCGAAGAAGGTGGTGAGCGTCGTCAGCAAAATCGGGCGCAGGCGACGCAGGGCGGCGGCGGTCACCGCACTGCGCGGGTCTTGCCCGGCCAGGCGGTGCCGGTTGGCGGTGTCGATCAGCACCAGGGCGTCGTTGATGACGATCCCCGATAGCGCCAGCATGCCGAGCAGGCTGATTACCGACAGGCCATAGCCCATCAGCAGGTGACCGATCACCGCGCCGATCAGGCCGAAGGGAATCGCCGCCATGACCAGCAGCGGCTGCAGATAGCTGCGAAAGGGAATCGCCAGCAGCAGATAGAGCGTGGCAAGGGTGAACAGCAACGACGTCTGGAGGCTCTTCAGGTTGTCACTGGTCTCCTGCTGGCGACCGCCGAAGCCAATATTCAGCCCAGGCATGTCGGCGCGCAATTGGGGGAAGACCTCCTCTTCGAGGCTCGTGATCACCTGATTGACCGCCGTCGGCGGGGTGGCGTTGGCGGTGACATCGATGACCCGCCGGCCGTCAATGCGGGTGATGGTCGAGGCGGCGGTGTCGGTGATGATCTGAGCGACCCTTGAGAGGGGAACCTCGACGCCATCAGGCGTCAGCACGCTGAGCCCCTCGAGCTGAGCGAGACTGGTGCGGTCGCTCTCGGGCAGCAGTACCTTGACTTCGACCTCATTGCGGCCCTGCTGTTGCTTGAGGGCGGTAGCGCCCTGCAGCGGTCCACGCAGCTGGCTCGCCAGGTCGCTACCATCGAGCCCTAGGGCACGGCCGGTGGCGGTCAATGACAGGCGCAGCTCGCGCTTGCCGTTCTCTAGGCCGCTGTCGATGTCGGTGAGCGGCTGGTAGTCGGCGAGCCGTTCGGCAACGCGCTCGGCGGCCCTTTCCAGCGAAGCGCTGTCAGCGGCTGACAGGCGTATTGTCAGGCCGGCGCCGCGGCCGGGGCCGCCCACGTCGGATTCGAACAGCAGGGTGTCGGCGCCAGCCGGGTGGCCGACCTCCTCACGCCAGGCGCGGCTGAGCTGGCCAGTGGACCAGTTGTCGTCGGCGTCGGTATCGAGGAAGGCCACTACGCTGAGGCTGTCGGCATCGATGGTGGCGCTGCTGGCGGCCAGTACCGGGCCATCGTCGCGTTGTTCCACCCTTTTGAGAGCGGCCAGCAGGTGGTCACGCAGTGCTCGGTCGTCGGCAATAGGGCTGCCCGCCGGCAGGTTGGCGGTGACGCCGGCCTGGTGGGATTCCACCCGCGGCATCAGGGTAAAGCCGAGTCGGCCACTGCCCAGCCAGCCCAGCGCCAGGACCAGCATGGCCAGCGCCAGGGCTACGGTCAGGCCGCGGTAGTCGAGGCTTCGTTCGAGCAGTGAGCGAAAGGGCCCTTGCGTAAAGCGGTCGAGACCGCCCTGTACCCGCCGACGCAGCCGATCAAGCGGCGCTAGCAGGCGGTTTGGCGCGCGACTCGCATGGCTCAGATGGGCGGGCAGAATGAACACCGCTTCGATCCAGCTCAGGGCGAAGATACAGATCACCACCAGCGGAATGATGCCGAAGATCAGGCCCAGGAACCCGGGCAGGAACAGCAGCGGCAGGAAGGCGACGATGTTGGAGAGAATCGCGAAGGCCAGCGGTACGGCGATCTCCCGGGCACCGAGAATCGCTGCCTCCCGGGAGCTGGCGCCGCGCTCTCGGTGCGCATGGATGTTTTCCCCGACGATGATGGCGTCGTCGACCACGATGCCTAGTGCAATGATGAACGCGAACATCGAGATCATGTTGATCGAGACATCCACCAGCGGCAGGAACAGCAAGGAGCCCAAGAAGGCGGTGGGAATGCCCAGGGTGACCCAGAATGCCAGCCGCGCCTCGAGAAAGAGCCCGAGCAGCACCAGTACCAGCGCCAGCCCCAGCCAGGCGTTCTTGAGCAGCAGTTCCAGACGGTCCTGATAGATCTCGGAGTCGTCGTCGGCAACGCTCAGCGAGAGCCCCTCGGGCAGGCTTGCGCGCAGGGCGGGGAGAAGTTCTTGGGTCGTGGCCGACAGTTCGGTCGGGGTCTGGTCGCCGACCTGGTAGATATCCAGGCCGATGGCAGGTTGACCGTCGTAGAGCACTTCGCTGTCGCTGTCGGCGAAGCCATCCTTGATGGTGGCGATGTCGCCTAGTCGGATCACACTGCCATCCTGGGTCGACAGCACCGGCAGCCGAGCGAAGTCGGCGGCGCCCTCGCGGCGTGCCTCGTAGCGCACCATGTACTCACCGTCCCGGGTGTCGAGACTGCCGCCGGCGAGGTTAAGAGCCTCGTTGCCGATGCGGGTCGCCAAGTCACCATGGTCGAGGCCGTAGCGACGCAGGGCCGTCTGGTCGAGGGTCACCTGGACCTGCCGATCCCGAATGCCGGACAGCTCGACCTTGGTGATGCCGGTGCTCGACAGCAGTTCGCTGCGCAGCCGCTCGCCCACGTCGCGCAGGGTCAAGGCATCGCCGTCACCGTGCAGCATCAGTTCGATGACCGCCCGGGAGCGGCCGCTCAGTGAATAGTTTGGGGGCTCCGCCGCGTCCGGCAGGGTGGTCAGGCCGTCGATGGCCTGTTGGATATCCTGATAGGCGCGCATCGTCTCGATGCCATCCTGGAGCTCGATCGACAGCGAGCCACTGCCTTCCTGGGCGGTGGCGGTGATTTCGTCGGTACCCTCGACATTCTGCGCGGCCGATTCCATGGCCAGCAGCAGGCTCTGCTCGACCTCTTCGGGCGTCGCACCGGGGTAGCTCACGGAGACGTTGACGGTCTCCAGCGTGAAGCTCGGAAAGACTTCCTTGGTGATCAGGGTCGAACTCCACAGACCACCGAGGATCAGGCACAGCATCAGCAGATTGGCGGCTACCCCGTGGTCATGCATCCAGGCGATGGGGCCGCGGAAGGAGTGGTGAGCAGGCGCTTGGCTCATGCCTTGTCCTCCTGGCGAGGCGTTGCGGCGTCGTCGGAGGCGCTGTCCGAGGATTCGGCAATGTTGCTGTCACGGGCTTTCAGCACCATGCCGGCCTCGGCATTGGCCAGGTTGCCCAGTATCACACGCTCGCCGTCGTTCAGGCCCGCCTCGACTAGGGCGGCCTCGTCGCCGCGGTGGGCGAGCTCGACGTCACGCATTCTCAGATGATCGTTTTCATCGAGCACCCAGACCTGGCGGCTGCCGCGCAGGGCCGAGACGGGTAGGCGGATCAGTTGGCGGGTCTGGGTGGGATAGAGCCGTGCTTCCAGCAGATCGCCCAGGCGCAGCGCTGGGGCCCCCTCATGCTCGAGTGCCAGCGGGTCCTCCACCGCCACCATTACCTGAGTCATCAAGCCGTTTTCCTCGAGGCTCGGCAGCACGCTCCACACTTCGCCCTCACGAACCTGACCGTCGGGCCAGGCGGGGCTGTTAAGCGCTACGCGGCTGCCATGGCCGTCGGCATTGTGGGTATCGAGCCAGGTCAGCGCCTCCTGGGGCAGGTTGAGGCGTACCCAGAAGCGCTCGATGCCGACCAGGCTGAGGATATCGGCATAGGCGCCGAGCCCGGCTCCCTCGCCGACCAGCTTTTCCTGAATCACGGCATCGAAGGGAGCGGTCACTTCGGTGCGTGCCAGGTCGGCCTGAGCCCGGTCGCGTTGGGCACGAGCGGTTTCCACGGCGGCCTTGGCCGCCTTGAGTTGGGGCTCGCGCAGGACCAGGGCGCGCCGGGCCGGGGGAAGGTCACGACCAAAGGTCTTGTACTCGGCGGCGGCACGGATCTGCTCGCCTTGCTCGGAGGCAAGATCCGACTCGGCGCTGGCGAGCGACGCTTCTGCCTCGCGCAGGGCCAGTTCGTAGTCGGTACGCTCGAGCCTTGCCAACCACTGCCCTTTGGCAACCCGGTGCCCCGGTTCGACCTGCGGTGCGAAGGCTTCGAGGCGGCCATTGATCGAGGTCGACAGGGTCGTTTCCCGAGCGGCCAGTACGCGGCCGTGGGCGTTCAGCACCGGCGCTTCGGCCTGGTGCCCGACCGTCATCACCTCAACCCGTGGCACCGGGCGTTCGGCCGGCGCGCGTTTGGGTGCCTGGGGCCGATGCGTCAGCCAGTAGCCGGCCACGGCGACGGCGAGCACCAGAATCGCGATGGCAGACAGCCGCGCCAGCCATGGGCGGCGAGGTGGATGAGATGGCGAAGCAGGAGGGGCGGACATGAAGACTCCAATCAGCCTGAAGCGAGCCATCCATGATGCCATGCCCGCTGATGGGAAGCGGGGAAAGAACGTGCAACCCGAAGGGAACCGTCGGTGCTCGCCCAGGCCCCGGTCAGCGTCTTACGGGCAGGTCTCACCGAAGATCAGTTCGGTGGGAAGTTGTCGGTCCTCCCGGGGCGCCAGGCCCAGAATCATGCGCGCGGCGATGCGGCCCTTCTCGACGCTGTCCTGACGCACCGTGGTCAGACGTGGCGCCCGGTACTGGCCCTCGGCGATGCCGTCGAAGCCGGTGATGCGCAGGTCCTCGGGCACGCGCAGGCCGCGCTGCTCGGCTAGGGTAAGCACGGTCAGGGCGATACGGTCGGACATGCACAGCAGCAGGTCGGGGCGTTCGTCGTCGGGCAGGTCGAGGATCTCGCCGATCACCGGGGCGCAGACCTCGAAAGTGTTCTCCTCGATGTTCCACATCGGCACTGTGGCCGGGTCAAAGCCTTGTTCCTCAAGGGCGCGATGAAAACCGACCAGCCGTGAGCGGGTGATGGTCCGGTCGGCGGGCAGCAGCTCCTGGTCCGGGCCGATCCGGGCGTTGCAGGGATGCTTGGTGAGCCGCAGGTTGATAATGCCGGGGCGCTTGGGGCGCGCGCTTAGGGCATGGCGGGCGACGGCGTAACTGGCCGGCTCGTTGTCGACATGTACCGCTGGGTAGCCCTCTAGGTCGAAGTCCACCGCTACCAGTTGACGTTCGCCGAGTCGCGGCAGCTCATCGAGCATCATCAGGCTCGGCATCAGGCCATAGACGATGTAGCCGTCGGCGATGCTCGAGGAGCCAGGAACCTGGGAAGCGTGCTGACGACCGGAGAGCAGCAGCAGAGTATGACCGTGCGCATCCAGTACCTCGGCAACCCCCGACAGCAGCTCGCTGGCCACGGCGTCGTTGATGCTATAGGTCAGGCTCTCGGCCAACACTACGGCGATGATCCGCGAGCGCCCGGTGCGCAGACTGCGCGCCTTGGCATCGGGGCCGCGATAGCCGAGCCGCTTGGCCTCGTTGAGAATGCGTTCGCGCAGCTTGGGCGAGAGCTGATCGGGGCGGTTGAAGGCGTTGGAGACGCTTGCGGTGGAAACGCCCAGCTCCACGGCTAGCTCTTTCAGGGTAATACGGGGTGACGAAGACACGTGGGTGGTCGGCTCTCGGAGTCAGGAACGATTCTGTATCGATTTAGTTAGGGGCCAACTATAACCATGGAGGCTATCGATGAACAGCTACCTCACCGAGGGGGCTTCCGTGTGGTGTGCCTCAAGCCCCGCCCGGGCTCGGTGAGGGTGAGCAGAAGGCCCTCTGTCGCCTTGATTCAGTGCTGCGCCAACCAGGCAGCGGTGCCGGGCATCAGCTGCAGGATGCTGCCCTGCCGAGTAGGTGTCGGCATCCCCGGTAGGTCGACGGGCTGTGTGTCTTGCAGGCCGTCAGCCAGCCCATCGAGGGCGATCTCGGCCGGTGCTTCACCATGGCCGAGATGCGCCAGGCACAGCAGGTGCCGCTCGCCAATGGTGCGGATTACGCCGAAGACGCCCTCGGGCAACTCGCTGGGTGCGATCAATCGCTGGTCGCCCTGGCGCAGTGTCTCGCTCGTCCCCCTTCGCTTGAGCAGCCCGCGGACTTGGGCTAGCAAGCTGTCGGGGGCGGCGTCCTGACGGGTCACCGCCAGTGGCCGATGGGGCGCGAACACCGGCAGCCAGGGAGCGACGCCTGCGGGGCAGAAGCCGCCATTGGCAGACTCGTCCCAGACCATCGGCGTGCGGCAGCCGTCACGGCCCTTGACCTCGGGCCACAGGTTGATGCCGAAGGGATCCTGCAGGTCTTCATAGGCCAGCTCGGCCTCGGACAGGCCCAGCTCCTCACCCTGGTAGAGGCACAGGCTGCCGCGCAGCGAGCACAGCACGGTCAGGGCCAACAGCGCACGGTCCTCGCCCCAGCGACTGGCGCTGCGGGCGACGTCGTGGTTGGACAGCGCCCAGCATGGCCAGGCATCGTCGCCGATCTCGACGAAGCGAGATAGTACCCGATACAGCGCGGCGGCTTCTCCGGTGCTATCCAGCAGATCGAAGGTGTAGGCCATGTGCAGGCGAGTGTCGCCCCGGGTATAGGCGGCCATGGTCGGCAGCGGGTTGCTGCCTCCGATTTCGCCCACGCTGGTACTGCCCGGGTATTCGTCGAGCAGGGCGCGGATGCGCTCTAGATAAGTCAGGTTCTCGGGCTGGTCGGTGTTGTGGGTGAGCAGCTGATAACTGCGCGGATGACCGCGCCGCCGATACGCGTCCGACGAGGGCGGATTGTCGGTTAGCTTGCGGTCGTGGAAGTAGAAGTTGGCGGTGTCGAAGCGGAAGCCATCGACACCGAGCTCCAGCCAGAAGCGCAGGTTGTCGAGATGGGCCTCGCGCACTTCTGGGTGGTGGAAGTTGAGGTCCGGCTGGCTTGCCAGGAAGTTATGCAGGTAGTACTGGCAACGTCGCGAATCGAAGGTCCAGGCCGGTCCGCCGAAGGCCGCCAGCCAGTTGTTGGGGGCCGAGCCGTCGGGCCTGGGGTTGGCCCACACGTACCAGTCGGCCTTGGGGTTGGTGCGGTCCTGGCGGCTCTCCTGGAACCAGACATGTTGGTCGGAACTGTGCGAGAGCACCTGATCGATGATTACCTTGAGCCCCAGGGCGTGGGCGCGCTCGAGCAGGGCACGGAAGTCGTCGAGGGTGCCGAACATGGGATCGACATCGCGATAGTCACTGACATCATAGCCGAAGTCGTCCATCGGCGAGGTGCAGATCGGTGACAGCCAGATGGCGTCGACATTGAGGCTCGCCACATGCTCGAGGCGTGAGGTGATGCCGGTCAGATCGCCAATGCCGTCGCCGTTGGCATCCACGAAGCTGCGGGGGTAGATCTGATAGAGGGTGGCGCCACGCCACCAGTCATGGCGGGTGTCTTGGCGCGATTGGCAAAGCGTCATCCAGGGTTTCCTTATCGGTTTGCGCGTGGCAGGGCCCGGCCGGAGCGCCTCCGGCCGGGCGAGCGAGACGGCATTACCAGCCGCGCCGGCTCAGGCGCTCGAGCTCACGGCTCAACTGCTGGACGGCGCTGGCCCCGTCGAGATCGCCGGAGAGCACCTGGTGGGTGCGGTTGAAGAAGGCGTTGGAGACCCGTGCATAGGCATCGCCAGTGACCGAGGCGGGTCGCGGCACGCCATTGACCAGGGTCTCGTAGAGATCGCGCATCGACGGATTGCTGGCCAGTACTTGCTCGTCCTGGTAGAGCGATTCGATGGTCGGGTTACGGCCCATCTTGACGGCATGCGCCTTCTGCTGCGGCTCGGCGGTGATGTAGGCGGCCAGGTCGGCGGCCAGTGCCGGATGCTCGGAGTAGCGCGACACGGCGACGTTCCAGCCGCCCAGAGTCGCCTTGGACTCGCCTTTCGGCCCATGCGGCAGGCTCGCCATGCCGATCTTGCCGGCCACCTCGCTGCCCTCGCTGTTGGCCAGCGCCCACACATAGGGCCAGTTGCGCAGGAATAGAGCATTGCCGGACTGGAAGATCCCGCGGGTTTCCTCCTCGGTGTGGTTCAGTGCGCCTTCCGGCGAAATGGTGCCGATCCAGGAGGCGGCCAGGTCTAGGGCGGCGGCGGCTTGTGGGTTGTCGATGGTCACCTCGCCCTCGCCATCGACGATGGTGCCTCCGCCGTGGCTCGCCACCCACTCCAGGGCGTTGCAGGTCAGGCCTTCGTAGGCACGCCCCTGGAAGGTGTAGCCCCAGAAGTCGGCGTTGCCGGCCTCGCGCTCGGCGGCCTGGATGGCCTCGGCGGTGTCGGTCAGTTCCTGCCAGGTCTGGGGTACCTCGTAACCGTACTTCTCCAGCAGGTCTTTGCGGTAGTAGAGCAGGCCGGCATCGGTGTACCAGGGCATGGCCACCAGACGGCCGTCGATGGTGTTGTTGTCGACCAGTGCCGGGAAGAAGTCCTCGGTGATATCCGCCGGCAGATACTCGTAGAGGTCCACTAGGTGGTCGTCGAGCAGACCCGGCCAGACGATGTCGACCAGCAGCACGTCGACATCGCTGGACTGGCTGCCCAGTAACTGCTGGTAGAGCGACAGTTTCTCGGTGGGATCGTTGGGCGTGGTGATGATGTTGACCGTATTGCCGGTCTTCTCGGCCCACTGCTCGGCGAGCGCCGGACAGTAGTCGGAGGAATCGCCGGCACCGCAGGCGATCGATATCTCGGTAGCCAGCACCTGGGGAGTGGCCAGGGTCGCGCCGCTGAGCAGCAGGGCGACGGCGCCGCCTTTCAGCAGTCGCATGGCGGGAAGCGGCGAGGATGTGACGAGGCTAGGCATTCCAGGGGTCTCCAGTGTTGTGATTGTGGTCTGGTGAGGATGACGCCGATCGTCTCGGCGTCTTCCTTGGGGGAGACGTCAGCGCAGTTCCAGCCAGGCGGCACTGCCGGGCATCAGGTGCAGGGTGCTGCCCTGCCGAGTAGGTGTCGGCATCCCCGGTAGATCGACGGGCTGTGTGTCTTTCAGGCCGTCAGCCAGCCCATCGAGGGCGATCTCGTCTGGGACTTCGCCATGGCCGAGATGCGCCAGGCACAGCAGATGCCGCTCGCCAAGGGTGCGGATCACGCCGAAGACGCCCTCGGGCAACTCGCTGGGTGCGATCAATTGCTGGTCGCCCTGGCGCAGTGTCTCGCTCGTCCCCCGCCGCTTGAGCAGCCCGCGGACTTGGGCTAGCAAGCTGTCGGGGGCGGCGTCCTGACGGGCCACTGCCAGTGGTCGATGGGGCGCGAACACCGGCAGCCAGGGGGCGACACCTGCGGGGCAGAAGCCGCCATTGGCAGACGCGTCCCAGACCATCGGCGTGCGGCAGCCGTCACGGCCCTTGACCTCCGGCCACAGGTTGATACCGAAGGGATCCTGCAGGTCTTCATAGGCCAGCTCGGCCTCGGGCAGGCCCAGCTCCTCCCCCTGGTAGAGGCACAGGCTGCCGCGCAGCGAGCACAGCACGGTCAGGGCCAACAGCGCACGGTCCTCGCCCCAACTGGTGGCGCTGCGTACCACGTCGTGGTTGGACAGTGCCCAGCACGGCCAGGTGTCGTCGCCCAGCTCGGCAAAGCGCGCCAGAACGTCATGGAGTTCGGTAGCGTCCCCGGTGCTGTCCAGCAGGTCGAAGGTGTAGGCCATGTGCAGACGCTTGTCGCCCCGGGTATAGGCGGCCATGATCGGCAGCGGGTCGTTGCCGGCGATCTCGCCCACGGTGGTCGATCCCGGGTACTCGTCGAGCAGGGCGCGGATGCGTTCGAGATAGGCCAGGTTCTCTGGCTGCTCGATGTTGTAGCGCTGGAACTGGTAACTCTGAGGATTGCCGGGGTGGACCCGCTCCCGGGGCATCGGTGGGTTGTCGGTGAGCGCCGGGTCGTGGAAGTAGTAGTTGACCACGTCGAAGCGGAAGCCATCGACGCCGAGCTCGAGCCAGAAGCGTAGGTTATCGAGCTGGGCCTCGCGCACCTCCGAGTGGTGGAAGTTGAGGTCCGGCTGGCTTGCCAGGAAGTTGTGCAGGTAGTACTGGCGGCGCCGGGCGTCGAAGGTCCAGGCGCGACCGCTGAAGGCCGCCATCCAGTTATTCGGTGGCGTGCCGTCGGGCTTGGGGTCGGCCCAGACATACCAGTCGGCCTTGGGGTTGGTGCGGTCCTGTCGACTCTCCTGAAACCAGGCATGTTGGTCGGAGCTGTGCGACAGCACCTGGTCGATGATTACCTTGAGCCCAAGTTCATGGGCGCGCTCGATCAGGGCACGGAAGTCATCCAAGCTGCCGAACATGGGGTCGACATCGCAATAGTCGGCGACGTCATAGCCGAAGTCGTCCATCGGCGAAGTGAAGAAGGGGGATAGCCAGATAGCGTCGACATTGAGGCTCGCCACATACTCGAGGCGTGAGGTAATCCCGGCCAGATCGCCAATGCCATCGCCGCTGGCATCCATGAAGCTGCGGGGGTAGATCTGGTAGATGACGGCGCCACGCCACCAGCCGGGGTCGCTGTGAAGTTGTTGATTCTTCAAGAAACTAACCTCCAGAGAATATGGCTGGGATCGGGGGCGCTAGACGAGCAGCCCCCTATCACTCTCAATATTGTCACCCACGCTTGGGGCTGGGCATCAGGCCGCGGCCTTGGCACCGTTGACTGCCAGTGCCTTGTCCGTCGCATCGAAGAGATGCACTTGCTCGATGTCGGGAACCAGGGCCACGCGTTGGCCTAGGTGCCAGCGACTGGGCGCCTCGCTGCGATGGATCAGCAGGGTGTCGCCGGCCTTGGGCTCGAGGTAGACATAGACCTCGTTGCCCAGGTACTCGACATTGACGATCTCGAAGGCGTTTTCGCCCTCGGCCTCTGCCAGGCGCAGGTGCTCTGGGCGCACGCCAAGGCTCAGTTCGGCGCCGGGTGACTTGCCGCTGGCGTCCTGGGGCAGGGCCAGCTCGCCGAGGCCGGGTGTGCTGACCCGGCAGCCGTTGCCATCGCCGCCGAGCAACTCCGCCGGCATGAAATTCATGGTCGGCGAGCCGATGAAGCCGGCAACGAACTTAGTGGCGGGCTGCTGATAAAGGGTCTGGGGGCTGCCGACCTGCTCGATGCGGCCATCACGCAGCACCACGATCTTGTCGGCCAGCGTCATGGCCTCCACCTGGTCGTGGGTGACGTAGATCATGGTCGAGCCGAGGCGATGATGCAGGCGAGCGATCTCGTTGCGCATCTGCACGCGCAGCGAGGCGTCCAGGTTCGAGAGTGGCTCATCGAACAGCAGGATGCGCGGCTCCCGGGCCATGGCACGGCCCATGGCGACGCGCTGACGCTGGCCACCGGAGAGCTCCTTGGGCTTGCGTTGCAGCAGTTCCTCGAGCTGCAGAATACGGGCGGTCTCCATGACGCGCTGCTCGATGCTCTGCTTGTCGGTCTTGGCGAGCTTGAGACCGAAGGCCATGTTCTCGTACACCGTCATGTGCGGATAGAGGGCGTAGGACTGAAACACCATGCCCACGCCACGTTCGCGAGGCGGCAGGTCGTTGACCAGGTCGTCGGCGAAGTGCATGTCGCCGTCGGTGATCGACTCGAGGCCAGCGATCAGGCGCAGCAGGGTTGACTTACCACAGCCGGAGGGGCCGACGAAGACTACAAATTCGCCATCGCCGACCTCGAGATCCAGATCCTTGATGATATGGGTGCTGCCGAAGACCTTGTTGATCTTTGAGAGGTTCACGTTTGCCATCTTGCGACTCCCTGCCGGCGCTCAAGGCGCCGGCATGTGAAAAAGGGTTAATCGAGCGAGATAAAGGCGGCCTGGTAGGCCGGCAATATCAGTTGCGATGCTTCGAGGCTCGACTGGAAGCCGGGGCCGTCGAGCAGCCGGGCGTTCTCGTCGCTAGAGACCGGCAGGGTGGTTTCATGGGACTTCCCGGTCAGATTGAAGACGCACAGCAGTCGCTCGCGGCCCTGCTGGCCGTCGGTCTCGCGGATGAACCCCAGCAGTTCCTCGCCGACCTCGACCAGAGAAATATCGCCGTCGACAAGCGCCGGATGGTCGCGGCGGAAGGCCAGGATCGCACGGGTAGCATTGAGGACCGAGCTGGCGTCATCCTGCTGGCGGGCCACCGAGAGCAGCAGGTGGCGGGGTTCTACCGGTAGCCAGGGCTCGACCGGTGAGAAGCCGCCTTGGACATCATCGCTCCAGGGCATCGGCGTGCGGCAGCCGTCACGCCCTTTGAATTGCGGCCACAGTACCTTGCCGTAGGGGTCCTGAATGCGCTCGAAGGGCACATCGGCCTCCGGCAGTCCCAGCTCCTCGCCCTGGTAAAGGCAGACGCTACCGCGCAGCGACATCACCATCGCTAGCGCCACCTTGGGATAGGCCACTGGGGCCTCGTCGGCGCCCCAGCGTGTGGCACTGCGTACCACGTCATGGTTGGACAGCGCCCAGCACGGCCAGGCATCGCCGGCCAGGCGCTGGAAACGTTCGATCACCTCGCGGATGTAGCTGGCGGAGTGCGGTGCATTGAGCAGATCGAAGCCATAGGCCATGTGCAGCTTGTCGCCGCCGGCGGTGTATTCGGCCATGCGCTCGAGGGGGTTGTCGTCGCCGATCTCGCCCACCGTGGTGGTGCCGGGGAACTCGTCCATCAGGGCGCGCAGCTCCTTGAGGAAGTCGAGGTTCTCCGGGCGGCTCAGGTCATAGACGTGGCGCTGCCAGGTATAGGGATTGGCGTCAGGCGCGCCCAGCGTCTTGGCCTCGCCCGCCGGCACTGGCGGATTGTCGCGAAGCTCAAGGTCATGGAAGTAGAAGTTGACGGTGTCGAGACGGAAGCCGTCGACGCCCAGCTCCAGCCAGAAGCGCATATTGTCGAGCTGGGCTTTTCGTGCCTGCGGATTGTGGAAGTTCACGTCCGGCTGGCTTTCCAGGAAGTTGTGCAGGTAGTACTGGCGGCGTCGCGAATCGAAGGTCCAGGCCGAGCCGCCGAAGATCGACAGCCAGTTGTTGGGCGGCGTGCCGTCAGGCTTGGGATCCGCCCACACGAACCAGTCGGCCTTGTCGTTGGTGCGGTCCTGGCGGCTTTCCTGGAACCAGGGATGCTGATCCGAGGTGTGGCTGATCACCTGGTCGATCATCACCTTGAGGCCCAGCTCATGGGCACGCTCGAGCAGCGTTTTGAAGTCCTCGAGGGTGCCGAACATCGGGTCGACGTCGCGGTAGTCGCTGATGTCGTAGCCGAAATCGAGCATCGGTGAGGTGAAGAAGGGCGATAGCCAGATGCCATCGACGTTCAGCGAGGCCACGTACTCGAGCTTCTCGGTGATGCCTGGCAGGTCGCCGATGCCATCACCTTTACTGTCCATAAAGCTGCGTGGATAGATCTGATAGATGACGCCGCCGCGCCACCAGAACGTTGATTCTTGCATCTTGGATTCCATCGATGACATGAGCGTTATCCTTTGACGGCGCCAGCGGTGAGGCCGGAGACGATGCGACGCTGGAAGATCATCACCAGGATGACCAGCGGCACGGTGACGGTGACCGACGCCGCCATGATCGGTCCCCAGGGCAGCTCATGCTGGCTACCGCCGGAGATCAGCGCGATGGCCACCGGCACGGTGCGCTGGCTGTCGGTCAGGGTGAAGGTCAGGGCGAACAGGAACTCGTTCCAGGCAGCGATGAAGGCCAGCAGGCCGGTGGTCGCCATGGCCGGCCACATCAGTGGCAGGAACACCTTGGTGATGGTCACCCAGGGGGTGGCGCCGTCCATGATGGCGGCTTCCTCGAGCTCCATGGGCAGCTGACGCATGAAGGTGGTCAGCACCCAGACCGTGAACGGCAGGGTGAAAATGGTGTAACTCAGGATCAGGCCGCCGGGGCTGTTGTAGAGGTTCAGGGTGCGGATGACCTCGAAGAGGCCCGAGAGCACCGCGACCTGTGGGAACATCGATACGCCGAGCACTACCAGCATCACCGTGGTGCGGCCGCGAAAGCGCACCCGGCCCAGCGCATAGGAGGCGGTCACGCCCAGCAGCAGGGCAATGAACACCACGCTGATGGCGACCAGGATCGAGTTGCCGATGGCCTGAATGAAGCTGTCCTGAGAGAAGATTTGTGCGTAGTTGCCAAAGTCCACCGAGGACAGCCAGAAATCGACCTGAAACAGCTCGCTCGAGGGCTTCAGTGAAGTGATCACGGCGTAATAGAAGGGGAAGATGGCGTAGACCATGATCACCGCGATCAGGGCCCATTTGCCGATCTGCTTGGCGAGCTTGATCTGCTGATAACGGTTCATTCGTCGACTCCCAGTTGGCGCCGGCCAAGGTACAGATAGAGAACGGTCACCAGCGCGATGATCAGGAACAGCAGGGTCGAGGCGGCACTGCCATAGCCCACGTCCTGGAATTCGACCAGCTGCTGACGGGCGTAGATCGACATGGTCATGGTGTTGGTGGAGTTCGAGGTCAGCACGTAGATGACGTCGAACACACGCAGGGCGTCGAGCAGGCGGAAGATAACGGCGACCAGCAGGGCAGGCGTGATCAGCGGCAGGGTGACGCGGAAGAACACCTTGACCGGGTGGATGCCGTCGACCTCGGCGGCTTCATAGCAGTCCTTGGGCAGCATCTGCAGCGCGGCCAGCACCAGCAGGGCGACGAAGGGAATGGTCTTCCAGACATCGACCATGATCACGGCCCACATCGAAAGCGAGGCATCGGCGGTCCAGGCAAGGGGCGCATCGATCAGGCCCAGGGCCATCAGCAGGTGGTTGATGATCCCGAATTGATCATTGAGCATCCAGGCCCACATCTTGGCCGAGACGATGGTGGGGATGGCCCAGGGAATCAACACTGCGGCCCGTACCAGCATGCGGCCCTTGAATTCGGCGTTGAGCAGCAGGGCGACGATGATACCGAACACCACTTCGAGGGACACCGACACCACCGAGAAGAACAGGGTGTTCCACACCGACTGCCACCACACTGGGTCGGTGAGGATGCCGTACCAGTTACCATCATCGAAGACCAAGTAGTTCTCGATACCAATCCAGGCGGCACCGGCGGTATCCGACAGCGAGGCGTCGGTAAAGCTGAAGTAGAAGGTCCGCGCCAGCGGCCAGCCGGCGACAAGCGCCAAAGTGACCAGCATCGGAATCAGGAACATCCAGGCGGCGCGAACCCGCTGGCGGCGGACCTTGGTGCCTCGATAGCCGCCCTTTGTGGAGCGCGCCCCCACCTGGGAGGCGCTTTCGGTTGCAGGAGTGGACATGACGATCTCCGGTTACCAGCGACGACGCTTGATGCGCGACAGCTCGCTATCCAGTTGTGATACCGCTTCAGCACCGGTCTGGTCACCGGACAGCACGTTGTGTACGGCATTGAAGAAGCCGTTGCTGACCCGGCCGTAGTTGTCGCCGGTGGGAGCGGAGGGACGAGCGACCGCATTGGTGAAGGTGTCATAGAGCGTGCCGAAGAAGGGCACTGCCGCCAGTACTTCCTCGTCTTGATAGAGGCTGGCGATGGTCGGGTTGTAGGAAGCTTCGATGGCGCGACGTTTTTGTTCGGCTTCACCGGTCAGGTAGGCCACCAGCTCGGCCGCAATCTCGGGGGACTCGGTGTACTTCGAGACCGCCAGGTTCCAGCCTCCCAGGGTGGCGGCGCTTTCACCGTTAGCCCCGTGGGGCAGCTTGACCACGCCGACTTTATTGCGCACGTCGCTGTCCTCGCTCTGGGCCAGCGACCAGGCATAGGGCCAGTTGCGCATGAAGACCGCATTGCCGGACTGGAAGACCCCGCGCGCCTCTTCTTCGGTGTAGTTAAGGGCGCCTTCCGGGGAGATGTCGCCGATCCAGCTTGCCGCCAGGTCCAGCGCTTCGGCGGCCTTGGCGTTGTCGATGGTGATCTCGCCGTCGGCGTCGACGATGGTGCCGCCGCCGTTGCTCGCCACCCATTCCAGGGCGTTGCAGGTCAGGCCTTCGTAGGCGCGGCCCTGGAAGACGTAGCCCCACATGCGCTCGTTGCCAGCGGCCCGCTCGGCGTCCTGGATCTCCTCGGCGATGGCGGTCATCTCTTCCCAGGTTTCGGGCGCCTCGTGGCCGTATTGCTCGAGCAAATCCTTGCGGTAATAGAGCACGCCGGCGTCGGTGAACCAGGGCATGGCTACCAGGCGGTCGTCGATGGTGTTGTTGGCGACGATGGTGTCGAAGTGGCCGGCAGCGGCATCCTCGCCGAGGACTTTTTTCAGGTCGAGCAGGTGGTTGGCGAGCAGGCCCGGCCAGACCACGTCGATCTGCATGACATCGATGTCACTGGACTGGGCGGACAGAATCTGCTGGTAGAGCGAGAGACGTTCGGTAGAGGAGTTGGGCGTCGAGACGATATTGACGCTGTGGCCGGTCTTGTCTTCCCAGGCCTTCACGCCTTCCTCGCACAGGGCTAGTTCGGCGCCGACGGCACCGCAGGAAATGGTCAGCTCAGCGGCTTGCGCCTGGGTGGCGGCAGTGCCAGCGATGCTGGCCAAGGCGATGGCGGGAATCAGTTTCTTGATCATCAGGCATTCCTCGTCGTGTTGTTGTTGTCTGAATGGTCGAATCCTGGTGGTAGGCCAGGCGGTTGACGGCGATTCAATATCAACTTAATCGTTTAAGTTGATCGGTTAGGAAACACTAGCCCCGGCGTTGGTTGCCATCAACCTAGACTTTGGGTGTACCCCCGCCAGCTGGGCATTCTGGGCAATGCGACGCGGCTTTGGTCATGCCGGTGCTTGCCAGGAAATACCCAGAAGAGATATGGCGGAAGGTTGAGGGGGCGGCTGGCTGAAATTTCGTTCAATACGCAGCACTGGAGGCTCGCCACCATGGGGCCATCGTGTCTTGTGGAGTCGCCCCATGTCCTTGTCGTTACCTTTATTCGTGTCCATGTCCGCCTTTGCTGTGGCGGCGTCGGTTTCTCCTGGTCCGGTGAATCTGCTGGTGCTGTCAACGGCCATTCACGCTGGTTGGCGCGGTGCTATGCCGCTGGTAATAGGAGCCAGCGCGGGGTTCACGCTGCTGCTGTGGTTGATTGGCATCGGCATGGTGGAACTGTGGCAACAATGGCCGTTGCTTCGCCAGCTGGTGCGTCTGGGCGGAGTGGCCTTTCTAGTCTGGTTGGCCTGGAAGCTGGCGTGTAGCGATGGTGAGCTCGATATGGGTCGGGGGGCCGAGCCAGCAGGTGCGTGCACTGGCGCTTTTATGCAATGGGTAAACCCCAAGGCCTGGCTGGCGTCCACTGCGGGGATGGGGGCCTTCGCTGCAGATGGTGATCTGGCGCTGGTGACAGTATTCGCCGTGCTGTGGGGCAGCCTGTGCGCATTATCGATCAGTCTGTGGGCGCTGGCCGGCGATCAGCTGAGCGGCTGGGTATCGTCGTCCCGTCGAATGCGGTGTATCAATCGTGGGTTAGCGGGGCTGTTGCTGCTAAGCGCAGGTTTTTTATTGCTGGGTTGAAGGGCCGCGGCTAGCGGCGGCCCAGGTAGTGCCCCGGTGTCGTCGCCAGCAGCCGCTTGAAGGTGCGTTGCAGATGGGCCTGATCCGCGAAACCACAGTCCTGGGCGACGTCTGCAATGGAAGTACCCAAGCGCAGTTGTTGGCGAGCATGACGCACCCGCAGGTCGATCAGAGTGGCGTGGGGTGTCAGGCCGTGATGCCGACGAAAGGCGGCGATCAGACTGGTGGCACTGCACTCGGCAGCCTGGCATAGCTCTTTGAGTGTCAGGTCTCGGTGCCACTCGGTTGCCAGTAGATCCAGTGCACGAGCCAAACGTACTGGTGGCGTGAGCGAATGGCGCTGGGGATGAAGCACTGCCTGTATGCACTCTGCCAGGAGTTCGGCGCGGCTTTCTCGTTCCATGCGTGGAGTATCGTGATCGGCGAGAGCAAAACCCAGCGCGATGATCGCCTGGTGGAGGCGAGGGTCGCGGCTGACACGCGGGGCGAACATCGGCACGTCTGCCTGGTTATCACCGTGCAGGGAAGGGCAGCGTGCGGCCAGCCATTGGCTATCCAGATACAGCATGTGATAGCCCCAGGGCGTGTCTTGAACGGCATTGCAGGCGTGGCGGTCCTCTGGGTTGATCACCACCACATCGCCAGCACTCACCTTCTGACCCTGGCCGCGATTCCGGTAGTGCGAGCACCCCGAGGTGATGGCGCCGAAGGAGTGGCAGCCGTGGCTATGGAGCGCATGGCTCAGGGCATTACCGTCGGCTACCAGGCGTGCCTCAATGAAGGGCAGCGCCGGATCGCGGAGAAAGCAGGAGGAAACGGGGGCAATCGTGCTCATGGTGACTCACTTCCAGTAATCCCCCGCGGCTGGGACGGGGGACTTTCCAGGCTGACGTGAATAGCCTACGCCATATCGCGGCAAAGTCACCTTGGCAGTGGTGTGACATGCCCGTTTCGAGCAAGCGCTCGTCCTTTCCGTTCTGGGGAGAATTTACAGTGACAGCAGGAACAGGATCAGCGGCGGTGACAGCAGCGATAGAATGAAGCCGCTGACCACGGCGATGGGCACGCAGGCCACGCCGCCATGCTGCTGGATGACCGGCAGGGTGAAGTCCATCGAGGTGGCGCCGCCATAGCCGATGGCGAGCGGTGTAGCACGATGAATCACCAACGGGATCAGAATGAAGGCCAAGAGCTCTCGGGCCAGGTCGTTGAAGAAGGCCACCCCGCCGAGCAGCGGGCCCAGCTGGTCGCCGATCAAGATGCCCGACAGCGAATACCAGCCGAAGCCGGCGGTCATCGCAAGCCCCTCGTTCCATTCGAGCGACATCAGCGGCGCGGCGATCAGGCCCGCCACCAGCGAGCTCACCGCCACCGTGGCGGCGATCGCCAGGCCGTGGCGGTTGAGCAGGATCTGCCTGAGCGACATGCCGGAGTTACGCAGCTGGCAGCCGATCAGGGCCAGCAGCAGATAGAGCACCCACTCGGCGAGGGTATCGGCGCCGGCGTGCAGGCCGTCAATGGCCAGCAACTTGCCGGTCAGGCCAATCAGCACGCCCGCGATCACCACCCCGACCAACAGCAGCGAGCCGCCCATGGCGGCCAGCTTGCTGGTGGGGGCGTTTTTCACCACGGGGGCGCCGCTGGCATGCAGGGCGCTCCGCCGTGACAGCCACCACAGTGCGGGCAGGTTGCAGGCGGCGGTGATCAGGAACAATAGCAGGGTCTGGCCCCCTAGCCGTGACAGCTGCCCGCCCAGGTTATCCAGGCCGGCGAGGCCAATGCCCATCAGGAGCAGGATAACGTAGATGGCGCCATTGACGGCGCGGTTCACCGCCGCCAGCAGGCCGCCATGCTTCAGCGGCACCAGGTAGCCGAGAATCAGGGGCAGCAACACGATAAGCAGGCCGGACAGCATCGGTTCTCCATTAACCAGTGGGTCGCCGACATGGCAACCAGGAGGCGCTACTGTAACCAGACTCTTATATGAGGAGAAATGATTTTCGCTGATGGGGAATCAGCGAATGTAATGATTATGTGCGCTGTTTGATGCGCTGACTCCGTCTGCAACGATGGACACCAGTGGGGCGGCCCGTGGCTATCGGTGTATGGCCGACGGTCTCATTTCGCCCGCAGCCGGCTCAGTAATGAGTGAGTCACGCCTCAGTTAGCCTTGGCCAGGTCGTTAAAGCGCAGGCGATTCAAGCGCAGCTGGCTCGTGCGTTCGCCGTTCTTGAAATACTCTGCCGCCAGCAGCAGGCCCGGCACCTCTGGGCTGAAGGTCAGGCGAAGATCACGGTCGGGATGCTCGCCGCGCCAAAGGGCAATGGTCACAGCCCGGAAGTTGCCGACCGGCAGGTCGAGGGTGGTGGTCTCCAGGCGGCGATAGTGATAGCGCTTCGTTTCGCCCTTGTAGTTGGTATACGTCATGGTGCAGGGCGCTACCTGGGGGTGCCAGCAGGAGACCTGGTCGGCCTGTCGAGAAAGCTCGAATAGTGCGGCCTGACGGTCGGGCCAGGCTGCAAGCTCGCTCTGGCCCATGTGGTAATCCTCGCCGATGCCCAGCAGCGAATATCCACCGGCGTATTCGCTACTGGTTACTCCTTGGTCACCCAGGGTGAAGCGTCCACGCTCCCAGCCGTTGGCCACGGCAACGGAGGCGCGCATCTCACTGACCCAGGCCCCGCCCTGACGCTTCAGGCTGTGATCGATGTCGGCATCCGGCCAGCCGTCGATTGCTAGCCGGTAGGTGGCCTCGAAGGCGCGCGGCGAAGCCGCATCATCGGCGGCAAAGGCATTGAAGGGGGCGATGAGCAGCAGGGCGATGGCTGTCAATACTCCCGCCGCGCCTCGCTGGCACCTAGCAGTGGCGAGATTCATCTGCATCTCTCCCGGATCGGGGCTTAAAGGATGGTGGTCGAATCGTCATGGTGAGACCTTCAAGGCTGTGATGGGCGGCCGGCGGAAAGGTTCCACGGCTATCGTTGTAATGAATTGCGCGCTAACCTGATGGCGCAGCACTGCCGACGGCTGCGCCTGTCTGCGGTTGCGTGAAGCTCTGTCACTTATGGATAAGAGGATGCGTTCTATGGCCAAGCTATTGTTGATTGCCGGCGACTTCGTCGAGGATTACGAAATCATGGTGCCCTTTCAGGCCCTGCAGGCCATGGGGCATCAAGTCGACGCCGTCTGCCCGGACAAGCGTGAGGGCGATAGCGTCAAGACCGCCATTCACGACTTCGAGGGCGACCAGACCTACACCGAGAAACCAGGGCATAATTTCGCGCTCAACGCCACCTTCGCCGAGATCGACCCCGCCGACTACGACGGCCTGGTCGTGCCGGGTGGTCGGGCGCCGGAATACCTGCGTCTCGACGAGCGAGTACTGGAAGTGGTGCGCCACTTCTTCGATACCGACAAGCCAGTGGCATCGATTTGCCACGGTGCCCAACTGCTGGCAGCGGCGGTATCCCTCGACAAGCGGCGTGTCTCTGCCTATCCGGCCTGCGCCCCCGAGGTTCATCTGGCTGGCGGCGAATTCGCCGATATCGAGGTAACCGATGCCATCACCTGCGGCAAGCTGGTGACCGCGCCGGCATGGCCCGCGCACCCGGAATGGCTCAAGCAGTTCAACGCCCTGCTGTAAGCGTGTCACCGCCGGGCGTCTGCTTTGACGCTTCTCGCCCCTAGGTGGGAGCTATTCGTTATGGACAACACCGCCCCTTGGTGCCTGTCGCCGGGGCGGTTCACCTCTTGCGGTTCCCCCTTCTAGGGTGGCTTGCGTATCATGGTGTCGGTTCATCAGTGCTGTCCCTTTGCGGACATTTCCATTGTTTCACCCTCTCATGATTGCCCGTCCGATGACCTCCAAGCATGCCACTACCCGCGACACCCTGATTCAGGCCGGTGCTGAGCTGATTGCCGAACAGGGTTACCACGCCACCGGCATCAATGCGGTGCTCAAGGCATCAGCGGTGCCCAAGGGATCCTTCTATCACTATTTCTCGAGCAAGGAAGATTTTGGCCTCGCCGTGATCGAGGCCTTTGCCGACACCTACGAGCAACGCCTGGACGAGCTGCTCGACGATGATCGCGCTCCGCTCGAGCGGCTGCGGTGCTTCTTTGCTGCCGGGCGTGCCGATATGACTGACTGCGACCACAGTCGTGGCTGTCTGATTGGCAACCTGGGCCAGGAACTGTCGGCGCGCAACGCGCTGTTTCGCGAGCGGCTGGACGGCATTCTCAAGGAGTGGGAGCGGCGGCTCGCTATCTGCCTGGAGCAAGCCCGAAGCGCAGGTGACATTGCGCCAGACACCGATAGCGAGGCCCTGGCAAGCTTCATCCTGGCCGGCTGGCAGGGCGCGCTGCTACGGGCCAAGACCCTCAAGTCGGTGACGCCCATGCAGCACTTCGAGGATATTCTCTTTGCCCAAGTGCTGCGCTAAGCCCGACGCCTCTTGACGCTCGATTCTAGGCCCTCTCCAGGCCGATACTCACCTTTCACTCATCGGTGGTGAGCCTGTTGTTGTGGGCGGGGCGCCCAGTGGCCTCAGTAACCTGCGGAGGGGTCGATGCTTGGCACCTGTTCGCCGGCCTGCCAGGCCCTGAGGGTGTCTATTACCTGTTCGAGAGCGGCACCACGCGGCGTGGGGGCGGCCATGTGTGGAGTGATCAGCACGTGCGGGTGCCGCCACAGCGGGCTTTCCGCCGGCAGTGGCTCGCGGGCAAAGGCGTCCAGCACCGCGCCCCGCAGCCGTCCGGTGTCGCCGTTTCCATCATCTTTTCCGCCCCCGGTCTCGGCGTTGGCGGGTCCAAGAGCGTCGAGCAAAGCGGCTTCGTCGATCAGGCTGCCGCGTCCGGGGTTGATCAGGCTGGCGCCCTGAGGAAGCGCGGCCAGGGTCTCGGCATTGATGATGCCGCGGGTCGCCGGCGTGTTCGGCAGCAGGGTAACGAGGCTCTTGACCTGGCCAAGCAAGGTCGCGAGGCCTTCCTTGCCGTGATAGCAGCGGACGCCGTCCAGCGCCTTGGGGTGACGGCTCCAGCCGTGAACCGGGAAGCCATCAGCCGCCAGCGCTTGTGCCACTCGCGCGCCGATAGCGCCAAGCCCCAGTACGCCGATGCCCCATTCGGCCTTGGAAGCCAGAGGCCGTTCCAGCCATTGGCGGCGTGCCTGCTGGCGGGCGTAGTGGTCGAAATCGCGTTGGAAGTGCAGTACGGCGTAGCGTACGTAGTCGATCATCGGATCGGCCATGCCGGCATCACGCAGCTTGACGATCGGTATGCCGGCCGGCAGGGCCGGGTTGTTGAGCAGTGCATCCACACCGGCACCGAGGTTGATGATGCCCTTGAGTGCTTGCTGCTCCTCGAACAACCAGCCAGGTGGCTGCCAAGCGACCAGGTAGTCGGCATCTTGGCGTTCTTCCAAGGCGGCGTCGCTGGTGATTACCTTGGCCTTTGGCAGTGCCTTGGCGATGGCGGTTTGCCACTGTTCGGCATCGGCGGAGTGGATCAGAATCTGCATGGCAGTCGGCTCCTGTGCGGTGGCTCTAGTGCGGGGCTTGGGCGGGCTTTCTCGATCCGGCAAGAAAAGATAACAAAGCCTTTGACGGAGGGCTCAACGCCGGTGCTAGTATCAGCACTAGGTCAATGACCAATGATTGTCATAATCGAGTGTCAAGCACTTGATAGCAATCGCTGTTTGTCAGTAGCAACAACATGTTGGTGGCGATAATACGCCCTATGGTCCCGGCCTTGGTCAGCAAGGCCGGTTTTGGTGATTCTTTGATGGCGAATGGCCCATGATTCAGGTATCCCTGCCCTTCACCCGTGAGGAGTACGCAAGCCGGCTGTGGAAGGTGCGTGCCGAGATGGCCAGCCGTGGTATTGACGTAATAATCGTCAGTGATCCCTCCAATATGGCTTGGCTAACCGGCTACGATGGCTGGTCGTTTTATGTGCACCAGTGCGTGCTGGTAGGGCTCGAAGGCGAGCCGGTCTGGTATGGCCGGCGAATGGACGCCAACGGCGCCCTGCGGACCTGCTGGATCGATCCGGAAAATATTACCTACTATCCGGATTACTACGTGCAGAACCCTGATATGCATCCCATGGACTACCTGGCCCAGACCATCCTGCCGTATTACGGCTGGCATCAGGGCGTGGTGGGCATGGAGATGGATAACTACTACTTCTCGGCCAAGGCCTACCAGAGTCTGCTGCGGGAGCTGCCTCACGCCCGCTTCATCGATGCCAATGCGCTGGTCAACTGGTGTCGAGCCATCAAGTCGCCACAAGAAGTCGAGTACATGCGCGTGGCGGCGCGGATCGTCGAAGGCATGCACTCACGGATCCTCGAGATGATCGAACCGGGGTTGCCCAAGAGCAAGCTGGTCTCCGAGATCTACCGGGTAGGCATCGAAGGCTGGCGCGATGAACAGGGCAAGATCTTTGGCGGCGATTATCCGGCCATCGTGCCGATGTTGCCGACGGGCAGCGATGCCGCAGCACCACATCTGACCTGGGACGACACCCCCTTTCGCGAGGGGGAGGGCACCTTCTTCGAAATCGCCGGTGTCTTCAAGCGCTATCACGCGCCGATGTCACGCACTATCTATCTGGGTTCGCCACCGCGTGACTTCATTCGCGCCGAGTCGGCGCTGCTCGAGGGTATCGAAAATGGACTGGCCGTTGCCAAGCCCGGCAACCGCTGTGCGGACATCGCCATGGCCCTGGGGTCCGCCATGGATAAGTACGGTTTCGACCGTGGCGGCGCTCGCTGCGGCTATCCCATCGGCATCAGCTATCCACCGGACTGGGGCGAGCGGACCATGAGTCTGCGCCCGTCCGATGAGACTATTCTCGAACCCGGCATGACGTTTCATTTCATGCCAGGCATGTGGGATGAGGACTGGGGCCTGGAAATCACCGAAAGCATTCTGATCACCGAGACGGGCTGTGAAACGCTGGCCGACTTCCCACGCCAGCTGTTCGTCAAATAAGGAGACCTTCATGAACATGTCAGCGAGCCGAGTGCGGCCAAGCCCCATTTCCGCCACAGTCGACTTCGAGGCCGAGGGCGTTCAGCACGGCTTCCTCAAGCTACCGATCTCCAACGACGAGTCGGCCTGGGGCGCGGTGATGATCCCGGTGACCGTGATCAAGCACGGTGAAGGTCCTACCGCACTGCTCACCGGCGGCAATCATGGCGATGAGTACGAGGGCATGACCGCGCTGATGAAGTTGGCCAACGGCCTGAATGCCGAGCAGGTCCAGGGTCGCGTGATCATCGTGCCGATGATGAATACCCCGGCCGCTCAGGCCGGCCGGCGGACTTCGCCGATGGACAGCGGCAATCTCAATCGCAGTTTTCCGGGCAATCCTGATGGCGGGGTGACCGAACAGATCGCCGACTACTTCACTCGCTATCTGGTGCCGATGTGCGATGTGGTGCTGGATCTGCACTCCGGGGGACGGACTCTGGATATCGTGCCCTTCGCCGCCTCGCATCAGCTCGAGGACCGGGACTTGCAGCGCCGTGCCCTCGAGGGTGCCAAGGCCTTCGGTGCGCCCACGGCGATGATGATGTTCGAACTGGACGCCGAAAAACTCTTCGACACCGCTGTGGAGCGCCAGGGCAAGGTATTCGTGGCCACCGAGCTGGGCGGCGGTGGCACCACAACGCCGGAGCGACTGAAGATTGCCGAGCGTGGCGTCAACAACTTCCTGATTCACTTCGGGCTGATCGATGGCGAACTCGAGGGGCCGGACGAGCCCCAGGTCTACGTCGATATGCCGGATGCCTCCTGCTACGTGCAGAGCGAGCATCAGGGGCTGCTGGAACTGACGCTGGCGCTGGGTGAGCCGGTCCGTGAGGGCGAAGTGATCGCGCGGGTCTATGACATGAGCCGCACTGGCACTGCGCCGATCGAGTACCGCGCCGAGCGCAGCGGCCTGCTGGTGGCGCGACGCTTCCCGGCCCAGGTAGGTATGGGCGATACCATCGCGGTCATCGCCGATATCGTCGACGCCCTGGACGGATGAAGCCACGATGAAGCTCGATCGTTATGATCTGAAGATCCTCGAAATTCTGGCCGAGGACGGCCGTATCACCAAATCTCGACTGGCGGAGGCGATCAATCTATCGGTCAGCCCCTGTTGGGAGCGGGTGCGGCGGCTGGAGAAGGCCGGCATCATCGAAGGTTACGGTGCACGCCTCAACTCCCGCATGGTGGTGCGCCGGACACCGGTCTGGGTGCAAATCGAGCTCAAGTCACATCATGCGGGCGATTTTCAGCGCTTCGAGGCGGAGGTAATGGCCACCCCCGAGGTCACCGAATGCGTGGCCGTAGGCGGCGGGGTCGACTACCTGATCAAGGTTGAAGCAGAAACCATCGATGCCTATCAGCGGCTGATCGACGGTTGGCTGATGTCAGAAATCGGTATTCAGCGCTACTTCACCTATATCGTCACCAAGACCGTCAAGCATACGGCACCGCCGATTGAGCTGGCGTGTGATTAAATGGCGCCCGTGTAAATCACGTGGATTCCACTTCACGCAAAACTGACATAAGCTGGAATCGTAGCGAGCAGTTTGGCGATATCGCCTACTACGAGGGTGATTGGCGCACAAGGCGGCCAATCGTTTTTAGGCTATCGCAGCGCAGAGGTTCGCATGTCTTATTTCACGATTGCAGGGGTGCAGCTCCAGGCACCTCACCACGGTGACAACACCGATGCTATGCGCGCCCGCATTGAAATGCTGGTAGCGCGCTTTCCCCACGTTCAGATGGTGGTCTTCAGCGAGCTGATGGCGCACGGTGCTTCTCCACTGAACGCGCAGTCCATGCCCAGCGGCACCGAGGCCATGTTCTGTGAACTGGCCGAAAAACATCGCCTGTGGTTGATTCCGGGCTCAATGTTCGAGCAGGTCGGCGAGCTCGTCTACAACACCCTGAGCGTCATCAATCCGCAGGGGCAGGTGGTCAATCGTTTCCGCAAGATGTTCCCCTTCCGTCCCTACGAGGCCGGCGTTGAAAGCGGCACCGAGTTCGTGGTCTTCGACGTGCCCAACATCGGTCGTTTCGGCGTCTCGATCTGCTATGACATGTGGTTCCCGGAAACCACGCGCACCTTGGCAGCCATGGGCGCGGAGGTGATCCTGCATCCGACCATGACCGACACCATCGATCGTGATATCGAACTGTCCATCGCGCGCACCAATGCCGCGGTCAATCAGTGCTATTTCTTCGATATCAACGGTGCTGGCGCGCTGGGTAACGGCCGCTCGATCGTGGTCGGACCGTCTGGGGATGTCATCCATCAGGCAGGCATCGGCGAAGAAGTCATGCCGATCGAGATCGATATGACGAGAGTGCGTCGCGAGCGTGAGGCGGGGCTGCGCGGGCTTGGTCAGCCGCTCAAGAGCTTCCGCGACCGTCAGGTGGACTTTTCGCTATACCGGAGCGAGACCCGTTCCACTCCCTTCCTCGACACCTTGGGCCCGCTTGCGAAGCCGGCGCGTCGGGATATCGAACCATACTGATCGCCTCTCGCGTTGATGGGCGGCGTTTACTGAAAAGGAGTTCATGGTGGTAACCCCTATTATCCAAGGTTTACGACGTCTGTTTTCTCGCCTGATGAGCCACAAAAGCGCCGCCCAGAGTGGCGGCGCTTCCCCCTCCGCCTCGCAAGCAGCGCAGGAACGTCACCCAAAAGGAGCCAGCTCCATGACAACAAAACTGACCAGCATCTCCGATGTGCGCCGTTTCTTTCATAACAACAAAGAGCCGGTCTACTTTATTTCGGCGACCAACTTCAACCTGCTGGGGATCGGCGATTGGGTGGGTAATTTTCGCCACATCAACTACATCAACTGCTTCGATGACAAGCAGAAAAACGTCTTCGTGCCCAAGGAGAAGTTCCCGCGTGACTTCGAAAGCATCGAGGACATCAACAATTACCTGCTCGAGCATAAGGAAGTCATCGACTATATCCGCTCTCGGGGCGAGCAGGGGGTGGCTGCCTTCCTGATGTTCGACGAGCACACCGAAGAAATCTGCGAACAGCTGGGGCTGCGGGTGGCCTTCCCGCCGGCCAAGCTGCGTTCGCGGATGGACAACAAGATCGAAACGGTGCGTATTGGCAACAAGGTTGGCGTACCCAGCGTACCCAACGTGCTGGCCAAGGTGGACAGCTATCAGCACCTGATGGAGATCAGCAAGGAACTGGGCACTAACGATCTGGTCATTCAGTCGGCCTATGGCGACTCCGGCCACACGACCTTCTTCGTTTCCAATGAAGACGAGTACTACCGCCACGCCGAAGAGATCGAGGCCGAAGAAGAGGTCAAGATCATGAAGCGCATCAATTGCCGCGGCTCGGCCATCGAGGCCTGTGCAACTCGTTGTGGCACCGTGGTGGGCCCACTGATGACCGAGCTGGTCGGCTTCAAGACCCTGACACCTTACAAGGGTGGCTGGTGTGGCAACGAGATGTTCGCCGGTGCCTTCACTCAGGAAGTGCGTGACAAGGCTCAGGAATACACCAACCGGTTTGGCGAAGCGCTGCGCGAGGAAGGCTATCGTGGCTATTTCGAGCTCGACTTCCTGATCGACATGGACACCAACGATGTCTATCTCGGCGAGCTCAACCCGCGGGTTACCGGTGCCAGCTCGTTGACCAACGTGGCTGCCTTTGCCCATTCGGACGTTCCGCTATTCCTGTTCCACCTGCTCGAATTCTCGGGCCAGGATTTCGATATCGACATCCAGGCCGTCAATGATCGCTGGGCGCACCCTGATAGCATTGACAGCTGGAGCCAGCTGGTGATCAAGCACACCGATGAAACGGTGGATCTGCTGACTCAGGCGCCGCAGTCTGGCGTCTGGCGGATGGCGGTGGACGGCAGCATCGCATTCGATCACTACGATTCGCATCCGCATGCAGCAGAGAGCGAGCAGGAGGCCTTCTTCATGCGCATCAGCGGCGTTGGCGACTTCCGCTACGAGGGGGCGGATCTCGGCATCCTGATTACCCGTGGGCGTCTGATGGATGATGACTTCCAGCTCACCGAGCGCGCCAAGGCCTGGATCGATGCCATTCGTGGCCAGTATGCCGGCCAGTCGGTGCAGGATCCGGTGGTGGAGCAGGTGGCCGTGAATCATGCGGTGGGCGGCGGCAACTTCAAGATCCTTTGATGAAAGATACCGCTATGGGACGGGCTGGCCGCCAGTGGGACGCTGATACCTTCAAACAGCTGGCCTTTCGCACCGTCCATGAGCCGCAGGCTGGCGCTAAGTGGCAATCGCTTTTCGAGCTCCACTGGCCGGCATATGAGCGCTGGTTCTTGTCGGAAGGCGAACGGGAGCGGCCAGGTTACCTGGCCGGCTTCAATGCCATGCGACGCTACATGCCAGAGTTGTTACCGACCTACGAGCGTCTGTGTGAGCTCGCCGGCGGTGGCGATCTCTCCTCGCGCATGCTGAGCCTCTATCGTCCGCCGGCCTATATCACCGGTTGCTCGCAGGCGGTGCTTGCCAACGGCAATAGCAATGTCCTGGTGCGCAACTACGATTATCCACCCGAGCTTTGCGAGGGCACCATTCTTTCCTCGTGCTGGAATGGACGCCAAGTGATCGCCATGACCGACTGTCTGTGGGGTGTGCTTGACGGCATGAACGACAGCGGTCTGGCGGTGTCGCTGGCCTTCGGTGGGCGGACCGTGGTCGGCGATGGCTTCGGTGCGCCGATGATCCTGCGCTATATCCTCGAGTTCTGTGATACCACCCCTGAGGCGGCCGAGGTGTTGGCGCGGGTGCCGACGCACATGGCCTACAACATCACCGTCGATGATGCCCAGGGACGATATGTCACGGCGATGATTGCGCCGGATCGCAAGGCCACTATCAAGCGTGTGCCGGTGGCGACCAACCATCAAAAAAAGATCGAGTGGTATGCCCACGCCTTGGCGTCGGAAACGCTTATTCGTGAGCGCCAGCTCTCGATCCTTGTTGATGACGACGCCACCACCGAGGAGCGACTGGTCTCTGCGTTCTTCGCGCCTCCGCTTTATCGCACCGACCACCGTCGTGGGTTGGGTACCGTTTATACCTCGGTGTACCGGCCTCTACAGGGACGCGTGCAGTTTCATTGGCCGTCGCACAACCTTGACCTGAGTTTCACGCATTTTCCCGAGACCAATTTCATCATTCACTACGGGCCTCGGCACCAAGGTGCCGGCTAGCCTATCGATTACGCTGTTTGCGGGCAGAATGCCCGTGGCAGTTGCATAATGACAAGCAGCGCTGCTGGGGACGCACCATGAGCGATACGATTGGAACAGATACGCCGTATACGGCCCTGGGGTTCTACCACAAGATCTCCCAGCTTCGTGCAGATACTTGGAACGCTCTCAAGCGCGATCTTGGCAAGCTGATTTACCTCCAGGACGACGCCCAGTCCCGCAACCTGATCAAGGCCGTCGACATCAAGCTGACCCGCCTGGAGATCATCGAGGACTATCACGCCTTCCCCTCCAAGGAAGACTTTCGCCACCTTTGGCACCTTTTCAACCGCCAGGAATATTCGCTGCTCGAGAAGGTGGTCAAGCGGCTAGTGCGGGCGATGATCAGCGAGTCCTACCGTCGTCGCCAGGTCGACCTCAGCGAGACCGATGCCGATGCGGAAGACCTCGAGACCCTGGATGCCCTGGCGCAGCTGCGTCGCGGTCACCCGACCTCCAATAGCTCCTCTCAGCCCTACTTCGAGGTGTTGATCGTCGATGCTATGTCGCTGCAGGAAGAGGAAGTGGTGCGCGAGGCGTTTCATAACTTGCGGCGACCCGAAGACAAGTTTGTCTACGATGTGGTGACGGTGCGCAGCTTCGAGGATGCGTTGATCGCGATACTGGTCAATCCGAACATTCAGGCCTGCCTGATCCGCTACGAATTCCCCTACAAGTCGAAGTACAACCTGAGTGCCCTGCGCAACTACCTCGAGGGTATCTCCGAGGTGGAACTGGAGAGCAAGTCCGAGGCCGAGCGCAGCATTCTGCTGAGTTCGATGATTCGCGAGATTCGTCCCGAGATCGACCAGTTTCTGGTCACCAGTGGCGATGTGGAAGTGACGGCCAGCCGAGATATTCGCCACTTCAATCGGATCTTCTATCGCGAAACGGACTATATCGAACAGCATCACACGATTCTGCGCGCCATCGACAACCGCTTCCGCACGCCGTTCTTCGATGCGCTACGGGAATATAGCCGCAAGCCCACCGGTGTCTTCCATGCCATGCCGATTTCCCGGGGCAAGTCGATTACCCGCTCCCACTGGGCGGGGCAGATGATCGACTTTTACGGCATCAATATCTTTCTGGCTGAGACGTCGGCGACGTCCGGCGGGCTGGATTCCCTGTTGCAACCCTACGGGCCGATCAAGAAGGCCCAGGAGAATGCGGCTCGCGCCTTTGGCTCACGGCAGAGCTTCTTCGTCACCAATGGTACTTCGACAGCCAACAAGATCGTCGTCCAGGCCCTGGTCAAGCCGCGTGACATCGTGCTGGTCGATCGCGACTGCCATAAGTCGCACCACTACGGCATGGTGCTGAGCGGCGCCCACGTGGCCTATCTGGATTCCTATCCGCTCAACGATTATTCGATGTATGGCGCCGTGCCGCTGCGCGAGATCAAGAAGACCCTGCTGGAATACAAGCGTTCGGGGCAGCTCGACAAGGTCAAGATGCTGCTGCTGACCAACTGTACCTTCGACGGCGTGGTCTACAACGTGCGGCGGGTCATGGAAGAGTGTCTGGCCATCAAGCCTGACTTGGTCTTTCTGTGGGACGAGGCCTGGTTTGCCTTCGCCACCTTCAACCCGACCTATCGCCCGCGCACCGCGATGCATGCCGCGCGCCACCTGCGTGACCGTTATCGTAGCGAGGAGTATGCGGCGGAATATGCCGCCTGGAAGGAAGAGTTCGATCAACTGGATCCGGATGACGATGCCACCTGGCTCGATCGGCCGCTGATGCCGGATCCCGAGACCGTGCGGGTGCGCACCTATGCGACCCATTCGACCCACAAGACCCTGACGTCGCTGCGCCAAGGGTCGATGATCCACGTTTATGACCAGGACTACCGCCAGAAGGTCGAGGCGCCGTTCCACGAAGCCTACATGACCCACACCTCGACCTCGCCCAACTACCAGATCCTGGCCTCGCTGGACGTGGGGCGGATGCAGGCCGAGATGGAAGGTTTCGAGCTGGTGCACTCCCAGGTCGAGGCGGCGCTTTCGCTGCGCGAGCAGCTCTATACCAACCCGCTGTTGAACAAGTACTTCGAGGTGCTCAAGAACAGTGACCTGGTGCCTGCGGAGTTCCGCCAGTCTGGGGTCGAGACCTACTACGATGCCAATGCAGGCTGGAACAAGATGGAGGAGGCCTGGGCCCAGGATGAGTTCGTGGTCGACCCGACGCGCATCACCCTGTCGATCGGCAAGACCGGTATCGATGGCGATGCCTTCAAGAACGACTATCTGATGAACCAGTATGGTATTCAGATCAACAAGACCTCTCGCAACACCGTGCTGTTCATGACCAATATCGGCACCACTCGCGGGGCCATCGCCTACTTGCTGGACGTGCTGATCAAGCTGGCCAAATCCTTCGATCGACGCTGGGAGGAAAGCAGTCGTCCAGAGCGCAAGATCATCGAGCATCAGGTCAAGTCACTTATCCATGATTTGCCGCCGCTGCCGGACTTTAGCCGCTTCCACGATGCCTTTCGGCCGCATGTGGAAGCCGGTACGCCGGATGGCGATATTCGCCGTGCCTACTTCCTCAGCTACGATGAGGAAAATACCGAGTACCTTCGCTTCGACAATGGCGAGCTGCAGCGGGCCATGACGGCGGGTCGCGACGTGGTTTCGGCGAGCTTCGTGATTCCCTATCCGCCGGGCTTCCCGGTGCTGGTGCCGGGTCAGGTGATCAGCGAGGAGATTCTCTACTTCCTGCAGGCGCTGGATGTTACAGAGATTCATGGCTACCGGCCGGAGCTCGGTTTGATCGTGTTCACCGAAGAGGCGCTGCTGGCGACGACTTCCGAAGGCGCCGATTGACACCTGCGGGCCGCTCTCGGTTCCACCACCTACTACCAAGCATCGCCATCGCCTCGGCCATTCGGTCGGGGCGATGGCGTTTCTGGGTCATACGTTGTGCCTGGTCCGATTCTTTGCCGCCAGATTCGCGATAGCAGCGGGCAGAAGATTCTGCTGCTTTCGACCAGAAGACAAAAAAAACTGAGTGTCGACAGTGGTCCAACAAAAAGTCTCGTCCTCCTTTACACCGTACGCTGTATGCATGAGACGGCATTGGCCGTCCGGTCGTATTTTAGCGTGAGCGCCATGGGCGCTGCTTTTCCAGGAGATGTTTCATGAAAGTGTCCACAACAGTGACTCAGCGACTCGACGATCCACGCCTGTTCCGCCAGTACGCCTATGTCGACGGCAAGTGGACCCATGGTGATGGTGGCCGTGAGGAGGCCGTGATCGATCCGGCCACTGGTGAGGTCCTGGGGCATACCCCCTGGCTGGAAGCCGATCAAATTCGCGGCGCGGTGGATGCGGCGGAGCGTGCCTTTGTCCAGTGGCGTGCGCTACGAGCCGATGAGCGCGCCGACCGTTTGCTGGCCTGGTACGACCTTCTGCAAGAGAATCGCGAAGATCTGGCCATCCTGATGTCCATGGAGCAGGGCAAGCCGCTACCGGATGCTCGCGGCGAAGTGGAGTATGGCGCCAGCTTCATCAAGTGGTTCGCCGAGCAGGGCAAGCGCACCTTCGGTGAGACCATACCCAGCCATATCCCCAATGCGGCCCTTGGCACCATCAAGGAGCCTATCGGGATCGCCGCCCTGATCACGCCCTGGAACTTTCCCCTGGCGATGATCACGCGCAAGGCAGCCGCCGCCATGGCCGCCGGTTGCCCGGTGATCGTCAAGCCGGCCGGCGAGACGCCGTTCTCGGCGCTGGCGCTTGCCGAGCTCGCCGAGCGGGCCAGCATTCCCGCGGGTATCTTCAACGTGGTGCTGGGCGAGCCCGCCGAGGTGTCCTCGATCCTGTGCAAGGAAGAGCGCGTCAAGGCATTGTCCTTCACCGGTTCCACGCGGGTTGGGCGGCTGTTGCTCGAACAGTGCGCCGGTACCGTCAAGCGTGTCTCGCTGGAGCTGGGTGGCAACGCGCCCTTTATCGTCGGCCCGGACATGGATCCCCACGAAGCCGCGCTGGCGGCGGTGGCGGCCAAGTTCCAGACCGCCGGTCAGGATTGCCTGGCGGCCAACCGCATTCTGGTGCACGAGTCGATCCACGACGCCTTCGTCGAGCACTTCGCCGAGCGCATGGCGGCGCTGACCGTTGGCAACGGCCTGCAGAGCGAGGTGGATCTCGGCCCGCTGATTCACGGCCAGGCGGTGGAAAAGGCCTCGAGCATCGTCGACGACGCCATTTCCCGGGGCGCGACCCTGGTGGCCGGCGATCAGTCGGCGGCGCCTGGAGCCAACTTCTTCATGCCGGTGCTGCTGACCGGTGTGACGCCCGAGATGAAAGTCTGGCGGGAAGAGAACTTTGCCCCGGTGGCCGGCATCACCGCCTATCGCGACGACGATGAAGTCATTGCCATGGCCAACGATACCGAATACGGCCTTGCCGCCTATGTCTACACCCACGACATCCGCCGTATCTGGAAACTGATGCGGGCGCTGGAATACGGCATGGTGTCGGTCAACTCGGTCAAGATGACGGGTCCGCCGATTCCCTTCGGTGGCGTCAAGCAGTCGGGGCTTGGGCGTGAAGGCGGCGTCAGCGGCATCGATGAGTATCTCGAGACGAAGTATTACTGCCTGGGGGCGCTGGGCTCCGTCTCTGGTAGTTGAGCTTGCTGCGAGTTACGAGCCACGAGCCACGAGCTTCGAGCTTCGAGCTTCGAGCAACCCCGAAATCCCAGGGAGGGTGGTCGCTCGTGGTTGAGGCGGCAGGGTGTAGTGAGGGTCTTTTGCCAGGAACGGCAAAAGTAGCGCCCAGGGATGGGGTCACAGCGCCCTCACGGAGCCCTGCCGCCGAATCGCCCAGCCCGGGAAGTTTCAGGGCGAACCGAATTCGATGAACTTTCTCTCCGGCGCCGCCGGGGAGTCTTAATGGAGAACTGCATGACCACGCACCAGGATCTGATCGATCGCGACCGCAAGGTGACCTTCCACGCTTCCACGCACCTGCGCGACTTTGCCCATGGCGATGCGCCGGGCCGGGTGATTACCGGAGGCAAAGGCATCAATATTGTCGACATGGACGGTCGCGAATTCATCGACGGCTTTGCCGGCCTGTACTGCGTCAACATCGGTTATGGCCGCACCGAGGTGGCTGACGCCATCTACAAGCAGGCCCTCGAAATGTCCTACTACCACACCTATGTGGGGCACTCTAACCAAGTGCAGGTCGAGCTTTCCGAGAAGATTCTCGAGCTGGCCGGCCCCGGCATGTCCAAGGTCTACTACGGCATGTCAGGCAGTGATGCCAACGAGACTCAGCTCAAGCTGGTGCGTTATTACAACAACGTGCTCGGTCGCCCGCAGAAGAAGAAAGTCATTTCGCGGATGCGTGGCTATCACGGCTCCGGCATCGCATCGGGGTCACTGACCGGCCTGAAGGCGTTTCACGATCACTTCGACCTGCCGATCGATACCATCCGCCACACCGAGGCGCCGTATTACTACCACCGTGCCGCCGAGCAGGAAGGCATGAGCGAGCAGGAATTCTCGGCCCATTGCGCCACCCGGCTCGAGGAGATGATTCTCGCCGAAGGCCCCGACACCGTGGCTGCCTTTATCGGCGAGCCGGTGCTCGGCACCGGTGGCATCGTGCCGCCGCCGGAAGGCTACTGGGCAGCGATCCAGGCAGTGCTCGACAAGTACGATGTGCTGCTGATCGCCGACGAGGTGGTCTGTGGCTTCGGGCGTATCGGTACCCACTTCGGCAGCCATCACTACGGTATCAAGCCGGACCTGATCACAGTGGCCAAGGGCCTGACCAGTGCCTATCAACCGCTGTCCGGGGTGATCGTCGGCGACCGCGTATGGAAGGTGCTGGAGCAGGGGACCGGTGAATACGGCCCGATCGGCCACGGCTGGACCTACTCCGGTCATGCGCTGGGCTGTGCGGCGGGGCTTGCCAACCTCGAGATCATCGAGCGCGAGGGCCTGACCGCCAATGCTGCCGAGACCGGCGCCTACCTGCAGCAGCAGATGCAGGCCACCTTCGGGGATCACCCGATCGTCGGCCAGGCTCGTGGTGTGGGCATGCTGGCCTCGCTTGAGTTTTCCGCCAACCCGGCCAAGCGTGCCCACTTCGATCCGAGCCTCAAGGTCGGCCCACGGATCGCCGCGGCCGCTCTCGAGGAGAATCTGATCGCCCGTGCCATGCCGCAAGGGGACATCCTCGGTTTTGCGCCGCCGCTGATCACCACCCGTGACCAGGTCGACGAGATCATTGCCCGCGCCAAGCGTGCGGTCGACAAGGTGACAGACGAGCTGACCGCATCGGGTGACCTTCGCTGATCGCCGATCCGGCAAGCGAAGGCTGAGAATCGAAGGCGCCGCCCACTGGGCGGCGCCTTTGGTTATACGCTGGCCATGGTCGTATTCGTAGCCGTGTTTATGACGGTGTTGATGACTCGCTTCATGGCGCTGGTCATGACGGCGGTTAACGCTATGGTTAGGGTCACCCGATGAAGAATAAAAGCATAGAGGAAGCGCCTATGTCTCACTCTACTCATGGCGTCACCCTGGCCGAGCTTTACCTAGCGCGCAAGCGCCTCGCCGGCCAGGTGGTGCGTTCGCCGCTTATCCCTTCGCCGGCCCTGTCACGCCGCTTCGATGCCGAGGTGCTGCTCAAGCTCGAGACCTGCCAGCCCACCGGCGCCTTCAAGCTGCGTGGCGCCACCAACATGATCGCCGCCCTGATCGAACGCCACGGCCGCGAGGCCCTGGCCCGCGGCGTCACCACCGCGTCTACCGGCAATCATGGCCGGGCGGTGGCCTTCGCCGCGGCGCGCCTGGGCGTGCCGGCGACCATCTGCCTGTCGACCCTGGTGCCGGCCAACAAGGTCGCCGCCATCGAGTCACTGGGCGCCACCGTCACCCGTATCGGCGCCAGCCAGGACCAGGCCTTCGAGGAAGTATCGAGGCTGGTCGACGAGGAGGGCATGACCCTGATCCCGCCCTTCGACGATCCATTGATTGCCGCCGGTCAGGGCACCATCGGTCTCGAGTTGATGGAAGATGCCCCCGGCCTCGACCGGGTCTTCGTCGGGCTCTCCGGCGGTGGTCTGCTTGGTGGTATCGGTGCGGCCATGAAGGCCATTCGTCCTGAGGTTCAGGTGACCGGGGTCAGCCTCAGTCGCGGGGCGGCGATGTGGAAGAGCCTGGAAGCCGGTCATCCGGTGGCGGTCGAGGAGGCCGAGAGCCTCGGCGATTCGCTGGGCGGGGGAATAGGCCTGGATAACCGCTGCAGCTTTGCCTTGGTCGACGAGGTGATGGACGATCACTATCAGGTCTCCGAGGCGGCTATCGCCCACGCCATGGTCGATATGCTCGAGAACGAGAAGCTGCTGGTCGAAGGGGCCGCAGCGGTCGGGCTGGCGGCGATCGAAGAGCACCGTATCGACATCCGCGGCCAGACGGTTGCGCTGATCGTCTCCGGCAACGGGGTGTCACTCGAGACGCTTGATCGGGCACGACGCCTCGCAGCACGCTAATACGTCTGATTCCCACAATACGATATTTTCTTATCAGGAGAGGCTCATGCAGCTATTCGACCGGGCGGCGATAAGCGCGGCCGTGACGCTGGATCAGGACGCCCTGAACGCCGTGGAAGCGGGCTTCGCGGCCCTGGGGCGCGGCGAGGCGGTGCAGCCGCCGATTCTGTCCATGGCCATCGAGGAAGCCAACGGCGAGGTCGACGTCAAGACCGCGCATATTCGCGGCTTTTCCCGTTTCGCCATCAAGGTCAGTCCTGGGTTCTTCGATAATCCCAAGCGAGGGCTTCCCAGCCTCAATGGCCTGATGATGGTGTTCTCGGCCCAGACCGGCCTGGTCGAGGCGGTGCTGTTCGACGAGGGCTATCTGACCATGGTGCGTACCGCCCTGGCAGGCGCCATTGCTGCCAAACACCTGTCTCGGCCAGATAGCCGGCGGGTCGCGGTGCTGGGGGCCGGCGAGCAGGCGCGTCGCCAGGTCGAAGCGCTGCGTCTGGTGCGCGATATCGAGGCCGTGGATCTCTGGGCGCGCCGGCCGCAGGCCGCGCATGACTGCGCCGAGCAACTGCGCGCTCAGGGGCTTGCGGTGAGAGTGCATGAAAGCGTGCGCTCCGCCTGTGCCGACGCCGACATCATCGTGACCACCACACCGTCCCAGCAGCCGATTCTCAGTGCGGCGGACCTGCCAGAGGGCGTGCACGTTACCGCCATGGGCTCGGACAGCCCCGAGAAACGCGAACTCGAGACCAGCGTGCTGACCCGCGCCGATGCCTTCGTATGCGACAGCCGGACCCAGAGCGAGCGCAATGGCGAGCTCAAGGCCTTCGCCGGGACTGCTGACCGAGGCGATGGCGGCGGTGAGGTGCCTTTCAAGGTCTTCGAGCTGGGTCGCTTGATTGCCGAAGGCCAGCGCCTGCGGCTGACGCCTGCCACCATTACCGTCTGCGATCTTACCGGTACCGGCGTGCAGGACACCGCCATCGCTGATTTTGCCCTGAGCCGCTTGAGTTGAGCCTGTTGGGCCGGCACCTGCGGTGGTGGCCGGCGCATGAGGCCTGGCTTGTCGCTGATGCCAAATGCGGCCAAGCTGTTGATCGGGTAAGCATGCGAGGCACTTTCTACGCCTCGGGGACTCAGTGTTAGGTGCTAGGTTTCAAGCTCTCAGTCTCGAGTACTCATTTATAAGTACTCAGTTATAAGTACTCAGTATCAAGTACAAGGATGCAAGATGAGCAAACGTGTACTGGCCTTCGATGTCTACGGCACCCTGATCGACACCCACGGGGTGATCGCTGAACTGGAAGAAACGCTCGGTGAACGAGCGGCGGCTTTTTCTCAGCGCTGGCGTGACAAGCAGTTGGAATACAGCTTTCGGCGAAGCCTGATGGGGGCCTATGCGCCTTTTTCCGACTGCACTCGAGAGGCGCTGGAGTTTACCGACCGGGCCTTGGGTGCGGGCCTTACCGAGGGGCAGAAGGATCGCCTGATGGCCACTTACGGCAAGCTACCGGCCTTTCCCGACGTTGCCGAGGCGCTGGAGCGCTTTGCCCGTGCCGGTGTGACCTGCGTGGCTTTTTCCAATGGCACTCGTGAGGCGGTCGATGGGCTACTGAGGCAGGCCGGGTTGCGAGAGCATTTCGACGACATCGTCAGCGTCGATGAGATCAAACGATTCAAGCCCGACCCTGCGGTCTATGCGCATCTGCGCGATCGCATGGAGAGCGAGGCCCAGGACACCTGGCTGATTTCCAGCAACCCCTTCGATGTCATCGGTGCCCGTCATGCCGGGCTGCATGCCGCCTGGATCAGGCGCAGCGCCGAGGCGCCCTTCGATGCCTGGGGTGGTGAGCCAGATGTGACCGTGACCGACCTGCTCGCGTTAAGCGAACGGCTGGTCTGAGGCCGCGGGTTGGATACGTGCCCGGATATCCCTGCCGGGATGCCTGTCTCACCAAGAAACATCGCGGCCACCCCGTGGGCCGTGGTCACCTCAAGGTTCCACCGGAAAGGAGTACGATCATGATCAAGGCAAGACTGGCCCTCGTCGCCGTGACCCTCTTCAGCCTGTCGGGTATCGCCTCGGCCGCCGACAAGGCCGATGGCATCGAATATCTGGATAGCGCTCAAGACATAGAAGCGGTCGATCAGGGCCTGCGCGACGCTCTGGATGGCAAGGGCCTAACGCTGTTCACGGTCATCGACCACGCCGCGAATGCTGAGAAGGCCGGGCTGTCCCTGCCTGCGACGCGCACCTTTGTATTCGGCAACCCCAAGGTCGGCACCCCGATGATGGCATGTCAGGGCAGCATAGCGCTGGACCTGCCGCAGAAGATGGTGCTTCGCCAGCAGGGCGACGGCACAAGGCTCGAGTGGAATTCCCCCCACTACCTGGCCGAGCGACACCGGCTGGGCGGCTGCGAACTGCCACTCGATAAGGTGGCGGGCATTCTCGAGTCGGTGGCGCAGGCGGCCGCCACCCCCTGACGGGCAAGCATGCTCGATACGACGCCATGCCTTCGGTGGCCGGGCAATCGGCGTGGCTAGCGGTCTTCGTCGGCCGCCAGATGGCCTTGCCCGGCTCGCTTGAGCAGCGCGAACTGCCGGTCGCACTGCCGGCAGGCCACGCACATGCTGAGGTGAAAGCGCAGCGAGAAGCGCTCGCCAAGACTGAGTGTCGCATCCAGGCGCCTGGACATCAGCCGGGGTCGCGCGGCCGCCAGGCGCTGCATCCTTGCTTGGGTGTCTTGCGTCGGTTCCGCGGCCATGCCATTCCCTGTCGTCGAGAGTGCCTCATATCATGATTCTCTGAGGCGAAACATCAAGGCGAGGCGTCCTGGCCCTGCCAGCGGGCCACATCGGCGGGCCGGTCGACGTCCCAGACCTTGGCCGGCTGCGCGAGCCGCCACCCCAGGCTGTCCGCTCTGGCCAGCGTCTGGGCAAGCACTCGATCACTTCCCCAGTCGATATCCGTGAAGAACGCCTGACAGGGCTGGCGTAGCCCTACCAGTGCATAGCCGCCGTCCTCAGCGGGCAGCAGCACGCCGTCATGATCGGCCAGTGCCGCGTGACAGTCGGTGAGCAGTTGAGGCGTCAGCACCGGGCAGTCGCTGCCCACCAAAAGCCCCGGAGCGCCCATGGCCTCGAGCGCCGTGAACATGCGCACACCCAGATTGCCCTCTGGTTGAGGCCGCAGGCTGATGCCGTGGCGCTCGGCGAGTTCCACGAACAGCGGATGGTCATGCTCGAGGCCCGTCCACAGCACGATGCGGTGGGCCGGGGTGGCGGCCAACGCGACCTCCAGGGTCTGGCGCAGCAGCGCCTCGTGCAGCCTGGCCGCGGCCGCGGGGGCGAAGGTGGGGGTCAGCCGGGTCTTGACCCGCCCCGGTATGGGGGCCTTGGCGAGAATCGCCAGAGGAAAGCCGTCGTCACGGCGATCAGCGTGCATGGCGGTACTCCTCGGCCAGTCGTTGGCAGTCCTCGCCCCGCCAGTAGCGATAACGCAGCCGCCACATCAGCAGTATGGTGGCCCAGAGGCCATTGTTCTCCCAGCGTCGCCCGGAAGTCACCACTCGCGTCCTCAGGCAGGTCGGCCTAGACAGGTGTTTCAAGCGCTTGCTGATCTCGATGTCCTCCATCAGCGGCTGATCGGGGTAGCCACCCACGGCCTCGAAGGCGGCGCGGGTCATGAACAGGGCCTGGTCGCCGGTGGCGATGCCGGTGAGTCGCGAGCGCCAGTTCATGCAGAAGGCAATCACCCCCAGCATGCTTTGCTCACCCGATAGGCGAATGTCGAAGCGGCCCCAGCAGCGGGAACCGGACACGGCCTTGGCGATCAGTCGGTCGGCGCGTCGGGGCAGCTTGGTATCGGCATGAAGGAACAGCAGTCGATCCCCGCGACTGGCCCGGGCGCCCAGGTTCATCTGTCTGGCACGGCCAGGCTCGCTGGACAGCACCCGGCTGGCGTGGCGCCTGGCAATCGCTACTGTGTCGTCCTGGCTGCCGCCATCGACGACGATGATCTCGACGCCGCACACCCAGAGGCCGAGCAGCGCCGTCAGTTGGGCATCAATGCCGGCCGCCTCGTTCAGGGTGGGAATGATGATGCTCAGGCGCGGCGGGTTGGAGAGCGCGTTGGATACGGACATGGTCACGGGCTTGGATGAGGCATGGATAGTGCACTGAATCGGGTCGAGTGATGGATGGGGTCAATACTGGGCGCCCAGCTCGATGACCGGGCCGCCGGCGGCGTTGGCATCGGCTTCATCGTGGGTAACCATCAGCGTCGGGAGGCCAAGACGCTGTACCCGCGCGAAGACCAGCGAACGCATCTCGTGGCGAAGCGAGGCATCGAGCTTCGAGAAGGGTTCATCCAGCAGCATGGCACAGGGCCGCGAGAGCAGCACCCGCATCAGTGCCACTCGGGCCCGCTGGCCGCCGGAGAGCGTGGTCGGGTCGCGGTCGGCGAAACCGGCCAGGCCGATTTCCTCGAGTGCTGCCTCGATCGTCTTGTCGCGTGCCTTCCGTGTCGTTTGCCGAGACGCTTTTCGGGCCGCTTTACGCGGCATGCCGAAGGCCAGGTTGCCGCCGACACTCAGGTGGGGGAAGAGCAGCGGGTCCTGAAACAACAGCCCCAGCTGGCGCGCTTCGGCCGGCAGGCGAGTCAGGTCCGTCTCGTTGAGCAATACGCGCCCTTGGCCAGTGAAGGCGGGCGCCAGGAAGCCGGCCAGGTAGGCAAGCAGGGTCGATTTACCGACGCCTGACGGGCCCATCAGGGTCAGCACCTCACCCGGGGCGATGCGGGTATCCAGCGACATCAGCGGGCGACCGCCCTGATCGATACGGATGTTCTCGAGGATCAGGGCGTGCCCGGTGGAAAGATCGTCGCCTGCCGATCGTTCCGCAATCGTTAGGGGAACCCCACCAGGGGACAAGGCATCGAGAGAGGTCACGGGTTGAGTACTCCACTTCGGTGACGCATCAGCAGACGCGGCAGGGCCAGCGCCAGGGCGAAGCCCAGGGCTGGCAGCAACAGCTGCATCAGCGCATAGACGGCGGTCAGACGACGGTCGCCACCGCTTGCCAGGCTAACCGCCTCGGTGGTCAGCGTTGACAGGCGGCCGGCACTCATCAGCAGGGTTGGCAGGTATTGGCCGACGCTTACCGAGAACCCGACCGCCGCGGCGGTGAGGATGGGGATCGTCAGCAACGGCAGGCGTACGCGCCAAAAGAGACTGGCCGGCGAATGGCCGAGGCTCGCCGCTACCTGTGCCCAGCGGGGGTCCAGACGCCGGTAGCTCTCGGCAAGCGACAGGAAGACATAGGGCAGCACGAAGAGGCTGTGGGCCAGAATCACGGCCAGTGCTCCCGGGGCCAGCCCGGCCTGGACCTGCAGTTGAACCAGGCCGAACAGGAAGGCGACCGGCGGTACGACCAACGGCAGATACAACACCAGCTCCGCCCAGGCGGCCATGCCGTGGTTGCGCAGATGCTCGGCTTCCAGGGCGCCGACGGTCAATACCAGCGACAGCCCGGTGGCGGCGAGGCCGATCAGCGCCGTTTGCGTCAGCGGCTCCTTGAGCCCGGGCAGCGCCCCCTGCCAGGCGTGAAGGCTCAGCGGGCTTGGCAGCGCCGCCGGGAAGGGCCACCAAGCAGCCAACGACCACAGTACCAACCCCATGAGGCTGCCGCCCAGCAGTAGCACGGCCAGCAGAGTGGCGAGCCCACCGGCGCCAGCCCAGATACGGTCGCCGGCCTCACGGCGGCCACCAGTCAGGGCAGACCGGGAGAGGCTGGCGACCAGCCGTTCGCCGAGCCACCACAGGCCAAGCGCCGCCAGCGTCACGGCGAGCTGTAACAGCGCCGCCGCCGAGGCGACGAAGCGCATGGAAAGGTCCGGGTCATTGATCCAGCGCACCACCGCCACGGCGAGCGTCGGTGGGGTGCTTGGGCCGAGGATCATGGCCACTTCGACATTGGCGGAGGCGAAGGCGATCACCGCATAGATCGGCAGGCGAATCAGCGGGTAGAGCCCCGGTAGCACCGCCTTGGCGAAGGCGGTGAGCGGCGCATAGCCCAGCGACCGAGCCAGCCGCAGCCGTGCCTGGGCCTGGCACTGGGGCAGGGCGGCCAGACTCATCAGCAACAGAAAGGGCACTTCCTTGACGACCAGGCCGATGATCAGGCCCAGTCCCCAGGGGTCGCCGGGAAACAGGTAGTCCGGTGGTGTGTCCCAGCCGCTTGGCCAGGGGGAGACCAGGCGGCTGGCGAGCCCCGAGGGCGCGAGCAAAAAGGCGATGCCGATGGCGGCAGCAGCATGCGGCACTGCCAGCAGGGGCGACAGCAGACGCCGGACAAGTGCCAGGGCTCGCGTCTCGGCAAAGGCGCCGAGAAACAGCATGACGATGAGAAGCGAGATCAGCGCACTGGCAAGTCCGGCGCTCAGGCTCAGTCGCACCATATCGGCAAGCCCTGGCGTCGCCACCAGGGTCCGCCAGTGCTCGAGGGTCAGTTCATCACCGCCGAGAGCCGGCAGCCAGCCCAGCGCTGGGGCCAGAACCCCGGCCAGCCCCCCAGCCACTGGCAGGCTGAGCAGGGCCATGGCGAGCCAGGGGGTGGTACGAATGGTCGGTGAGAAGAGGCGCATCGGGTCACTGGCTGCCGTAACGCTCGAGCCAGGCCGCCTCGAGGCGTTCCATCCAGCTCGGGTGCGGCTCGGGAAGCGTCTTCGACAAGGCGCCGGCGGGCAGGGCGGCCGGGTTGTCACTGTCGTCGATAAAGGTCGCGCGCTCCTTGTCGCTCAAGGCGTTCATATCCAGCACCGTCCGGTCGCCCCACACGGCCGGGTCCTGCTTGTGTGCCTGGGCTTGTGACGAGAGCAGGAAGTTGGCGGTCACCAGAGCCCCGGCCTTATGGCTTGCATTGAAGGGAATGGCCACGAAGTGGACGTTGCCGAGGGTGCCGCCATCGAGCACATAGCTGCGGGTGGTGGGCGGCAGCTGGAAGTCGGCCACGGCTGCCGCGGGCTCGGAGGGAATGAAGGTGAAGGCCAGGCTCAGTTCGCCGTCACCCATCAGGCGCTTCATTTCTGGGCCGCTAGTCGGGAAGTTGCGCCCTTCGCGCCACAGATAGGGATGCAGCGTGTCGAGATAGTTCCACAGCGGTGCGGTGACGGCGGCGAAGTCGCTTTCCTCTACCGGCTGATAGAGCGGCGCGGTGTCCGGGGTCAGCTCGATAAGCGCTTGCTTGAGGAAGGTGCTGCCGGTGAAGTCGGGCACCAGGGGATAGGTGAAGCGGCCCGGATGGGCGCGTGCCCAGTCGAGCAGTTCGGCCATGGAGCCCGGTGGGGTCTCGATGCGGGCGCTGTCGTAGTAGAAGGTCAACTGCGCCTTGCCCCAGGGCGCCTCGAAGCCTTCGGTTGGTACCGTGAAGTCGACGCGCACTTCCGGGTTGGCATCGGCACGGGTCAGTGGGTAATTGGGCAGGGTTTCGGCGAAGGGGCCGTAGAGCAAGTCGTTGTCCTTCATGGCGGCGAAGTTCTCGCCGTTGATCCAGATCAGATCGATGGCGCCCTCATCGAGGTTGCCGGCGGCCTTTTCGGCGATGACCCGGGACACCGCCGTGCCGGTATCGCTGAGTTTGACGTGTACCAGCTCGATGTTGTGGCGTGCCTCGAGCTCGTCGGCGACCCAGGACAGGTAGTCGTTGGTGCGGCTGTCCCCGCCCCAGGCATTCCAGTAGACCGTCTGACCCTGGGCGGCCTGTTCGATGGCGCTCCAGTCATCCAGTGCGAGTTCCTGGGCGAGGCTTGGCGAGGCAGTGGCGAGCGCAGCGGCGCAGAGGGCGACGCTTGCAAGCGAGCGGCCGAGAGAGCGAGTGAACGCGTCCTGGCGGGCCGAGGGGGCAATCCGCTGCATGGTGAGACTCCTTGTGTTGAACCGATACGGCGATGATCGTTTACGGTGATGAGCGTTGCACAGTAAGGCGCTTGGCCAGGCGCTTGAGAGCGAGGGTCAGGCCAGGCCGCTGTCATCGGCCAGTGCTCGCCACTCATGGCGAACCCGTGCAATGACAGATGGCGACAGGTAGTGCTCGACCCGGTCGGCAACATGCGCGATCAGCGCGGGATCACTGAGTTCCGATGACCAGTCTTCACCCGCCGCGCTGGCGTCTCGGGCCCTTTGTTGCTCGACCTGCCACTTGGCGCACCAGGTCACCGACCACAGCCACATGGCGCGGCGACACTGCAACAGCTCGTCGGCATCGATGCGTGCGCCGTGCTCGGCCATGGCGGCAGCCCAGGCACGATGAAAAGCGCGCACCTCGCCAAGGCTAAGTTCGGCATGGCTGTGCGGGTCCCAGGTGGTCGAGGTGTACAAGCTCGCATGGGCCAGGTCGAAGCCGGGCAGGCTGTAGCGGCATTTCTCCAGGTCGACGAGCATCGCGCGGCCGTCGTCCTGAATCAGAAAGTTGCCGGGGTGGGCATCGAAGCTGATCAGCGACTGATTGGCTGGCGGTGCCTTACCGCACCACTGCTCGAGATCTGCCAGGTCATCGGAGAGCTGGCGGTGAACCTCGGGGGCGATCTTGGCTCGGTCAAGGTAGGCGGCCTGCTGGTGAAGTTCCGTGAGCATGGCCGCCCAGGGGTCGGCCGGCGCCTGCAGGGGCGCTCGTCGAGCGGCTGGGGGCAGCGGCTGTGCGTGCAGGCTGGCCAGGGCCTTGGCGATCGCCGGCAGGTCGTCGGGCAGCCGGGCGTGGCGGCCGTGGATCGCCGACACCAGCAGGCCGCCGCGTGGCAGGGCGTCGCTTGCGGGGAGCACCGCCTTTAGGGCCGGGGTGTGGCCGCCCTGGCTGGCCCGTGTGAAGCAGGCCGCCTGATAAGCGAGATTGTCATCGCCGGCAAGGCGCATCTGGCTTTGCTTGGGCAGCCGCGCCACCCAGTCCGCGCCGTTGTGGCGGGAAAGCCACAGGTGGGCGTGAGCCAGGCCGGTGTCGGCCATTGGGGTCAGCGCCGTTAGCTCACCATCGAGGCCCGCCTCGATGAGTGCCTGATGCAGTGGCTGGCGCAGTGAGGCGATGGCCTCTGTCGAGTCAGCAGTGTCCGTGTCGAGCATGGTGGTCTCGGCTCAGCAAAACAAAGGGTGATGGAGCTTGGTCGACTATCGCCGGTCAAGTTTACAATCTTTTTGTCACCGGACCTTACCCGATGTCAGCGGGATGGGCAGACAATCACTATCGCTGAATGGAAATAAGCACTGCGATGGCATGATGGTGCAAGCTTGGGCCGCGTGCAGCGACTAGAGTAATGGCATCTCCTCATGTTGATGGATGTCGCCATGTCGTCAGTTTCTTCAGTGTCTTCACTACCTAACGCTGCCGTCGCCGATGATCGCGCGCTGGCCTTTCAGCGCTATAACCGGCCGGAGCTATTGCGCATCGGCTTGGTGCTGCTAGATACCGACTACACCTTGGAGCGGGACTGGCATCGACTGGTCGGTGACGACATGGAGCTTTTCTGCACCCGCATGCCCACCCATGCCGAGGTGACCCCCCAGGCCCTCAAGGCGCTCGAGGCGGGCATTACCCCAGCGGCGGCGACCCTGGTACCGGGGCTTCCGCTCCATACCCTGGCATTCGGTTGCACCTCGGCGGGGCTGTTGATTGGCGATGTGCCGATTGCCGAACGCCTGCATGCCGTGCGCCCGGAGGTGGCGGTCACTCACCCCTGGCTCGCGATCCGCGCCGCTCTGGAAGCCCTGCAAGCGCGGCGCATCGCCGTGCTGACGCCCTATGTGCGTGAAGTCGATGATGCCTTCCTTGCCGCCTTCTCGGCTCAAGGCATCGAGGTCGCGGCCATCGGCGGCTTCCGTCTCGATCATGATCCGGACATTCCGGCGGTGGACCCCGCCTGCCTGGGCGATGCCCTGGCGACGCTGCTCGACGGGTTCGGGCCAATAGACGCGGTGGTTCTGCCCTGTACCAACCTGCGCGCGCTGGATGTGCTCGATGAACTCGAACAGCGCTTCGGCGTGCCCTGTGTCTCGAGCAATCAGGCACTCTATTGGCATGCGCGCTGGATCGCCGGCCGGCCTACCTGTCAGGCGGGCTTTGGACGGCTTTTGGCTGGGGTATGAACGCATAAGTGCCGAGCGTCTGCGGGACGACGGGCGACAGGCGTCCAGGGTCACGAATCTGGCGATATGGTCCTTGATGACACCTGTCCTGGCGATACAGTCCCCGGCGTGAGGGATGTTGACTATGGTGTAAGGGAAAGGGGCTAGCCGAATCCGTGGCTCAGTTGAGCGGTGAAGGAAGCCTTTGCCTAGCACAGCATCTTTCGGTGTTAGGTTACAGGGAAGGGGGCAGATGTCATGCGGGTCATCACAACCCATCGCATACGACGCCGTTGGCTGTGGTCGAGCCTGATGGCTTTACTGCTGGGGGCGATGCTTGCCTGGCTGGGGCCGGTTCTTGCCCAGCAGGATGCGCGTGATCGCCTGGGCCTGGTGATGACGCTTGATGGTGCCATTGGCCCCGCCACTGCCGACTACTTCTCTCGTGGCTTGCACCGGGCCCGGGACGCCCAGGCGGAACTTGCGATTCTTATCCTGAATACCCCCGGCGGGCTCGATGCCTCGATGCGTGACATGATCAGCGAGATGCTCGCCTCGCCAGTCCCGGTGGCGGTCTATGTTGCACCCGGTGGCGCGCGAGCGGCCAGTGCCGGCACTTATCTCTTGTATGCCAGCCATGTGGCGGCCATGGCGCCCTCGACGCACCTGGGGTCGGCCACGCCGGTGAGTATGGGGGGTGGTGGTCTGCCCGGCCTTGGCGACGAGGCCCCTGCGACCGATGAGGAAGATGCAGGGCATGCGGCGCCGGACAAGGCCAAGGGCGGCGAATCCGCGAGGAGCGCCGGTGCGTCGGGCTCTGGGGCTTCAGACTCTGGGGCTTCGGGTTCTTCGCCGGCAGACCGGCCTGCCGCCGAGGCTCCAAAGCGACGGGGGACTACCGCCATGGAGCGCAAGGTACTCGAGGATGCGGTGGCCTATATCCGCAGCCTTGCCGTCCGACACGGGCGCAACGCCGACTGGGCCGAACTCGCCGTACGCGAGGCTCGTAACCTGACCGCCCGCGAGGCCCTCGAGCAAGACGTGATCGATGTGCTGGCACGCGACCTCGACGATCTGCTGAGTCAGGTCGATGGTCGGACCGTGGTCATGGCTAACGGTGAACGGGTGCTGGACAGCGCCGGCCTGACTCTCGAACGTTTTGACCCGGACTGGCGCACCCAGCTGTTGTCGGTGATCAGCGACCCCAACGTTGCTTACTTCCTGATGATCATCGGCTTCTACGGGCTGATTTTCGAGCTGGCCAACCCCGGCAGCCTGGTGCCCGGCACCATTGGCGTGATCTCGCTGTTGCTGGCGCTGTTCGCCTTTCAGGTGCTGCCGGTCAACTTTGCCGGCCTGGCGCTGATCCTGGTCGGCCTGGGGCTGATCGCCGGGGAGGCGCTGATGCCTAGCTTCGGCATTCTCGGTATCGGCGGCATCGTGGCCTTCGTGATCGGCTCGGTGATCCTGATGGATGCCGAGAACCTGAGTGTTTCGCTGCCGCTGATCGGCGGGGTGGCAGCACTCGCTGCGGTCCTGCTGCTGTGGATGATGGTCCATTTCATGCGTCTGCGCCGGCGCCCCGCGCGGACCGGGAAGGAAGAGATGCTGGGCGCCGAGGCCAGGGCGCTTGATGACTTCGACGGCGATGGTCATGTATGGCTGCACAACGAACGCTGGCGGGCACATGCTTGCGAGCCGGTGCGTAAGGGGCAGGCCCTCAGAGTGGTGCGCCTTGTGAGCCTGACCGTAGAGGTCGAACCAATCGAGGAATCATCACCCGAGACCTAGCTGTCATCTGAGGGACGTCGCGCCTAGACATCCATCAGACGAAGTCGAGCTCATTGGGGTCGGTTTCATCCAAGGAGGTGTGAGCCATGTGGATTTCCTATCTAGTGCCGGTGGTGCTGCTGATCATGCTGCTGGCGGCATCGATTCGCATTCTGCCCGAATACAAGCGGGGTGTGGTGTTCTTCCTGGGGCGCTTCCAGCGGGTCATGGGGCCGGGGCTGGTCTTCATCATTCCCGCCGTTCAGCGGATGCAGGTGGTCGACCTTCGGGTGATCACCATGGATGTGCCGGAGCAGGACGTGATTTCTCAGGACAACGTTACCGTCAGGGTCAATGCGGTGCTGTACTTCCGGGTGGTCGATCCGGAGAAGGCCATTATCCAGGTCGAGCACTATGTCAATGCCACCAGCCAACTGGCCCAGACCACCCTGCGCTCGGTGCTTGGCAAGCACGAGCTCGACGAAATGCTTTCCGAGCGCGACAAGCTCAATAAGGACATTCAGGAAATCATCGATAGCTCTGCCGAGGGGTGGGGCATCAAGGTCGCCAACGTCGAGATCAAGCACGTCGATCTCGACGAGAGCATGATCCGCGCCATCGCCCGCCAGGCCGAGGCGGAGCGCGAGCGGCGTGCCAAGGTCATCCATGCCGAAGGCGAGCTGCAGGCATCGAAGAAACTGGTCGAAGCCGCCAATGTGATGTCTGAAAACTCGGCAGCACTGCAACTGCGTTACCTGCAGACCATGAGCGACATGAGTAACAAGAATGCCTCGACCATCTTCTTCCCGCTGCCCATGGATGTCATGCAGGCTTTCCGGGATATGGGCGAGTACCGAGGGTCTCCGTCGCCTCGGTCCGACTCCAGGGGCGATGACAGTAGTGACGAGGTAAGTGGCTAGTAACTGATCAGTCAATCCTGAGGTCGCCCTGGCAGTCACCTTAGCCCCATCGTCGCTGCTCCCGGGGGTGCAGGCCGCGCAGTCAGCTGTTAAGATTCGTCGCTTGCAAAAAAGACGTTGATAACACTAGGGTCGAGGGTCGCCGTAACGGCCCTTGCCTTAGGATAACGGGATGATTCTCTGTGGCAGCAGACACGATAGTTAATACTTGGCAACACCTGCCAGTCATCGGCAGCACCCCGCCCTAGCGTTCCCTTTCCCATCCTGGCGCTGTCTTCATGGCAGCGTCATCGCTTGGCGTTATCCTGACGCCAAACGTGCTGATTAGCGACACGCTCCGCTGAGTTCTCGGTCTGCCTTTGCTGGCGGGCTGAATCGAGTGTCGCGCTTAACTCAGCTCCCCTATCTCGACGTCATCGCGCACCACGCGCTTCGCGCCTTCGGGCATGACATGGACCCACGACTGGACCGCAGAATGATCCGATCAATCAAGCAAGACTGGTTTTCCAATATCAAGGGCGATTCGCTATCGGGAATCGTGGTGGCGCTGGCGTTGATTCCGGAGGCCATTGCCTTCTCGATCATCGCCGGTGTCGACCCCAAGGTCGGCCTATACGCTTCTTTCTGTATTGCCGTGATCATCGCCTTTACCGGCGGGCGGCCGGGCATGATCTCGGCGGCAACCGGCGCCATGGCGCTGCTGATGGTTACGCTGGTCAAGGAGCATGGGCTTGAGTACCTGCTGGCGGCGACCCTTTTGACCGGGGTATTGCAGATCGTGGCTGGCTACTTGCGGCTCGCCGACCTGATGCGCTTCGTGTCGCGCTCGGTGGTCACCGGCTTCGTCAATGCCCTGGCGATCCTGATCTTCATGGCCCAGTTGCCCGAGCTCACCGACGTGACCTGGCATGTCTACGCCATGACGGCCGCAGGGCTCGGCATTATCTACCTCTTCCCGCTGATCCCGGTGATTGGCAAGGCTCTGCCGTCTCCGCTGGTGTGCATCCTGGTGCTGACGGTGGTGTATATGGTCTCGGGCATGGATATCCGTACCGTCGGCGATATGGGCGAGCTGCCGGATACCCTGCCGGTCTTCCTGTGGCCGGAAGTGCCGTTGAACCTCGAGACCCTCTGGATCATTCTGCCCTACTCGGTGATGCTGACCGTGGTGGGCCTGCTCGAGTCGATGATGACCGCTACCATCGTCGACGACCTGACCGATACGCCTTCCAACAAGAACCGCGAGTGCAAGGGGCAGGGGGTCGCCAACATCGGCGCCGGCTTGCTCGGCGGCATGGCGGGCTGCGCGATGATCGGCCAGTCGGTGATCAACATCAAATCTGGTGGCCGCGGTCGGCTGTCGACCCTGGTGGCCGGCGTAGTGTTACTGATGATGGTGGTCTTCCTGGCCGACTGGGTATCTCAGATTCCCATGGCGGCGCTGGTGGCCGTGATGATCATGGTCTCCATCGGCACCTTCAGCTGGACCTCGATCCGTGATCTGAAGAAGCATCCGCTGAGCACCAATATCGTGATGCTGGCGACCGTGGTGGTGACCGTCAGCACGCATAACCTGGCGATGGGGGTCTTCGTCGGCGTGCTGCTGGCCGCACTGTTCTTTGCCAACAAGGTCGGCAACATTCTCTACATCGGCTCCGAGGCCACCGAAGATGGCCGCGGCCGGCGTTATCAGGTCGTCGGGCAGGTGTTCTTCGCCTCTGGCGAGCGCTTCATGGGCGCCTTCGACTTCAAGGAAAGCGTCGAGCGGGTGGTGATCGACCTGTCGCGAGCGCATTTTTGGGATATCACCGCCGTTGAGGCGCTGGACAAGGCGGTGCTCAAATTCCGCCGTGAGGGCACCGAGGTCGAGGTGATCGGCCTCAACGAAGCCAGCGCGACCATCGTCGACCGCTTCGCGGTCCATGACAAGCCGGACGCCGTGGACAAGCTGATGGGCGGCCACTAAACCCCGAATCGCGCCGGTGCTATTCAGCGTCGGCGCATTGCGGTAGAAAGGCGATAAAAGAGATGCCACTCACCTGACAAGGATTTGCACCATGACCGATCAAGTGATGGCAGCCATCGACGGCTCTCACTTTTCCACCGGCGTATGCGATTACGCTGCCTGGGCGAGCTTGGCAATGGCTGCGCCACTGACCTTCCTGCATGTGGTCGACAACCACCCGCAGGTGGCCGAAGCCAATCTGACCGGTAACATCGGCCTGGGTTCTCGGGAGCACTTGCTCGAGGAACTCACGACGCTGGATGAACAGCGCGCGCGGCTGGCCCAGGAGCACGGCCGTGTGACACTCGATGCCGCCAAGGCTCGCGCCGTCGAAGATGGTATCACCGAGCCTTCCACACGCCAGCGCAACGGCGAGCTGGTCGAGACCCTGACCGAACTCGAAAACGACATCCGCTTGCTGGTGATCGGCAAGCGCGGCGAAGCTGCCCATCAAGCGCCCGAGCACCTGGGGTCCAACCTCGAGCGGGTAGTGCGCAGCCTGCATCGCCCGATTCTGATGGTGCCCGATGAGTTTCGTGCCCCCAAGCGCGTGATGATTGCCTTCGATGGCAGCAAGACCACCCGCAAGGGCGTTGAAATGATCGCCCAGAGCCCGTTGTTCAAGGGCATCGACTGTCACGTGGTGATGGTTGGAGCAGAGGTGGCCGATGTGCGCTCGCAGCTCGACTGGGCCTTGAAGACTCTCTCGGATGCTGGCTTCGAAGCCCACGGCGAGATTCGCGCCGGTGAGGTGGAAGCGAGCCTGCGCGGCTACGCCGAAGAGCACGATATCGACATGCTGGTGATGGGCGCCTATGGCCACTCGCGGGTGCGCCATCTGCTGGTGGGGAGTACGACCACCACCATGCTGCGTCGCGCCAGCCTGCCGGTGCTGCTGTTGCGTTAACGGCGCTGCGCGGATTGAGAAGCTCAGGGCGTGTCGGTACCTGCCGGTAAGGCGCCCTGAGCCAGCCACCAGCCGGCCATCAGCAAAGCCAGCATGGCCCCCAGCACGCCCTCGAAGGTGACGCCGGCATCCAGCGCGAAGCCAAGTAACGCCGGCGCAATGCCGGTGGAGAACACCATGGCGGCGCTGAGCGTCGCGCGCACGGTGCCCAGGTGCTCGCTACCCCATATGCTGACCAGCAGGCTGGTGGCGATCGGCTGTTGAGTGCCCATCGCCAGGCCTCCACCGACCATCAGCGCCCATACCCCGAGATCGCCGCCTACCAGCATGGCCAGCAGCAGCGCCAGAGCGAACGGCAGCAGGTAGAGGCGGGCCAGCAGCATGGGGCCGATATGATCCACCAGGCGTCCACCCAGCAAGGCACCGGGCAACTTGGCAAGCCCCATGCCGGTCAGCGCCAGGGCGTAGGTTGCCAGGGTGCTGCCGAGGTCTTCGGTCATGCGCGCCTGGTAAATGAAGAGTCCGGTCATCGAGATCGGTAGGGTCATCAGCAGAGGCAGCAGCCGCCAGAAGCGCGTCTCGCGGAACGGGCGCGGCCCTTGACGGCCTTCGTGCGCGGCCGGCCGCCTGCTCGGCGCTTGCGGCCAGGGGCCGCGCAAGAGCAGCGGTAGCCACAGGGCGGCGAGTACCAGACCAAACAGCCACCACAGCTCCTGCCACCCGAACCATACCAGCAGCATGGCGATCAGCGGTGGCAGGGCACTCTCACCCAGCATCACTCCCAGGCTGATCAACCCCAGCGCGCGCCCGCGCTCGGCCACGAATTCGCGACCGGCCAGCGTGTTGCCCAAGTGAGTCATCATACCCTGACCGCAAAGACGCACTAGGCCCAGGCCGAGCAGGCCCAGGAGCCACCAGGGGGATAGAGTGAGCAGCATGACGCCCAGGGTCAGGCTTGCCAGCACGAGAATGGCGAAGCGTCGTGGCGGAATCCAGTCGATGCTCGGGCCCAGTCTTAGCATGGCGAAGCCCGCGACCAGAGTGACCAGCGCATAGGCACTGCCGAACTCGCCGGCCGTCAGACCCAGTCTCGCACTGATGGGCGCCTGGAAGAGCCCGATGAAGAAGCTCTGCCCGAAGCTGGATGAGAACATCGCCAGAAAGGCGATGGACAGCAGGCCGCGATGATGGCGCAGCAAGTCTTGATATCCCGCCATAATGACCAAAGTCCCTTTTGGCTGGCACGGTGCCGCGTTGCATTACCGTGCTGAAGTAAAGTGTTTTCCGCTTTGTTGCGCTGTATTAGGATGCCGTCTGGATTTGTCACTCACTTACTCACAAACTCAAGCAGCGAGACACTCATGACCATCGTTCGACATGATACTAAGGCACGCATGAGCCGCGCCGTGATCCACAATGGGGTAGGCTATCTGTGCGGCCAGGTGGCTAGCCCCGAAGCCCGCCACGGCGATATTGCTGAACAGACTCGCAGCATGCTCGAGCGGGTCGATGCGCTGCTCGAGGAAGTGGGCTCCGACCGTGAGCACTTGCTATCGGCGACCATTTACCTCAAAGAAGGCCACGATTTTGCCTCCATGAACGAGGTCTGGGATGCCTGGGTGCCAGACGGGCATGCCCCGGCGCGGACCTGCATCACCGCACCGATGCCAGCCGATGAGCTCAAGGTCGAGATCACCGTGACCTGTGCCATCAAGGGCTGAGCGACGCCTCGCTCTTCCGGGGAGCGTCTTCTTCGCTCCCCGCCTAGCCTTCCTGCTCTCCTGCCGAATGGCTGGCGCTATCGTCTGCGGTTTTCGTGGGTGGCATTTTCCCCGCTGCTGCGGGCTCATTGCCTAGCCAGTCCACCAGCCAGTGCACCAAGCCTTGGTTGACCACTTCTTGGGCGTCAGTCAGCCGGATGGTGAGGGTGTCTCCGTTGCTGATGGCCATGTCCAAACGTTCGACTCGCTCGCCGCCAGTAAGGGTCAGGGTCGACAGCGGCAGCTCCAGGTCTAGGGCCCGGGGATGCAGGGATACCTGCCATGCGTCAGTATCACCGGAAAGGTCGAGTCGGTAGTCCTCACGCAGCGCCGAAAAGCGCCCGCCGATTAGATCGACCATGTGACGCTGAAAGGTATCGCGCTCGGGTAGCAGCGCCTCAATGTTAGTCTCAATATCGTTTACGCCGGCTGTTGGCCCATAAGCTACCTGGTCCGGCGTGAAAGTCAGTGCCTGACGATTGGGAGATGCGAACAGCCAGATCAGCTGTCGGTCACGCTGATACAGAAAACGGCCTTGGCTATGCAGGCGGACTTCTCGTTCGGCCAGCCAATGGAGCTGGCGAAAATGGCCTTGCAACTGCGTGGGAGTGGCCAAGCGTGTCTCCAGTTCATCGAGATCTAAGGCCTTTACCGGCAGGCTTGCCAAGCCTAGAGGTAGCAGCAGGGCGAGTGCTCTGACGTTCATGATCCTTTCCTGGGCGTGGCACCGTTCATCGGGCGCTCTCTGTATCTGCAGACGGGAGGGTCGTTAGTGTAGCGCAGCGGGTGCCTGCCAGCCGCTGTCGGCCAAAGCAGGCACTTCGTGCGACTCTCAGGACGCATCCGAATCGGTCGGGAAGCGAGTCGGCTGCAGACTTTCCTTGATCTTCTTGAGATGATCGAGGAAATCCTCGCCGCGGCGAAGGGTCACGCCGGTGGCCAATACGTCGATCAGTGCCAGGTGGATCATGCGTGAGGTCATCGGCATGTAGACATCGGTATCTTCTGGCGTCGTGACCTCGAGGGTTTCGGTGCACTCCCTGGCCAGCGGCGAGCCAGGAGCGGTGATACCCAGTACCACAGCGCTGTTGTCACGGGCTAGTCGAGCGATTTCGACCAGCTCTCGGGTGCGGCCGGTATAGGAGATGATCACCACCACGTCGCCGGTGTGGCAGGAGGCGGCGACCATGCGTTGCATCAGCACATCCTCGTAGGCCATCACCGGTAGGTTGAAGCGGAAGAACTTGTGCTGGGCATCCTGGGCCACCGGCCCCGAGGCACCGAGGCCGAAGAAGTGAATCTGCTTGGCCTGAATCAGGTAATCGACGGCTCGTTCGACGCGTTTGGCATCCAGTTCGCGGCGGGCTTCATCGAGGGCAGCGATGGTGGCACCGAAGATTTTGTCACCGTAGTGGGCGGCATCGTCGTCGCGCTCGACGTTGCGACTGACGTAGGGTGTACCACCGGCCAGACTCTGTGCCAGCTTGATCTTGAAATCCGGGTAGCCCTTGGCTTCGAAGTTGCGGCAGAAGCGATTGACGGTCGGTTCGCTGACCGAGGCCGCCTGTGCCAGGGTGGCGATGCTCATGCCGGTGGCAGAGGCCGGATCCTGTAGGATGACATCGGCCACCTTGCGCTCGGAGCGATTAAGCTCGTCCAGACGAGCGCGGATGCGGGCGATCAGATCGTGACTGGCCATGCTGAGGGAATGTCTCCGTAGCGACGAACATGACGAGGCGGCATGATGGGATGGCTGTACCGAACTGGCAGAGCAATCTGCGGCGCGCTTCTCGTCATGTAGTGATTTAACTACATTGTGCAGGATATGCTAGCGTGAGCAGTGGGAGTGCGCCAAATCATCGCCATTGCCATGCTGTTTGTGTGGTAAAGTTACTTATAAATATTGCTTTTTGTCGCACGAATAACGTATTTTGTGCGTAAGTTAACCATATTTCAGGGGGCGAGGCATGACCCGCGATACCCATTCTCAGAACACTGGCCGTCTGGATGTCGACCTGGCCCTGTTCGGTGCTTTGGGCGATCTGGCCCTGCGCAAGCTGTTTCCTGCGCTCTATCAGCTGGATCGCGAAGGGCTGATGCCCGCCGATACCCGCGTGCTCGGTCTGGCACGCCATGAGCTGGATGTCAGCGATTTTCGCGACAAGGTGGCCGAGGCCCTCAAGAAGCGGGTCAAGCCCAAGGAGCAGGACGCCGAAAGCCTGGCTCGCTTCCTCGAGCGTATCGACTACGCCAAGGTCGACTTCGCCAAGCCCGACGACTATCAGGCCGTGCGTGCCTGGCGAGAGGGGTCGCCCCGGCCGATGGTGGTCTATCTGTCGGTGCCGGCGAAAATCTATGGTGACATCTGCCGTAACCTCGACGCCAGCGACAGCCTGGATGACGAGTCGCGGGTGGTGGTCGAAAAGCCGATCGGTTATGACCTGAGCTCGTCTCAGGAAATCAATGACGTCATCGGCGAAGTGTTCCCGGAATCGCGGATCTATCGCATCGATCACTATCTGGGCAAGGAAACCGTTCAGAACCTGATCGCGCTGCGTTTTGCCAACCCGCTGTTCGGCACCCAGTGGAACCAGAACCATATCTCCCACGTCGAGATCACCGTGGCCGAGGAAGTGGGTATCGAAGGGCGCTGGGGCTACTTCGACCAGGCCGGCCAGCTGCGCGATATGGTGCAGAACCACTTGCTGCAGTTGCTCTGCCTGACGGCCATGGATCCGCCCTCGAATCTTGACGCCGATGCCATCCGTGACGAGAAGGTCAAGGTGCTCAAGGCGCTGAAACCCTTCACCCATGAGTCGCTGGATCGGGATGTGGTGCGCGGTCAGTACACGGCCGGTACCAGCGCCGGGCAGGCAGTGCCTGGCTATCTCGAGGAAGAGGGCGCCAATACCGACAGCCATACCGAGACCTTCGTGGCCATGAAGACCGAAGTGGCCAACTGGCGCTGGGCGGGAGTGCCGTTCTATCTGCGCACCGGCAAGCGTTTGCCGGACAAGCTGTCGCAGATCGTGATCCATTTCCGCCAGCAGCCGCACTATATCTTCGACCCGGACCAACGCAGCCTGGCAGCCAACAAGCTGGTCATCCGTCTGCAGCCTGAAGAAGGCATTGCCTTGCAGGTGCTGACCAAGGATGCCGGACTCGACAAAGGTATGCGCCTGCGCACCGGTCCGCTGCACCTGGATTTCAACAGTGCCTTCCCCAAGACGCGCATTCCCGACGCCTACGAGCGTCTGCTGCTCGAGGTGATGAAGGGACAGCAGTACCTGTTCGTGCGTCGCGATGAGATCGAATATGCCTGGCGTTGGTGTGATCAGCTGATCGCTGGCTGGGAAGACCGTGGCACGCCACCCCGCCGCTACCCGGCGGGTTCCTGGGGGCCGGTGGCCTCGATCGCCATGATCACCCAGGACGGCCGTAGCTGGTACGAAGACTACTGACCCGGTGCCCCGCGAGCGGGGCACCACGATAACTGCACGAGGATGCAACATGAGCACCAGTCGCGAACATTTGGCCCAGCAGTTGGCTGAGGCCGTGGCCGAAGCGCTGCGCGCAGATCTCGCAGCACAGGACAGGGCCTTGCTGGTGGTCTCCGGCGGCTCTACTCCGGTGCCGTTCTTCCATGCGCTGGCCACCAAGTCGCTGCCATGGTCGCGTATCGACGTGACGCTGGCCGACGAGCGCTGGGTCGCCGAGTCGGCTTCCGACAGCAATGCCCGGCTGGTGCGCGAGCATTTGCTGACGGCAGAAGCGGCTGCCGCCAATTTTGTGCCTCTGACCACCGACGATGCTACCCCGGAACAGGGTGCGGCGGTCGTCGGCGAGCGCCTGGCAGGGCTTAGCTGGCCGGCGAGCGTGGTCATTCTCGGCATGGGCGACGATGGCCATACGGCCTCGCTGTTCCCGGATAGCCAGGAACTGCCGTTGGCGCTGAGTACCGAAGCGACGGTCGTTGCGGTGCGTACTCCCAGCCAGCCCCAGGCACGCATTACGCTGAGCGCCGACCGGCTGCATCAGTCCAAGCGCCATGTGCTACATCTCAACGGCGAGGGCAAGCGTTCCAAACTGGCCGCGGCCCTCGGCGGCGATGATGTGCAAGCGCTGCCGATTCGCGCCTTCCTTGCTTGCCCGCTGGCGATCTACTGGGCGCCCTAGGCAATGTCTGAAAAGTACTGCGCTCGGCCATACGGCGTTAAACATCGGCTCAAGATGCTCATTTACACCCCGTAAACTCCGCGCTTTCGCCGATTTTTGCCTTGTCTGGTCTTCGCTCGTCGACTTTTCAGATAAAGCCTAGGAAACACTGAATGAATGCCTGCGCGTTTCAATCACTGCGTTGTGCGGTGCTCGGAATCCTCACATATACCGCATATGCCCCGGTTCCTGTGCTCCGTGCGCCTTGTGCTTGAACCGCTCGACGATTGATTCAGCGCTTCCTTGATTTTTTGGAGACCATCATGACCATCGACAAGCAGCTGCCTTCCACCCGCACGACCGAACTCGACAGCATCTGTCTTAAGGCCGAGGTGATCCCGGTGATCACCATCGAACGCATCGAAGATGCCGTTCCTCTGGCGCGCGCTCTGGTCGAGGGCGGCCTGCCAGTGCTGGAGATCACCCTGCGTACCGACTGCGCGCTCGAGGCCATTCGCCGCATGCGCGAAGCGCTGCCCGGCGCCAGCATCGGCGTTGGCACCGTGCTGACGCCGGCTCAGTACCGTCAGGCCGAACAGGTCGGGGCCGATTTCGTGGTGACTCCCGGGGCGACCGAGGCGCTGTATCGCTATGGGGTCGAGAGCCCGGTGCCCATGCTGCCCGGCATTTCCACCATCTCTGAGCTGATGACCGGCTGGCAGTATGGCTATCGTCGCTTCAAGTTCTTCCCGGCGGAATCCAGCGGCGGTGCCAAGGCCATCAAGTCCTTCGGGGGCCCGATTCCCGAGGCGCGCTTCTGTCCGACCGGCGGCATCACCGTCGATAATGCCGAGGACTACCTCAAACTGCCTAACGTGATGTGCGTCGGCGGTTCCTGGCTGACGCCCCAGGCGTTGGTCGAGGCCGAGGACTGGGATGGCATCCGCGAGCTGGCCCGTCAGGCTGCCGAGCGTTTCCACCACTGAGCCCGCCGCTGGCAGAGTCCTTCATCGCTTAACGTTTCTCTCTCGACAGCTCTGCTGTTGTTCGACCCGCCGCTGGCGGGTCTTTTTTTATCTGGCGAGTCGCTGCGCAGCACTACCGAAGGAACGCTCCGCCGAGAGGGGCTATCTGGGTGAGAACTGAGCCATCGTTGCTTGCTGCTGGCGATACCAGTCGGCGAAGGCCTCGGACGGTAGCGGGCGTGAGTAGTAGTAGCCTTGAGCGGTTTCGCAGCCAAGGTCGTAGAGCATGGCGGCCTGGGCGGCTTGTTCGATGCCTTCGGCCACCACATCGCAACAGAAGCTGTGTGCCATGGCGATGACGGTAGCCGCTAGATTGCGGTCTTCATCGCTATCCGGCAGCGGGCTGACGAAAGCGCGATCGATCTTCAGAGTGCTGACCGGGAGGGTCTTCAAGTAGGCAAGCGACGAGTAGCCGGTGCCGAAGTCATCGATGGCGATACGAGTGCCGGCGCGAGCGAGAAGGGTAAGCTGTTCACGGGCCAGGTCGACATCCACCATCAGGCCCGATTCGGTGACTTCGAGTCCCAGGCTGGTGCCGGGCAGACCGTGGCGGCGCAGTCGCTCGAGCAGCCGTTCAGCAAAATCCTGTCGTGACAGCTGGCGGGCGGCTACGTTGATGGCGAGGTGGAAGTCCTCATCGATCCAGGCTTCCTGCTGCCATGCCTTGAGGTGCCCGAGCGCCGCATCGATAACCCAGTCGCCGATGGCGAGAATGTCACCGCTGGCTTCGGCCAGGGGGATAAAGTCGGCCGGCGAGACGGTACCGAAGTCGGGATGGTGCCAGCGCAGCAGCGCTTCGGCACCGACTGCTCGTCCGCTGGCCAGGTCGACCTTGGGTTGGAAGGCCAGTTCGAGCTCTCCTCTATCTCCTGCGCCGCGCAGGGCCTGTTGTAGTTTCAGGCGACGTCGTTGTTGTTGCTCAAGGGCTTCGGAGTAGTACTGCACCATCGGCGCGTAACCATGAGGAAGGGCCAGAGCGGCCTGGTGGATCAGACGCTCGGGGTCGAAGTGGCTGGCCTGGCAGATGCCGATGCGTGCCTTGATGGGCAGTAGCAGATCGCCTACGGGATGATCCTGATGAACCAGGCGACACAGACTGTCGGCAAGTTCAACCAGAGCAGCGGTATTCTCGGGATCGGGGCAGATCACCAGCCATTCAGTCCCTCCCCAAGGGCCGACGACATGGGAAGGCGGCAGCGTCGCCGACAGCTGTTGGCCGAGGCGGTTGAGCAGCGCCTCGATGGTGCCGTAGCCATGCAGTCGCATGATGTCATCCAGTCCATCCAGGGCGATGAAGAGGATGCCGGTAGATTCGTCCAGCTGCGACAGCTCCTCGAGGACCAGGGTCAGTCCCTGGCGGTTGGGCAGGCCGGTGGTGGGGTTGGTTCGCGCCTGTCGCTCGAGCGCTTGGGTGCGCTGTGCGACCAGGTGTTCGAGGGCTTCTGCTTGCTGATCACGGACCTCGAAGCGGTGCTGAACCGAGAGAACGTTGTTGATGCGCTGCAAGACCTCGTCGTGACGAAATGGCTTGGTCAGGAAATCACGCGCGCCCAGCGACAGGGCTGTCTGCCGGGTCTCATGGTCGTGCTGGGCGGTGAGCACGATCACCGGTGGCGCTTGAAAGCCGAAGCGTTCCGTAAGGGCACTCATGACGCCATGGCCGTCGAGGTTCGGCATGCGGATATCGAGGAGAATCAGGTCCGGGTAGTCGGCCTCGCAGAGTGACACCACGCGCGTGCTGTCGCAGGTGCTGGTGACGTTCTCGAAGCCATGCTCGTCGAGCAGATCGAGCAGCAGTTCGACATTGGTCGGATTATCGTCAACCACCAGCAGGCGTTTATGGGTCAGGGCGGTGTCATCCGTCAATCTAGGACTCCTCGAGTCGCGAGCATCATATGGGCATCGGGCATCGGGCATCGGGCATCGGGCATCGGGCATCAGGTATCGGGCATCGAGCACCGGGCATCGAGCACCGGGTGTCGAACATCGAATATCAGGACAGCAGGCGGGCCAGCGTCTCACTAAAGGTGCCTAGCTCCAGCGGCTTGGTGAGATAGGCATCGAATCCAGCCTTTAGGCCGCGTTGCTGGTCATGAGCCATGGCATTGGCCGACAGAGCGACCACCGGCAGATCGGCATGCGCGTGAGATCGGCGCAAGGTGTCAAGTGCCTGATAGCCGTCCATGCCCGGCAGGTGCAGGTCCATCAGCACCAGGTCTGGGGGGGAGTGACGGATCAACTCGAGGCCGACTTCAGCGCTGGGCACCACCTGCAGGCTGAAACCCTCGAGGTCCTCGATGATGTCCTCCATGAGGCGCTGGTTGGTTGGGTTGTCTTCGATATAGAGCAGCCGATGACTCGTCAGCAGGGTGTCTGTTGCTCGTGCATCCGGCGAGGCGACATCTGCCTGTGCCTCACCGTTAACCGCCAAGGGTAGTTCGAACCAGAAGTCGCTGCCCTCGCCAGGAGTGCTTTCGACGCCGATGGTGCCCTGCATGTGCTCAACCAGCTCGCGGGTGATGGCCAGGCCAATCCCGGTGCCCTCAATGGCACTGTGTTCGGCAGCAAGTCGTTGGAAGGGCTCGAAAAGCTCTGCTTTATGCTTGTCGGGAATGCCGAGGCCGGTGTCACTGACGGTGACGCGCACACGAGAGTCGATCTGTGTGACGTAGAGTTTCACGCACCCGGCTTCACGGTTGTATTTGATGGCATTGGACATCAGGTTCAAGAGCACCTGCTTGGTGCGGGTATAGTCGGCGACCACGGCAACATCCGGCTCGGGTGTCTCGGCCGTCAGATTGATGCCGGCGTTCTCGGCGATGCCTGCCAGGGTGTCACTGGCATCCTTGATAAGGCTGCCAATCGACAGGGGCTCCAGGGAAAGCTGCAGGCGGCCGGCTTCGATCTTGGCGAGATCAAGTACCTCATTGATCAAGCCGAGCAGATGATGGCCGCTCTTTTCGATCTGTTGGACCTGGCGCTGCTGGCGCTCGTTGAGCGGCGCTTTGCGGCTGTTGGCAAGCAACTGAGCGAAGCCGAGAATCGCGTTGAGCGGGGTGCGCAGCTCATGACTCATCGAAGACAGAAAGTCGCTCTTGGCCAGGTTGGCCTTTTCCGCCTGGTCTCTTGCGGCAGCCAGTTCGGCAATGATGTTCTCGCGCTGTGCTCGCTGACGATAGAAGTTGATCAACAGCGCACAGGTTGCCGTAAAGGGCTCGATCCAGTCGAGCAACGCCTTGTCGAAACGCTGGGGGCTGTTGGCGATGGCGTACATGCCGATCACCTTGTCGCCGTCATGAATCGGTACGCCGAGATAGTTGTGGATGTTGGGGTGACCGGAAGGAAAGCCACCGCGATGAGGGTGTGAAGCGAGGTCATTGGTCATCACCGTTTCGCCGTGGGCGAACACCCGACCAAGCAGGCTGTTGGGATTGTCCAGCGTCATGTCGCCACTGCGCAGCCGCAACATCAGTTTACGAGATTCCTCGCTCCAGCTCAGGTCGGTGATGGCATGAATCTTCAGGGCGGAATGCCCTTCGACCTCGATGACTTCGCCGATCAGCGCATAGTCGCTGCCGGTGAGTTTTCGTAGGCCATCCATCAGGAATTCCCAGAGGTGCTCGCCCGACATCAGCGCCTGGTAGTCCGTGATGCCGTGGTGAAGCACCTTGAGCAGCGCCGCTTGTCGCTGAGCGGCGGTGATGTCGTGGGCGACGCCGACGGTGCCGCGAATGTTGCCCTGTGAATCGCGCAGTGGCGATACGGTCACATCGAACACCATGTGGTCTAGCGGTGGCAGGACGAAGCGCTCCGGCTCGCCCAGACGAATGACTGACTGCTCCGCGGCGGCCAGGCGCTCGGCGATGGGCGTAGGCAGGTAATCTTCGACTGTCTGGGGATCTGACGGAACGCCGTCGAGTCCCAGCCTGTCCAGGCAAGCGCGGTTGGCCGTCAGATAGCGTCCCCCAGTGCTGCGGGCATAGATGGGGTCTCGGCTGCTATCGAGGACGCCTTGCAACAAACTGCTGAGATGCCTGATTTCGGTCTTTTTCTCGGCCTCCTCGAGGCGCAGCAGGTGCAAGCGCAGTAACTCTTCGGCCTGGGCGGCTAGCATGGCCAAGCGCTGGTGCTCGTTAGGGCCGAAAGTGCGTGGACGAGTGTCGATCAAGCACAGGGTGCCGATCGGCATGGCGTCCTGAGGGCGCAGCGGGTGACCGGCGTAGAAGCGGATGTGCGGGGGGCCGGTGACCAGGGGGTGATCGACGAAGGCTGGATCGTTGCCAGCGTCTTCGATGACAAAGGGGGCGTCATCGGCGACGGCATGGCCACAGAAGGAAATATCGCGGTGCGTTTCGCGGATGTCGAGGCCATGACATGACTTGAACCACTGACGTTGGTCGTCGACCAGTGAGATCAAGGCGATAGGAACGTCGAAGATGACCTGGGCCAAGCGTGTGAGGCCATCCAGGCCGTCCTCGGCGGGGGTGTCAAGGACCTGAAGTGCCTCTAGAGCGGCGAGGCGCCGCGCTTCTTCAGGATGTTTACCAGGTGTTTTCATGGCCAGCTCCGAGCGCTAGTTGCCAAGGGCAGACTCCCCCTAACCACAATATATCGGAGTGGCCGTCAAAAACTTTAGTATGTTTGCCTAATGTAAGTACTGCAGGTGTCCGACCCTCAGGTTTCAGGGCCGCCAGCCAGCCAGCTCTTCGTGCCCTGGTAAGGCTTCATAGGCGCCGGGACGTGTGACCGCGTGGGCACCGCAGCGGCAGGCGACGTTCACCGCGCGGCGCAGTATGGCTTCCTCGTGCCACCAGTCGTTGCCGGCTTGCTGGGCAGACAGGTCCTGGTCGGCAAGCGTGGCCAGCAGTCCTCCGATGAAAGCATCGCCGCCGGCGGTAGTGTCCACCGCGGTGACGGGAGGGGGCGTGACGGTGAAACAGCCATTCACGGTGCGCACTTCGACTGCGCCAGGACCATCGGTGATCAGAATCAGGCGTACGCCGGCGGTCAGGCGCTCGGCCAGCCAGTCTTCGGCCGGGTGGTCCCCGCGCAGATAGTCGAGTTCCTCGCGGGATAGCTTGACCAGGGCAGCACGCTCGATCAGTTGGGTCACCGGACCGATTTCAGCCTGGCCGGTCGACCAGAGGTTGTGTCGCAGGTTGGCATCGACGCTGACCAGGCTTCCGCTCTTGGCGGCCATGTCGGCGAGACTCAGGGTGGTCTCGGCGATGCCGTCTTCGGTCAGGCTGTTGCTGCACAGGTGCAGGATCGCTGGGGACTCGAATACGCCGGGAGGCAGGTGCTCGAGGCGATACAGCAGGTCCGCTGCCGGTGGACGATAGAAGTCGAAAGTGCGTTCGCCCGCCGCGTCGCGAGAGACGAAGGCAAGCGCAGTGCGTGCTTCACGCGTGCGCACTACGCCCGAGGTATCGACGCCATGAGACTCCAGCTCTGCGGCCAGGAAGTCGCCGAAGTGGTCGTCGCCGAGCATGCCGAGAAACCGGCTGGGCACGCCTAGGCGAGCGCAGGCCACGGCGACATTGGCCGGCGCGCCACCGGCGTAGGGGGTAAAGGTCTCGGGGCCCTGGGTATCGTCGCCAAGGCGGCTGGAGAGCATATCGACGAGGGCCTCGCCGAAGGCAATGATGGGTGTCATGAGGAAGTATCCTGCTTGGCCGGTGACTGGGTGGCCTTGGCCTTGGCGGTATTTTTCTTTCCACCTTCAGCGGCCTTGGCCTTTGCAGCGGCACCGCTCTGGCGTTCGCCGAAGTGACCGCGAACCAAGGCCAATAGCCCCTGGGTTGAGGCATCGAAGTCCTGGCTGTTCTCGTCGATGCGTTCGCTGATCTCGCCGGCGATGCGCTTGCCGAGCTGGACGCCCCACTGGTCGAAGGAGTTGATGTTCCAGATCACGCCCTGCACGAACACCTTGTGTTCGTAGAGGGCAATCAGCGCGCCCAGGTTCTTCGGCGTTAGTTCATCCAGCAATAGGGTGCTCGACGGACGGTTGCCCGGGCAGCTGTAGGGGTCGAGCTGGCTGCTGTCCTGACTGCCTTCCATGAAGGCATTGGCCTGGGCGAGCATATTGGTCAGCAGCGCGAAGTGGTGGTCTTCGAAGCCGGATTCGGGCTTCAGCGAGGCGATGAAGTCGATCGGCACGAAGCGTGTACCCTGGTGCAGCAGCTGGAAGAAAGCATGCTGGCCGTTGGAGCCGGTCTCGCCCCAGACGATCGGTCCGGTCTTGTAGTTGACCGGCTGGCCGAAGATATCCACCGACTTGCCGTTGGACTCCATGTCGAGCTGCTGCAGAAAGGCGGGCAACTGATGCAGGGCCTGGTCATAGGGCACGATGGCCTGCGTCTCGGCGCCGTGAAAGTTGATGTACCAGATGCCGATCAGCGCCATCAGGACCGGCATGTTCTCGGCGAAGGGGGCCTCGATGAAATGCCTGTCCATCTCCTGGGCGCCCTCGAGCAGCTCGATGAAGCCCTCGAAACCGATGGATAGCGCGATGGGCAGGCCGATCGATGACCACATCGAATAACGCCCGCCGACCCAGGCCCAGAACTCGAAGACGTTTTCTTCGCGAATGCCAAACTCCATCGCTGCCTTGCGATTGGTCGAGGCAGCGATGAAGTGAGCGCCTACATCGGCGTCTTCTCCGGCACCGTCGAGGAACCAGCGCCTGGCGGTCTTGGCGTTGAGCAGCGTCTCCTGGGTCGAGAACGTCTTGGTCGAGACGATGAACAGCGTGGTCGCCGGGTCGAGGCGCTTCAACACCTTTTGGATATGGGTGCCATCGACGTTGGAAACGAAGTGGAAGTTCAGCTCGGGATGACGATGCTTGAGCAGCGCCCGGCAGGCCATGTTGGGGCCGAGATCCGAACCACCGATGCCGATGTTGACCACGTCCTTGATGCGCTCGCCGCTGTAGCCTTTCCACTCGCCGCTGCGAACCTCTTCCGAGAAACGCTTGATCTGTTCGCGGGTCTGGTGGATTTCCGGCATCACGTTCTTGCCATCCACATAGACCGGTTCGTCGCTCAGGTTGCGCAGGGCGGTGTGCAGCACCGGGCGGTCTTCGGTGACATTGATGATGTCGCCGGAGAACATCTGTGCGCGCCGCTGCACCAGGGCGGAGTGGTCGGCAAGCTCGAGCAGTGTCTTGAGCACCTCGTCGGACACCTGGTGCTTGGAGTAGTCGAGGAAGAGTCCACCGACGCGCAGGCTCATCTTCTCGAAGCGCTCAGGGTCAGCCTTGAAGTAGTCGCTGATGCGATCATTGGCGGTCTGCTGGTGCAGGCGTTCAAGGGCCTGCCAGGTGACGCTGCGGGTCAGTTGGAACATGCCGTCCTCCGGGGTCGTGGGTGGCGTCATTGTTGTGATGGTGGCTTGTTATCATGGTCGCCGATTGGATGAATCGAGTCACCCATAGCGGATGGGCCTTTTCAGCCCTCCTATCGGCACCCAGGCTGCTCAGGCGACTCGGTGGCTACGAGCCTCCTCGAGCAGGGCGAACCAAGTGGGGCGCTCCAGATTCAGGTTGGCGCCGGTCAGTAATTCATCGATGCGGCTGGACCTCAGGGTGCCGATTACCGGCACCGGACGTTGGGGCAGGGCCCTCAGCCAGGCGAGGGCGAGGCCGGCGGAACTGGTTTCGAGATCCTCCGCGATCCTCGAGAGCGACTCGCCGAGAACGTCCTCGAAGACGATGCCTCCGCCCAGTGGTGACCAGGCCATGGGTTGCAGGTTATCGGCGACCAGGGCGTCATAGCGTCCATCGAACAGCGGGTCAGGATAGGCCAGCGACAGCTGCAGTTGATGGCCGACCAGCTTGTGTTGCATGGCGTGCTGCAGGCGACGCCACTGTTCGGGGAGGAAGTTCGAGACCCCGGCGGCGCCGATCTTGCCGGCATCGATGGCGGCGTCCAGTGCGTATGCAGTGGCCTCAGCGTTCATCAGCGGGTCGGGGCGGTGGAGCAGGAAGTGCTCGAGGCGCTCGACGCCGAGACGATCCAGGGCATCGTCGATGGCCTGGGTAATGTACTCAGGTGAGCTGTCATAGTGTTTGACGCCCATCGGCGAGAGGTCGCGTCCGGGGGTGACGATGCTCGCCTTGGTGACGATCTTGACTCGTTTGGCGAGCGCCGGCCGGGCGCGCAGCGCCTGACCGAACAGGGTTTCTCCCTGACGGTCGCCGTAAATGTCGGCATGATCGAACCAGTCGAGGCCCTGGTCGAGGCGTGCTTCGATCCAGTCAGCCATGGCGTTCGGTCGGTGCAGGGCCTCGTATTCATGCAGCCGCATCATGCCCAGCAGAAAGGGGGCATCGCGAAAAAATTCGGTGCTCATCGATCACCCTCCGCACGTGACAGGGTAGTGCCCAGCAGGTGCTGAGCGCCGGGGACCAGCCAGACCGGATCGAGGCGTGTGAAGGCCGGCTCGACGCACAGGAAATGGCGGCCGGCATCCGCTGAGGTGTCGGCCGGCAGGTCATCGCCGGGATGCCAGACCACCGTCGAATCGCTGCCCTGCTTGGCGATGGTGAGCTGGCGCTCGCCATCATCGAGTACCAGCGGCCGGTTGGAATGATAGATGCGGTCCAGCGGGCCACGGATACCAAGTTCGCCCTGCTGTTCGCATTCGGCGAAGTCGGCGCGTTTGTCGAGATAGCGGGCGCCCGCCAGCCCAGTGAGGCGACAGCCCTGAACATTGGCCACGGCCAGGTAACTGTGCAGGGCGGCGGTCAGCTTGACCGGTGTTTCACCGACATGCTCGCTGATCAGCTCCACGTGCAGGCGCTGGGCATTGGCCTGGATAACCGCGCGTACCGAGAGCTGAGAGTGCAGGCGCTGGGCAGGCGAGAGGTGCAGCTCGACGCCTTCCTCATGCTCATCCACGCCGTCCAGGCGCCAGTCCGCCAGGCGTGCCGGACCATGCATGGGGCCGGAACGGTCCGGCGACTCATCGGCGGTATGCTCATCGGCGAACCAGGGCCAGCATAGCGGGATGCCACCGCGAATCGCGCCCGGCCGCTGCTGTGGCGTGGGCGTGACCCAAAGCCAGCCACCGGTCACCAGGCCGCTTTCATCGGTGTCCGCCGCCGGAGATTCCGCCGCTTCCAGCGCAGCATCGGGCGCCTGAGTGGTGGGTGCTTGTCGCGCGGCATCGGGCGCGGTTGAAGCGCCTGCGGCTCGCTCGGTTTCGGGGGCGAAAGGTAAAAAGTGCAGCACCTGGGCGCCTTGCAGCGATACCGCAAGCTCCCCCCAGGGCTCGCGGGCCAGCCACAGAGTGCGGCCCTGCCATTCGGCTTGGCGCTGTCCGTGGGTGGCGTCCAGCAGTTCGCGCAGGGACCTTGGAATCATTCGACCTCCTCGTTGTGCAATGCCTCGGCAGCGCCCAGCAGCCCCGTCCAGGGTGCGGTCACCACCCAGCTCGGGATGTCGGCATTGTAAGCGCTCATTCGGCCCTTGTCGGCAAAGGCGGCGCGAAAGCGACTATCTGGCAACCAGTCGAGCAGCCTAGGCAGGATGCCGCCGCATAGATAGACGCCGCCACGGGCGCCAGTGGTCAGGGCTGCATCGCCGCACACGTCACCGAGGATCTTGAGGAAGCGCTGCACGGTGTCCACGGCGATGGCATCGCCTTCGGCGGCACCGGCCGTGACCTCGGCGGGGCTCTGGTAGCGCGGATTAGCGCCCTTCAGGGAGGCATGAGCGCAATATAGGTCGAGAAGTCCCTGCCCGCAGAGGATGCGTTCCACCGACACTCGGCCGTAGCGTGTATGGAAATAGCGCAGCAGGTTCTGTTCCCGCTCGTCGGTGGGGGCAAAGGTCACATGTCCCCCCTCGGTTGGTAGCGGAATCCAGGCGTGCTGACCGGGGAATACCGCGGCTACACCGAGACCGGTGCCAGGGCCGATCACCAGACGGATGCTGTGTGCCTGAGCCGAGCCGCCGCCCACCGGAACGAGATCCTCGGAGGCGACATGCGGCACGCCCAGCGCCTGGGCGGTGAAGTCGTTGATGACCTTGAACAACGTTAGGTTGAGGGTCTGCTGTACCTCGGCCTTGGAGAAGGCCCAGGCATTGTTGGTCATCTTCACCCAGTCGTCGTGCACCGGGCAGGCGAAGGCCAGGCAGGCTTCACGGGGGGCGTGCTCGCCAGTCTGGCCGACCCGGGCTAAATAATCCTCGACGGCCTCCACCAAGCTCGGATAGTCGGCGCAGGGCAGACTCAGAATATCGTGGGGGGCGAAGCTTCCTGGCGCCACCAGCGCAAAACGCGCATTGGTGCCGCCAATATCACCAATCAGGGCCGGGCGGGTCATGTGTCAGCCTCCGGCTTTCGGACTAGGATGCCGCCGCATGCGGCGGCATCCATCGGAGCTTGGCGAGTCACTAGGCGTCCTCTTCCTGGATCTGCTGTTGCTGGCGCGCCAGGTCGTCGGCCTCGAAGCCGCCGAAGACGCCAGCCCCTTCTTCGGCACCCCTGGCGAGATGACGGAAGCCGGCAAAGAGCTCGCGGCCAAGCCCGGAGTGATAGTGATCCAGGTTGGCATCGGCCAGGGGGCGCTTGGCCAGCTCATCGGCTTTCACCAGCACGCTGAGTTCGCCGCGGTTGGCGTCAAGGCGCACCACATCACCTTCCTTGAGCTTGGCCAGCGGGCCCCCATCGATGGCTTCCGGGGTCATGTGGATGGCCGCCGGCACCTTGCCAGAAGCGCCCGACATGCGTCCATCGGTGACCAGGGCGACCTTGAAACCACGGTCCTGCAGCACGCCGAGGAAGGGGGTGAGCTTGTGCAGCTCCGGCATGCCGTTGGCCTTCGGCCCCTGGAAGCGCACCACGACCACTACGTCGCGGTCGAGCTCACCGGCTTCGAAGGCGGCCTTGAGCTGATTCTGATCATCGAAGATGCGTACCGGCGCTTCGACCAACCGGTGCTCGGCTTCCACGGCAGAGACCTTGATCACACCGCGGCCCAGGTTGCCGTCGAGTACGGTCAGGCCACCGGTCGGGGCGAAGGCCTCGGACACCGGGCGCAGCACATCAAGGTCGTGGCTCTCGGTGGGGCCTTCGCGCCAAACGAGCTTGCCGTCCTCGAGGAAGGGTTCCTGGGTGTAGGCGCTCATGTCGCTGCCGAAAACGGTGGCGATGTCCTGGTGGATCAGCCCGGCCCCGAGCAGTTCGCGAATCAGCAGGCTCATGCCGCCGGCGGCCTGGAAATGGTTGATGTCGGCCTGCCCGTTGGGATAGATGCGCGTCATGCTGGGCACGACGGCGGAAAGGGCGGTGAAGTCGTCCCAGGTGATGGTCAGGCCCGCTGCGGCGGCCATGGCCACTAGGTGCAGGGTATGGTTGGTCGAGCCACCGGAGGCCAACAGGCCGACCATGGCGTTGACAATCGCCTTCTCATCGACTTGCTTGTAGAAGGGGCGATAGTCGCCGCCGGCCTCTGTGTTACGGATCGTCTGCTCGGCGGCGTAGCGTGTCAGCGCTTCGCGCAGCGGGGTGCCGGGGTTGACGAAGGAGGCGCCGGGCAGGTGCAGCCCCATGATCTCCATCATCAACTGGTTGGAGTTGGCGGTGCCATAGAAAGTGCAGGTGCCCGGCCCATGGTAGGACTCGGATTCGGCCTCCAGGAGGGCGTCGCGGCCGACCTTGCCTTCGGCAAACAGCTGGCGAATGCGGGCCTTTTCCTTGTTGGGCAGGCCGCTGGTCATCGGGCCTGCCGGCACGAAGGTCGATGGCAGGTGACCGAAGCGCGCGGCGCTGATGAACAGTCCCGGCACGATCTTGTCACATACTCCGAGGAAGATCGCACCGTCGAACATGTTGTGTGACAGCCCCACGGCGGCGGCCATCGCGATCACCTCGCGGGAATATAGCGATAGCTCCATGCCCGGCTGGCCCTGAGTGACCCCGTCGCACATGGCCGGGACGCCACCGGCAAACTGGGCGGTCGAGCCCATGGCGCGGGCGGCGTCCTTGATGGTTTCCGGGAAGGATTCCAGCGGCTGGTGTGCCGACAGCATGTCGTTATATGACGAAATGATGCCGAGGTTGGCACTGTTCATCATCTTGAGCCGACCCTTGTCGGTCTCGCCGCAGGCAGCGAAGCCGTGAGCCAGGTTGCCGCAGGATAGCTCGCCGCGATGCACGCCACGGCCATGCTGGTCGGCCATGCGACGTTCATAGAGAGCCCGCCGCTCCTGGGAGCGCTCTCGAATGCGTTCGGTGACCTGGCGGACGACGTCGTTCAGAGGGGTATCTTGAGTAGCCATGGGCAGCCTCGCTAAGGGATGGTGGGTGGCAATGTTTGTAAATTTAGCAAAAAATTGCCTTGAATGTCGTCATGCTTTGGGCCAAATTGGGGCGCAAATGTAAGATTATTTCACCGGGGGCGACGGAGCTTTGACCGTCTCTCGTATGTTTCGGGCAATGTTCCTGCATATGACCCTCGATTCAAGCAGACGCCAGCAGAATCAGTGTGAGGATGCCGTCATGACGTTACGAGTAGCTATCAATGGTTTCGGCCGTATCGGTCGCAATGTGCTGCGAGCACTCTACGAAAACGGTTACAGCGACCGGATCGAGGTGGTTGCCATCAATGACCTGGGTGATTCGTCGCTCAACGCTCACTTGCTTAAGCACGATAGCGTGCATGGGCATTTCCCGCATCGGGTCGAGCACGACGACGAGAGCATCAGCATCGATGGTCAGCGCATCAGCATCTACGCTCAGCGTGATCCGGCGCAGCTGCCGTGGAAATCCCTGAACGTCGATCTGGTCATGGAGTGCACCGGTCTCTTCGTCAAGAAGGCCGATGCCGGCAAGCACCTCGAGGCCGGTGCCGGTCGCGTGCTGATTTCCGCGCCGAGTCCGGATGCCGACGCCACCGTGGTCTTTGGCGTCAACGACGACGTGCTGACCGCCGAACATAAGGTGGTCTCCAACGCCTCCTGCACCACCAACTGCTTGGCGCCTGTGGCCAAGGCCCTGAACGATGCCGTGGGCATCGAGAACGGCCTGATGACCACTGTCCATGCCTACACCAATGATCAGAACCTCTCTGACGTCTACCACAAGGACCCGTATCGGGCGCGCAGCGCGACTCAGTCGATGATCCCGACCAAGACCGGGGCCGCGGCGGCGGTGGGACTGGTGCTGCCGGAGCTCGAAGGCAAGTTCGATGGTCTGGCAGTGCGAGTTCCGGTGATCAACGTGTCGCTGGTGGATCTGGTGTTCACCGCTAGCCGCGATACCACCAAGGAAGAGGTCAACGAGATCGTCGCCAAGGCGGCGCAAGGCTCCAAGGTGCTGGCTGTCAATGCCCAGCCGCTGGTGTCGATCGATTTCAATCATGATGCCAACTCTTCCACCTTCGATGCCAACCATACTCGGGTCAATGGTCGCTTGGTCAAGGTAATGGCCTGGTATGACAACGAGTGGGGCTTTTCCAATCGCATGCTGGACACAGCGCTGGCCATGCACGCCGCTTCTTGAGGCGGTAAAGGGTACGGACGTCTCGTCAGCCTGCGGTTCCGGCGATCTCACGGCTCCGCTCGTGCTCGCAGGCCGGCGGGATGTCCTACTTGCAGCAAAGGGTGCCGACAGGCGCCCTTTTTTGTTGCCTTTCTCCATGACTTGACGCTAATGGGGTCTCGCACAGGCGGCTTAGCTGCTAAGCTCTCACTTATCAAGGTCAATCATCTTCCTCAGCTTCAGGAAGCCAGCCATCATGGACAAGGCAGTAGCAGACACACATTGCCTCTTGGGGTCACAGCTGCGTGACCCAGACAGCGGGCGCCTGGGTCGCATCGTGGGCATCGATCAGTCCCGCGAGACCCCGGCACTGCTGGTCAATTGGGGCCAGTCGGGCGTAGAGCGAGTGGCGCTTAGCATCACCGAGCTCTCTGACCTGGTAACGGCAAGCCTTGCCCATGAGCGCAATGTACATGGAAGCGCACGTGAAAGTGCACGTGATAATGTGCGTGGAAATGTTAGCGGCGACGGGACTTCCTCTGAACGCCAGCCTTCTCGCTCCGCTGCGCATGCGGCCGAGCGCTCGCGCAGAGACCGCTCGGCGGGTCGCGCTCGAGATGATGACCCTGCACCCAATGCTGCCTCATCGGCAGCGACTGGGGCGGCAGGCTATCGCCCCCTGGCAACCGGCAGCGATGGTCGGCGCTGAGCTTGGGCGCAACTTTCCCAATACCTGGATGTGAGTGAGCATTAATAGCTGCCGGGTGTAACCCTGTTCATTGATTGTATGTCGAGTCAGAAAGCTTTGTGTCGGGCACGGTGGACGCGCTTGATCCTGGCCTTGATTTTAGTTCGAGCCATGAGATTTGGGTATTAGTGCCAGCTGTTCGCGTTGGTCATCAGGTCCAGGTATCGGCGATGAATGCTCGCCCGCCTTTGAGTCTGCCGTTCAATGGCCTTTCAGTCGTCCACTCGTCACCCTTTTTTGATTTCTGAGGTCGCGATGACCGTTCCCTCCCGGTCCGAGCAGGCGGGTCTGTCGCTTTCCTGTGTCGATGCCGTTGCTGCTATCCCGCGTGATGACTGGAATGCTCTGGTGGGGGATGATCATCCCTTCCTGCGTCACGAATTTCTGCATGCCCTGGAAGCCAGCGGCGCGGTGGCGCCGGAAACCGGCTGGGCGCCCAGGCACCTGACGCTATGGCGGGGCGGCGCGCTGGTCGGCGTGCTGCCGAGCTATGACAAGGCCCACTCCTACGGTGAATACGTCTTCGACTGGGGGTGGGCGGACGCTTGGGAGCGTGCCGGCGGGGCGTATTACCCCAAGGCGTTGTCGGCCATTCCCTTTACGCCGGCTCCTGGCCCTCGGTTGGTCCTGGCGCCCGGCGAGGATCGGTTGGCGGCCATGCGGCTGCTGGCGAGCAGTTGGGAGCGGCGCGATATTCTCAGCTGGCACCTGCTGTTTGCCGAAGACGCCGAAGTCGATGACTGGTGCGCCGCTCGTCCCAGGCTCATCGAGCGACGGGGCGTGCAGTTCCAGTGGCAGGACGCAGGCTACGGGGACTTCGACGGTTTCCTGATGGCCATGACGTCGCGCCGGCGCAAGGAGATTCGCCGCGAGCGTCGCATCGTCGCCGATCAGGGGCTCAGTCTGCACCGCCTGGAAGGGGAGGCCATCGACGCGAGCGCCCTCGAACACTTCTACCGCTGCTACCAGATCACCTACCTGGAGCGTGGCCGACAGGGCTATCTGAATATCGAGTTTTTCCAGCGCCTGTGGGAAAGCCTGCCCGAGGCGCTGGTGCTGATTCAGGCCCGGTTACACGGCAAGCCGGTGGCCGCAGCACTATGCCTGCAGGGGCGTCATACCCTCTATGGGCGCTACTGGGGAAGTGAAGTCATGGCTGATTGCCTGCACTTCGAAGCCTGCTATTACCAGGGCATCGAGCACTGCCTGGAGCGGGGGCTCAGTCGTTTCGATCCCGGCACCCAGGGTGAGCATAAACTTACCCGAGGGTTCTCGCCCCGCCGGCTGCGCTCGCTGCATCATATCGCCGACCCTCGCCTGCATGACGCCGTGGCCCGCTTCTGCCACGAGGAAGGCGCTCAGGTCGAAGCTTACTGTCAGCGGGCCGAGGCGTCGCTGCCTTTCAAGCATTGATCACAGTGGGCGGGTGGAGCCGCTCGCCGCTGGTCGAGAGATGATGGCATAATGCGCCCCATCGATTCCCCTGACAGGACCCTTCATGCTCAAGTGGTTGGCCATCGTGCTGGTTGCCCTGATTTTGCTGCTGCAGTATCGACTGTGGTTCGGCGAGGGCGGGCTCAAGGAGTACTCCCAGATCCGGGCCCGGGCCGATGCCATGGAAGAGAAGAACCAGCCGATGCGGGCGCGTAACCAGCGGCTTGCTGCCGAGGTGGTCGATCTCAAGAAGGGGTTGGATGCCATCGAAGAGCGAGCGCGGAGCGACATCGGTATGGTGCGTCGCGATGAGCAGTTCTACTGGGTGCCGGACGTCGACGCCGGCGGGGAGCCGCCATGAGCCGCCTGTGGCTGATCGTGCCGGCTGCCGGCCAGGGAAGGCGCATGGGTGCCGACCGCCCCAAGCAGTATCTGGAGCTGGACGGTCGTCCGGTATTGGCGCATACCCTGTCACGCCTTTACCAGGCCTTTCCTGAGGCCGGTCTCTGCCTTTGCCTGGATGACGATGACCGCTGGTTCGACCCCGCCTGGGTGCCCTTTGCCAACTGGCTTCGCAGTTCGGGCGGGGCGGAGCGGGCCGATACCGTGAGCCTGGCGCTTGCCAGGCTCGGTGATCAGGCCGTCGACGATGACCTGGTGCTGGTCCATGACGTGGCCAGGCCCTGTGTATCCCTTGACGATCTGATCCGATTGCGGGCGGCTCTCGAGCAAGAGTCGGCCGGCGCACTGCTGGCGACGCCGGTGGCCGACACCATGAAGCGTGCCGATGCCGCCGGGCGGATCGCCACTACCGAGCCGCGCAGCGGCCTATGGCACGCCCAGACGCCACAGGGCTTTCGCGTCGGCCTGCTGCGCGAGGCCCTCGAGTTCGCTCGATTGCGAGGCGTGACCGTCACCGACGAGGCCTCCGCCGTCGAGGCGCTGGGAGGCGCGCCGCGTCTGGTGATGGGGCGTCGCGATAATTTCAAGATCACTCATCCCGAAGACCTGGCGCTGGCGGCTCATGTACTGGCCGCTCAGGCTGCGTCTTCACAAGCTTTCGGGAATAGCTCCACATGACGCTGCGAATCGGCCACGGCTTCGACGTTCATCGTTTCGGGGAGGGTGACCACCTGACGATCGGCGGGGTAAGGGTCCCCTTCGAGCACGGCTTCGTCGCCCACTCCGACGGCGATGTGCTGCTGCATGCCGTTTGCGATGCCCTGCTTGGTGCCTGCGCCCTTGGCGATATCGGCCGCCACTTCCCCGACACCGACCAGGCCTGGGCGGGAGCCGACAGCCGTAAGCTGCTGCGCCACGTCATGAGCCTGGTGCAGGATAAAGGCTTTAGGGTCGGCAATCTGGACGTCACGCTAATCGCCCAGGCGCCGAAGATGGCGCCTTACCTAGCGGCCATGATCGACCACCTGGCCGCTGATCTCGACGTCGCGTCCGACGCCGTCAACGTCAAGGCCACGACCACGGAAAAACTCGGCTTCACCGGTCGCGGCGAGGGCATCGCCGCCGAGGCGGTCGTGTTGCTGGAGGCGTGTCCTCCGTCGGGAGCCCGCCATGACGGCTGAAGCGACATCCTGGCCCCCGGCCTGGCCGCGTGCCTTGTCATCGCACGAGACATCGAACGAGGCATCGAACGAGGCATCGCACGAGGCACTGCCGGCCGGCGATTACCGAGCCGTACCCGAAGATTTCGTGGTCGAGGAATGCCTGGGGTTCAGCCCGGAAGGCGAGGGCGAGCACCTCTGGTTGTGGATCGAAAAACGCGCCCTGACGACTCACGAGCTGGCGCGGCTATTGGCCAAGCTGTGCGGCGTGAAGGAGCGCGATATCGGCTATGCGGGTATGAAGGACCGCCAGGCGGTAACGCGCCAGTGGTTCTCGGTGCATTTGCCTGGCCGTGAAGCCCCCGAGGGTATTCAAGCGGCGTTCGATACTAGGTTTGCAAGCGACGATGACCGCTCGGTGCGCCTGCTCGAACAGGCCCGTCATCCGCGCAAACTCAAGCGAGGCGTGCATCGGGGCAACCGCTTTCTGCTGCGCCTGAGTGGTGATGTCGTCGCCGACCCAGCGCTCGAATCCCGCTGGCAGGGGTTGATCGAAGGGGGAGTGCCCAACTATTTCGGCCCGCAGCGTTTCGGTCCCGAGGGACGCAATCTGGCCAGGGCGCGAGCCCTGCTAGCGCGGGGCTGGCGCAAGCGGGACGATCGCCAGGGCATGCTGCTGTCGGCGGCCCGCAGTTATCTGTTCAACCAACTCCTGGCCGCGCGAATCGTGGATAACAGTTGGGCCACGCCATTACCGGGCGAGCTTGTCATGCTCGAGGGCACCGCCAGCCAGTTTCTGGCGGAGGACATCGACGACGCGCTGCGCAAACGTGCGTCGTGCCTGGATGTTCATCCCAGCGGCGTGCTGTGGGGTAGTGGCCGCCTGGCCAGTCAGGGCCAGGCGGCCGAGCGGGAGCTTGAGATGATCGCCTCTGAGCCCCAGCTTGCTTCCGGGCTCGAGGCGGCCGAAGTGCGCATGGGGCGCCGTCCGCTGCGCCTGCGCCTCGACGAGCCGCGTCTGACACGGGACGCTCAAGGACTTCGGCTGGCGTTCGGCCTGCCGCGGGGCGCTTTCGCCACTGCGGTGCTACGTGAGTTGATGACACACCCCACTCTCTAGAGAGGGTGATAACACATGGCCAGCCGTTAAACGGTTGACCTTTCGCCGGCGGTTGCCGGTCGGATGTGGGTAAGGCAAGGAGATCGGATGCACCGTTTGTTGCTGTCCAATGATGATGGCGTCCATGCCCCGGGGCTTCGGGCGCTGTATGACGCCCTGAGTGATCATGCCAACCTGCGAGTGGTGGCGCCTGACCGCGACAAGAGCGGAGCCAGCAACTCGCTGACCCTGAACCGGCCGCTGATGCTGTCGGGGCTGGATAACGGCTTCTACAGCGTCGATGGCACGCCGGCCGATTGCGTCTATCTTGGCGTCAACGGCGTGTGGGAAGAGCGCCCGGATCTGGTCATATCGGGCATCAACCATGGCGCCAACCTGGGCGATGATGTCCTCTACTCCGGTACCGTGGCCGCGGCCATGGAGGGGCGCAACCTGGGCATGTCGGCGATCGCCATGTCGTTGGTCGGCCAGCGTTATTTCGAAACCGCGGGGCGCGTGGCGGCAAGCCTGGTCGGTGCCGCCTCTTCCCTATCACTGCCGCCCCGCAGCTTGCTCAACGTCAACGTGCCGGACCTGCCCTGGGAGCAGGTCCGTGGTTTCAAGGTCACCAGGATGGGGTATCGTGGTCCCGCCGCCAAGCCGATGAAAGTGCTCGACCCGCGTGGCCGCGAGCGTTACTGGATCGCCGCCGTTGGCGAGAACGCCGATGATGGCCCGGATACCGACTTTGCCGCCGTGGAGGCTGGATTCGTGTCGATCACGCCATTGCAGACCGATCTGACGCGCCATGCCGCGCTGGAAGACGTACAGGGGTGGCTGGATGCCTTTGCGTGAGTTGAAAGACCCGGCGCTGATCGGGGTCGGCATGACCTCACAGCGCACCCGGAATCGAATGGCGGGGCGCCTGGAAGAAGCCGGCATCAGCGATGAACGCGTGCTTGATGCGCTGAGCCGAGAGCCCCGTCACCTCTTTCTCGACGAGGCACTGTCGCATCGCGCCTACGAGGACAGCTCCCTGCCGATCGGCCATGGCCAGACCCTGTCTCAGCCATGGATCGTGGCGCGGATGAGCGAACTGGTGGTGGCTGAGGCGCCGCAGCAAGTGCTCGAGGTCGGGACCGGCTCTGGCTACCAGACTCTGATTCTCTCGCGGCTGGTGCCGCGGGTATTTTCTGTCGAACGTATCGCCGCGCTCAAGGAACGGGCCGCCGAGCGGCTTAAGCGGCTGCTGGTGGATAACGTCACGCTGCGTCTGGCCGACGGCGGGCACGGCTGGCGAGAGGCCGCACCCTTCGACGTGATCCTGCTTACAGCCTGCGCCAGTGAACTGCCGCCGACGCTGCTCGATCAGCTGGCGGAGGGCGGTGTCCTGATCGCTCCCCTAGAGGATGATGCCGGCCAGCAATGGCTGACGCGGGTGCGCCGCCAGGGCCAACATTTTGAATACCAGCGGCTTGAGCCCGTGCGCTTCGTGCCGCTATTACAGGGAGTCATACGTTGAAGCGGTCCTATTCAGTCTTCCTCAAGGGTACCGGCATGGGGGCCGCCGATGCGGTGCCCGGCGTCTCCGGCGGTACTATTGCCTTTATCACCGGCATCTATGAGGAATTGATCTATTCCATCAAAAACTTCGGGCCCAGTGCCTGGGGCGCCTGGCGGCGTGGTGGCCTCAAGGGGTTGGCGGTTCATCTCAATCTCGGTTTCGTGATCCCTCTGGTGCTGGGGATCGCCGTCAGCCTGGTAAGCGTTGCTCACCTGGTCACCTACCTGCTGGACAACCAGCGGTTGCTGCTCGATGCCTTCTTCTTTGGCCTGGTCGCTGCCTCGGCCTGGATCGTGAGTTGTCGCCTGACCGACTGGCGAATCTGGCATGTGCTGCCGTTGGTTGCAGGCCTCTTGCTGGCGGACGGTCTGCCAGCGCTGATGCCGCTGGTGGGTGGTCTGGGCAGTGAGGGCTTGATGCTTGGCGTGGCGGGTGCGATCGCCATCAGTGCCATGCTTCTGCCGGGCATTTCAGGCAGTTTCCTGCTGCTGACCATGGGGCTCTATAGCAATGTGATGGAGGGCATCAAGGCCTTCGACGTAGTGCTGATGGTGCAATTTGGGCTGGGATGCTTGGTGGGGCTGATGACCTTCTCGCGGCTGCTATCCTGGTTGCTTTCACGTTTTCATACCGCGACCCTGCAACTGCTGATCGGCTTCATTCTCGGGTCCTTGCCCTTGCTTTGGCCCTGGCGGGAGTTGGTTAGCTACCGTCTGGGTCCCGATGAGCAGATCATTCCCATGGAATACCGATATCTGCTGCCCAATGACTATGCCCAACTGACGGGCGATCCGTCGGCTCTGTTACCGGCCGTGGCTCTGATGCTGGGCGGCCTGATTCTGGTGCTGGCGGTGGGGCGTTTTGCTTCACCGACCGCCAGCCACTGACAAGGAGGAAGTGTGCGATGCGCAAGGCTCTATTGGCCTCTGCCGTGACGTTGTCCCTGGCCGCCTGTGCGGCCCAGCCCCCGGAAGGGGCAAATGGCATACAGGTACAAGATCTCTCGTTGACCCGTAAGCAGGCGACTACCGGCACTTATACCGTTGAACCCGGCGATACCCTTTACGGCATTGCCTGGCGTTATGAAATGGATTTTCGCAACCTGGCCCAGCTCAACGGCATTACGCCTCCCTATCGCATTCAGCCTGGCCAGCAGTTGCGCCTGTCAGACGGCCAAGGCGGCGATCAGCAGGGAGCCGCCATCGCTCAGGCCGAAACGACGGATGGGGCTCAGGCCAGCCCGGCTAGCAGTGGCGGTGGTGAAAGCCCGGATTGGCTGGCGCCGGATACTTCGGCCATCGAGCGTAACCGCCGGCTGACTTCTACACCGCTATCCGATGCGTCGAGTGGGCAGGCCGGTCAGCAGGCCCAGGCATCAGCGGCCGGCAGTGGCCAAGCCGCCAATCAGGGAGCCAGCCAGGGGGCTGACCAACACTCAGCGCAAGCCGATGGCGAGCAAGGACCGGGGCCTGTCTATAACTACGAAAGCCCCGGTGCCGATGGGGAACTGAGTGCTGCCGACCGAGCTGAGCGGGAAGCCCGTGAGCAGGCAGAGGCCGTCGAGCAGCAGCAACAGGATGCGGACGCGACGCAGACCAAAACGGAAACGGCTTCAGCCCAGTCTCCCCAGCAAGGCCAGTCGTCACAGCAAGGCCAGTCGTCACAGCAAGGCCAGTCGTCATCTCGCCAGGCTGACGCCGGCGCTGCAGTTGCCGGGGGAAGTGAACCGGCTTCCGAGCGACGCACCTATCAGCCCGTCGATGAGGTGCCTTGGCAGTGGCCTGCTGACGGCGAGGTGATCAACGGCTTCGGTGAAGGCTCGAGCATTACGGCAGGCATTGATATCGGAGGTCAAAAGGGTCAATCTGTCAAGGCGGCTGGCCCAGGAATTGTGGTCTATGCAGGGGATGGCGTACGGGGATACGGGAACCTGATCCTGCTTAAGCACAATAATCAGTTCTTGAGTGCCTATGCCCACAATGACAGTCTGCAGGTGAAGGAAAACGACGTGGTCGAAGCCGGTGAAGTGATCGCCACCATGGGAGATACCGACGCCGATGCCGTCAAACTGCACTTCGAGGTGCGCAAGGATGGGCAGCCCAAGGATCCCCTGGATTTCCTTCCTGGGCGGTGACCCGCAGCGCTTGACGCAGGCGCAAGCCTACGACAGAAGCTTAATGGCCAGGTCGTCGCTATCGCAGTATAAGTGCTCGGGGCGGTCTGGCCATGGCTAAGAAGATAGTGGGGTAGCGAGATGAGCATGCTTGAACGGGATCTTCAGGATGTCGAGATAGAGGATATCGAAACGACCGTTGACGATGAGGTCGATGAAGCACAAGAGAAAGATGAACGCGCGTTCGAGAAGGCCCTGAATCGGGAAGAGAATACCTATCATCACAGTCTCGATGCTACCCAGATCTATCTCAACGAAATCGGTTTCTCGCCACTGCTGAGTCCCGAAGAAGAAGTGCATTTTGGTCGTCTCGCCCAAGCCGGTGACCCTGCTGGCCGCTCGCGGATGATCGAGTCCAACCTCCGGCTCGTGGTCAAGATCGCCAGGCGCTACTTGAACAGGGGGCTGTCGCTGCTCGACCTGATCGAGGAAGGCAACCTCGGCCTCATTCGCGCCGTGGAAAAATTCGATCCCGAGCGTGGATTTCGCTTCTCTACCTACGCGACCTGGTGGATTCGTCAAACCATCGAGCGGGCGCTGATGAATCAGACGCGTACCATTCGACTGCCGATTCACGTGGTCAAGGAACTCAATATCTATCTGCGTGCGGCCCGTGAGCTGACGCAGAAACTCGACCATGAGGCGACCGCCGAGGAGATCGCCGACTTCCTCGACAAACCAGTGTCGACGGTCAAGAAGATGATGGGCCTCAATGAGCGGGTGTCTTCGGTGGATTATCCGATGGGCGGTGAGAGCGACAAGCCGCTGATCGAGACGCTGGCCGATGACAATGACCATGGCCCCGAGTCTTCGCTGGTCGATGGCGATGTTAAACAGCACGTGGATGATTGGCTGGCCGAGCTCACCGAGAAACAGATGGAGGTGGTGGTCAGGCGCTTTGGCCTGCGCGGTCATGAGGCGGCAACGCTCGAAGAAGTCGGTGAAGAAATTGGTTTGACCCGTGAGCGAGTTCGCCAGATTCAAGTGGAGGCGCTAAAGAAGCTGCGGCGCGTCCTCGAGAAGCAGGGGCTATCGCTGGACGCCATCTTCGAGTGACCCTCCCGAGATACGCCGCGATGCCTGCATCGCGGCGTTTTTGCGTCTGCTCAAGCCTTGCCTCATCTTAGCGCTCGGATCCGTTGCTGCTGACAATGCCGTTCCGGGCGTTTTCCCGCCTCTCTCCCTGGTATTCTCGCGTGCGATTTTCGGTTGCCATGGTGGTCTGAAATACTCAGGGCATGGCTGATAGGCTGATGGCCTTCATTAATTATATTTAGCAGTCTTTTTAGCCGTAAATTTAGCTAAAATTGGTCAAAAAATCCGTGAAAAAGCCTGCAGGATGACAAATAATCTTAGCCTCTTTTTTGTCCTCTCTTACCTGGCCGGAGACCTCCATGGCTCGCCCCCTGATCGCCGACATCGACCTCAATGCCTTGCGTCATAACTATTGCCTGGCAAGAGACCTGGCGCCGCATAGCCAGTCGGTGGCGGTACTCAAGGCCGACGCCTACGGCCACGGTGCCGTGGCCTGTGCGCGGGCGCTCGAGGATCTGGCGCCGGCCTTCGCGGTGGCCTGCCTCGAAGAGGCGGAAACGCTGCGCGCGGCGGGGATCGAGGCGCCGATCGTGCTGCTCGAGGGCATCTTCGAGGCGCCGGAGCTTGAGCGAGTGGATGCCCTCGGCCTGTGGGTGGCGGTGCATAGCGAATGGCAGGTCGAAGCGCTGCTGTCGTTCACGCCTCGTCGCCCCATTCCTGTATGGCTAAAGGTCGACTCCGGTATGCACCGCCTGGGCTTTCCCCCGGCTCAGGCCGCCGATATCTGGGCGCGCCTGCAGGCGGCGCCCGACCATGTCGCCGACCTTCATCTGATGAGCCATTTCGCTACCGCCGACGCTCTCGAGCCGGGCTATTTCCGCCGCCAGCTCGATTTGCTCAATGCGCTGGCTAAGTCCCTCGATGCGCCGACCTGCCTGGCCAACTCGCCTGCCACCCTGGCTTGGCCCGAGGCCCATGGTGCCTGGAATCGCCCCGGAGTGATGCTCTATGGAAGCGACCCCCTGGAGGGCGCCAATGACGCCAGCCGTTCTCTGGTGCCGGTGATGACGCTGCGTTCCGAGATCATCGCCGTGCGTGAGATCGATGCCGGCGAGCCGGTGGGCTATGGCGGGCGTTTCAAGGCGCCGCGCCCGACTCGCATCGGCGTGGTGGCCTGTGGCTATGGCGATGGCTATGATCGCCATGCGGTGGATGGCACCCCGTTACTGGTGGACGGCCAGCGTGTGGGGCTGGCCGGCAAAGTGTCGATGGATATGCTGATCGTGGATATCACCGATCTCCCGTCTGCCGGTATCGGCAGCGAGGTGGTGCTATGGGGCCAAGCGGCCAACGGTGAGGTGCTATCGGTGGATGAGGTCGCCCGTTACTGCGATACCATCAGCTATACGCTGCTTACCGGGGTGCTGCCGCGGGCGCCGAGGCGGTATCATGGTGGCTGATCCGCCCCTGAACTAGAGAAATGCATGTCACAGGACGACACCAAAACCGATACCAAGACCGGCACCCAGGCCTCCTTCGCCCATCCTCGCTACTGGCCGACCTGGCTGTCGATTGGGCTGATGCGCCTGATCGCCTGGCTGCCCTGGTGCCTGAAGCTCGCCATCGGTCGCCTGATCGGTCTCTTGGCCTGGCGTTTTGCCAAGCGCCGTCGGCACATCACCGAGACCAACATCCGGCTGTGCTTTCCCGAGCGGGATGAAAAGGCCCAGGCTCGTCTGGTGCGCGAGGCCTTCATCGCCAATGGCATGGGGCTGGTCGAGACCGCCACCGGCTGGTGCCGAGACCCGGAGCATCTTCGCCACCGCGTCACCTTCAAGGGCCAAGAGCACATGGTGCGTGCACAGGCCCAGGGCAAGGGAGTGCTGATTATCGGCGTGCATTTCTCGACCCTGGACCTGGGCGGGGCTTTGCACTCACTGTTCTTCCCTGCCGATGTGGTCTATCGCCCGCATGACAATCCGCTATTCGAACGTTTCATGACCAAGGCGCGCAACCGGATCTTCGGCCGAGCCATCGATCGACACGACCTGCGTGGCGTGGTGCGCCGGATCAAGGCCGGGAACAACGTCTGGTATTCGCCGGACCAGGATTTCGGGCGTGACGCCAGTGTCTTCGCGCCCTTCTTCGGTATCAATGCGGCGACCATCAAGCTCACCGCCAAGATCGCACGCATGACCGGCGCGCCGGTCATGCCACTGATTTTCCACCGCAACCCCGACGACCGCACTTACACTCTCGAATACCTGCCGGCATTGCAGCATTTCCCGAGCGGCGACGAGGTGGCCGATGCGACTCAGGTCAATGCGGTCATCGAGGCGGCGATCCGCCGCCACCCCGAACAGTATCTGTGGCTGCATCGCCGCTTCAAGACTCGCCCACGGGGCGAGGCGGGCTTCTACTGAGCGCGTTGTGGCTCACCTGATGGCGTGAGCGTGCTCGTTGGCCCATGTAGATCGCTGGATGCCCAGCCAAAGAGTGTCTCAATACGGCGTTACCGGCTTCTCCTTCGGCGTCGGCAGTTCGGCGGGAAGCGAGAGACGATGCTCGCCGCTGGCTAGCCGCTCGCCGATGAATTGCCGATCCAGGAGGTGAGTGCCGCGCTCGGCGAGGCTGGCAATCACCCGCTCGGCATGGCGTTGGATGGTGGTGAGCTCGGCTTCCTCGGCGAACAGCGACAGCGTCTTCAGCGACTTGAGCAGGGCGAGGCCGATGCTCACATCATCCTTGCCGTAGTGCAGGATCGGGTTGACTAGCCGGTAGAGCAGGCTATCGAAGCGTTCGGTTTGCCAGATCACGCGCCGTTTTCCCTGCTTATCGGTAAGGGTGTTGCAAGGATGAAACTCCAAGCGCCGGCATAGTAGTTCGGTTAGCTGGTGCAGGCAGAGGCGAGCCGTGCCCGGATCGTTGATGCCTGGCGACAGCGCTTTGACGGCGACCTCCATCAGCTGCGTCAAGCCGTTGACGTAAAGATCCTCGGCGACCTCCCCCTCCACGTAGACCAGCAGCCCCAGTGCCGATGCTTCGAAGCGCTCTCCGGGGGGCTCGGAGGCCTCTATCGTGAACAGCGGAAAGCCCTCCACCGTGAAGTCGCCGAAGCTGAAGTTCAAGTGCACCACCACATCGGCCTCGATGGCCAGGCGTGCCAACGCCTCGATATCGGCGTTCTGGATATAGCCGCTGCGGCGTGCCTTGATGCGTGGCCAGTGGGGCTGTACCGACTGTGATGTCGGCCGGTGACACCACCCCGGGCGTTGCTGGCGCGTCTCTAGCTTGGCAAGCGACTTGCGGGTGGCCTGGTGCAGGCCACGATTCACGGCATTGATCTGCACCGACTGGGAGGCGTTGTGAATGAAGTAGACAAAGAGCCCCAAACAATGGGTGACCATGGCCACGCCCAGATAGGTGCTCAGCGAACGCCAGGTGCTGGGTACATCACCGCTCACTGGAATCATCAGCAGCATCAGGATGAACAGGATGGTGCCCAGGTAGTGGCCGAGAACTCGCTGATGATGACGTTCGGTGATCAGTCCGAAGACCAGCTTGTGAGAAAAGTTGCCGCCGGCCTGGGTCAGCACCGACATCACCATGGAAAAACTGAACACGGTCAGCGAGATCATGGCGGCAATCAGCGTCGACAGCAGGGTGCGCGGCGTTTGTATATCCGTGAAGCGAATGCCTGTCAGAAGGTCCGGCAGTGGCAAGCGCTCGCCCAGCGGAAGAACGGCCAAGAGTCCTAGCACCAGATACAGCATGGCCAGCAGGCTCGGCAGGAAGGCAATGCTCTGTCGAAAGCTCAGAACGCGATTGATCAGCCAGCGTATGGGGTTCGTCATGAGCACATCCCTATGAAGATCATGCGTGAGTTATCCCCTTTGTAGACGTGCCATGCAAGGTTGCTGAGAGGCTCAGCGACGCCAAGGGCAACACCGACCCGGTATCCCCCATAGGGAAATGCCTGCGCTGGTCGAGAAGGGGAGCATCGAGAGGGGGTGACGCGAGGTGGCGCCAGGAACGACGGCGAAACCGTCATCCGGGCATGAAAAACGGGCGGTGTTGCCACCGCCCGTCGGGTCATCACGCAAATGCCATTGGCTTCAGGCGTCGATGCGCTTGTACTTCATGCGATGCGGCGTGTCGTTACCGACGCGCTTCTTGTGGTCGGCCTCGTACTCGGTGTAGTTGCCTTCGAAGAACACCACATTGGAATCGCCCTCGTAGGCGAGGATGTGGGTGGCAATACGGTCAAGGAACCAACGGTCGTGGGAGATCACCATGGCGCAGCCCGGGAAGGCCAGCAGGGAGTCTTCCAGGGCACGCAGGGTCTCGATGTCCAGATCGTTCGAGGGCTCATCGAGCAGCAGTACGTTGGCGCCCTGCTTGAGGGTTTGCGCCAGCTGCAGGCGGCCACGTTCGCCGCCGGAAAGCTCCGAGAGGCGCTTCTGCTGGTCATTGCCCTTGAAGTTGAAGCGACCCACATAGGCCCGCGAGGAAACCTCGTAGCCATTGATGTTGAGCATGTCCTGGCCGTCGGAGACCGCTTCCCACACCGTCTGCTTGTCGTCGAGGGCATCGCGCAGCTGTTCGACATAGGCGATGTCGACGGTATCGCCGAGCACCACCTCACCGGCATCGGGCTCTTCCTTGCCGGTGATCAGCTTGAACAGCGTGGACTTTCCGGCGCCGTTGCCGCCGACGATGCCAACGATGGCGCCCTTGGGCACGCTGAAGGATAGGTCCTCGTAGAGCAGGCGGCCATCGAAGGCCTTGGCGACGTCGTGGAACTCGATGACCTTGTCACCCAGCCGCGGACCGGGCGGAATGTAGATCTCGTTGGTCTCGTTGCGCTTCTGGAAGTCGCCGGACTGCATTTCTTCGAAGCGGTTGAGGCGCGCCTTGCTCTTGGCCTGACGGCCCTTGGCATTGCTGCGTACCCACTCGAGTTCCTGCTTGATGGCCTTGTTCTTCGAGGCTTCCTGCTTGGACTCCTGCTCGAGGCGCTTCTCCTTGGCCTCCAGCCAGCCGGAGTAGTTGCCTTCGAAGGGGATGCCTTGACCGCGGTCGAGCTCGAGGATCCAGCCGGCCACGTTGTCGAGGAAGTAGCGGTCGTGGGTGATGGCTACCACGGTGCCGCTGTAGTCGTGCAGGAAGCGTTCGAGCCAGGCCACGGACTCGGCGTCCAGGTGGTTGGTGGGCTCGTCGAGCAGCAGCATGTCCGGGCTCGACAGCAGCAGCCGGCACAGCGCCACACGGCGACGCTCGCCGCCGGACAGGTGGCCGACACGGGCGTCCCAGGCCGGCAGGCGCAGCGCCTCGGCCGCTACTTCCAGCTTGCGTTCGAGGTTGTGGGCGTCGGCGGCCTCGATGATGTTCTCCAGGCGCGCCTGTTCGCTTGCCAGGGCGTCGAAGTCGGCGTCGGGCTCGGCATAGGCGGTATAGACGGCCTCGAGCTGCTCCTGGGCTTCCTTGATGCCGGACAGCGCCTCTTCGACGGTCTCACGAACGTTCTTGTCGTCGTCGAGTTCCGGCTCCTGGGGCAGGTAGCCGACGTTGATGCCCGGCATGGGGCGCGCTTCGCCTTCGAACTCGGTGTCGACCCCGGCCATGATGCGCAGCAGCGTTGACTTGCCGGCGCCGTTCAGGCCGAGCACGCCAATCTTGGCGCCCGGGAAGAAGGAAAGCGAAATATCCTTGAGGATCTGACGCTTGGGAGGGACGACCTTGCCCACCCGGTTCATGGTATAGACGTATTGCGCCATGGATATCCATTGGGTTGAGGGTTTCGGCACGATGATAGTGGCCGCACCCGCGAAAGGCCAGCGCTGGGCGGTGATTGAGCCGAAGAGATGGGGGATTGCGCAGGGTGGCGCGGGCGGCGGGGCCCGCGTCCTTATGCTCGTTCTGGAGCTGGTTGTGGTGAAGGTGGCTGCTATGCGGGGATGGCATTCGCCGAGTGGTTTACTCTTCTTCCTCTTCCTCTTCCTCTTCCTCTTCTTCGCCGTCGAGCCCCCAGTCATCGTCGATGACCTGCTTGAGGCGACGTTCCTCCAATAGGCTCTCTAGGCGGCGCCGTGCCTGCAGGCTTTCCGTGCGTGAGGAACGAGAGGGGGTGTACTGGCTGTCATTCACGGCGTCCATGAAGGCATCGACGTCCCCGTCATAGATCACGTCATCAGTGGCATCGTCGGACGCGTCGTGTACTTGGTGTTTGCGGCTCATGCGATATCCTCCCATGACCCCATGTAGAGATGGCTACGGATGCTCGCTTCGAGCGAGCATCGGGCAACGCGGGTGCGTAGCTGGCTATATAACGCCAGTTGCGAATGAGGACAAGAGGGGAATGGGAAAAAATCAGTCTTTGGCTTTGCCCTTGACGCGCTCGAGCTCGGCGATGGCCTCGACTCGTTCGGTCACATCTTTCTGCACGCCAAGGTAGTAGGTAATGTTTTCCTGGTCGTCGTGCATCGGGGTGATCGACAGCTCGTTGTAGAAGAGGGTGCCGTCCTTCTTGTAGTTGCGCAGGATCTCGCGGCAGGGGCGGTCCTCGATCAGGGCATCGCGTATGCGCGCGAGGCCGGGCTGATCGCGGTCGTCGTTCTGCAGGAAGCGGCAGTCACGGTAGAGGATTTCATCGGTGCTGTAACCGGTCAGCCGTTCGAAGCCCTGATTGACGTAAATCAGGATGTGTTCCTCACCCTCGCGTTCGGCAACGACAATACCGTCCTCCGAGGCGTCGATGATGCGTTCCAGAAGCTCGGGGCTGATCATGGGCGGTCTTTTCATGCGAAGCGTTCCTGTCGCGACCCTAAGAGGGAGTAGATATGGCCTAGCCACAGTGTATATCGCTATATCATGGCTAGGCGGTTGCCAGATTTCAATGTGTTGCGCTCACTCCTCGACCTCGGGCAGGCTCTGAGCGGTTAGCGCGGCGGCAAGCGCGCAGGCGGCGAGCAATCCAAGCAGTACCGCGCTGCCGAACCACTGCGCGAGGGCGCCTACCAGGCCTCCGACCAGGAGCATCAAAAAGCCGGTCAGCGTATTGGACAGCGCCACATAGAGGGCGCGTCGGTCGCTATTGGCGAGATCCACTACGTAGGTCTTGCGTCCCAGGCGCACCCCGGCATGGGCGATCACCAGCAGCCCGTAGAGCAGGACGTAGGGCCAGGGAGTGGTTGTCCAGGCACCGGGGAGTCCGCCCGCCAGCGCGGCCAGGGCACAGCAAGTCGCCGCGGCGAGGCCGGCATCGCGCATCACCCGTCGGCTGGAGTTGTCGGCCCGCTTGCCCCACATGGGGCTCGCCAGCATGCCGGCAAGCCCCGAGACGATGATCAGAAGGCCCAGGTCGCCCAGGTTCGAGCCGCTGCGCTGCTGAGCCAGCAAGGCGATGTAGGGCAGCGCCAGGGCGCTGGAGAGCAGTAGGGCGCGCGCCAGGTTGAAGCGCAGAAAGGCCGGGTCTTCGCGCAACAGGTGCAGGCCCTGACGCACGCTGTCCCAGGCGTTCTCACCGCCTTCCACGGCCCCCGGTGCCTCCTCGATGAGGGCTGCACACAGGGCGTTCAGCCCCCAGCCAAGCGCCGCTACGCTCATCAGTACCGCCAGGGCCAGCTCACTGGGGCGTTCATCGAAAAACAACAGCAGGATACCGGCGGCCAAGGTCACGCCCCCGGCGATGCTGCCGCTCCACCCCATCAGGGTGCCACGGCGCTGCTTGGCGATGGTCTTGCCCAGCACGTCCTTGGTGGCGATCGACGACAGGCCGCGGGCCAGTGACAGTATGATCAGTACGACCAGCACCAGGCTGCCGCCGACGCCACCCTGGCCCCACAGGGCGAGGGCGACCAGCAGCAGAGCGGCCACGGCCTGAACCAGCCCGCCGGCCACCCAGGTCCATTTGCGTTGCGCCTGGTGGCGTATGAAACCGGCCACGAACACCTGTGGCAGCAGGGCACCGGCCTCGCGGATCGGGACCAGTAGACCCACCATCCACAGCGGTGCACCGATCGCCCCCATCAACCAGGGCAACACCAGGCGGGCACTGGACAACTCATCGGCCAGCTTGTTGCCTAGCGAGGCAATCAAATGCTGCAGGAAGTTCCTGGGTTGCACCTGGCAGGCGGAGTCGGGAATATCCTTACACATCCGGCTGTCGTCATCGCCGGTCAGCCACTCGTAGAGGCGGGTCTGTGAAATCTCGGTTGGTGGCATGCAGTGGGCTCCCTGTGCGCATTCCAGCGGCCATGATGCCTCAGTTATGATGCCGGGCAAATGTCCAACAGGGAGGAGGTCCAATGGCAAGCGTGCGTATCCATTTCTGTACCCAGTGCCACTGGCTGCTGCGCGCCGGCTGGTATGCACAGGAACTGCTGTCGACGTTCGGCGAAGACCTCGATGAGGTCGCGCTGGTGCCAAGCCACGGCGGGCACTTCGAGATCACCTTTGACGATGAGCGACTCTGGGAGCGCAAGCGCGATGACGGCTTCCCTGATATCAAGCTGCTCAAGCAGCGGGTGCGTGATCGACTCGACCCCTCGCGAGACCTGGGGCATCTGGACCGCTGAGGGCTTGTATGAATAACTGAAGGCTCTCAATGAATGGCTGATGGCTTTCAATAAATGGCTGATGGCTTTCAATAAATGGCTGATGGCTCTCAATAAATAGCTGATGGCTCTGCATCGCCGGCCGTCAGCCGCGCCGATACTGCCCGCCAATGGCGCATCATAAACGAGGAGAACGCATGACACAGGAACGTCACGCCATGCTGTGCGGCCTGGGCGCCGTGGGGCTATGGTCCACGGTGGCCACGGCCTTCAAGGTTGCGCTTGGCGAAATGTCGCCGCTGGAACTGATGTGGATCGCTGCCCTGGTCTCCTGGGCGTTGATGGGTATTCTTGTATGGCGAAAGGGGCTCTTGCGCCAGGCGCTGGGGCAGGGCTGGCGTACCGCGCTGTGGGCGGGGATGATGAATCCGGTCGCCTACTACTTGGTGTTGTTCGCGGCCTATGATCGCCTCCCGGGGCAGGAGGCAATGGCGCTCAACTACACCTGGGCGCTGGCCATGGCCTTTCTCGCCGTGCCGATTCTCGGCCAGCGATTGACCCGCATCGATATCATCGCCGGTTTGATTGCCTATGCCGGTGTCTGGACCATCGCTACCCGTGGCTCAGTGCTCGACGTGGCCTTCGCCGACCCGCTGGGCGTGGGGCTGGCGTTGGCCTCGACCCTGCTCTGGGCGCTCTACTGGCTGCTCAATGCGCGTGACAGTCGCCCCCCGCTTGTCGCGCAGTGGCAGAACTTCAGTGTTGGCTTGCCGGTATTCACGCTGCTGATCGCGCTGGGACCGGGCTTCGAATGGTATGGCTGGAAGGGCATTAGTGCCGGGGTCTATGTGGGGCTTTTCGAGATGGGGATTGCCTTCGTGCTCTGGCAGCTGGCGGTGCGGGGCATTTCCCGCACCGCCAAGGTGGCCAACCTGATCTTTCTGTCGCCGCCGATTTCCCTGCTGCTGCTGCACCTGGTGGTCGGTGAGCCAATCCTGATCTCGACGCTGGTTGGCCTGGTGCTGATTCTCGGCGGCCTGGGGCTTCAGCAGTGGCAGAAGGCCGCCGAGCCGGCCCCTCAGGTCTGAGCGAACAGGGGAGTGGGTAGTGAGGCTGATAGGTCGGTGAATAGGTAGGCGGATGGTGAAATGGTTAGAGAAGAGGTCTCTGCCCCTGCCGCCGCCTGCTCGAGCAGCGGCGCCAGGGTCGGCCATACATTATCCAGGATCATTGGCTGGGCCTTGGCGGTAGGATGCAGGCCGTCGTCCTGCATCAGCGCATCTTCCAGGGCGACCCCTTCGAGCAGGAAGGGCACCAGCGGCAGCTCATGGCGCTCGGCCAGGTCTTCGAAAACGCCGGTGAAGGCCGACCGATAGGCGTCGCCGTAATTGGGCGGAATATCGATGCCCAGCAGCACCACCTGGGCGCCGCTGGCCTGACTTTTCTCGATCATCGATTCGAGATTGCTGCGCATCTGGCTAGGCGACAGGCCGCGCAAACCATCGTTGGCGCCAAGTTCCAATAGCACGATATCGGGTGAATGCTGTCGTAACAGCTCAGGCAGGCGTGTGGCGCCGCCGGCGGATGTCTCGCCGCTGATGCTGGCATTGACCACCTGTGCCTCGTCGTCGAGCCTTGCAGCCAAGAGACTGACCCAGCCGTCCTCTGGCCGCTCGAGCCCGTAGGCGGCGCTCAGACTGTCTCCCATCACCAAAAGGGTGGGGTGGTCGGCGGTGGAGCCGGCCGAGGAGGTATCGGCCAGGGCTGGCGCCGCCATGCCCAGCGCGGCCAGGCCCATGCTCAGGCCAGCCGTCAGCCCTGCTAGCGGACCGCGACCTCTTGTCATGGTGGATGTCGCCTCGGATTTCTTGGCAGGGGCCGCTCCCAGCAGACAACGGCCCAGCCTTTGCACCAGATGTCTTGCGTGTCGGGCGTACCGTCCCGTCCAAGCGAACGGTTCGGCGCTCAGCGCAGCGTTTCGCCCCGCGGGGCCCTTGGCACCGCGTTTCGACCTTTTCAGGCCAACAGGGAATCCAGTCACCATGTCCTCCACTACGTCGTCCTCCACTATGTCCTCCACTACGTCTACCTCCTCGAATCATGATCTTGCGCCCATCCTACAGGCTCGCCATCTCGGCAAGCAGGTCAGGAGTGGCGATCGGTCGCTGACCATTCTGAGTGATCTTTCGCTCACGGTGTTCCCCGGGGAAACGGTGGCGATCCTCGGCGAGAGTGGCGCCGGCAAGTCTACCCTGCTGGGACTGCTGGCCGGACTCGATGCGCCAAGCAGCGGTGAGCTCAAGTTGTTTGGCGAGTCGCTGGCTGCCCTGGACGAGGACGGACGTGCTCAACTGCGGGCCGGCCGGGTGGGTTTCGTATTCCAGAATTTCCAGCTGCTGCCGACCCTTACCGCGCTTGAAAACGTGCTGCTGCCGCTTGAGCTGGCGCCTGCCGCCGACAATGATGCCCGGGCCCGCGACTGGTTGATGCGTGTAGGACTTGGCGAGCGCCTCGATCACCTGCCCAAGCAGCTGTCCGGCGGCGAGCAGCAGCGTGTGGCCTTGGCCCGCGCCTTCGTCACCGGCGCCGAGCTGGTGTTTGCCGACGAGCCGACCGGCAACCTGGATCCGGCTACCGGTGAGCGCATCATCGAGCGGCTGTTTGCCCTCAACCGCGAGGCCGGCACCACCCTGATGCTGGTGACTCACGACCATGCTCTGGCGCGGCGCTGCGATCGCTGCCTGCGGCTCATCGACGGCCAGCTGGTGGACATGACCCTTGAGGAGGTGGGCGCATGATGGCAAGCGGTGATTCACGGCGCGACACCCGCCGAACTTGGGGCAATGGCCTGCACTGGTTGGGGCTCGCGGCCCGAGGCCTCAAGCGCGATCTGCGTGCCGCCGACGTACGGGCGCTGTTCGTGGCATTGGCGCTGGCGGTGGCGGCCTCGACCATGATCGGCTTCTTCCTCGATCGTCTCGAACGCGGCCTGACTCGCCAGGCTGGACAGATGCTGGGGGGGGACCTGGTGCTGGAGCAGGGCGAGCCCTTCTCCAGCGAGCTGAAAAGCACCTTGCGAGAGGCCGGCCTGACCCTCTCGGATCAGGTCGACCTGGTGTCGATGATCAGTCGCGGCGAGCGCTTCCAGCCGGCCAGCCTCAAGGTGGTCGACAGCGCCTACCCGCTGTATGGCGCCTCACGGGTCGATGTGGGCAACGGCGTCGAGCCGCTGCCTCGCGGGCCTGCGCCGGGGGAAGCCTGGGTCGATCCGAGGCTCGAGTCGCTGATCGGTCTTCAGCTAGGCGATGAGGTAAGGGTCGGGCGCACCACCCTCACCGTGAGCGGTATCATCGAGCGCGAGGCCGATCAGTCCGGCGGCTTCTCGAGCTTCAACCCGCGGCTGATGATGCACGTCGATGACCTGGCGGCCACCGGCCTGGTGCAGCCGGGCTCGCGGGTCGAGTACGAGATTCTCGCGGCCGGGCCGCCGGCGGCGGTGTCCAGCCTCGATGCGCGTCTCGCAGCGCTCAAGCGCGACGGGGTCGAGGTGCGGGATGTGCGAGTTGATCGACCGGGCCTCGGGCGCGCCCTGGAGCGTGCCGAAAAGTACCTGGCGCTGGCCGGCCTCGCCGCCGTGCTGTTGGCCGGGGTGGCGGTGGCCATGGCCACTCGGCGCTATGTGGATCGCCACCTCGATACCGCCGCCTTGCTGCGCTGCTTTGGTGCCTCTCAGCGCCAGCTTACCCGGCTCTTTGCCTTGCAACTCGGCTGGCTGGCGCTGGCCGCCTCCGTGTGCGGGGCCTTGCTGGGCCTGGCCGGTCAGGCGGGTCTGCTGGCGCTCTTGACCGCCTTCCTGCCGCTTGAACTGCCGCCGCCTGGCCCTTTGCCTCTGGCGCTCGGGGTGCTCACGGCGCTTGCCGTGCTGGTCGGCTTCGCCGGCCCGACGCTGCTGCGCCTCAAGCGGGTCAGTGCCCTGAAGGTGCTGCGGCGTGAACTCGACCCGCTGCCCGCTTCGGCCTGGCTGGTGGTGGCCATGGCGAGTCTGGTATTCGGAGGCCTGATGTGGCTTTACTCAGGCGATCTTTGGCTGTCTGCGGCGTTGCTGGTCGGGGGCCTGGTGATGCTGGTGATCCTGGGCGGGGTCGGCATGCTGCTGTTGAGCGGGGTACTGCGCCTGGCCGCGCTGCTGCCCCAAGGCTCGCATGGCTCCTCACCGACCCGGGCACTGCGGCTCGGCGCCCGCCAGCTGGGCCGCCGTCGTCAGGCGAGTCTCGGTCAGCTACTGGCCTTTGCGGTCACCTTCGCGGCGATGGCGATGATCGGCCTGGTGCGCGGCGATTTGCTCACCGCCTGGCAGGACCAACTGCCCGAGGATACGCCCAACTACTTCGCCATCAACATCCAGCCTCAGGAGCGTGACGCCTTCGTCGAGACCCTGGCCGGGGCGGTAGACGATCGCACCGCGCTCTATCCGATGGTGCGCGGGCGCATCACCGCCCTCAACGGTCAAGCGCCCCAGGAGGCGGTGCCCGAAAGCGGCCGGGGCAGCAATGCCCTGCGGCGTGAGCTCAATCTGACCTGGCGCGACACTCTCCCAGAGGGCAACCGCCTGGTGGCGGGGGAGTGGTTCGGGCCGGGCGATACGGTTTCGGGTGCAGAGGCGTCTTCAAACGATGCAGCGAATGCCGGTGACCGGGCGGCCACGGAGCCGTCCGACAAGGTTGTGCCGATATCGCTGGAAGGTGAGCTGGCCGACCGTCTTGGTCTGGCGCTTGGTGACACCATGAGCTTCACCATCGGCGCCGACACTCTTACCGGGCGTATCACCAGTCTTCGCGATCTCGACTGGGACAGCTTTCGTCCCAACTTCTATGTGATCTTCCCGCCTGGTGTGCTGGAGCTCTTCGGTCACACTTATATCACCGCCTTCCATCTGGGCGATGCCCAGAGTCCGCTGCCCGGCCAGATCGTCGAGAATTTCCCGGCAGTGTCGCTGCTTAACGTCGAAGCGATCCTCGGCCAGGTGCGCGAGCTATTGACTCAGGTCACCCGCTCGGTGGAGCTGGTACTTGGCTTTGTGCTGCTGGCCGGCATCAGCGTGCTCTATGCGGCGCTGATTGCCAGCCGTCCGCTGCGTGCCCACGAGAGTGGCCTGCTGCGGGTGTTCGGTGCCGGCGACCGGCTGATTTCCCGGGTACAGGGCGCCGAGTTTGCCATCCTGGGCCTGGCGAGTGGCTTGATGGGCGCGCTGCTCGCCGAGCTTGCCGCCGCAGGGATCTATGCCGGCTGGCTGGACCTGGCGCCGCGTCTGCATCCCTGGCTGTGGATAGGGCTGCCGCTGGGTGGCGCCCTGCTGGTGGGGCTGATCGGTCATGGTCTGTCGCGCAGCCTGCGCCGCCAGACTCCCATGGCGAGCCTTGGCCTGCTCGGCGAGTCGTGAGGCAGGACCCATGAGACCGGCAGCCCTCGGGCAGTCCCGGTACTGACAAGGGGCAGCCAGGCCAGGTGGGTCGAGACACAAGGATGAAGGCCGATAGATGAAGACAGAGACCCTGCGCTATCAACTGCTGGAAGCCCAGCTGGAGATGGCCAAGCGAGAAAACCGGGCCCTGGTGCTGGTGCTTAGCGGCCAGGCGGCGAGCTACATGCATCCCATGCTCAACATGCTCAATCACTGGCTTGAGAACCGCCGTACAGAGGTGCATGCCCTGGAGCCCAGCAGCGAGGATGCCAAGCGGCCGGCGCTATGGCGCTACTGGCGGCGTATTCCGGCTCGTGGCACTACCGGTATCTTCGTCCATGGCTGGTATGGCGATGCACTCTTCACCCGTGCCGAGCGGCGCATCGGCGCCGGCGCTTTCGAGGATCGCCTGGCGATGATCCGCGAGTTCGAGGCCGAGCTCGCCGCCGAGAACGTGGCGTTGGTCAAGATCTGGCTGGACATCGATCGCAAAACGCAAGGCGAGCGTTTGACCGCCATGCAGGAGGATCCGAGTCGGGCATGGCAGCTCGATCCCGCTGACTGGCAGCGCCATCTCCAGCATCCGCTGATCAAGGCGCTCGGCAAGCCGCTACGCGAGATCACCCATACCGAATGGGCGCCCTGGCACTGCATTGCCGGTGACGACCCGGAAGACCTGATCCATCAGGTGGCCGAGCGGCTGCTCGATACCGCGAAGCAGCCGACGGTCGATCCCGAGGCGCCCTGGGCAAGCTGTCACCTGGCACCGGCGGCCAAAAATGCCCCCTCGGTGACCAAACCTGACCCCGCCTCTCAGCCGGGCGGGCACCTGAAAAAGGACGACTACCAGCAGCGGCTGGTCGAGCAGCAGGCGCGGCTGTCGCATAACAGCCGCGCGGCGGCCCAGCGCGGCATTCCCGTGGTGCTGGTCTTCGAAGGCCATGACGCCGCCGGCAAGGGGGGCAGTATTCACCGGGTGACCTCGGCGCTGGATGCGCGGCACTATCGCGTGCACAGCATCGCTGCGCCTACCGATGAGGAATGTCTCCACCCCTGGGCGTGGCGTTTCTGGCGACGGCTGCCCGCCGATGGACGCTTCGCCATCTTCGATCGTTCCTGGTACGGGCGAGTGCTGGTCGAACGGGTGGAAGGCTTTGCCGCCCCGGCTCAATGGCGCCGCGCCTATGGCGAGATTCGCCACTTCGAGAAATGCCTGCTCGAGCACGGCACGGTGCTTGGCAAGTTCTTCCTGTCGATCAGCAAGGATGAGCAGCTCAAGCGCTTCGAGGCGCGAGCCAACACGCCTCGCAAGCAACACAAGCTGACCGAGGAAGACTGGCGCAATCGCGCTCGCTGGGATGACTACGAGGTCGCCATCGATGAGATGTTCGCCCAGACCCATCGGACGCATGCCCCCTGGTCGTTGATTGCGTGTGATGACAAGCGTCAGGCGCGTCTCGAGGTGATCGAGCAGGTCAATGCGCTGCTTGAGCGTCGCTTGGACGGTGCTATCTAAATTAGGCTGATAGGTGAGCGCCGCTTGGTCGTCTCCCTGCGTGAGGCACGCCTTGGCTTTAGTGTGACTAAAGCCAAGGTGAGAAATTATCGAGTACGGGATGACCGGCTTTCATGTGAAAGGCGTCCTTGGCTGCGGTATTATGACGCCATCGTTTCACCCCCCTAGCTCGAGGACCTACGACGATGTTCAGCCGTGACATGCAGATTGCCGGATTCGATGATGCTCTGCTCGAGGCGATGCAGAAGGAAACTGCTCGCCAGGAAGCGCATATCGAACTGATCGCTTCCGAGAACTACGCCAGCCCGCGAGTGATGGAAGCGCAGGGGTCGCAGCTGACCAACAAGTATGCGGAAGGCTATCCTGGCAAACGCTACTACGGCGGCTGCGAGTATGTCGACGTCGTCGAGCAGCTGGCCATCGATTACGCCAAGGAGCTGTTCGGGGCAAGCTATGCCAACGTTCAGCCGCACTCCGGTTCCCAGGCCAACGGTGCGGTCTTCCAGGCGCTGGTCAAGCCGGGTGACACCATCCTCGGCATGAGTCTCGACGCTGGCGGTCACCTGACCCATGGCGCCAAGCCGAACTTCTCTGGCAAGCACTACGAAGCCATCCAGTACGGTCTCGACGACAGCGGCCTGATCGACTACGAGGAAGTCGCGCGCCTGGCCCGCGAGCACAAGCCGAAGATGATCATCGCCGGCTTCTCCGCTTATTCACAGATCATCGACTGGGCCAAGTTCCGCGAGATCGCCGACGAAGTGGGCGCCTACCTGCTGGTCGACATGGCCCACGTGGCGGGCCTGGTTGCCGCCGGTGTCTACCCGACGCCGCTGCCCCACGCCCATGTGGTCACCACCACCACCCACAAGACCCTGCGTGGCCCGCGTGGTGGCCTGATCCTGTCCGCCGAAGGCAATGCCGATATCGAGAAGAAGCTGCAGTCTGCCGTCTTCCCGGGTGGCCAGGGCGGCCCGCTCGAGCACGTCATCGCCGCCAAGGCGATCTGCTTCAAGGAAGCCATGGAGCCGGGCTTCAAGGCCTACCAGCAGCAGGTGGTCAAGAACGCCCAGGTCATGGCCAAGGTCTTCATCGAGCGTGGCTTCGACATCGTCTCCGGCGGTACCGAAGATCACCTCTTCCTGCTGTCGCTGATCAAGCAGGGCCTGACCGGCAAGGATGCGGACGCCGCTCTTGGCCGCGCCCATATCACCGTCAACAAGAACGCCGTGCCCGGTGACCCGCAGAGCCCGTTCGTCACCTCCGGCCTGCGTATCGGCACCCCTGCGGTCACGACCCGCGGCTTTGGTGAGAGCGAATGCCGTGATCTGGCCACCTGGATCTGCGACATCCTCGACGCCATGGTCAGCGGTGATTCCAGCGCCGCCGAAACCGAGGTACAGGCCAAGGTCGAAGCGGTTTGCACCCGCTTCCCGGTCTATCGCGACTGAGCCTTGTCCCCACTGCCTATTACCTGACGGGACATGATAGCGCCCCGGCCACCATTGGCCGGGGCGTTTTTTTGTGCCTGGGAGTCGCTTCCGGGCGGTGTCAGTGGCGAAAACGCGACCATGGTCTAAAGGCACTATGTCCGTTGTTGGTTGATCCTATGTCAGACATAGCGATTCAACAAACAGACACGCCGGGCAGGTTCCCTCATGGGCCAAGCAGCTTCCACCACAAACAGTCGCGCCACGCGGCCGGATATCGCCGAACAGCTGGCCGAGGCCATCTTCGGCGGTGTCTATGCGCCGGGCGACTTCGTGCCCAAGGAGCTCGACCTCTGTGCGATCCATGGCGTGAGCCGCAGCACCGTGCGCAGCGCCCTGCAGTCTCTGGTCGCCGCCGGCATGATCAAGCGCATCTCGGGACAGGGTAGCCGCGTCCAGGAACTGGCGCAGTGGCATCTGCTGGATCCAAGGGTCAGCGACTGGATGGCGCGGTTCGCCCAGCCGAACCCGCGCATCCGTCAGGAAATTTTCGCTTTCCGGGTAGCGGTGGAGCCTTTCGTGGCCCGTCTGGCAGCGGAGCATGCCACGGCCGCCGACCTCAACGAGATCGAGACCGCGTATCTGGGCATGATCAGGGCGCTGGAGTCGCCCGACCATTGCCATCAGGACGTCAGTCATGACGATCACGACGTGGCCTTCCATGAAGCGATCTTCGCGGCCACACACAACCTGCTGTGGTCTCAGATCAGCCATGTGCTCAAGCCGGCGATTGCGCTACTGGTCGAGACCTCGAACCACAGCGCCGACGAGTTGCAGGACAGCATGGAGCGCCATCGCCAGCTGCTGGAGGCCATTCGCCTGCGTCGCCCCGAAGAGGCCGAGCAGGCCGCCCTGCGCGTTCTCGAACGCACCGGGCTGGATCTGGGCATCGATAGCATCTTTGCCACGCCGCTTTCTCATTTGCGCCTTCCGGGTGCATTGCCGCCCGCGTCATGACGACGTGATCGGGCCGTCCGCGGTGCCTTCGCGTACCGGTAACAACAACCTCACTCTCAACCGATGACGAGGAAACGCACCATGAAAACTATCAAGTCTTCCGCTCTCAAGCCTTTCGCCCTCAAGGCCCTGACGGCTGCCGTGCTCGGCTCCATGGCGTTCGGCGCCCAGGCGGCAGAATACGAGTGGACCTTCCAGACCTCGGAGACCTCCGGTGAGCCGCAGTTCGAGCTCAAGAAGGCCTGGGCCGAGAACGTCAACACCATGTCCGGCGGTCGTATCGAGATCGAGATTCTGCCGGTCAACGCCGTGGTCGGGGCGACCGAAACCCTGCAAGCGGTGAGCGCCAACATCCTCCAGGGTCATATGACCGATCCGAGCTACTTCTCCGGGCAGAATCCAGCCTTCGGCATGATGGGCAATCTGGTGGGCGCCTGGGGCGATCCGGTGGAGTTTCTTGACTACATGAATTACGCCGGCGGCGAGGACATCTACAACGAGTTGGCCGAGCCCTACGGTGTGCATCTGATCGGTGCAGCCGCCACTGGCCTCGAGGCGCTGCCCTCCAAGCGCCCGATTCGTACCGTCGAAGACCTTGAGGGGCTCAAGCTGCGCGCGCCTCAGGGCATGGTGTACAACATCTTCGAGAAGGCCGGTGCCACACCGGTCAACCTGCCGGGTTCCGAGGTCTATACCGCTCTCGAGAAGGGCGTCATCGATGCCGCCGACTACACGGTCTTCGCCACCAACTATGACCAGGGTCTCTACGAGTTCGCGCCTTACCCCAACTATCCGGGCTTCCACTCGCTGCCGATGGTGGCGATTTCGCTCAACAAGGACATCTGGGACGGCCTGCCGGATGACCTGAAGACCATCCTCGAGACCTCCGTCGACAGCATGTCCTATGAAATGGTGGCCATGCTCAAGGCGCGCGACCTCGCAGCAGTGAAGGAGGTGAACGAGGATCCCAACATCGAGATCATCGACATGCCGGCCGAAGAGCGCGCCAAGTTCCGCAATATCGCCAAGGAAGAGTGGGCGGTCTGGGCCGAGAAGAACGAGATCACCCAGAAGTACTACGACTCCGTGGTCAGCTATCTGCAGGACCATAACCTGATGTAACCCGTCCGGGACCGGACTGAATGCCGGCCCCGCGTCGACGGCATCGCCACTGAGCACCCGGTGGCGATGCCGTCGTCCCTATTGATTTGAGAGGAAACGTCATGTCTCGACAATCCCAACGCCACGAGGCAGCCGGCGTGACGCGCGACGACGAGTTGGTCGCCGCCACCGCGGGGGAGCCCGAGCCGAGTGATCCGACCCGCAGCGCCTTCGATCGCGGCGTGACCTGGTGCGCCCGCGGTGCCGCCTGGCTGGTCTTCATCGCCATGGGCATCAGTGTCTTCGAGGTCATCATGCGCTACGGCTTCGACTCGCCGACCTCCTGGGTGCATGAGACCGTGGTCATGCTGGTGGCGGTGAGCTTTGCCCTGGGTGGCCCCGCGGCATTGGCCGGTAACCAGCATATTCGCGTACGCGTGCTCTATGACCATGCCGGTCCGCGGCTCAAGGTCTGGTTGGATCGCTTCAATGATCTGGTGACGCTGTGCTTTTGCCTGGCGATGAGCTATGCCGCTTTCGTGATGTTCTGGGATGCTTCCCACAACCCGCTGGGCGACTGGTCGCTGGAGCGTTCGGGCACCTCCTGGAACCCGCCGTTTCCGGCCCTGGTCAAGGGCATCATCATGATCTCGCTGATGATCATGAGCATCCAGGCGCTGATTCATAGCATCCAGTCGCTGCGTGCCAAGCCGACCACCAACGCTGAGGGGAGCCGGTAATGGATATCGCCGACGGAACGCTGTTATTGGTTACCGCCATCTTTGCGCTGTTGGTGACGGGCCTGCCGCTGGCCTTCATCACTGGCCTGGTGGCCCTCATTTTTACCTTCGGCTGGTTCGGCGGCAACGCCCTGCCGCTGGTCACTAGCCGGGTGTTTGGCTTCGTTACCGAGTATTCGCTGGTAGCGGTGCCGATGTTCGTGTTGATGGCCTCGTTACTTGACCGATCGGGGATCGCCAAGGATCTCTTCAATGCCATGCGGGTCTTTGCCGGCCGCCTGCCTGGTGGGGTCGCGGTGCAGACCATCGTGGTGGCTTTCTTTCTGGCCGCGCTTTCTGGGATTATCGGCGGCGAGATCGTGCTGCTGGGTATCCTGGCTTTGCCGCAGATGCTGCGCCTGGGCTATGACAAGCATCTGTCGATCGGCGTGGTCTGTGCGGGCGGTGCTCTTGGCACCATGATGCCGCCCTCGATCGTGCTGATCATCTATGGCTTGATTGCCAGCGTATCGATCGCCGATCTGTTTACCGCCGCGATTACCCCCGCGGTGATCCTGATGGGCTCCTACATCGCCTATGTGCTGGTGCGCTGCATGCGCAATCCGGCGATGGGGCCGCCGATGACCGATGCTGATCGTGAAGACGGCTTCTCCAACCGCTGGCAGGCGCTGAGGGCCATCATGGTGCCGGGGCTGATCGCCTTCATGGTGCTGGGCACGATCTACGGCGGTGTGGCCTCGGTGACCGAAGCGGCGGCGATGGGCGTGTTCGGGGTGCTGCTGGCGATCGTGCTGCGCGGTGAGTTTTCCTTCAAGACCTTGCACGCAAGCCTCGGCCAGACCATGACCACCTGCGGCATGATCATTTGGATCGGTATCGGTGCCGCGGCGCTGGTTGGGGTCTATAACCTGATGGGCGGTAACCGTTTCATCTCGCAGGTGATCCTTGGTATGGACGTCGAGCCGATCGTGATCCTGCTGGTGATGATGGCGATCCTGCTGGTGCTGGGCATGTTCCTCGACTGGATCGGGGTGGCGATGCTGGCCCTGCCGATCTTCGTGCCGATCGTGGTGCAGTTGGGCTATAGCCCGATCTGGTTCGGCATCCTGTTTGCGGTCAATATGCAGGTCTCCTTCCTGTCGCCGCCGTTCGGCCCAGCCGCCTTCTATCTGAAGGGCGTGGCGCCACCCAGTATCAGCCTCAAGGACATTTTCGTATCGCTGCTGCCGTTTATCGCCATTCAGCTGTGCGTGCTGTTCCTGCTGCTGTTCTTCCCTGATCTGGCCATGTGGCTGGTCTGATTCACGACACTTAGTTCCTGAGTGTCACGCAATACGCCTGACTTAACGCCCCGACCATGCGAATGGTTGGGGCGTTTTTGATTGGCGTGTCTGCGGGGTGACTCATGGAGACAATGCGTTATAGCGGCGGCCATGATGGTCAGCCGTGGATGCATCAGCCAGGCAGCAAAAAAGCACCCCTTATGAAGACACTTGGCGTGATGCTAAGCGAGAAATTTAAGGTTAAGTAATGAACGGAACTTAAGCGGTTATAAGAAAAATATCAGAAGGGATGAAGGGGGTGGCAAAGGTTGTGTCGTAAATTAAAGGCAGGCGCCACGTGAAAAGTCATGGCGCTACTGGGCTGAAGGTTTGCTGAAATATTCGTCTGGTGTTCTTCCTAGAGGGTCTTCCTAGAGGTTCTTCTTATTAGGGGCTTGTCTCTGAATGATCACTCAGCACTGGATATCGGATCGCGACAGAAATTCCATCACAATGTCTTTAGGTGGTTGACGGATGTCCAGGCGAACGGCCTCGGTTTCGTCAGGCATCTCGAGATCGGCAAGCTGGCTGTTCAGCATATGTTCGCCGGTAAAGAAGTGGCCGCTACGACCGCCCAGGCGGTCCATCAATACTTCCCGTGAGCCATGAAGATAGAGAATTTTCAGTTCGGGAGCGCCTTGGCGTAGCACTTCACGGTAGCGGTGCTTCAGTGCTGAGCAACCGATGACGACATCCGTTCCCTGTGCGCGATAGTCGCGGTAAAGGTCCGCAAGTGTCAGCAGCCAGCCTTGACGATCGCTATCGTTCAGCGGCTCTCCCCGCGCCATTTTGGCGATACTGTTTTCGCTGTGATGGTCGTCTGCATCAATGAACTTGGCATGGACTGCCTGGGCAAGAAGGTTTCCGATATGTGATTTTCCCGATCCGGAAACGCCCATGACGAGTAGAGTGAGTGGCGAGGTGTTCATGCGCTTTTCTCGATAAATAATACGGTGAACTTGGGGAGATAATAGCGAAAATTAGCCATTGATGGCCAGTGGTAATATGACGATTTCATCTGCCAACCTGGTGCGGCCATGATGGCATTTCAACGCCTCATTAGGCATATGCTTTCGGTGTGTTTTTCGGTGACCAGCGGTACACGGCCACTTCCTGACCTAAAATAGTGCAAGGTGGCGGTGAATTATTGAAAGACTGCCTTATTATGGTGCTCAAGGACGCTGTCGGGCTCAACGGCATCCAGCGTTGGGCCATGCGCCATGGCGAATGCATTAGTCTGGCACGCTGCGTGCTAGGGTTTTCCATATTGGCATGCTCATGCCAGCCAGCAGGTAACGCCCATGTCTTCCGTTTCGTCCTCCTTGCCTCGCCTGGTCTTTACTGACCTCGACGGTACCCTGCTCGACCACGACAGCTACGAGTGGCAGCCGGCCGTACCTTGGCTTGAACGTCTCCGTCACGCTGGCGTGGCGGTGATTCCGGTTACCAGCAAGACGCGGGCTGAGCTGATGCCGCTGCGTCGCGAACTGGGCCTGCAAGATACGCCTTTCATTGCCGAGAACGGGGCGGTGATTGGCCTGCCACCCGCTTGGCAGCACGCCCGTCTGGATCGTGATCCGCGCTTTGTCGATGGCCTGGCGATCAAGACGCCGGGAATCGATATCAGTTTTCTGCGCGCCCGACTTGGCGTGATGCGCGAGCGTCTCGGCGTCCGCTTTCGCAGCATGGGAGAGCTCGGCATCGACGAGATCATGTCGCTTACCGGCCTGCCGGAACCCCAGGCGCGCCTGGCCCGAGTTCGTGAGGGCTGCGAGCCGCTGATCTGGGATGACACTGAGGTGGCGCTCGTAGACTTTCGCCAGGCGCTGGAGGCGGACGGGCTATGTCTGCTTCGCGGTGGGCGTTTCTGGCATGCCATGGGCCAGCTCGACAAGGGCGACGGCGTTCGCTGGCTGGTTGAACGCTATCAGGCCCTGCGAGGCCATCGTCCATTGACCCTGGGGCTCGGCGATGGGCCCAACGACGTAGCGCTGCTCGAGGCAGTAGATAGAGCCGTGCTGATTCCGGGCCACCATGGCCATACGGTGCATCTTTCCAATAGTCACCAATATCATGCACGACACCCGGGCCCCATGGGCTGGGCCGAAGGGCTTGATTACTGGTGGGGAGACGAGCTTCCCAAGCCGATCAACGAAGGTTAGTCGCCAGCACACGACACGATCACGAAGCACGATGACAAGACGTAACTACTAGCAACAGTCACCAGCACCATGATCAGGAGAGCCTCGGATGAGCGACTTTTACCAGAACGGCATCATCACCAATTTTCATAACCTGATGCGGCGCCCAGTGGAAGACATCGAGGCCGATCTGGTGCGCTTTTCTCGGCGTCGGCCGATGGGCCTGATATTGCCTTCGTTGTTCTCCGAGCTCGAGGGCCCGGCGCTTTCCCATATCGTCGATGAGCTGGCCAAGGTGCCCTACCTCTCCGAGATAGTGATCGGGCTGGACCGAGCCGATCGCGAGCAATTTCTGCACGCTCGGAAGTTCTTTTCCCGCTTGCCCCAGCACCATCGAATCCTCTGGAACGATGGTCCGCGGCTCAAGGCGCTGGATGCGGAGTTGGAGGAGAAGGGCATCTCGCCTCAGGAGCCTGGCAAAGGGCGCAACGTCTGGTTCTGCGGTGGCTATGTCCAGGCTTCGCGGCGCACCGAAGCGGTTGCCCTGCATGACTGCGACATCGTCACCTACGATCGTGGCCTGCTGGCGCGCTTGATCTATCCAGTGGCGCACCCGCAGTTCAACTATGAATTCTGCAAGGGCTACTACTCGCGCATCGCCGAAGGCAAGCTCAATGGTCGGGTCGCACGGCTGATGGTCACCCCCTTGATCCGAGCCCTGAAGAAAATCTATGGCCCGCTACCGTATCTGGACTACCTCGACAGCTATCGCTATCCGCTGTCCGGAGAGTTTTCGATGCGCACCGATGTGCTCGATGGCATTCGCATTCCCAGCGACTGGGGGCTGGAAATCGGCGTGCTCTCGGAGGTGCACCGTAACTACTCCACCAAGCAGCTTTGCCAGGTCGATATCGCCGATGTGTATGACCACAAGCATCAGGCGGTCTCAGAGGAGGATGCCACCACCGGTCTCAACCGCATGAGCCTGGACATCGCCAAGGCGCTTTATCGCAAGCTGGCGACCCTGGGTATCGAGATCCATGCCGAGACCTTCCGTACCATCAAGGCCACCTACTACCGCATCGCCTTGGACCTGATAGAGGCCTACGACAACGATGCCACCATGAATGGTCTCAAGCTTGACCGGCACAGCGAGGAGCAGGCGGTGGAACTGTTTGCCTCCAACATCATGGAGGCGGGGGCGGCCTTCCTCGACAATCCCCGCGACAAGCCCTTCATCCCCAGCTGGAACCGGGTGCAGGCGGCGATTCCCGATCTGCTCGAGCGAATGCATGAAGCGGTGGAGCTCGACAATCAGGGCAAGGTGTAGTCGTGCATCTGAGTTGAGCTAACTTTACTCGCCGTGGCCGTCCTGGCTCTAACTGTCTTGGCCTGATCGCGTACTCGGCCATCTGAGTGCGTACACTCGGCAGCCGGAGGCAGCACTGATAACGATATTGAACTTTCTGGGGCTGTCGGCAGGTGGTCGGCTTGGACCTGTGCTGCTCCTCCCGCCGCTTGACGTAACTCAAGCGGCGCCTGACATTGTCGGATGGCGTGGAGATCTCCTGTCGGCCAGTTCAGATAGTCTCTTTTATATAGTTAAACCGTATAACGTTAGAACATTTTTTGCGTTATCCTGAGGTCAGTTGCGCTATCCACGCGCTGTGGATTGCCCGTGTTTTCTGATGGCAGAGGTATCCGCGATGACCAACCCGATCGTCACGTCTTTCTTTGACGAACCCACCAATACCTTTAGTTACGTGGTTCAGGATCCGGCGAGTCGGGCCTGTGCGGTTCTCGACTCGGTGCTGGATTTCGATTATGCCGCCGGGCACACCGATGTGAAGAGTGCCGATGCGATCATCGCCTTCATCCGGGAGCATGAGCTCGAGGTCGCCTGGATTCTGGAAACCCACGTCCACGCCGATCACTTGTCGGCCGCGCCTTATCTGCACCAGAAGCTTGGCGGCCGGACCGGCATCGGTGCCCGTATCACCGAGGTACAGGAGATCTTCGGCAATGTCTTCAATGCCGGACTCGACTTCGCCCGGGACGGTAGTCAGTTCGACTGCCTGTTCGAAGAGGGCGATATCTTTGCCATTGGTGGTCTGGAAGGCCGAGTGTTGCATACCCCGGGGCATACGCCGGCCTGCCTGACCTATGTGATCGGCGATGCCGCCTTCGTTGGCGACACCCTGTTCATGCCCGATTACGGCACTGCCCGCTGCGATTTTCCCGGTGGCGATGCCGCCACGCTCTTTCGTTCGATTCAGAAAGTGCTGGCCCTGCCCGGTGAAACGCGGCTTTTCCTTTGTCACGACTACCAGAGCCCGGAGCGCGATACCTATCATCACCAGACCTCGGTGGCCGAGCAGCGCGCCAACAATATTCATGTCCACGAAGGCGTAAGCGAGGCGGACTTCGTCAAGCTGCGCACCGAGCGGGACGCGACCCTGGGCATGCCACGCCTGATCCTGCCGTCTGTTCAGGTCAATATGCGCGCCGGCGAAATGCCTCCGGCCGAAGAGAATGGCCAGGTTTACCTCAAGGTGCCGCTCAATCTGTTCTGATGTTGTTGCTCGAGGGTCTGCCGGTTATTTCGCTTGTGCCACTGCGGAAATGGCCGCCAAGCGCAATGGCGCTGAGCACTGATGTTGAGCACCGAGGTAACGCAATGGCTCAGGTAAATCTGTAACGGGAAGCGACGGAGGAGATGATGTTGGATGGGACTTCGAGTCTGCATGGCCTGGCCGGCGGCGTATTGATCGGTCTCTCGGCGGTGTGGCTGATGGCGGCCCTGGGGCGCATCGCCGGTATCAGCGGCATTCTCTCGGCGCTGGTGCTGGAGCGCCCCAAGGGGGATACCGCCTGGCGTCTGACCTTCCTGCTGGGGCTGATCTCAGGCCCGCTGCTGCTGATGGCGCTGGGCGGGGCGGGCAACGTCGCCGGCGCGCCCGGCACGGTGATCGGTGACCCCGCCGGCGGGGTGGGGTTGATGCTCGTCGCCGGCCTGCTGGTGGGGGTCGGTACCGGCATCGGCAGTGGCTGCACCAGCGGTCATGGCGTTTGCGGCCTGTCGCGGCTCTCGCCACGCTCACTGGCGGCGACCCTGACCTTCCTGGTCACCGGCATCGTGACGGTCTATGTGATGCGCCATCTGCTGGGTGGCGCGGCATGACGACAGCGATGCTCAAGCCCATCGCGGGCTACCTCGCCGGCCTGCTGTTCGGACTCGGGTTGGCACTCGGCGGCATGACGGACCCTGCCCGGGTGATCGGTTTTCTCGACCTGGCCGGTGACAGGGACCCAACGCTGATGTTTGTGCTCGGCGGCGCCGTGGTGACCACCTTCATCGGTTACCGGTGGGTGCTGCGCCGCCGCGCGCCACTCTTCGCGGGGGGCTTCCAACTGCCGACGCGCCGCGACCTGGATGCCAAACTGCTGGGCGGTGCGGCGCTATTCGGCATTGGTTGGGGGCTCTCCGGTTACTGTCCGGGGCCGGCTGTCGCCTCGCTTTCGGGCGTGAGCCTGCCGCTTGCGGCCATGCTGACCGCGATGGTGGCCGGCTGGTGGCTGGCGAGGCGCCTGGGATAATCGCCAGGTTCTCGGCGTGGTCTGGTTCAGCCGCGGCTTAATTTGGCTTGGCTCAGTCCGCTCGGCTCAGTCCTCTCGGCTTAGCCTTCTCAGCTTAAGTCTGCCTGGAGCTTAGTTCGGGCCCGGCTGCACCAGCCACAGGCTGCGGTAAGGGCGCAGTATCTCGCGCTCTTCCGGTGCCCAGAGGTTGCCGTCGGCGAGCACGTCGAGCCATTGGCCCTGATCCAGTTCGGGCATGCTGAGCGGCTGGCGCTGGTCGCTGATGTTATAGATCGCCAGCAGTCGACGTCCGTCCGGCAGCGGGCCGCGCTCAATCGCAAAGATCCCCGGTGGCGTCTCGAGCACCCGCTGAGGTGCCTCGGGGTGAAAGCAGGGCTCCGCGGCGCGCAGCTTGAGGCGCTCCTTGAGCGACCCGAAGGCCTCGCGGGTCGGGGTGCTGCGGCTGTCGATCAGCTCGTTGAGTTCACAAAGCTGCCAACGGCGGCGGTTGATGGCTCGCAGATGGCCCTTGCGCTCCACGCCTTCGTGGTCGTTGAGCGTCGCGGTCAATGAGTGTAGGTAGATACCGGGAATGCCTTGCAGAGCCAGCAGCAGGTTTTGGCTCAGCAGGAAGCGTTCGACCTGCCAGGCGTCGGCGCCGCGCCGGGTGCCCTTCATGGCATCGAAGTAGGTGATGTTGATCTCGTAAGGGGAGTCCTGGCCGTCCGAGTTGGTCTTCATGCTGACGAAACCGCCGAAGCGATGCATGAGATCCAGCATCACCTCGACCTCATGCTGCGGCAGCAGCCCTTCCAGGGCCCGCACGCCGATGCCGTCGTGGCTGGCGGTAAAGTTGAAATAGCTGCAGCCCGGCGGCAGTGCGGGCAGACTCTTGGCCCATTGAGTCAGCGCCGTGGCATCGCCGCTGGTCAGGGTATGCACCAGCAGTGGAGGCAGGGTGAACTGATAGATCAGGTGCGCCTCGTCCGGCGCCGTCCCCTCCATGGCCGCTCGCTCGAGCCCCAGGTAGCTCATGTTCTCGCGGTGTGGCACATTGGTCTCGGTGATCAGCCGCGTGCCCGGCGCCACGTAATCGACGACGGCCCGCAGCAGTCGCACGATGGCGTGGGTCTGGGGTAGATGAATGCAGGAGGTGCCGACTTCCTTCCACAGGTAGGCGATGGCATCCAGGCGAATGGTGCGGGCCCCCTGCTGGAGGTAGAAGAGCAGAATGCCGACGAATTCGATTAGTACGTCTGGATTGTCGAAGTTGAGATCGATCTGGTCTTCCGAGAAGGTCGCCCAGAGGTGGCGGGTGCCGCGGCGGGTGCTGACCGGCACCAGCAGCGGTGAGTTGCGCGGCCGCGTGACCTGAGACAGGTCGGTCGCCGGGTCCATTTCGATGAAGTAGTCGCGCCCGGGCTGGCTGTCGGCCAGGTAGTCGACGAACCACAGCGAGTCTCGCGACACATGGTTGATCACCAGGTCGACCATCAGGTCCCGTCGATCGGCCAGCGAGCGGATATCCGGCCAGTCGCCGAGTTCCGGGTTGACCTCCCGGTAGTGCACCACCGAGAAGCCATCGTCGCTGCTCCAGGGAAAGAAAGGCAACACATGCACCCCGCTGAAGATGTCTCCAGTGCGCTCATCGAGAAATCCCTTCAGCACTTCCAACGGTGCACGATCACCGTCGAGCAGGCTGTCACCGTAGGTGATCAGCCACTGGTCGCGCTCGCTCCATAATGGACGCGGCGTGGCATCGATGGCACCACGCTGGTGCGAAATCAAGGTGACCAAACGGCGCAGGATCGCGTCGCTGCGGGGGCCGTAGACCTCCTCGAGACGTGCGCGAGCGGCATGGACGAAGCCGGCTTCGTCCAACTGGCGTGGTGGCGTGGGGGGCATGGATGAGCTCATGGTCAATTCCTCGAGGGCCGGAATGCGCACCTAGCGGGCGGTGGGGCATATCCTTGGCATCATGCAGGGCTCGTGCCAAAGGTGAAGAGTGGCTGGGCGCCATGCGGCCAAATCGTTACAATAGAATAATAGTTATTGTGTCGAACAGGCCGGAATCCAGCCGATGCATTGTCCTTTCTGCGGTACCCATGACACCAAGGTCACCGATTCGCGCCTGGTCGTCGAGGGCGACCAGGTTCGTCGTCGACGTCAGTGCGCCGCCTGCGGTGAACGCTTCACGACCTATGAGACCGCTGAGCTGGTCATGCCGCGGGTCGTCAAGGCGGACGGGTCACGGGAAAGTTTCGATGAGGCCAAGTTGCGTGCCGGCATGCTGCGGGCGCTGGAGAAGCGTCCGGTGAGTGCCGAATCGATCGAAGCCGCCGTCGAGCGCATTCGTCAGCGACTGCGGGCACGGGGCGAGCGTGAGATCAAGGCCATTGAGGTCGGCCAGGAGGTAATGGATGCCCTGAAGCGTCTGGATCAGATTGCCTATATCCGCTTCGCCTCGGTCTACCGCCGCTTTCAGGATATCGACGAGTTTCGTGCAGAAATCGACCGCCTGGCCCAGGAGCCGAGCTTCTCGCCCCAGGACGATCACTGACGCCGCACACCTCTTGCCCGCTCAATTGCCTAGGATACCCATGGCCACTGCGACTCCGGAAGCCTTCATGGCCCGTGCCCTGACCCTGGCACGCCGCGGCCTCTATACCACCGATCCGAATCCGCGGGTCGGCTGCGTGCTGGTCAAACGCCGCGAGATCGTCGGCGAGGGCTATCATGTCCGGGCTGGCGAGCCCCATGCCGAAATCCATGCCCTGGCCGCAGCCGGCGACGCCGCGCGGGGCGCCACCGCCTATGTCACTCTCGAGCCCTGCGCTCATCACGGTCGCACTGGGCCCTGCGCCCAGGCGCTGATCGAGGCCGGCATCAATAAGGTGGTGGCCGCCATGCAGGACCCCCACGCGGCAGTGGCCGGGCAGGGGTTCGCCATGCTGCGCGAGGCCGGGATCGAAGTAGAATGCGGGCTGCTCGAGGGCGAGGCCAGGGCGCTGAACCCCGGCTTTGTGTCGCGCATGACCCGTGGGCGACCCTTCGTGCGCATGAAGATGGCGATGAGCCTCGATGGACGCACCGCGATGCGCTCCGGTGAATCGCAATGGATCACCGGGCCACGGGCACGCACCGAGGTGCAGCGCCTGCGCGCCCGTTCCAGTGCGGTGATCAGTGGCGTCGACTCGATCATCTTCGACAATTCGCGCCTCACGGTGCGCGCCTCCCAGCTAGATCTCGATGACGGCGAGGCGATCGCCCGCCGCCAGCCGCTTAGAGTAATCGTCGACAGCTCCCTGCGCCTGCCGCTGGCGGCGGCCTGCCTGAGCGAACCGGGGCGCACGCTGGTCGCCACCTGTTGCCGTGACGCCGAGCGCCGGACAAGGCTCGAGGCGGCCGGCGCCAAGGTGCTGTGCTTGCCGTCGGGAGCCGATGGGCGAGTCGATCTGGTCGCGCTGCTCGAATATCTGGCCCGCGAAGAGCAGGCCAACGAGGTGTTGCTCGAGACCGGGGCGACGCTGGCCGGTGGCATGCTGGATGCCGAGCTTGTCGACGAGATGCAGCTGTTCGTCGCGCCGACCCTGCTCGGCGGTGAGGCACGCCCGCTGGTGGCACTGCCCGGGCTTGAGCGCATGGCGCAACAGCGGCCGCTGGATATACTCGACATGCGGGCCGTGGGGCGCGACTGGCGAATCATCGCGCGTCCCCAGCGCCAGTCGCCCTGAAGGTCGCTTCGAGAGTGGTGGCAGGACGGCCCAATGCTGGCGCCGCGCGGCTTGCCAAGGTACCCTGAGCGCCGATCTGCTGCCGGCATCATGCATCGGCAGCCCATCGGCGCCAGCTTTCTGCAGCGGCGCCCCGGTATGCGGCGCCTACCGTTGACGCCAGCACGCACAGTAATTCGGAGACCCCATGGCGCTTTCCAATGACCTGTCTTCCCAGACCGCGGACGACCAGAACGAGACGGCCAGCGATCTGGCACGTATCGAGGACCTGATCGAGGACATCCGTCAGGGCAAGATGGTGATCCTCATGGACGATGAGGATCGCGAGAACGAAGGCGACATCATCATGGCCGCCGAGAAGGTCGAGGCCGAACACATCAATTTCATGGCTCGCCACGCCCGCGGCCTGATCTGCTTGCCGATGACCCGCGAACGCTGCGAGCGACTGCAGCTGCCATTGATGGTGCACGACAACGGTTCCGGTTTTGGCACCAAGTTCACGCTGTCCATCGAGGCCGCCGAGGGCGTATCCACCGGGATCTCTGCCGCCGATCGCGCCCGTACCGTGCGTGCCGCCTCGGCGCGGGATGCCAAGGCCTCCGATATCGTCCAGCCGGGCCACATCTTTCCGCTGATGGCCGAGCCAGGTGGCGTGCTGCGCCGCGCCGGCCATACCGAAGCGGCCTGTGACCTTGCCGCGATGGCCGGTCTCGACCCCAGCGGCGTGATCTGTGAAGTGATGAATGACGACGGCAGCATGGCGCGTCGCCCGGAGCTCGAGCGCTTCGCTGCCGAGCACGGCCTGAAGATGGGCACCATTGCCGATCTGATCCACTATCGCATTCATAACGAGCAGACCGTGGATCACCTCGAGGCGACGCCCGTGGAGACCGCCTACGGTGAGCTCACCCTTCACGTGTTTCGCGACAGCATTCAGGGCGCCCATCATCTGGCACTGGTCAAGGGCACGCCCCGCGCCGAGGAACCGACCACCGTGCGTGTGCATCTGGCCGACACCCTGCGGGACATTCTGGCGCTTACTCGCCCGGAGAGCCAGAGCTGGACCGCCCAGCAGGCGCTGGCCGAGATCGCCAACGCCGACAGCGGGGTCTTCGTGCTGCTGGATGATGCTCGTCAGGCATCTGATCTCAAGGATCAGCTCGATGTACTGCTCGAGCGCAAGCGCGCGCCGCGCTCGAGCGACTCCGATGGCGCCGGCAATTACCTGACCATCGGCACCGGCTCACAGATCCTGCGTCATCTGGGCGTCGGCAAGATGCGCCTTTTGAGCTCGCCCTGGAAGTTCTCGGCGCTTTCCGGCTTCGACCTGGAAGTGGTCGAGCGGTTGAGCCCCTGAGCCCTCGATATCGTAATACCCGGGGCGCCCGCTCGACGTGAGCGGCGTCCCGGCAACGAACGCAACACCCGAGAAGTGCCCTCCTGGGCGCGTAGAAGATTCAAGCAGGAAGACAAGCATGCAACCGATCTCCCAAGTCGAAGGTAACTTCACCGATGTCGATGGCCGCTACGTGATCGTGGTCGGCCGGTTCAACCACCATGTGGTCGACAGCCTGGTCGAAGGTGCCGTGGACAGCCTGGTTCGCCATGGCGTGGACGCCGAACATATCGACATCGTCCATGTGCCGGGCGCCTGGGAGCTGCCGCTAGCGGTCAAGCGTGCCCTCCAGGTGGCTAGCCCGGATGCGGTGATCGCTCTCGGCGCGGTAATTCGCGGCGGCACGCCGCACTTCGAGCATGTCGCCGGCAGCTGTAACACCGCGCTTGGCTCCTTGCAGCTGCAGTTCGATACCCCGATCGCCAACGGCGTGTTGACCGTCAATTCCATCGAGCAGGCCATCGAGCGAGCCGGCACCAAGGCCGGCAACAAGGGCGCCGAGGCCGCCATGGCCGCCATGGAAATGGTCTCGCTGCTCAAGCATTTCGGAGGTGAAGAATGAGCCGCTCCTCGAACAATGAGCGTCGGGCGCCGTCGAAGAGCCAGGTCTCCCGCCATGCGGCTCGTGAGCTGGCTGTTCAGGCCATCTACACCTGGCAGATGACCGGCAAGCCGGTCAGCACCATCGAGGCTGAGTTCCGTAGCCAGATCGCCGATGAAGATCTCGAGGACCATGAAAACTGGCACAAGGTCATGGAGATCGCCGACCTGGCGCTGTTCCATGAGCTGGTCCACAACGTGGTGCGTTTCCAGACGGATCTGGATGCGTCGCTGAGCCCGCTGCTCGATCGTCGTCTCGAGGATCTCGACAGCATTGAACTGGCGATCCTGCGACTGGGTACCTACGAGCTGTCCCGGCGCCTCGAGGTCCCGTATCGGGCCGTGATCAACGAGGGTGTTGAACTCGCCAAGTCCTTCGGTGCCACCGATGGTCACAAGTACATCAACGGTCTGCTCGACAAGCTCGCGGCGCGTCTGCGCTATGCCGAGGTCAGCGCCCGTCGCTGAAATGTCACTCGCGATGCAAAAGCCGACGCCACGCCTGTCCATGGGTGCCTCGCCGAGCGAGTTCGATATGATCGCCCGTCACTTCACGCGTCCCGCGCGCCGCACCGGCGTGGTGCTGGGGGTGGGCGATGATTGCACCCTCTTGGCGCCTACACCCGGTCATCAGCTGGCGGTCAGCGTCGATACGTCAGTGGCTGACGTCCACTTCCCACATGCCGCGCCCGCCGCGGTCATCGGCCACCGGGCGCTGGCGGTCAGCCTGAGCGATCTGGCGGCCATGGGCGCCGTTCCCCGTTGGTGCCTGATGGCACTGACTCTCGACCATGCCGACGATGCCTGGCTCGAGCCTTTTGCCCAAGGCTTCGATGCCCTATGTGTCCGCGCCGGAGTCGATCTGGTCGGCGGCGATGTGACCCGCGGCCCGCTTTCGGTTAGCGTCACCGTGCAGGGTGAGGTTCCGCCCGGCGAAGCCTTGACTCGCCACGGTGCCGCTGAAGGTGATCTGCTCGTCGTCACCGGCTCGCTGGGCGGCGGGGCCGGGGGCTTGGCCGCCTGGCAGTCAGGCGAGCGCTCGCTTGACGACCCGCTGCTGGCTGCCTACCTGTTGCCCGAGCCGCGCCTTGCTGCCGGGCAAGCGCTGCGCGGCCTGGCCAGTGCGGCAATCGACGTTTCCGATGGCCTGCTCGCCGATCTTCAGCATCTCTGCGATGCCTCGGGACTTGGTGTGGAGCTGGAGGTTGAGGCACTACCGCTGGCCGAGGGCCTGGTCGAGCGGCTGGGGGAGGGCGCCCGTCAGGCGGCGCTTAGCGGCGGTGACGATTACGAACTGCTGCTCGGCCTGCCGGCAGAGGCCCTAGCGCCGGCTCGCCAGGCGCTCGACGCTCTCGGGGTGCCGCTGACCGTCATTGGACGCTTCACTGCCACACCCGGCATTCAGGGGGTGGAAGCGCATGGCCCCGGGGGCTGGCAACACTTTTCAGGAGCAACGCCATGAATCGTGCACCGGGCAGCGTCTGGCGACGCCCCAGCCATTTCCTGGCTTTTGGTCTGGGCAGCGGCGTCGTTCCCTTCGCGCCAGGTACCTTCGGGACCCTGGCGGCGATCCCTTTCTACTGGTTGATGACGGATCTGCCGCTGTCCTGGTACCTGGGCGTCGTGGTCGTGGCCTATTTTCTGGGGATCTGGTTGTGCGATCGCACCTCGCGGGATCTCGGCGTCCACGACCATTCCGGTATCGTCTGGGATGAGTTCGTCGGCTACTGGATCACCATGGCGGCGGTGCCGTTCTCCTGGGAGGCGGCGCTATGGGGTTTCGCCATCTTTCGGGTCTTCGATATCTACAAGCCCTGGCCGATTCGCTGGGCCGACCGGCGTGTGGCCGGTGGCTTCGGCATCATGATCGATGACGTGCTGGCCGGCATCTATGCCTGGAGTACCATCCATCTTTGGCTGTGGTTGCACTAGGCAATGTCTGAAAAGTACTGCGCTCGTCGACTTTTCAAACACAGCCTAGCCGCGTGAGCCAGTTAGCCAGTGTGGGGCGCTGATAGAGCGCTCGATCGACATTCATTCATCATCGCCAAGCGATGAGCATTGCCAGTGAGGGAACACAATGCGCAAGGGACTCGTGGCCGTGACGGCGGTCGTACTAGTGGGTGGCGGTTATCTCGCCGCTCAGGTCTACTCGAGCGAACGCTTCGATGACGAGCTGGCGCGGGGCCTGAAGTCCCTCGAGGAAAGCGAGGATGTCACGTTCGAGCGTAAGAACATCGAGCAGGGCTGGTTCACCTCCAGCGGTGAGATCCTTCTCACCCTCAAGCGCGATGAGCGCTTTAGCCTGAGTTTTCCCTACACGGCCAACCACGGGCTTACCAGCACGCGGCTTTCCGGCGAGATGGAAGTCGTTGCGGACGACCAGACATTGTTCGCCGATAAGCTTGAAGCGGCGCCGCCGCGCTGGCACGCCGAGATCGAGACCCTGAGCGGTGACTTCACCGGGCGCCTCGATTTCTCTGCCATGGACATCCAGGACGCCGATGACCGGCTGATCAGCCAAGGTGGCTTTTTCACCGTCAAGGGGCAGCCTAACGACGTGCACCTGGACGGTGAGATTGCACCCTTGGAGTTTCGTGACGAGGAGGGAAGCCTGAAGCTGGGGCGCCTGACGCTGACTTCTCGCTACCAACAGGACGAAACGGGCCAGGAGCGTGATCAGCAGGCGAATTTCGCACTGGATAGCCTGACGATGGCGCGGGATTACAATCCCACGGTCGAACTCGTCGACTTGAGTTATCAGGGCGACCTGAGTCTCGGTGCCGAGGAGTTGCAGCTGGGCGGTACCTTCAAACTCGGCGAAGCGCGGGTCGGCGATGAGCCTCTTCTTTCCGGTGAGCTCGCTTTCTCGCTGTCGCAGATCAATGCTGACGCGGTCCGCACCCTCGAGACCGCCCTCGATGATGAGACAGCTGGCGGAACGCCCATCGAAGAGCTCAACGATGCCGAGTTCTCCGCTCTGCTCGAGCGCCTTGAGCCCCAGCTGCTGGCGCTATTCGTTGACTCGCCAACACTGACGCTGGATCATCTCGCCGTTAAGAGCGACATGCTCTCCATGGACACCGAACTGAGTGGTGAGCTGACCTTCGACGGTGAAGGCGCCGAGAACCTGTCGTTCGAGGATTTGGACCAGCCCAAGCAGCGCCTGCGCTGGGTGCGTCGACTCAATGGCCAGTTCGACTGGCAGGATGTGCCGCCGATGGCGGTGATGCAGTTGGGCCTGCCGATGACCACCGAACGCCTGAATATCCTCATCGAAAACGGACGGCCGAGCGTCAATGGCCGTCCCCTGCCGCCACTGCTGTGAGGCACTCGGGCCCAGCTCATTGGCTGGGCCCGGTTCGTTCCCGAAGCAGTGCATGACTTGAAGTTCGCCGCCGCCGCCCGCATTCCATGGCCTAGGGTCATATGGCCAACCGGATCACAGGATGGATCATGAGCGAGCGCGACGACGATCTTCAGCAAGTCTTTTATGAACGCGATGACCGGGCCTCCGACGAGGGGACGCCGGACGAAGATGCTCACATCGAAAGTGGCGCAGTGGTGCCGACTCGAGACTACCTTCCCGAGCGGATCTACCTGTTGCCGATTCACAACCGTCCCTTCTTTCCGGCGCAGGTACAGCCGCTGGTGATTCATCGCCCGCGCTGGGAAGAGACTATCAAGCGCGTGGGCAATACGCCGCATCATACGGTTGGCCTCGCCTATGTGGGCGATACCGAGATCGACGAACTGGATTACGGCCACTTCCCGGTCACCGGCACCGCCGTGCGCATGCACAAGGTGCAGGGCGAGGATGATCAGATTCAGTTCATCGCCCAGGGCATGCGGCGCTTTCGCATCCAGCGCTGGCTGTCGAAGAAGCCGCCCTACCTGGTCGAGGTCAGCTATCCCAAGGAGCCGGTCAACGCCGACGAGGACGAGACCCGCGCCTATGCCATGGCGATGATCAACGGCATCAAGGAACTGTTGCCCATCAATCCGCTCTACGGCGAAGAACTCAAGCACTATCTCAACCGCTTCAGCCCTCATGAGCCGGGTCCGCTGACCGACTTTGCCGCCGCCATGACCTCCGCCAAGGGCCCTGAGCTGCAGTCCATTCTCGAGACCTGGCCGGTAATGGAGCGCATGCAGAAGGTGCTGCCGCTGCTGCGCAAGGAGATCGAGGTCGCCCAGCTGCAGAGCGAGATCAGCGATCAGGTCAACGCCCAGATGCAGGACCGCCAGCGCGAGTTCTTCCTGCGCGAGCAGCTGAAGGTGATTCAGCGCGAGCTGGGCATCTCCAAGGACGACCGCGACAACGACGTCGACACCTTCAGGAAGCGTCTCACCGAGCTCGAGGTACCCGAGCGGGTGATGAGCCGCATCGACGATGAGCTCGACAAGCTCTCGGTGCTCGAGACCGGCTCGCCGGAGTATGGCACCACCCGCAACTATCTCGACTGGCTGACCTCGCTGCCCTGGGGCATCACCAGCCAGGATCAGCTCGATCTCAAGCACGCCCGCACGGTACTGGATCGCGACCATGACGGCCTCGCCGATGTGAAAGAACGCATCGTCGAGTTCCTCGCCGAGGGCACCTTCAAGGGCGACGTGGGCGGCTCGATTCTGTTGCTGGTGGGGCCGCCCGGGGTCGGCAAGACCTCGGTGGGACGCTCCATCGCCGAGGCGTTGGGCCGCGAGTTCTATCGCTTCTCGGTAGGCGGCATGCGCGATGAGGCCGAAATCAAGGGCCACCGTCGCACCTATGTGGGCGCCATGCCGGGCAAGCTGGTTCAGGCGCTCAAGGAAGTGGAAGTCGAGAATCCGGTGATCATGCTCGACGAGATCGACAAGCTCGGCCAGTCCTTCCAGGGCGATCCGGCCTCGGCGCTGCTCGAAGTGCTCGACCCGGAGCAGAACGTCGACTTCCTCGATCACTATCTCGATGTGCGGCTGGACCTGTCGAAGGTGCTGTTCGTCTGCACCGCCAACACCCTGGACTCGATTCCCGGAGCGCTGCTCGACCGCATGGAGCAGATTCGCCTGTCCGGCTATATCGCCGAGGAAAAGGTGGCCATCGCCAAGCACCACCTCTGGCCGAAACTTCTCAAACGCGACAAGATCCCCAAGAAGCGCATCAATCTGACCGATGCGGCGCTTCGCCAGGTGATCGAGGGCTATGCCCGCGAGGCCGGCGTGCGCCAACTGGAGAAACAGCTGCACCGCATCGTGCGCAAGGCGGCGGTCAAGCTGCTCGAGCACGATCAGCAGACGGTCAAGGTCTCGGTCAACAACCTCGAGGAATTCCTCGGCGCGCCGCCGTTCCGTAAGGAAACGGTGCTCAAGGGAGAGGGTGTGGTCACCGGGCTTGCCTGGACTTCGATGGGTGGCGCGACCTTGCCGGTGGAGGCCGGCAAGGTGCATGCCCTGGATCGCGGCTTCAAGCTCACCGGCCAGCTCGGCGATGTAATGAAAGAGTCTGCTAACATCGCTTACAGCTATGTGCAGGGTCATCTGGGGGAGTTCGGTGCCGATGCTGACTTTTTCAATGACGCCTTCATCCACCTGCATGTGCCGGAGGGAGCGACGCCCAAAGATGGCCCCTCGGCGGGTGTGACCATGGCCACGACACTGCTCTCGCTGGCGCGCCATCAGTCCATCAGTCGCTCTCTGGCCATGACCGGTGAGCTGACCCTGACCGGCCAGGTGTTGCCGGTAGGCGGTATCCGCGAGAAGATCATCGCCGCCCGGCGCAGCGACATTTTCGAGGTGATCCTGCCCGAGGCCAATCGTCGCGACTACGCCGAGCTGCCGGACTACCTGCGCGAAGGCATGACGGTGCACTTCGCCAAGCAGTACAAGGACGTGGCCAAGGTCGTCTTCTAGCAACCGGTCTGCTATCTAGCGGCCGTGGGCAGCCACTGGCCGCACTATCACCATGAGAGGGCCCCGCTTGGGGCCCTGCGCATGAGGAACCGACACAATCATGAATGCCAAGCCGATCTGCACGGCGCTGGGGGTGGTGGCCGGGCTCGCCGCCGTGTCCGCGATGGCCGACGAGCCGCGCACCCTGACGGTCTACACCTACGATTCCTTCGTCGCCGAATGGGGCCCGGGCCCCGGTATCAAGGAAGCCTTCGAGGCCCGCTGCGGCGACTGCCGGCTCGAGTTCGTGGCGCTCTCGGGCGGCGTCGACCTGTTGCAGCGGCTGCGTCTGGAAGGCGAGGGCAGTGCCGCCGACCTGGTGCTTGGCCTGGACATGAACCTGATGGCCGAAGCCCGCGACCTGGACCTGCTGGCTCCACACCAGGCGAACCTGTCGCGCCTGTCGCTGCCGGTAGAGTGGGACGATCCCGTCTTTCTTCCTTATGACTGGGGGCGCTTTGCCTTCGTTTATGACCGCGAGGCCCTGCCCAACCCACCCAAGAGCTTCGCTGAGCTGCTGGCGGCACCGGATGATCTCAAGGTGATCATTCAGGACCCCCGCACCAGCGTTACCGGTCTTGGGCTGCTGTTGTGGATGAAGCGGGTCTACGGCGACGAGGCGCCTGCCGCCTGGGAGAAACTCAACGATCACGTCCTGACCGTCACCGGCGGCTGGAGCCAGGCCTACTTCTCCTTGTTCATGAACGGCGAGGCGCCGATGGTACTTTCCTACAGTACCTCGCCTGCCTACCACATGGCCGTGGAGAACACCGATCGCTACCAGGCCGCCGAATTCGCCGAGGGCCACTACCTGCAGGTGGAGACCGCCGCGATGCTCAAGACCAGCGAGCATCCGGCGCTCGCTCGCGACTTTCTGGATTTCGTGCTGACCGCGGACTTCCAGCGCCATATACCGCTTGGCAACGTCATGTACCCGGCCATCGAACTCGGCGAGGAGCGCCCGGCGGTCTTTGATCGACTGATCGAGCCCGAGAGCTTCACCTTCACCCCCGACGAGGTGCAGGCCCATCGCCGCGAGTGGATCCGTGAATGGCTCAACGCCAGTACCCGATGATGCGGGTGAAGACCAGGCCCCCTCAGGTCTTGGCCGCGTGCCATGGCATCTGAGGCGCTAACAGCGGGCAAGGCGTCGCCTCACGGCCAGCGGCGGCTGACCCAGCTGCCTCTGTGGGCCGGGCTCACGGCGCTGGCGGCGCTGGTCGGGCTGGGGCTTGGCAGTCTTGGTGCGCTGCTGGTGCAGGCACCCGGCGTCTCGCCGTCTAGCCTGTGGCGGGAGCCCTACTTGGCTGGCGTGCTGCGCTTCAGCCTTTGGCAGGCCAGCCTCTCGACGCTTGTCTCGCTGGCTCTGGCGGTGCCGGTGGCGGTGGCCCTGGCTAGGCGGCCGCGCTTTGTCGGGCGCCGCTTGCTGCTGCGTGCCATGGAACTGTCGCTGGTGGTCCCCAGCCTGATCGCGCTGTTCGGGTTGGTGGCGGTGCATGGCCGTCAGGGCTGGGCGGCGCCGCTGTGGGAGGCGCTGACGGGTGCGCCGGCGGGCTATCTCTATGGCCTCTCCGGCATCGTGCTGGCCCATGTCTTCTACAATCTGCCGCTGGCCGCGCGACTGCTGTTGCAGGAACTCGAACGCGCCCCCGCCGCCCACTGGCGGCTGGCGGCGCAGCTTGGCCTCCAACGCCAGGCCATCTGGCGCACCCTCGAATGGCCGGCCCTCAAGCGGCTGCTGCCGCGACTCGCCGCGCTGATCTTCACCCTGTGCTTCACTAGCTTCGCCATCGTCATGACCCTGGGCGGCGGCCCCGGCTCGACGACGCTTGAGGTGGCGCTCTATCAGGCGCTGAAGTTCGATAACGACCTGGCGCTGGCGGCACTCCTGGCGCTCGTCCAGCTAACGATCTGCCTGGGGCTCTGGGCCCTGGCGCTCAGTCAGGGCGGGGCGCCGTCGCTGGTGGCCGGCGACGACGCAATGCCGCTCCAGGGCCGTTGGCAGCGCCGCGACGCCCTGGGCGTCTCGCGGTTCACGGATGGCTGCTGGCTCGTGGCCCTGTCACTGCTGTTGCTGCCGCCCCTGGCGGCGGTGGTGCTGGCGGGGCTCGGGGGTGTGACCGATCTCGCCGCTCAGTCGAGCCTGTGGCCGGCGCTGGGGCGAAGTCTCGTCATGGCTGCCGGCGCGGGGAGCCTGGCGCTGATGCTGGGGCTTGCCCTGCTCGCCGGTCGCGGCTGGCTGGCCGCACGCGGGCAGCGCTTGACGGCGGGGCTGATGGAGGGCAGCGGACAGCTGATTCTGGTGCTACCGGCGCTGGTGCTGGGTACCGGGCTCTTCCTGCTGTTGCGTCCGCGGCTCGGTGGCGGCTGGCAGGGCTACGGTCTGGTGGTGCTGGTCAATGGCTTCATGGCCCTGCCGTTCGTCATGCAGGTGCTGCGCGGGGCGCTGCTTGGCCTGCCGGTGGCGCAGCGGCGGCTCGCCGATCAGCTCGATATTCAAGGCCTGGCGCGCTTTCGCTGGCTGCTATGGCCGCGGCTGCGGCGACCGGCGGCGCTGGCCCTTGCCTATGCCATGACCCTGTCATTGGGCGACTTCAGCGTCATTGCCCTGTTCGGCAGCCCCTCGGCGCCGACGCTGCCGATGCTGCTCTACCAGCAACTTGGCAGCTATCGCTGGCAGACCGCGGCGGCGACTGCCCTGGTGCTATTGGCAACGGTGGCGGCGCTGTTCATGTGCTTTGCCTGGCTGACGCGTCGCTTGCCGCGCTATCCATTTGCTTGTCCGCCTCGACCGGATTTTCCTCAGCCCCCTGCCAACGACCGCCCGGAGCCCTGATGCTTTGTGCCGATCATCTGAGTTTTCACTACACGCGCTGCGATCCGGGCGAGACGCCGGACTTCGCTTTCACCTTTCACCTGGCGCCGGGTGAGTGCCTGGCCGTATCCGGGCCCTCCGGGGCGGGTAAGAGCACCCTGCTTAACCTGTTGGCGGGGTTCCTCACCCCGAGCGCGGGCAGGCTCTGCTGGGTTGGTGAGGCGGTGGGTGAGAGGTTCGGTGAGGGGCAGGGCGAGAGCCTGCCCAAGGGGCTGAACGAGGAGATAGGCGAAAACCTGGTCGAGCAACCGCCCTGGGCACGCGGCATGACCACGGTTTTTCAGGACCATAACCTCTTTGAACACCTGCCGGTCTGGATCAACGTCGGCCTGGGGCTTGCGCCGGACCTCAAACTCTCGGACGCCCAGCGAGAGAGCATTCTCGATGGCCTCGCCGAGGTCGGCCTGGGCGGGCTGCATGATCGCTTGCCCGGCGAGCTCTCTGGCGGGCAACAGCAGCGGGTAGCGCTGCTGCGCTCGCTGCTGCGTGAGACCCGCGTGCTGCTGCTCGATGAGCCCTTCAGCGGCCTGGATCGCGACAATCGCGAGGCGCTCTGGGGCCTGGTGCGCCGCCAGCAGGCGGCTGGCGTCGCGGTGCTGCTGGTCAGCCACGATCCGGAAGACGTCGACGCCCTGGCCCAGCATCGTCTGCAGCTGCTGGATGGGCGGCTGGTAACAGCCTAGCAGCGACCGCAGGCCGTACTTGCCAAGGCCCTTGTGCAGAGCCCGGCTGAGATCGTCTGGAAAGTGCTGGGGAGCTCTGGAGAGTTCTGGAGAGAGCTGGAGAGAGGGCGGGCGCTGCCATGTGGCTTCCATGCGCCCCAGGCTCATGTAAGAATCGACGGTTCACTGGACACCGAGCGCCCGGCAACGACCGTGGCGCCAGGACGACGAAAACGACGTCTCGAGCCACGAGACGCGCAAGAAGACAGAGGATTGCATGCCCGAATATCGCTCTCGTACCACCACCGCCGGCCGCAATATGGCTGGCGCCCGGGCCCTGTGGCGCGCCACCGGCATGAAGGACGACGACTTCCACAAGCCGATTATCGCCGTGGCCAATTCCTTCACCCAGTTCGTGCCGGGCCATGTGCACCTCAAGGACATGGGCCAACTGGTGGCTCGCGAGATCGAGAAGGCCGGAGGCGTGGCCAAGGAATTCAATACCATCGCGGTGGATGATGGCATCGCCATGGGCCATGACGGCATGCTCTACTCCTTGCCGAGTCGCGACATCATTGCCGACAGCGTCGAGTACATGGTCAATGCTCACTGCGCCGATGCCTTGGTCTGCATCTCCAACTGCGACAAGATCACGCCGGGAATGCTGATGGCCGCCATGCGCCTCAACGTGCCGGTAATCTTCGTCTCTGGCGGGCCCATGGAAGCCGGCAAGACCAAGCTCTTGGATCACGGCCTGGATCTGGTCGATGCCATGGTGATGGCTGCCGACGACAGCGTCGACGATGAGACGCTCAACGAGGTCGAGCGCAGCGCCTGCCCAACCTGTGGCAGTTGCTCAGGCATGTTCACTGCCAACTCGATGAACTGCCTGACCGAAGCCCTGGGCCTGGCGCTGCCCGGCAACGGTACGATGCTGGCCACCCACTCCGATCGCCGGCGGCTGTTCGAGACCGCGGGCCACCGCATCGTCGAGCTGGCCAAGCGCTACTACGAGGGTGATGAGGCGCACCTGTTGCCGCGTGCCATCGGTGCCAAGGCGGCGTTCAAGAACGCCATGACCCTGGATATCGCCATGGGTGGCTCAACCAACACCATCCTGCACCTGCTGGCCGCAGCGCAGGAGGCCGAGATCGACTTCACCATGGACGATATCGACCGGCTGTCCCGAGAAGTGCCTCAATTGTGCAAGGTGGCGCCCAACACCCAGAAGTATCATATCGAGGACGTGCATCGGGCCGGCGGCATCATGGCGATTCTCGGGGAGCTGGATCGGGCCGGGGTGCTCGATACCCGTGTGCCGACCGTCTATGGCGACAGCCTGGCCGCGGCGCTTGAGGAATGGGACATCATGCGCTCGCCGAGCCCCGAGGTCGTCGAGTTCTTCCGCGCGGGCCCCGGCGGTATTCCCACCCAGACCGCATTTTCCCAGAGTGCTCGCTGGCCGAGCCTGGACGGTGATCGTGCCACCGGCTGCATTCGCGACCTCGCCCATGCCTTCTCACCCCAGGGTGGGCTGGCGGTGCTCAAGGGCAACATCGCCGTCGATGGTTGCGTGGTCAAGACTGCTGGCGTCGATGACTCGATCCTGGTCTTCGAGGGCCGCGCCCATGTGGTCGAGTCCCAGGATCAGGCGGTCGAACATATCCTTGCCGACAAGGTCAGCGAGGGCGATGTGGTGGTGATTCGCTACGAGGGGCCCAAGGGCGGACCGGGCATGCAGGAAATGCTGTATCCGACCTCGTATCTGAAGTCCAAGGGGTTGGGCAAGGCCTGTGCGCTGCTGACTGACGGGCGCTTCTCCGGCGGGACCTCGGGCCTCTCCATCGGTCACGTCTCTCCGGAGGCTGCGGCCGGTGGTGCCATCGGCCTGGTCGAACAGGGCGATCCGATTCGCATCGACATCCCCAGTCGCCGCATCGACGTGCTGCTGGATGACGCCACCCTGGCGTCGCGTCGCGAAGCTATGGAGGCGCGCGGCAAGCAGGCCTGGAAGCCGAGCATCGAGCGTGTGCGCAAGGTGTCGGCGGCGCTGAAGGCGTATGCGTTGCTGGCTACCTCCGCCGACAAGGGCGCGGTGCGCGATCTCGACAAGCTCGATTGAGGCGCTCGCCAACCTTAATGCGCTTAACTGCAATAATGAGGCCCGCACCTTCCGGCGCGGGCCTTTATGAAATTCGGCAGATCCTGGCCTTACGCCGCCTCGGGAATCATCTCTTCTTCTTCCAGTGGCGCATATAGCTCACATTCCAATTCAAACCACAGCAGCAGCAGTGAAAGACTTTCCTCGCTGTAACACATCAAACCAGCCTCCCTTGATCATGGAAAACCACGATGGTGGAAAACAACAGCCACTCTTCAGTATGGTTGATTCGACCAAGGTCGATATGACGATTCTCTGACCGTTTGATGATATGCATGGGCGCGACGGCTCTATCGGTCGCGACCTCTTCAGGCCCATAAGGGCGCTTATCTTCCCGACATACCTCAAGGATCCGCGATGAAGCAGAAGTTTACGGTCGGCGTGGTGGGCTTCGGCTTTGCCAGCCAGACCTTTCACGTGCCATTGATCCAGGCCACGCCCAATCTCGAACTGGTGGCGATTTCCTCGAGTGACCCCGACAAGGTGCACGCAAGCCTGCCCGAGATGGCCGTGGAGGCGAAGCCACAGGAGCTGTTTTCGCGCAGCGACATCGATCTGGTGGTGATCCCGACGCCCAATCAGAGCCACTTTCCGCTGGCCAAGGCAGCTCTCGCCGCCGGCAAGCATGTGGTCGTCGACAAGCCATTCACGGTGACCCTGTCCGAGGCGAAGCTGCTGCGCGGGTTGGCAGATGAGAGCGACCGGCTGCTGTCGGTATTCCATAACCGCCGCTGGGATAGCGACTACTTGACCCTGAAGGCGCTGCTGGAAGCTGGCGACCTGGGTCGCCTGGTATCACTGGAGTCACGCTTCGACCGCTTTCGTCCCGACGTGCGCGATCGTTGGCGGGAGCAGGCCCAACCCGGCGGTGGCATCTGGTATGACCTGGGGCCGCACCTGCTGGACCAGGCGCTGGAGCTGTTTGGCATGCCGCGGCGCATCCTGCTCGACCTGGCGGTGAGTCGTGACGGTGCTCAGACCGATGATGATTTCGTGGCGCTGCTCGATTATGAGGAGCGCCGCGTGACGCTCAAGGCCAGTGCCTTGATCGCCGAGCCGACGCCGCGCTTCGCCGCCCACGGGACTCAGGGCAGCTACCTCAAGTATGGTCTCGACCCACAGGAAGATCGCCTCAAGGCCGGCGAAACGCCGGGGCCAGCGTGGGGTGTCGATACCCACCACGGCACGCTGCGCACGTGGGACCAAGCGTCGCAGGCCCTGGTGGCCCACGAGCATCCGACGCTGCCCGGTGATTACCTGGCCTATTATCAGGGCATCGCTGATGCGCTGGCGGGCCAGGCGGAGAACCCAGTCGATGCCGGCTCGGCCATCAAGGTGATGATGCTGCTGGAAGCAGGCCTCGACAGCTATCGCCAGCAGCGCTGGGTCAAATTGCGCGAGGGCACTGGCATGCGCCAGCGCTAGTCCACGGGCCGTTTCGCCGTCCTGAGGTGTCAGGGCTACCAGAGATCCATCGACGGGCTGTCCTCGCGCAGCCGGTCTCTGGCGATGTAAAGCGCGGCGATGGCGCGGGCTTCATGGAAGTCTTCCCGGGCAAGTAGGTTCGGCAATGATTCGATGGCGTGGGTCTCGACGATCAGCGGTTCCGGCTCGTCGCCGGGCAGCCGGTGAGGGTAAAGGTCGCTCGCCAGCATCACCTGCATGCGGTGATGCATGTAGTTGGGCGCCAGCGACAGCTCGACCAGCGGTTCCAGGCGACGGGCGCCGAAGCCGCATTCCTCCATCAGCTCACGATTGGCTGCACCGACGATATCCTCGCCGGGGTCGACCACCCCTTTGGGCAGCGTCAGCACGTAGTCGTCGAAACCGGCGGCATACTCGCGAATCAGCAATACATGCTCGGGGTCGGGCATGGCCACGATCATCACCGCACCAACGCCGTTGCCGCGTGGCATCAGGCGCTCGAAGGTGCGCTCGGCGCCGTTGGCAAATCGCAGCTCCATTTCCTCGATGGCGAACAGTCGGCTCCTGGCCACCTCGCGGCGTGCCAGAGTGCGGGGTTTCTGTGGCCAGTCGGCGTCTTGTGGCATAGGGGCTCCGTGGGCAGCGATGGCGTGAAGGGGTACAATAGCACTCTATTCATTGCTGCGGAGCCCTTGGCCGATGATCGACTGGCGCGCCATCGATACCGTGTTGTTGGACATGGACGGTACCCTGCTGGACTTGCATTTCGACAGCCATTTCTGGCTCGAGCACCTGCCACGGCGCTATGTCGAGCTGCACCGCCTGGATGCCGCCAGCCAGGAGGAAATCCGCTCGCGCATCATTTCAGAGCAGGGCACCCTCAATTGGTACAGCCTGGCCTACTGGAGCCGCGAGCTGGGCGTCGATATCGTCACCCTGAAGCGTGAGGTGCAGCACCTGATCGGCTTGCGCAGCGACGCCATGGATTTTCTTACCTGGCTCAAGCATGCCCATCCTCGGGTAGTGCTGGCGACCAATGCCGACCGCGAGAGCCTGGCGCTGAAGCTGCCGCTGACCGGGCTCGAGGACTTTCTCGATGCGATTGTTTCCTCGGCGGATGTCGGCGTTCCCAAGGAGGCGCAGGAATTCTGGTTCGCCCTGCAGGAAATCGAGCCTTTCGATCCCGCCCGGACGCTCTTCATCGATGACAATCCGGCGGTGCTAGAGAGCGCCCGCGAGTTCGGCATCCGCCATCTGCTGGGCATCAAGCAGCCCGACAGCCGTCGCCCGGAACGCGATCTCGAGGAATTTATCGCCCTGGATCGCTTCGCGAGCATCCTGCCCAGCGAGCGCCCCGGCGACGAGTCCCATACCGAGTCTCAACAGCAAGGGGAGGGCTGAGCATGGCCGACGTACGGCTCGACAAATGGCTGTGGGCGGCGCGCTTTTTCAAGACCCGCCAGCTCGCCAAGAAGGCGGTCGAGGGTGGCAAGGTGCACTACAACGGTGGCCGTGCAAAGACCAGCAAGATGGTAGAGGTGGGGGCTCTGATTCGCGTGCCGCAGGGCTGGGATACCTATGAGGTCGAGGTGCTTGAGCTTTCCGGCCAGCGTCGCGGCGCCCCGGAGGCGCGCACCCTATACCGCGAGACCGAAGAAAGCGCTGCACGCCGTGCCAAGGAAACCGAGCAGCGCCGGCTGGCCAACCAGGCCATGCAGCACCCAGTGAAGCGGCCCGACCGCCGCGATCGGCGCGAGATCAAACGCTTCATGCGCGACTCGGGCGACTAGGCGCCGCCAGTCCTCGACAGGGTCCGCATTCCCCAGATTCGACGTTACCGGAAATCTTCACATGACCGATCAGATTCAACGCTTCCTGCTCGACGACACCAACGTGCGCGGCGAGCTGATGACCCTCGACGCCGCCTATGCGGCGGTGCTCGATACCCAGACCTACCCGGCGCCGGTGGCCCGACTACTGGGCGAGTTGCTGGGAGCCGCTGCGTTACTCACCGAGACCGTCAAGCTCGACGGCACACTGAGCCTCGAGGTGCGCGGTAACGGACCGCTGGGCCTGCTGATGGCCGAGTCCAACCCCGGCGGAGAGCTGCGCGGTATCGCTCGGCTGGCCGAGGATCAGTCCATTCCTGGTGATGGCGCCGGTTTCCGCGAGCTGCTTGGCGATGGCCGTATCGTGATCACCCTCGACCCGAAAGAGGGCAACCGCTACCAGGGCATCGTCGAGCTGACCGAAGACAGCCTGGCCGGCTGCCTGGAAGATTACTTCGCCCGCTCCGAACAGCTGCCAACCAAACTCTGGCTGGCGGCGGATGCCGAACAGCACAGGGCCGGTGGGCTTTTGCTGCAGCGCCTGCCTGATGAAAGCCAGAACCAGGACCAGGACGCCTGGGAACGCTCCGTGCATCTGGCCAGCACCCTCAAGGATGAAGAACTGCTCGGCCTGGAGCAGCGTGAGCTGCTGCATCGCCTCTATCACGAGGAAACCGTGCGGGTCTTCGATCCCAAACCCTTGTATTTCGCCTGCAGCTGCTCTCGTGAGCGCATTGCGCGGGCACTACACAACCTGGGGGAGGCGGAGCTGCGCAGCATCCTCGAGGAGCAGCAGGCCGTCGACACCCAGTGCCACTTCTGCCATACCCGCTACCACTTTGGTGCCGCGGAAATCGAGGCGCTGATCGAGTCGCCTGATGCGCCTTCGCCGACCCTGCATTGAGCGATTCACGCCATCGTCGGATAAGTGCTTCTATGTAGTAGAAAAACTACACGAACGATAGCGAAACGGGACGTTTTCCCAGGCGTCCCTTTTTGCCATAATGCTCGACCATTCGAGCCGCCCGGCGCCGTTTCCCCACAAGAACAGGCTCACCTGTCACCGGCGCCGGTGCGAACACAGAGGGCGCGTCATGACGCGCCGGCCATCGAGAGAGAAGTGCCTTCGGGCCCAGGACACCTAAATGACCACGAACCAAGCCGTGCCTCGCGTCGACGCGACCGTCAGCCATCAGCAATTCACCAACTTGAGCAGCGCTGAGCTGGTCGAGCATGCCCTGCTTCGCGGCGAGGGGCGGCTGGCCGACAACGGCGCTCTGGTGGTGAACACCGGGGCGCGCACGGGGCGCTCGCCGGCGGATCGCTTTATCGTTGATGAGCCGTCGACCAGCAGCCAGATCGACTGGGGCAGCGTCAACCGCCCCTTCGATGCGGCCGCCTTCGAGGCGCTGTGGCAGCGGGTCGAGGCCTACCTGGGCGAGCGCGACAGCTTTTTCTCCGAGCTGCATGTGGGGGCCGACCCGCAGTACTACCTGCCGGTACGCATGACCACCGAGACGGCATGGCAGAATCTCTTCGGTCGCACCATGTTCGTGCGTCCCGAAGGCTATAATCCGGCCACCAAGGATGAGTGGACCATCCTCAATGCCGCTCATTTCGCCTGCGACCCGGCTCGCGATGGCACTAACTCCGAAGCGGCGGTGATCCTGGATTTCGCCGGCCGCCGGGTACTGATCGCCGGCATGCACTACGCGGGCGAAATGAAGAAAGCCATGTTCTCGGTGCAGAACTTCCTGCTGCCGGCCCATGATGTGCTGCCGATGCACTGCAGCGCCAACGTCGGTGAAGACGGTGAGACCACGCTGTTCTTTGGCCTGTCCGGTACCGGCAAGACCACCCTGTCAGCCGACCCGGCGCGCTACTTGATCGGCGACGATGAGCATGGCTGGGGCAAGGGTACGGTGTTTAACATCGAGGGCGGCTGCTATGCCAAGTGCATCGATCTGTCCGAGAAGAACGAGCCGGTCATCTGGCAGGCCATCCAGTTCGGCGCGGTACTCGAGAATGTGGTGCTCGATGACCGCCGCAGCCCGGACTATGCCGATGACAGCCTGACCCAGAACTCGCGCGCCGCCTATCCGCTCGAGCACATCGAGAAGCGGGTGCCGGAGAACCGGGCAGGCGAGCCCAACGCCATCATCTTCCTGACCTGCGACATGTCGGGCGTGCTGCCGCCGGTATCGGTGCTGTCCAAGCAAGCCGCTGCCTACCACTTCCTGTCCGGCTACACCGCCAAGGTCGGCTCCACCGAGATGGGCTCTTCGGCAGGTCTGGAAGCGACCTTCTCGACCTGCTTCGGTGCGCCTTTCTTCCCGCGCCCGGCGCGCGAGTACGCCGATCTGCTGATCAAGCGCGTCGAAGAGAATGACGCCCGCGTCTACCTGGTCAATACCGGCTGGACCGGCGGTGCCTATGGCGAGGGTGGCTCGCGCTTCGCGATTCCCACCACTCGTGGCATCATCAGCGCCATTCAGTCCGGCGTGCTGCGCGACGTGGAGACCCGCACCGTCGAGGGCCTGAATCTCGAGGTGCCGCTTTCCGTGCCGGGCGTCGACTCCAGCCTGCTCGATCCGCGCGAGACCTGGGAGGACCGCGCCGCCTATGATCGTCACATGCAGGACCTGGTGGCCAAGTTCGTCGACAACTTCAAGAAGTTTGCCGGCGTCGACGAGGCGATCGTGGCAGCCGGGCCGAAACTGGCGTAAGCGCCTATCGGTCCAAAGGTTAGCGCCGGGACGAACCCCGGCGCGAATCGAGAGTCAGATAAGGGAAGCCGCGGCTTCCCTTTTTTGTGGGTGTCGCCTTTCTGGCAGCAGTAGTTGGATGCCTGTCTTCAAGTGCTGACGCATATCCAGGCACTCGGGTTAAGCACCGGATCTTTCAGGCGAACCGTCGCCATCTTGGATGAATCGGTGCCATCAGTGGAGGTAGTAATGAAACGTCGACACTTTATCGGTCTGCTTGGCGCCGGTGGCATGGCAAGTCTGTTTCCCGCACTGGCCAATGCCCGGCCCAAACCGAACCTGGAGCGCGCTCCGGGCCTCGAGGTGCTCGAGCTCAGCGAGGCGCAGTGGCGTGAGCGGCTCAGCGAAGCGCAGTTTCATGTGCTGCGCGAGGCGGGTACCGAGCCTGCGCATTCGAGCCCCTTGGACAAGGAAACCCGAAAGGGGGAGTTTCGCTGTGCGGGCTGCGAGCTGCTGCTCTTCAAGAGCGACATGAAATATGACTCCGGCACCGGCTGGCCAAGCTTCTTCACCCACTTGGAAGGCCATCTGCTGACCGAGGTCGACTATTCGGCGATCTGGCCGCGCACCGAGTATCACTGCGCGCGCTGCGGTGGGCATCAGGGGCATGTATTCGAGGACGGCCCAGAGCCCACCGGCCTGCGCTGGTGCAACAACGGCTTGGCGCTGACCTTCGTCGCAGCCTGACGGCCAGACGGGGTGGTTCTGCGCCGGCCCCGCGTCAGGCAGCGATGCCGAAGCGTTTATGATACCTTGTCGCGATCTTTCGTCGGTCGAACGTCAAGGACTCCATGGACGCACAAGCCAAGATCAATGCTCGCCTCGCCGAAGAACTCGCTGTTCGCCCCCAGCAGGTGGCGGCCACGGTTGAGCTGCTCGATGGCGGGGCCAGCGTGCCCTTCATCTCCCGCTACCGCAAGGAAGTCACCGGCGGGCTGGACGACACCCAACTGCGCCAGCTCGACGAGCGCCTGCGTTACTGTCGTGAACTCGAAGAGCGCCGCGAGGCGGTGCTGGCCGCCATCGACGAGCAGGGCAAGCTCGACCCCAAGCTTGCCAAGCAGATTCGCGATGCCGACACCAAACAGCGACTCGAAGACCTCTACCTGCCCTATCGCAAGAAGCGCCGTACCAAGGCTCAGATCGCCCGCGAGGCTGGCCTGGAACCCTTGGCGGATGCACTGCTTGCCGATCCCTCTCTCGATCCCCAGCAGGAAGCCCAAGGCTATTTGCGTGCCGCCGAGGGTGATACCCCGGCCATCGAGGATGCCAAGGCGGCTCTCGATGGGGCCAAGCAAATTCTCATGGAGCGCTTTGCCGAGGATGCCGAGCTGGTCGGTCGCCTGCGCGAGCGATTCTGGGAGGAGGGCGAACTCAGCGCTCGCTTGATCGAGGGTAAGGCCGAGGAGGGCGCCAAGTTCTCCGACTACTTCGAACATGATGAGCGGCTGGTCAAGGTGCCGTCGCATCGCGCGCTGGCGATGTTCCGCGGTCGCAACGAGGGCGTCCTGGCACTGGCCCTGAAACTGCCCGGCGAGGATGAGGCGCCGGTGCACCCGGCCGAGGTCGCTATCGCCCGCCAGGCCGGTATCCAGGATCACGGCCGCCCGGCCGACCGTTGGCTGCGGGAGGTGGTGCGCTGGACCTGGCGGGTCAAGCTCTACACGCACCTCGAAACCGAGCTGATGGGGCGGCTGCGTGAACGCGCCGAGCTTGAAGCGATCAACGTCTTTGCCGCCAACCTCAAGGATCTGCTGCTGGCGGCACCGGCGGGCCCGAAGGCTACCTTGGCCCTCGACCCTGGCCTGCGTACCGGCTGCAAGGTCGCGGTGGTGGACGCTACCGGCCAGTTCCTCGAGCACGCCACCATCTACCCTCATGCGCCTCAGAATCGCTGGGATGAGTCGCTTGCCGTGCTCGGCAAGCTGGTTGAGAAGCACGGCGTCGAATTGATCGCGGTAGGCAACGGCACGGCCAGTCGCGAGACCGACAAGCTGGCCGGCGACCTGATCAGTCGTCTGGGCGGTCAGAGTGGCCGCAAGGTCAGCAAGGTGATGGTCAGCGAGGCCGGGGCCTCGGTGTACTCCGCCTCGGAGTATGCGGCCCGGGAGTTCCCGGATCTCGATGTCACCATCCGTGGGGCGGTCTCGATCGCCCGTCGTCTGCAGGACCCGCTGGCCGAGCTGGTCAAGATCGAGCCCAAGTCGATCGGCGTTGGCCAGTATCAGCACGACGTCTCCCAGGTGCAGCTCTCCCGCAGCCTCGAGGCGGTGATCGAGGACTGCGTCAACGCCGTGGGGGTGGATCTCAACATGGCCTCCAGCGCGCTGCTCTCGCGGGTCTCGGGTCTCAACCCCGGGCTTGCCGAAAACATCGTTGCTCGCCGCAACGCCGAAGGCGCCTTTGCGAGCCGTCAGGCGCTGCTCGAAGTCAGCCGGCTGGGGCCCAAGACCTTCGAGCAGTGTGCCGGCTTCCTGCGTATCATGAACGGTGACAACCCCCTGGATGCCAGCGCCGTGCACCCTGAGGCCTATCCGCTGGTCGAGCGCATCGCCAAGGCCGGGCGCCGCGAGGTGGCGAGCCTGATCGGTGATAGCGCCACCCTCAAGGCGATAAAGCCCGCCGAGCATGCCGATGAGCGCTTCGGTGTGCCGACCATCAGCGATATCCTCAAAGAACTCGATAAGCCGGGCCGCGACCCGCGTCCGGAGTTCAAGGCCGCCGAGTTCCGCGAGGGCGTCGAGACCCTGAAGGATCTCGAACCCGGGATGCTGCTCGAGGGCAGTGTGACCAACGTCACTCACTTCGGCGCCTTCGTCGACATCGGCGTCCACCAGGATGGCCTGGTGCATATCTCGGCGTTGTCGCACAGCTTCGTCGAGGACCCGCGCAGCGTGGTCAAGGCCGGCGACATCGTGCGGGTCAAGGTGATGGCGGTGGATATTCCGCGTAAGCGTATCGGCCTGTCGATGCGGCTGGACGACGAGCCCGAAGCGCCAGGAGCAGAAACCAGCGGCGGACGCGGCGGTGATTCGCGGCGCAGCACCCGTGAGCGCAAACCGCGTCGCCAGGAAAGCGAAGCCTCGCGGAGTGACCAGCCGGTGGGCGCGCTGGGTGCGGCTCTTCTGCAGGCCAAGCACAAGACCAAGTGATGGCCTGCTGATGGCGCCTTGAAAGCTGCCATCGAGGCCGCATAATTACTTGTTTGAGCTCCCGATTGTGGGAACCCGTTTCGTGCGAGCGTCACGCCTATGGCGCTCGCCCCGTTTTCAAGAGCGAAGAGAGGGGCCCGGCCCCGCCCTTCCATGACATGGGGTGTTCACCTTGTCCGAGCAACTCGCCACCGTTCTCTCCCGTCTCAAGGGGCCTGCCCGCAAAGGGCTGATCGGCCGGCTGCGTCGTGGTATCGAGAAGGAGGGCCTGCGCGCCGATGCCCACGGCATGATCGCCGCGACGCCACATCCTCGTCGTCTGGGGTCGAAGCTGACGCACCCGTACATCACCACCGATTACTCCGAGGCGCTACTCGAGTACATTACACCGGTTCACTGTCGGCCGGCGGATGCGCTGGCGTTTCTCGGCGACCTGCATCGCTATAGCTATCGCTACTTGGGCGAAGAGCTGATCTGGCCGGCCAGTATGCCCTCACGGCTCAATGGCAACGACAGCGTGCCCATCGCCGACTACGGCGACTCCAACGTCGGCACCATGAAGCATGTCTATCGCAAGGGCTTGGACGTGCGCTACGGACGCATCATGCAGGCCATCGCAGGGTTGCACTACAACGTCTCGGTGCCGGACAACCTTTGGCCGCTGCTCAAGGAGCTCGACCGCCAGGCGGGTCGCGACACCGAAGGGGATTATCGGTCGCTGCGCTACTTCGGTCTGATCCGGCATTTCCGGCGCAACAGCTGGCTCTTGATGTACCTGTTCGGTGCCTCGCCGGCCATTGACGAGAGCTTTCTCGACGGCCGGCCCGCCTCTGACAAGCTGCATCGTCATGGCCGCCGCACGCTGCTGTCCGACTATGCCACGACGCTGCGCATGTCCGATCTGGGTTACCAGAACAAGGTGCAGGAGCAGCTCAAGATTTGCTTCAACTCGTTGTCCAACTACGTTGGCACCCTGCGTCACGCCATCTCCACCCCCTGGCCGGCTTACCAGGACAAGGGCGTGAAGGTGGACGGCGAATGGCGGCAGCTCAATGCCAATATCCTGCAGATCGAAAACGAGTACTACAGCGATATTCGCCCCAAGCGGGTGGCACGCCACGACGAGACCCCGACCCAGGCCCTCGAGGCGCGGGGCGTCGAGTACATCGAGGTGCGCTGTCTCGACCTCAACCCCTTCATGGCACTCGGCGTCGACGAGGCGCAGATGCGCTTCCTCGATACTTTCCTGATGTGGTGTTTGCTGGCCGAAAGCCCGTGGATTTCCGATGAAGAGTGCGACCGGCTCGACGATAATCGTCGTCTCGTTGTCGAGCGTGGCCGTGATCCCGAGCTGCGCCTGACCGTCGACGGCCAGGCTCAGCGTCTTGCCGAGCGCGGCCACGTGATTTTCTCGGAGCTCGAAGACGTGGCCGAATTGCTCGATATCATCGAAGGTGGCGACGCCCATGCCCAGGCGCTGAGTACACTGAAACCGCGCCTCGATGATCCGAGCCTGACGCCTTCCGGTCAGTTGGCGGCTCGGCTGCGCGACAACGATGAAGACTTCGTCGAGGCAACTCTTGAGTTGGCCAGAGAGCAGGCGAATGCCTGGCGCGCCGAGCCGATGGATCGCGCCCGCGATGCGCTGCTGGAAGAGCTTCGCGAGACCTCCTTGCAGCAGCAGGGCGACATCGAGGCGGCTGAAGTGGAAAACTTCGACGACTTCTTGGCGCACTATTTCGCTCAGGCGCGGGAACCTCGCCCCATCGGCGATGCCTGAATGCTGGTCGGGCCTCCCCAGCTAGGGTGGGGCCTTGGTCTCTGATTTTCTTTAAGGATGTGTTCCGCATGATGCGATCTCTCGAGGCGTGGACGCCGCGACGCTTTGCGTTGGCAGGGCTGGGCTTTTGTGTGCTGATGATGGGCGTTGCGCTGTTCCTTGAGCACGTCATGGGGCTGGAGCCCTGCCCGCTCTGCATCTTCCAGCGTGTCGCGGTACTGGCCACTGCTTTGGTGCTTGCTCTGGCCGCGCTGCATGGGCCACGTGGATGGGGAGGCATCGTCTACGGAGTGCTGGGGCTTCTTACGGTGGCGGTTGGGATAGGGCTTGCCGGGCGCCACCTGTGGCTCCAGTCGCTGCCGCCCAGCGAGGTGCCCAGCTGTGGTCCGGGGCTTGATTACATGCTGGAGATTCTGCCGCTCCAGAAGGTATTGAGCATGGTGTTGGTAGGCTCCGGAGAATGTGCGGAAGTCGGCGGGCGGCTGTTTGGCCTGTCGTTGCCGGGTTGGACCCTGATCGGCTTTGTGGTGCTGGCACTGGCACCGCTTGGCGTGTTGCGCTCCGCCTTGAGCGGGCGCCGTCGTCAAGCGACTGCTTGAAACGCCCGTGCGTTGACTAAGGGTTGTCCTGGATCAATAGAGGCGACATCTTTGCATTGACAGGCTATCTCTGGAAGCGGAGTCTTGCTCACAACGGAGTTACGTTAGAGGGCATAGAGCCCGGGCTTGGGAGGCCACTATGCTGGAAGATTGCCAAACCGCATTGGAGCGCTGGGGTGGAGTTCACCGGTTAATCGATCGTTGGCTCGAGGAGCGCCGAGTGATGCTCAATAGCTTCGTCGCGCTCAGGAAGGATTGCGACGACGCTCTCGAGTCGGTTGAAAAAGCGCAGATCGATGGCTTCAGTGAGCTGCTCATGGACTATATCAGCGCCGGCCATTTCGAGATTTACCCGCAGCTGCGCGAGGAAGCCAAGGCCTTTGGCGACGACGAAGCGCTGACCATTGCCGACCAGCTGCTCGAGCGTCTCGAGATGTCCACTGAACTGGTGCTGTCATTCGATGCTGATTACGCCACCCCGGATCGCTGCGAATACTATCTGTGTCGCCTACCGGCTTGGTTGGATCGCCTGGCACGGGGCTTGGAGTCGCGGTTCGATCTGGAGGACCAGCTGATTGGTCGTCTGCATGCCGCACATTCACCGCCAGCAGAGGCCCAGCGCTCTATCGGCGTGACCAGCTCCTGAGCTCAGTCTTGAATGGGGCTGAGCCTGGTGCCTGCCTTAGGCCTCGCCCCGATCGAGATATCTTGGTCAGGCGCCAACGAAAACGCCCCGGTACACGACCGGGGCGTTTTGCGTTCTGGGCTTGAACTTGAACTTGAACTTGAAGTTCAGGGCAGTGAGATTACATCAGCGATGAGGCCTCGGGGCGCTCCAGGTCAGTCAACGGCACCTCACCGGTTAGCAGGTCCTGCTCGAAGGCGTCGGTGTCGATGTTGAAGCCGAGGAATTGCTGGGCCAGGAACATGTCTTTCTCGGCATTGCCAAGGCAGCTGGTGCCGCCCGGAGAGGGCGTCATGTTGAAGACGATGCCGGTACCCGGGTTGATCTTGGCCTCGCCCATGACCAGCTTCTGTTTTTCCTTGTCGATCAGCTGCGGGCGCACGCCGCCGAAGCCCTTGGCAAAGCTGACGTCCTTGACGGTCAGGCTAGGCACGATCTTCTGCACGTCCTTGAGGAACAGGCGCTCACGCAGCCAGGGCACCTCGAACATGAAGTTCTTGAAGATGTAGTTGCGGATGTCGCGCACCTTGAGCAGGTCCCACAGGGCCTTGACCACGTTCTGGTCCAGGCGCAAGACCTTTAGAAACTCGATGAACGTCTTGCCGTTGTAGCGTTCGAGCAGCGGGAGCATCAAAGCCGTAGGGCCAAAGCGGGTCTTGTTTTCGACCAGTACGTCCGGGTCGCCGTGAACCGCGGCAAACGGCAGATTTTCGTTCTGGACGGTATAGACCTTGCCGTTGAGCACCTTCGGTGTGAAATAGAAGGAACCGGCCATTGGCAGGCAGGACTTGTCGAGGCCATAGCCCATCTGATGGGCGAACAGCAAGGAGTGACCGCCGGCGCTGACCACTACATAGCGAGCCGTCAGGGTGCCCTTGTTGGGTGTCTCGATCTTGAAGAGATCCCCTTCCTGATGGATCTTCTCGACGGCGGTCGAAAGATGCACGTCGTAGTGCATGCCCTTCTCGTCGGCGGCCTTCTTTCCTTCTTCAACGAAGGCCTCGGAGAGGGTGGTGTAGTTGACCGCGGTATATTCACCGGTTGAGCCCATGGCCACGATCGGTTCTTCCGGGCGACGGCCTTCTACTAGCTTGGGCTCGAGCTCGGCGATGTCGTCGCGCTCGAGCAGCTTCATGTTGGGGAAGAGTTCGGAGAACCTGGTGAAGCGGTTGCGCAGGAAGTCGACTTCGCGGTCGCCCACGCCTAGCACCATCTTCGGATACTTGTAGACGACCTTGTCTCGCTTGGCCGGGGTCAGCTTGGTGGCGAAATTAATCACCATGCCGGCGGTCCGCTTGGTCACCTTGGCCTTCTCGAGGGTGTAATTGGTTTCGATGTCGCCGCAGTGAATGGTCTGGCTATTGTTGCGACCATGGGAGTTGACGATCGCCACATGATCGTACTTCTCGACCAGACCGACGGCCTTGAGATCGGTGTAACGGGCCAGTTCATATAGCAGGGCGGTGCCGGAAACGCCGCCTCCGACAATCAGCACATCGTAGGTCGGGGTAGTCATGGGGTCTCTCGCTTGTCTTGGTGCGGGACGAACCCTCCGAGACAATCTCGGAGGCCCTGAGCCTGCAGGCAAGGCGCTGCCGCCTACAGGGTCGACATGAAGCATCTGCGGGCATTATAGCTTCTTCGCAGACAAATAAAATCCATCCCAAAGCTCGACTTTATGCTGAAGAGGAACCCTATAAGGAATACCTTGGGTTCCTAAATTCACATTTATCACATAAAAATCAGTGGGTTGTCGCATCAGTGCGGTTTGCAATATTTGCTGCATTGCACCAATGGATAAATTTCATCATAGCCATGAATTGTCGATATGCCCTGCCGATTCGTGCCATCTGCAGGTGGACAGGGCACTGAAAGCAGCCAAGCGAGTAGGAACAAGGGCCGGCTGGCGATCCTTGTGTGCCCCTTGGTGTGCAACGGCCCTGCCTGCCACTGAGAGCAATACGGCGGAGCAGGGCGATGTGGGTGCGGGAGAAAGGGTAGGGGAGGTGTTGGCTCAGCGCAGGCTGATGAGGCGCCAGCCCTGATCCAGGGCGTGCTGGCGCAACCTGGGGTCGGGGTCGACGGCCACCGGGTGGTCCACCTGCTCCAACAGTGGCAGATCGTTATGAGAGTCGCTATAGAACCAGGCACCATCCATGGTCACGCCGCGACCTTCGAGCCACTGCTCAAGCCGCACGACCTTGCCTTCTCGGTAGCTTGGCGTGCCGGTGACACGGCCGGTATAGCGCCCGTTATGAATTTCCGGCTCGACGGCAATCAGGTTATCGATACCCAGTCGCTCGGCGATGGGGCCGGTGATGAAGCGATTGGTCGCCGTAATGATCAGTAGGGTGTCGCCTCGCGTACGGTGGCGTGCCACCAGCTCCTCGCCGCGCGTCAGAATGGCTGGTTCGATTTTGCTGGCCATGAACTGTTGGTGCCAGGCGGCCAGCTGCTCGGGGGTGTTTTCGGCCAGCGGCTTCAGGGCAACTTCAAGGAAGGCATGCATATCGAGGGTGCCGTTCTCGTAATCGCGCATGAAGCGTTCGTTGGCCTCCCGGTAGGCAACCGGGTCGACTGCGCCCTGTTCGAGCAGGAACTCTCCCCAGGCATGATCGCTATCGATGCCGATCAGGGTGTTGTCAAGATCGAAGATGGCCAGGCTCAAGGCACACTCCTTGTAGTGTTGGCGGAGGACGACAGGGGGTGCGCCAAAGGGCTTGTGCCGCAGGGCGTGAACCTGTCGCCGGGAGGCAACTGAATCAAGGGCGGATTATTGCAGAGTGGTTCGGCATTGAACACCGCTGCAGCTGGGCGCTGTGAAGTGTATTGATGCCCTTTCCAGCTTTGTGGAAGAATGGCCTCAATATTGGATTCATAAGGTGATGTCCGTGATCGACGCTGACGGCTTTCGCCCCAATGTTGGCATTATCATTGCCAACCACGAGGGCCAGCTGCTTTGGGCGCGTCGGGTAGGACAAAATGCGTGGCAGTTTCCCCAGGGAGGCATCCAGGCCAACGAGACACCGCAACAGGCCCTGTACCGGGAGCTGAAAGAAGAGATCGGCCTTACCGAGGCCGATGTCGAACTGCTCGCCTGTACCCGAGGGTGGCTGCGCTACCGTCTGCCACGACGCATGATACGAACCCATTCACGGCCGGTATGCATCGGCCAAAAGCAGAAATGGTTTTTGCTGAGGATCCGCTGTACCGACAGCCGGGTCTGCATGGATACCACCCCCAAGCCTGAGTTCGATGGTTGGCGCTGGGTGAGCTACTGGTATCCCTTGGGGCAGGTGGTGCCCTTCAAGCGAGAGGTCTACCGCCGCGCTCTGCGCGAGCTGGCCCCCCGCGCGCAGCGACTGGCTCTGGGGGGCGACTGACCCCGGGCCGGGCGCCGACATTCAAGCCGGCGGCAATTCAAACCGACAATGACAAGAAGAACGCTCATGCTCGACGTGCTACGTCGTATCGTCCAGGAGGTCAACGAGGCGCGCAGCCTGGGTGCCGCGCTCTCGACCATGGTCCGTCGCATCCGCAAGGCCATGCGCACCGACGTTTGTTCTTTCTATCTTTACGACGTCGAGTTAGAGCGCTTGGTGTTGATGGAAACCATCGGGCTGCATTCGCGTGCCGTCAAGCAGGTCAGCATGCCCTTGGGTGAAGGTCTGGTCGGGCTTGTCGGTCAACGCGAGGAGCCGCTCAACCTGGAAGATGCGCCGGCGCATCCGCAGTTTCGTTACTTCGAAGAAACCGGTGAAGAGCGTTTTTCGAGCTTTCTCGGGGTGCCGATCATCCACCAGCGCCGCATGCTTGGCGTCCTGGTCGTGCAGCAGCAGGACAAGCGGCGTTATGACGAGGGCGATGAGGCCTTCCTGGTGACCATGGCCGCCCAGCTGGGCGGGGTGCTGGCCCATGCGCTGGCCACCGGCGCTTTGAGTAGCCCGGTGAGGGCCGATGGCCAGGCCATGTTCACTGGGGTTGCCGCCTCGCCGGGCATGGCGATTGGTGACGCCGTGTTGATTGCCCCACCCGCTGACCTGGACAGCGTGCCTGACTTGATTCCTACCGATATCGATTACGAGATCGCCAGGCTCAAGGAGGCAATTCTCAAGGTGCGTGATGAACTGCGCGCCACGGGCGAACGCCTGGCCAGCCGGATCAGTGCCCAAGAGTTGGCATTGTTCGAGGTCTACCAGCAGATGCTCAGCGAGGCGGCCCTTGGGCAGGAGGTCGAGAAGCGTATCCGTGAAGGGCAGTGGGCGCCCGGCGCCCTGGCCGACGTGGTGCGCCGCCATGTGCAGTACCTGGAGCGAGTCGACGACAACTATCTGCGTGAGCGTGCGGCCGACGTGCGCGACCTGGGCCGACGTGTGTTGGCGCATCTTCAGGAAGAAAGCGCTGAGACGCCCTCTACCTATCCTGAGCGGACCATTCTGGTTGGTGACGAGATCAGCGTGGCGACCCTTGGCGAGGTTCCTCGCGGCAAGCTCGCCGGCCTGGTATCGATTCGCGGCTCCAGCACCTCTCACGTAGCGATCCTGGCCCGGGCGATGGGTGTGCCGACTGTACTCGGCATGGTCGATCTGCCGCTGACGCGACTCAACGGCGCGCCGGTGATCCTCGACGGGCATCGTGGCCGGCTGTTCGTGCGTCCCGCAGAGGAACTCAACCGGCACTATCAGAACCTGATCGCCGAGGAAGATGCACTGGCCGAGGTGCTCGAGCACGAGCAGGACCTGCCCAGCGAAACGCCTGATGCTCATGTGATGAAGCTGATGGTCAACACCGGCCTGGCCGTGGATGCGGTCGCGTCACTCAAGCCGCGTGTCAGTGGGGTAGGGCTCTATCGAACCGAAGTGCCATTCATGATTACGGAGCGCTTCCCTGGCGAGCAGGAGCAGACTCGGCTATATCGCGACCAACTCGAGAGTTTTGCGCCACTGCCAGTGGTGATGCGCACCCTGGATATCGGCGGCGACAAGGATTTGCCCTATTTTCCCATCGAGGAAGCCAACCCCTTCCTTGGCTGGCGTGGCATTCGCGTGACGCTGGACCACCCCGAGGTGTTGATGGTCCAGCTGCGCGCCATGCTTCGGGCATCCCATGGCCTGGATAATTTGCAGATTCTGCTGCCGATGATCACTAACGTCGAGGAGGTCGACAGTGCCCTGCGCCTGATCGACCGAGCCCAGGCCGAGCTAGAAGAGGAGGGTATGCTGATCGAGCGCCCGCAAATTGGCGTGATGATCGAAGTGCCGGCCACGCTCTTCCAGCTTGGAGCACTGGCCGAGCGGGTGGACTTCTTCTCGGTGGGCAGTAATGACCTGACTCAGTACCTGCTGGCGGTGGATCGCAACAACCCACGGGTGGCCGAGCTCTATGATCCTTGCCATCCGGGCGTTCTGTCCGCGCTCGCACGCCTGGCCGATGAGGCCTCTGCGCTTGCCATGCCGACGTCGGTATGTGGCGAGCTGGCGGGGGATCCGGCCGGGGCACTGCTGTTGATGGGAATGGGCTTCGATACCCTGTCGATGAATGCTCCCAGTTTGCCACGAGTACGAGCCGCCATTCGTCGCGTATCCTTGCCGGCGGCCCAGGCACTCGTGCAGGAAACCCTGTCGCTGTCGACGCCTTCGGCGGTGCGCGCCCACCTCAATGCCCGGTTGGGTGAGTGGCAGCTTGCACACCTGCTTCCGCCCAGGGACTAGGACTAGGGGCTAAGTCGATTTTCGAGAGGGATGTTGCCTGGATCGTGCCTGGATCGTGCCTGGAAAGCGAAGCTCAGTAGGCGGGGCTGAAAGCCAGGGTGATAAAGGCGGCAGATATCATGCCTGCAGCGTGCTATCCCAATGTTCTGTCGAGACCGATAGGTTTGTTTCGCCGAGGTTGCTGGCGTTGGCGCCAAAGCGGCGTTCGCCGAGTTCGAGGTGGCCGTTGCGGTGCCATTCCAGCCAAGTGGTGGCGCGGGTGCCATAGGTCTCGCCAACAATGAAGGGCGGGGCCAGCTGGCGCTCAAGGGTGAGGCCGACCCCGGTGTCGGGCAGTGCCTGATCGTTGATGTCGAGGCATGGCTGGCGCATTACGGCCAGTGCCAACTGCGGCCAGTTGCCTTTGGCGAGGCTGTCGGCCAGTCCCTGGCGTGCAAGGGTCAGCTTGGGCCAGGGCGTGTCGAGCCTGGCATTCGAGAGACCGTGCAGGCCTGCGGTCAGGCGCTTGAGCTGAACGGTATCTCGACCGCGGTGCAGGTGCCAGAGGCCTGAGTGATCGCCTACTAACAGGTTAAAGCCCGCGTAACCATAGGCTCCGCCATTGGCCAGCGTCTCCAGCCAAGCCGAGAGGTCATCCACTTTTAGGGCCTCGGGTACCAGATGTCCCCGGCTAGGGCCGTCGGTCGGCGGCTCGATAGCGGGATCGCGGACATTGGTTACGGCGGCAAAGCGTCCCCGGCGGTGCACGGCTAGCCAGCTGCCACCGGCGACCAGGTCGCGACCGCCGATGATATCCGGTTCCTCGTTCCATGCCCCCAAGGGCGCGCTGGGCCGCGCGAAGAATTCATCCCGGTTGGCCACCAGGCGCAACCAGGCAGAAGCGTGGGGGCGGTAGTCGAAAGCGATCAGGCACATGCCGCCACTTTACCCTGCGACGCCGAAGCCGCAAAGTCTGATAGGCGCGTGGCTATTGCGGTATCTTTCCTGCCCGGGTCTTCTTCCCCGCCATAAGCATGGTGGTGCTTGGCATAGAGGCAATAGGCGATATGCTTTGTATGTAGGCGATTGCCGACATCGGCAATCGGTTTCATGACAGGGTTCCCACAGCCACGTACACTCAGCCAATCTTCGACCGATGAACCGAAAAGGCAGTCAATGCGAGTGGAAACGCGTCCAGATAGCCTCTGGCAGCGGCTGATATGGCCGGTGCTATGGCCTCTGTTGCTGGCCGAAGCATCACTGGTGACGCTGTGCGCCGTGGCCTGGGTCATGATATGGCGGACATCGCTTGCGGTGCAAAGCACGTCGCTTGCACTGGCTGTGTTGATGCTGGTGCTGCTGGTCGGCACCGGGCTGATCGTCAGCATTTTCCTCGTCATGGTTCGTCATCGTCTGCAGCGCTGGGAAACTCACCTCGGCGTGCCCTACGAGCGTCTCGAAAGGCTCTTGCGCGAAGTCCAGAAGGAACTGCCCAGTTGGCTAAAGCCTAAGCGCGCTCACCTGGGAGGTGCTCAGATGGGCAGTCCCGTGACGCGTTTGGAATCCCTGCTCGACAGCCTTGATACCTTGTTGAGTCGACTGACCGAACGTCCTCAGCTCGAGCAGATGCTGGCAGGCTTGTCGATGCCGGCCTTCATGATGCGCAATGATGTGTTGGTGGATGCCAATACCGCCTTTGAGCAACTGATGGGCTGCAGCAAGGCAGACCTCAAGGGGTTGAGCGCTCAGTGCATGCTTCGCTGCGAAGCCCCCGCTGCCGAGTGGGCCAAGGTGCGGTTGCATGATAGCAAGGGCGGCTGGCATGGGCTGCGCATGCTGTCATTACGCGATCGTCATGACCATGAACTCTGCATCCTCGACTCGGTGGACAGTGTGCCGGATTATTCCGGTCAGTTGGTCCAGGCCCGCGATCGCGCGCGAGAAGACTCGCGACTCAAGTCGACTTACATGACCTTGCTGCAGCGTGAGCTCGAGCCCTTGGTCCAGGAACTCAGCCAGTATTTCACCGACGATGCCGCCCCTCCGGGGCAGGAGCGCTTGCGTGAACGCTTGGCCGATATTACCGCCTTGGTCACAAGCCTTTCGGAACCGATGCCGGAGTTGCTGGGTCAACCTTCTGTGCTCGCTGAAAAAAGCGACAAGGTGCCGTATTGGCCCAAGGTGCTGGTCGTCGATGACGGTCCGGTCAATAGCATGCTGGCGCGTAATGTTCTCGAAGCCGAGGGCTTCGACGTCGATGTGGCCGAGAGCGGCGAAGAGGCGCTGAAACTCGCCGCAGAACAGTTCTACGACCTGGTGTTCATGGATATTTACATGCCTACGCTCGATGGCTTGGAGACCAGTCGCCGCTGGCGAGCGCGGGAGACATTACGTGAGACCGAAAGCGGTGAGGGTGAGCGAAGCGTGTTGATTGCCCTGACCGCTAACGCTAGCAAGGCCGATTGCGAGAACTTCAGGTCCGCCGGCATGGACGATCATTTGGCCAAGCCCTATCGTCCTCAGGCGCTGATCAAGATGATCTGGCGCTGGTTGCCGGGGCTGGGTCGCGCCTCTGGCTGAGGTGGCCGCTCACTTTCCGCACTTTTTCACACATCTCATTACTTCAATACATCTGGATACAAGATGCTGAATTACCCCGCGATCGATCCGGTAGCCATTGCCCTTGGTCCTTTCAAGGTTCACTGGTACGGCCTCATGTATGTGATCGGCTTTGTTGCCGCCTGGTGGCTAGGCCGTCGTCGCGCCAGCCGGGTAGGTCTCTCTGGCGATGATGTGGGGGATCTGATTTTCTATGCCGCCATCGGCGTCGTTGTGGGTGGCCGGCTGGGGTATGCCTTCTTCTATGGTCTCGACCGCCTGCTCGCCGATCCGTTATGGCTGTTTCAGGTCTGGGATGGCGGCATGAGCTTCCACGGCGGGCTGCTTGGCGTGCTCGTGGCGGCATTGCTGTTTGCTCGCAAGCATCGATTGGCCTTTTTCCAGTTGACCGATTTCGTGGCACCGCTGGTACCGATCGGCCTGGGCGCTGGGCGGATCGGGAACTTCATCAATACCGAGCTCCCCGGCCGGTTGACCGACCTGCCATGGGGGATGCCTTTTCCCGGCATGGGGCCGGCCCCTCGTCACCCCTCGTCTCTCTACGAAGCCGTTCTCGAGGGGGCGGTGCTGTTCGCCATTCTGTGGTGGGTGTCCGCGACCCCGCGGCGTCGCGGACTGGTGTCGGGACTCTTCCTGGTCTGCTATGGCGGTTTCCGCTTCTTGATTGAGTTCGTGCGCCTGCCTGACCCACAGCTGGGCTTCATCGCCTGGAACTGGCTGACCATGGGCATGTTATTGTCGCTGCCAATGATTCTGGCCGGTGGTTTGCTGATGCTTTGGTCACGCCATCGCCCGGTGGATGATGCCCGCCGCACTGATCCGGCGCGGGCCTGAGCAGCGTTCGCCTGACGGGTACTCATCTGCCCAGGAGCTCTATCCTGGCGAAGTCGCTGGCCTGAAGGGTTGGCGGCGGATTCACTGGCTCAGTACACTACGCCTTTTTGTCACAACCTTTGGCGATACCGTGATGTCAGACGACACGCATGAAGCGGCTCTTCAGACCGAGCCGAATGATCAAGCCTGCGGCGCCACGGCGCTCGAGCAACCCTACCTGGATTTGATGCGCCATGTGCTCGAACATGGCGCTATCAAGCATGATCGCACCGGTGTCGGCACCAGGAGCGTCTTCGGCCATCAGATGCGTTTCGACCTGGCCCGTGGCTTCCCGCTGCTGACTACCAAGAAGCTGCACCTGCGCTCGATCATTCATGAGCTTTTGTGGTTCCTGGCCGGCGACACCAACATCGCCTATCTGAAAGAAAACGGCGTACGGATCTGGGACGAATGGGCCGACGAGAACGGCGACCTGGGCCCGGTCTATGGCTATCAATGGCGCAGCTGGCCGCATCCCCAGGGCGGCCACGTCGATCAGGTCGCCAAGGTGATCGAGCAGATCAAGCACAACCCGGACTCGCGTCGCCTGATCGTTTCTGCGTGGAACCCGGCGCTGGTCGACGAGATGGCTCTGCCGCCCTGCCATGCGCTCTTCCAGTTTTATGTCAGTAACGGTCGCCTGTCCTGCCAGCTCTATCAGCGCAGTGCCGATATTTTCCTGGGTGTCCCCTTCAATATCGCCAGCTATGCCCTGCTAACGCAGATGATGGCTCAGGTCTGCGGCCTCGCACCGGGGGAGTTCGTGCATACGCTGGGGGATGCCCACCTGTATTCGAATCACCTGGAACAGGCCGAGCTGCAGCTGTCCCGGCCGCCCTTGGCCGCCCCCTCGCTTTGGCTCAACCCCGAGATCGATGACCTCTTCGCCTTCCGCTTCGAGGACATCCGCATCGATGGCTATGAGGCCCACCCCCATATCAAGGCCAAGGTGGCGGTATGAGCGATACGACCATGCGTGATGCCCAAGAGGCGATAGCATCTATCGAGACCGTGGTGCCGGTGGCGATGATCGCGGCCATGTCCCGTAACCGGGTGATCGGGGTCGATAACCAGCTTCCCTGGTACCTGCCCGAGGATCTCAAGTTCTTCAAGGCCATGACCCAGGGCAAGCCACTTGTGATGGGCCGCAAGACCTTCGAGTCGATCGGCCGCCCACTGCCGGGGCGGCGCAATATCGTGGTTACCCGCGACCCGAGCTTTGAACACCCGGGTGTGAGTGTCTGTCATGACCTGGCCAGCGCTCTGGATCTCGCCGATCAGCAGGCGATGATCGACGGCGTCGAGGAAATCATGGTGATGGGCGGCGCCCAGATCTATGCTCAGGCCTTGCCTCTCGCCAGCCGGCTCTACCTCACCGAAGTCGACATCATCCTTGAAGGAGATGCCTTCTTTCCCGAGTTCGAAGGGCCGTGCTGGCGGCGGGAGCAGGCTGTCGACGGCACACCGGTGCAAGGGCAGCCGGCCTATGCTTTCTGCGAGTATCGGCGCGTCTAGCGTTGCCGGTCAGCGTCAGAATCCGTCGGCGGAAGGCAGGGATGGCAGCGCCGTCGATTAAGGACTCGCCGGTTAAGGGCTGGTCGAGGGCTTGCCGGCGGGCGGAGAGTGTCTCGAATCGCCGTTTGGCCATGCACCGTTTGTCAGAAAGGTCAGGGTGGCACACACTTGCCTAGGGTGGCTTGAGTAAATGCCGGGCCGGGCTTTCCGGCCCGCGTTCGAGCGGTCAGCATACGGCCTGTTCGGCCGGGACAAGTGGACTGGCCAACTATCGTCAGCCGCGCATGGAGGGGCATGCCTTGAACAATGAACGTACCGCCACCTTGCTGGCGACGCTTGAAGCCTGCGCCACAGCGCAGGTCGATGAGTTGGTGAGAGCGCGAGGGCAGGTGGCGGCGCTCCAGGAGCAAAATCACCGGCTCGAGGCTCGCAATCGTGAGCTCGAACGCTACAGCCATGAGCTTGAGCGGCAGAGCCATGAGCTTGAGCGGCAGAGCCATGAGCTTGAGCGGCAGAGCCATGAGCTCGAGCAGCAGCACCACGAGCTGGCCCTTAAACACCAGGAACTTGAAGCCAAGTGCCGCGAACTCGAAGAAAAATTCGCGCGCGCGCCGCATACCGCCGATGGCCATGCGCACCCCCGTAGCCAGGGGTTGGCGGCCTTGCTGGCCCATCGCACTCGGCCCGTTGCTCATGATGCGTCATCGTCAACTCCGCACACTCAAAGCACATCAGATCGGTCTACTTCGTCTGACGATGACCCTGATGCCGCCGCCATGACGCCTCCAGGGCAAGAACCATCAGCGGAAGAAGCCGCAGCGCAAGAATCTGTAACGCCCGCAGCGCACGAACCTGTATCGAAAGCACCTACAGCGAAAGCACCTGCAGCGAAAGAAACCGGGTCGTCTGCCCCGGCCTCTGATGTGCAAGCCAGTGATGGAAACGCTCAGGCCTCGCTGCCGATTGGGGAAGCCCCATCTCCCCAGGCGCTCCTGAACCAATGGTACCGTCGCTATCCGGATGCCTTTTTCAAAGGGCATACCCGGCCGCTGAGGGTGGGTATTCACGAGGACTTGCTGGCCCGCGAACCCTGGCCAGAGAAGCTGGTGCGCCGCGCGCTGGCCTGCTATGTGCACCTGCCCCGGTACCTGAAAGCGGTGCGTGAGCATGCCGAACGGGTTGGGCTAGATGGCGAGGTCGAAGGCCCGGTCACCGAAGGTGAGGCTCGCTATGCGCGCAAGAAACTCGAAGAGCTGCGCGCCCAGCAGCAGCTAGAGCGTTCGGGCAAGGCAACTTCTCCTGACGGCAAACCGAGGGCTGATAGGAAGAGTGCCGACAACAAGCAGGCCAGTAGTAAAAACCGCAAGCGGGCAGAGCGACAAACAGGGCGGCAGGACGGCGCGGGTCCGGGCAGTGCGCGGGCCAATGATGGGGCCTCTGAGCATCGGTCTGCCGGCGCGCACAAGGCGCAGCCGGCCTCATCTGCTGTTGCCGACCCATCATCAGAGGCGCCCGCCGAACGCCTGGAACGCAAGCTCGGGGCGCTGCTTGCCAAGCACTCCTCGCGCTGAGGTCCCGCGAAAGAGTCCCGCGAAACAGTTCCACGAAAGAGTCCCGCTAGAGAGTCCCGCGAAAAATCGATAAAGCGTTGATGATCACGGCTTTGCGTCGACGCAACGACCATGGATGATGGGCGCCGCTGATCGTCATCGCATTGTCACACCGGCATGCCACCCTCGTGCCGCTGCATGACTCGTGAAGCGACAGCAGTGAGTAGAAAGCGTTCCATATGCATCGTGCATCGAGATTAAAAACAGTGTTTTTTCTTGTTGCACTCCGGAAAATCCCGGTATATGGTTTGCCTGCGAGCATTGGATTATAACAAGGCCAATATCGGATAGACGCTTGGGTTTGAGCAGTATGCCCGGGCGGGAAAAACCGAAAGGCCGGCTGCATCAAGCAGCATTCACGATCGAAACCTGAAGCTAGTCATACAAAGGACTTATCGCGATGAAAAAGACACTCTTAGCGACTGCTATCGCCGGCGCCATGGTAGTTTCCGCCTCTGCCTCCGCTGCTACCGTCTACAACCAGGACGGCACCAAGCTGGATATCTACGGCAACATCCAGATGGTTTACGCCAGTGTCAAGGATGCTAACGGCGACTCTCGTGACCAAATCGGCGATAACGGTACTACCTTCGGCTTCGCCGCTGAGCACGCCATCACCAGCGACGTGACCGGTTACCTGAAGCTCGAGTTCGACGACATCCAAGCTGATGAGATGAAGACCGACATCGATGATGACGAGTCTGGTGACCAGGCCTATGTCGGTGTCAAGGGCTCCTTCGGTGACGTGCGTCTCGGCTCCTACGATCAGCTGATCGACGACTGGATTCAGGACCCGATCACCAACAACGAATATTTCGACGTTTCAGATTCCACAACCGAAGGTGGTGTGGGTAGTGCTCGCGAGACTGACAAGGTGACTTACACCTCGCCGTCCTTCGGTGGCCTGCAGTTCGCCGTTGGTAGCCAGTACAAGGGTGACGCTGAAGACGAGAACCTCAGCGATTCCGGCGAAGCCTCCTTCTTCGGCGGTGCCAAGTACACCGTTGGCGCCTTCTCCCTCGCCGCTGTCTACGACAACCTGGATACCTTCGACGTTACCACTACCCCGGAAACCGATTTCGGTGACCAGTACGGTGTGACCGCTCAGTACACCGTAGGCTCGCTGCGCCTCTCTGCCAAGTACGAGCAGTTTGAAGACGGCAGCGCCGCTGAAGATGACATCGACTTCGCCGCTCTGGGTGCGCGCTACGGCTACGGCATGGGCGACGTCTACGGTGCCGTGCAGGAAGTCAGCTACGACGCCAGCAACGTTGATGACCGCACCGAAGTCGTTGTGGGTGGCACCTACAACATCTCCAGCGCCATGTATACCTACATCGAAGTCGCTTCCGACGATCGTGAAAACGACGAAGGCGACGGCGTTGCTACCGGTATCACCTACCTGTTCTAAGCCTTTCGCTTTCGGGGTTTGACCCCGCAGCCTCAGGCTTATATAACGAAAGCCGGCCCCCTGGGCCGGCTTTTTTCGTCTTGATGAGAGGTCCCATGAAACAGCCCATTGTCAGCGGGGTGCTGGTTGCCCTTGGCCTTACGCTGATCAGCAGTGTCAGCCTGGCCAGTGCCGTCGAAGATCGCTTTCGTGAGGAAGGCAAAGCGATGGATTTGACCGGCTTCCTGCAGCCGGAGAATGACGCTCGCAGCCAGAGCTTCAACTACGATGGCGTGCACGAGCATGCCTTTACGGTCGATACGGCCGGTGACTACCTGTTCAAAAGCGATGTGCCCGGCGGTCAGTCGGAAGACTACCGGGTCAAGGCGAGGCTGCTGGATAGTGATGGGGGCGTGATCGCCCGCGGCGATGCCCTGGGTCAGAACGGCGGCCTGGAAATGCGCCAGCGCCTCGAGCCCGGCGACTATGTGCTGAGAGTCGAGGGGCAGAAGTATGGTTCCAAGGGCTCGCGGGGCAACAGCTTTTTCGTCACCGTGACGGGCTTCGACGATCAGGGCAAGCGTACCGATGTGCTGGATGATGGTGGCACGGTTACGACAAGCGTCGATCGCGATGGCAACCGTAGCGCCTTCGTTAATGATGATGATGCGGTGGCTGCTCTGGCGGCACCGGCCGCGACTACCGCTAGCCAGTCGAGCCAACCGAGCCAACCGAGCCAACCGAGCCAACCCGAGGCGCCGGACGCTTCCGCAACGCCTGAAACCGCATCACAGCCGGCTGCGCCTGCCACAGCGACGCAGGCACAAACCTTTCAGACCATCGTGACCGACGTGAAGATTCGTGCCCGCGGCGAGGTACTGTCGTTCGAAGTCCAGAAACCCGGTGCCGTGGCGATCACCACTTCGACCTATCCGACCGGCTATGAAGGCACCTACCGGATCGAGCTCGAGGTACGGGATGAGGCCGGCAAGGTCGTGATGCGAGATGCCGGTGAAGGCTTCGATGGCGATGTCGATCTTGAAACACGCCTCGAGCCCGGCAAGTACCGTATCTGGGTCAATGGCCAGAAATTTGGCTCGGCAATGACGGGCGTCAACAACTATGAGCTGCGCGTCAAGCAACTCGACTGAGGCGCGTTATTGCGTGCTTGTCTGCTTTTCTGGCATCGAGGCAGACAGAGCGCCTGGGTAAACGCCAGGGTGGCAGAGAAAGGCCTGCCAGGATGGCAGGCTCTTCTCTGGCTGGAAGGCTCTTCTCTGGATGGGAGGCAGGCCGCAGATCTGCTGGCCTGACGGTCGGCCTCAGGAGTCGCTGTCTTCCTCGTCGAGCATCATTTGGATCAAGGCTTCAAGCTCCTTCACCTGGGTTTCCAGCGCCTCGACCCTGGACGCCTCTGATGTGGCGGTCTGTTCGCTAATTTTCGCCATGCGTTCCTCGATGGCGGCAGAATCCATCGCCAGGGCCGACCCCGCAAGCAACAATGATGCCATCAGTCCTGTCGTCAGTCTGGTCAGGTTCATCGATGTCTTCATCTCGCACCTCGCCTGTAGTCACCCCTTGTCGCCGTGCTGTATAGCCAGGCCTTATCGCCACTCGATGGGGTGAGGTAGTGGAAGCCAAGCGTTGTCCGCGTCGGAGCGGCTTAGAAACAGCTTCTGGCTTTGGCTTCAAGATCCCTTTATGGGTCCTGTGTATTGGTAGAAGACGGGGGAGATTCCTTACATCTCTTGCGGGGTCAACGATGCTGGGCTCAGGTGTTTTTTCAATACGTCTCTGCACATCAGGAGTGGCGGTAAATGTATGTGTTGTATGGTGTTATTGATCGAGGCTGGTGGATGTCAGGCAATAGGCGCCATCGTGCATCCAAACAAGAGTCAATTTTGCTCGGTTTCCTTAGCATAATAGATGGCGACGCTAAGAATATTAAATGATCCTTGTCATGATAAAATGTAAGGGTATTAAGTCATGAGTTATTAGGGTTTTCAGCATGATGCGAATTCTGAGCACGCTTCATTCCCGCCTCATGCTGTGGATCGGCATCGGTTGGAGTGTATTGGTCGTCGCGACGCTGGCGTTTACCTACCTGACGGGCAGCGAGCTGATTCGTCAGGCCAATATCAGCCACCTCAACTATGAAGCCGGGCTGATCGCCCGTCAGGTCGATCGCTCGATTGAGCAACGCATTGAAGCACTTGAACGCCTTGCCGATGGCATCAGTCCGCGGCTTGCGAGCGCATCTGGCGAAGCCCTGATCACGAGCCCCCCGCTGCTTGCCCTGTTTGATCGCCTGGCGCTTGTCTCCCAAGAGGGCAAGGTCACCGCCAGTTATCCTCGTTTGGAACGCTTGAATGGGGTCGATGTCACGGATCGCGACTACTTTCGGTTTGCTCGTGCCGTGGTGAGGCCCTATGTCAGCGATCCGCTGTTAAGTAAAGCGTCTGGCAAGCCGTTCGTGATGGTGACAGTGCCACTCGCGGATGAGCGGGGAGGCTTTGCTGGCCAATTGGTTGGGGCGGTGAATGTCGAGACCAGCAGTTTCTTCGATAGCCTCAGGCGTATTCGTATCGGCAATGATGGCTTCGCCTCTCTGATCAGCTCTTCCGGCATCTTGCTTTCGCACCCTGATAACCGCTTGGTCATGCAGCAGGCTGACAGTAACGGTAACGACAGTCTGCGTGAACAAGCCTTGCTGGGATGGCAGGGAGCCGGCCAGGGCAAGCTGGCCGATGGTACCGAGGCCCTGCGAGCTTATGCGCAGGCCTGGAGTGCGGGTTGGGTCGTCCAGGTCACCCGACCGATGTCTCAGGTGCAGGCGCCCATTGGGCTGCTGGTGGAGAAACTATGGTGGGTTGGCCTGGTGACCATCGTGCTGATGCTACCGCTCCTGTGGTGGCTGCTGAAGCTGGCACTGGGATCGCTGCATCGTCTGGAACATCAAATCAGTCAGGTGGCTGCGGGTGAGCGTAAGCGGGTGGATATTCACTCACGGATGAGCGAGCTGAGCCAGTTGGCCACGACATTTAACCGCCTTCAACGCCAGACAGAAGAGGCGACGGCCAGCCTTCATGAGCGCCAGGCTTTCCTTGATGCGGTGCTGGCGTCATCGCCGGTGGGTATGTTCGTGGCGTCACCCGATGGCGAGGTGGACTACATGAATCCCGCGCTGGCTGAGTTGACTGGCTACCAGGGTGATGATCTCCATAGTAAAGATTGGATGCAGCATATTCATCCCGAAGACCGCGATGACTTCGTTGACCTGTGGCGCGCGGCCATGCGGCATGGTCGCGATTTCCTGCGCCAGGTGCGTTATTTGCGGGCTAGTGGCGAGGTGCTCTGGCTTGAGGTGCACACTGGGCAAGTCATGAAATGGCAAGCGTTGCTGGGTCATGTTGGGACGGTCAAGGACATTACGCTGCGCCGCGAACAAGAGGCGTTGCAACGCTGGGAGGCCGAGCACGACCCGCTGACAGGCCTGCTCAATCGTCGAGGCTTCGAGCGTCGCCTTGAAGAGGCCTTTATCGAATGGCAGCAGCGAGACCAGCAGTCCGTCTTGATGATTTTCGACCTGGATCACTTCAAGCCGATCAATGACGAGGGTGGCCATGCGTTGGGCGATGAGATGCTGCGAGCCATTGCCGGCGGGATTGCGCCGCTGGTGCGCAAGAATGATTATGTGGCCCGCCAAGGGGGGGATGAATTTGCGATTCTCATGCCCAGCTGCACTCTTGCGCAGGCGCGAACGGTGTCAAGACGACTGCTGGAAACGGTGGCAGACCTGAGCGTATCGGCGGAGGGTAAAGCCTATCGTGTCACCTTGAGCCTGGGCGCTGCTTGCTTTTTCGTCACTGATACGACTATCGATGAGATCCTGGCGCGTGCCGATGACGCTAGCTATCAGGCCAAGCGGAAGGGGCGTAACCGGACCATTGAGAGCGTTGTGCCTGTCTGATTGGCCAAGTGGAGTTCAATTGCGTGGAATTCAAGTGAATGGCTGGGTTAAATAGCTGGGTTGAATCGTCGGGTTGAATGCAATAATCGAGATGGATACCGCATCACCTGCCGTACCGATCATCACGGCCACCCCGTCGTTGAGTGTGTTCATGACATTGATGGCGGCGAGACGCCAGCATTTATGATCTAGAACGAAGACGGTCAACGCTGGGTTCACTGCAAGCAATGCCAACGAGGCAATGACTGCGATCTGTGAGGCGCATGTTATGCCAGCGGCAAAGAGACTAGCCCCTGCCATTTGGCCGGGGCTTTTGCTCATGGTGTCCATTGGGTGTCCGCTGATCGCCCGTGCTGCATGGTGCGCGGTGACAGGGGAAAACGTGGCAATCATGCGGGCGTCATGGCGCCCCCTGAAGGATTCGAACCTTCGACCTATCCCTTAGGAGGGGATTGCTCTATCCAGCTGAGCTAAGGGGGCTTTGGCAGGAGCCGTATTATAAGCGCCTGATGGCACGAGATAAACCCGTATCTTGTGGTTCATAGCTTACGCAGCGGATAACGGGGCGACGCCGTTTCGCATAAGTAACTTTCATGTAACTCGTCAAGAGGCATCGGCTTGCCAATCAGATAGCCTTGGGCCATGTCGCAGCCCAATTCCCGGATGCTGGTCAGTTGGGATTCGGTTTCGATGCCTTCGGCGAGTACCTCGCGTTGCATGGCGTGCCCCATAGCCACAATTCCACTGATGTACTGGCGTTGAGCTGGGCGCGTATCCACGTGCTTCACTGCGCTGTGATCGATTTTGATGGTATGCAGAGGCAATTGGCTGGCGTAGGTGATCGAAGAAATGCCGGAGCCGAAGTCGTCCAGGGCAATGTGTGCGCTTTGATTGCGCGCTTCGTTCAGCAGGCTGCATGCCAGGTCCAGATCATGGAAGTGCGTGGATTCGAGCACTTCGGCAATCAGGAAGGGGGCGCTGAGATCATATCGGTGGCGGGTGGCGGTTAGCGCTTCAATGAAAGCGCCTGTTTCTATCTGGTCCTGGCTCAGGTTGACCCCAATCAAGGCATGATAGCCTTGGCGACGCAGCAGGTCGGCCATCTGGCCTGCTTGGTCGATCAGCCAGCGTCCGAAAGGCAAGCTCATCGATGAATGGATGATAGTGTCGATGAAGTGCTGAGGGCCAAGAACCCCCTTTTCGGGATGACGCCAGCGCGCCAGGGCTTCGAAGCTGATGACCTCATTGGTCGCCAGAGAGAGAACGGGCTGGAAAAAAAGCTCGATTTCGCCTCGGTCGAAGGCGGCCTTGATGCGCATGTGCGCGTCTTCGGCCATTGATTCGGTGAGGCGAGAATCGGCCACGGCGATGCAGTTCTTGCCTTGCTGCTTGGCCTCATACATGGCGGCATCGGCGGCGTCCAGCAGTGCCGAGCTGGTGGTGTCATGAGTGGTGGTAAAGGCGATGCCCACCGACGCCGAGACCGTCACCAGCTCACCGTTGTCTAGTGCGAAGGGCTGGACAATATCATCGAGGACCTTCTTGGCGACCTTGCGCGCTTTTTCGGCCGTACCGAGACCGTTCAGTGCAATCACGAATTCGTCACCGCCGAAGCGAGCCGTCAGGTCGTTGGCGCGCATCAGGCGCTTGAGTCGACGGCTGATCTCCACCAGCAGTTCGTCACCGCTGGCATGGCCAAAGCGGTCGTTGATCGGCTTGAAGTCATCGAGATCGAGAAACAGCACGGCAATGCCCGTTTGGGTGAACTCCAGGCTCTCGAGCTGGCGCTCCAGCAAGATATTGAAATGGCCTCGATTGAATAACCCCGTCAGCGTGTCGTAGCTTGCCATGCGCTCCAGGCGTGCTTGATTCAGGCGACGCTGAGTAATATCGCGGAACACGCCGATATAGTTGATGATCTCACCATGATCATTGCGAATGGCCGAAATGGTGGTGTTCTCGATCAACTGGCTGCCGTCCTTGCGCGTATTCCAGATGTCGCCCGTCCAGAAGCCTCGCTCTTCGACGGCGGCGAACATGCTCTGGTAGAAGCCAGAGTCGTGCTTGCCCGACGACAGCAAATTGGGACGCTTGCCCAATACCTCTTCCTGTTTATAACCGGTCAGGCGAGTGAAGGCGGGGTTGGTATCGATGATTCGTTTGCTGGCATCAGTGACCAGAATGCCGTCATGAGTGTTGCGGAAGACGGCCTGAGTCAGTTCCAGCTGCTTCCAGGCCCGCTCACGCTCACTGACATCGCGCTGAAGCCCCACCAGCAAGCGGCGGCCAGATCCGGTATGTATGGTCGAAAGACTGAGCTCGTTCCAGAACTCTGAGTTATCTCTGCGCCTGTTTTTCAGCGTCAGCGTGATCGGGGTGCCTTGTTCAATGGCGACGCCTAGCTGCTTGATCGCTTCCGGATCGGTATCTGGGGCTTGCAGAAAACGGCAGGAGTGGCCGATCACATCGTCGCGACGGTACCCGGTCAGGCATTCGAAAGCTTCGTTGACGTAAATCAAGGGGTTACCATGCAGGTCGCCGTCGGCCACTGAAATTGCCAGGCTAGGAGAATCCAGTAGTTTGGTCAGTTGGTCGGGCAGGGTGGCAAGCTGAGTCAATGGTGTTGTTCCCGGCGTAGGAAAGCGTATCGCACCGTTGCGCTTGGCGCAGGCGATCGGTAATTAATGATTGTTAGCTAATTAAAAGATATGAGGTTTTTGGTTATAATTAATGATAACCGGAATCATATCGTATCCCGTACACGTCGACCATGTATGTCCATGAGGGCAATGAGTCAGTGGGCGTTTCCAGCTAGAATGGCCGTTTGATTCCTTCTTGCCCGGAGCCTTGATGGTCGCCAACTACTCCCCTCATCCCCCGGCGGCGTATTTGTCCGCGAATGGCGATCGCTACTTTGACGGTTTGGCCGATAAGTTCGCTGCAGGGCTCTATGGCAGCGTGCGGGGCGATATTCGCCTCGCCGTGCTCGATCACCTGCTACCACGTCATCTCGAGCTCGCTGGCCAACCGGTACTGGATGTGGGCGGAGGACTTGGCCAGATGTCGCGCTGGTTCGATCAGCGCAGACATCCGGTAACGCTGCTCGAGCCGTCCGGAGAGATGCTGGCACGCGCTCGGCAAGCACTGGCCGACACTCAGGTCGAGCTGACTCAGGCCCCGTTGCAGGCCCTTTCCGAGCGAGCGCCGGGACCCTGGCAGTTGATCGTCTGTCATGCCGTGCTTGAGTGGCTGTCCGACCCGCGTGATGCTCTCATGCGACTGACGGAGGCACTTGCCCCTGGCGGCCAACTGTCGTTGATGGTCTTCAATCGTGATGCCCTGCGGCTCTCCAACGTGGTCAAGGGGAATCTCGACAAGGTGTTGGCGGATCGCCTCGCCGGCACCGGCCAGCGACAGCGCCTCACACCGATCTCGCCATTGACGCATGATCAGATCGAGACCTGGGCCAGCGAAGCGGGGCTCGACATCCAGGCTCGCGCCGGCGTGCGTGTCTTCCATGATTACCTGACGACGCGCGATTTAGCGCCTGAGGCCCTGGATAAACTGGTGGAACTCGAGCGGCGCTACTGCGACGCAGAACCCCACTGGCGACTGGGGCGCTACCTGCTGTATACCCTGGCTCGGCCGACCGCTGACGTCGACAGCACGTCAGCTGCCTCCTCTTCATTACCCTTTTCATCCCACCCTTCATCACCCCAGGGAGCCTGACAGATGCCCGCTGAGACTGCTGTTTGCCAGCTGCTGGAGCGCCAAGCCATGGACTACCGTGACTGGCTGTGGGTGGCGCCCCCCCGGGATAGGTGGCTGGAAGGCGGAGAGGGGCGTCTGCTGTCTGCCGATCACGGTGTCGTAGCAGCCTGGCGTAAAGCCGGCAAGGTGGCGTTATCGGCCTTACAGGAGACCCTGGGCACACCGCCCGGGGCCGTGCTGTTTTGGCCCAAAAGCCATGCGCTGGGGGAATGGTGGCTACTCAGGCTTTGCCAGTCCCTGCCGGCCGGAACGCCCTTACAGGTTGTGGGCGAAAACAATGGGGGGATCAAGCGTGTCCTCAAGGTGCTGGCGTCTCTGGGGCTTGGCTGTCGCAAGCGCGACAGCGCTCGCCGCTGCACCCTGTTTGAAACGCGCTTGGAGCCGGTGGGCATCGACCCGGACTTGGCCTGGACGTGTTTCGAGGCGGAGGGGCTGACGCTTGCCAGCCACCCGGGCGTGTTTGGTCATGGCAAGCTCGATGATGGCACCCGGCTGCTGCTCGAGACCTTGCCGGGGATACTGCCGGCTATTGATGCCGGGGCCAAGGATGAGCGTGAGGGCGAGTGGGCAGGGTCGGTACTCGACGTGGGCTGTGGCGATGGCATCCTGGCGGCCTGGTTGGCGCGTCGCGGTGCAGCGGTCACGGCGGTGGACGTCAACGCCTTCGCAGTAGAAGCCGCCCGTCGCACTCTTGCTGCCAATCAGTTGGACGGGCAGGCGCTTGAAAGCGATGTATACTCTCGGCTCGAGGGTCGGCGCTTCGATGCCATCGTCAGTAACCCGCCGTTTCACCAGGAGCGGACCATCGACTATGGCCCGGCGGCACGGCTAATCCGCGAGGCGCCAGCGCACCTAGCTCCCGGCGGGCAGCTGGTGCTGGTTGCCAATGCCTTTCTGCCTTATCCGGACCTGCTGGAAGCGGCATTCGGCGGCTTCCGGGTCCTCGCCGATGACCGGCGGTTCCGGGTTTATCTGGCGAAAAAATCGGCGGGTCGTCTGTAGCAGGTTGCTCGCGCCTCGTGAGGAGGGGAGGTCTGCCGGGTCGCCCTAACTCGCCGGAGGAGTGCGGTACTGAATCCCGGTAATCACATAGGTGGTTCGCCCAGCGGGGGCGGCGACCGTCGCTTCCTCGTCCAGCGATTTACCGAGCAGTGCCTTGGCCAGCGGCGCGTCGACGCTGATCCAGCGAAGATCGCTGCGGGTTTCGTCGTGGCCGACGATGCGAATCTCGAGCTCCTCGCCGTCTTCATCCTCGAGGGTGACGAAGGCCCCGAAATAGATCTTGCCGGTATCCGCCGGCAGGCGGTCCACCACCTGCAGCTCATCCAGTCGCTTGGTCAGATAGCGGATACGCGCGATAACGCGGTTCAACTCCTTCTTGTTGTAGGTGTAGTCGGCGTTCTCGCTGCGGTCGCCGAGCGCCGCCGCCTCACCGACCTTGGCCGAAAGGGCTGGGCGCTTGACCCGGGACAGATGATCGAGGATACCCTTCAGCCGAGCATGGCCCTCAGCGGTGATCAACTGGCTCTTGGGTTCTTGGCGCGGATCCTTGGCGGGGTCCCGCCAGCGCGTCATGTTGCGGCCCTTCATGGCATGGCTCTCTTCAGGTCTATCTTCAGGTCTGGCTTCAGCTGTCTCTTCATCTTTTTCTCCATTGCTCGCTACTCTGCTCGCTATCGTTCATAGCGCCCATAAGGAGGCTGTCGGCTGCCCTAACCATGACATTTCGATGCGCGTCTCGTTAAGCACAGGCCTCGTTCATCTTAGGCCCAGGGTCAGACAATGCCATGCCAGGAGCGCGACTACGACGCAAGTCGAGCAGGCATAAAATCAAACGTTCGTTAGAATGCAGTGAAGACAATACCTCCTGCCATCTGCTCGTTTGAGGACGTTCGCCATGCTAGCTCTGTCTTCTCGCTTTACCGCCCTGGTGCTGTGTGGCTGTCTGGCAGCACCGCTGCTTGCCCAGGCCGATGTTGGCACTCAAGGCCAGGCGGCAGCCAATGGTACAAGTACCCAGGCATCCCAAACCGACACTGAAGTGGCTGGCGCTGCCTGGAAAGCCGGCTTGAGCGCATTGGTAGAACGCTTCGAGCGTGTCAGTACCGAACTGCCCGATGACGAGCAGGCCAAGGCCCTCGAGGACCTGGCCGCCGAAGCCCGAGTGCTGAGTGAGCGCTACCCTAACCAGGCCGAGCCGCTGGTATGGCAGGGCATCATCTATGCATCCCAGGCTCGCGCCGAGAGCGGCCTTTCAGCACTGGGGCTTGCCAAGGAAGCCCGGGCGGTGCTCGAACGCGCCGTTGCGCTGGACCCAGATGGGCTCCAGGGCTCGGCCTATGTGACGCTGGGAGCGCTCTATGATCGGGCGCCGGGCTGGCCGCTGGCCTTTGGCGATGACGCCACCGCCGAGCGCATGTTCCAGCGCGCAGTGGCGATTCGCCCCCAGGGCATCGACGTGCACTTCTACTATGCCACTTTCCTGCAAGAGGAGGGACGCATGGATGACGCCCGCACGCATCTCGAGCAAGCCATCAAGGGTCAGATCAGACCGGCGCGTGCCGCAACGGACGCGGCCCTCCGAGAAGAGGCAAGTCGTCGGCTAGCTAAGCTGGGATGACCAGCGGGGATAAATAAAAAGAGCCTGGAGAAATTCTCTCGACAAGATGTCTTTCCAAGGGAGATACGGCCTGCATCCAGGGCATGACCTAGGCAACAAGATGCAGACGTCATCGCAGGCGAGACGCGGTGCCAGTGGCTGCGCTACTCTTGGTGCCCATGATGCCGACTGATGACCTAACCTCTTTGCCTGATGTACTCGCCGGCCCGCTGCTGCGTCGCTTAAGCCCCGAGCGGCTGGTGCTGTGGCTGGTGGGCAGTCGTGCGCTGCCCCTCGAGCTCGTGCTGATCCCGTCGGACGCTAGCGAAGGGCGGCGGCTGGCGCTCGATGAATCGCACTGTCGCTGCCTGCCGGTGGGACGCCATGCCGTCGTGCACCTGATCGATGTGACGCTCGAGACGCCTCTGCCACAGGACGTGCGTATCGATTACGACCTGGTGATTCGTGATGCCCCGGACAACGCCCGGAGCATCGCCGACTGGGCGCCGCATCTGTGCTATCACGGTGCCGCATTGCCCGGCTTCGTGATCGCTTCCCGGATCGGACAGCTGCTGCACGGTTCCTGTCGCAAGCCTCACCATCCCGGCGGCGACGGTCTGGTGCGCGCCGATGAGTGGCTGGGCGAGCGCTGGGAAGAGGCCGACGAGCGGCCGGCCTGGCTGTTGATGACCGGCGACCAGATATATGCCGACGATGTCGCGGGCCCCATGCTCGCCGCCATTCATGCGCTGATCGCGCGCCTGGGGCTGGTCGACGAGACCCTTGAAGGCGCCGAGGTGAAAAACAGTCCTGATCTTTATGCCTCGCCCAAGGGCTACTATGCCCGCGAAGCGCTGCTGCCCGACGTTTACGCTACCGAGGCCCTGCGAGAGCGCTTCTTTGGTGGGGTGCGCAAGCCGGTCTTTACCACCGCCCATGCGCACAATCATTTGATCACCTTCGCGGAAATGCTGGCCATGTACCTGCTGGCCTGGTCGCCGGTGCCCTGGCGGTTGATCACGCCGGCCGTGCCAGCCCTCGAGGAAGATAACCGCAACCAGTACGACCAGGAAGCGGTGGTGATCGAGGCGTTCGTGGCCGATTTGCCGTCGGTGGCACGGGTAATGGCCAATGTGCCGACCCTGATGATCTTCGACGATCATGATGTCACCGATGATTGGAACCTTACGGCGGCCTGGGAAGAGAGCGCTTACGGCCATGACTTCTCGCGGCGCATCATCGGCAATGCGCTGCTGGCTTATTTGCTCTGCCAGGGTTGGGGAAATGACCCGGACCGGATGGCGACGCCACTCGATGACCTGGCCAATCTGCTGGCTAGGGCCGCGACGCCAAGCGACGCCCAGGATGCAAGACCGGCGGCAGCCTCAGCGGAAATACCGGCAAGCGCCAGCGGCTGGCTGGAGGCCGCGTCTCAGGATGCGGTCATCGCGCGCTTGCTGCGCTTCGAGGGCTGGGAGGTAATCGTCCCCGGCACGCCCAAACTGCTGATGCTCGACACCCGCACTCGGCGCTGGCGCAGCGAGGTGCGTCGCCATCGCCCCTCGGGACTGATGGACTGGGAAGCCCTGTGCGATCTGCAGCAGGAACTGCTCGATGAGCCTTCGGTGCTGATCGTGTCGCCGGCGCCGATGTTCGGTGTCAAGCTGATCGAGGCCGTGCAGAAGCTCTTCGCGCTGGCCGGCAAGCCACTACTGGTGGATGCCGAGAACTGGATGGCCCATCGCGGGGCGGCCAGCGTCATGCTCAACATCTTTCGTCATTCGCGCACGCCGGGTAACTACGTGATTCTTTCCGGCGACGTGCACTATTCCTTCGCCTACGATATCGAAGTGCGACACCGTCACAGTGGGCCACAGCTTTGGCAGATCACCTCGAGCGGGCTGAAGAACACCTTCCCCGATACGCTGCTCGACTGGTTCGACCGCCTGAATCGCTGGCTATATGCGCCGCGCTCGCCGCTCAACCGACTCACCAAGCGTCGTGCGCTGCGGATTCGTCCTCGCGACCCTGACCGGGCCAAAGCCGGCGAGCGGCTGTGGAACGGCGCCGGCATTGGCCTGGTTCGCCTCGATGACCAGGGGCGTCCCCAAGAGGTCCGCCAGCTCGATGCCCGCGGCTTCGACGTGTGCTTTCCGCCTCGCGACGAGCGCTGAATGGCGTCGCTGACCTTATCGCCAAGGTTGGCAGGGCGTGGCCGGGTCAGGATAATGGCGTCTTTGATTTCGACTCGGAGGCCTAATGGGCGAGCATCATGACCCGACTGCCGAGCTTGACCCGCCGCGCTTCGGCCCGGTCGATGTCGAGCGTCTGGAAGACGAATGCCTCTACCAGGGCTTCTTTCGCCTCGAACGCCGGCGCCTTCGCCATCGGCACTTCGAGGGCGGTTGGAGCGATGAGGTGGTGCGCGAGGTGCACGTGCGCTTCGATGCTGTGGGGGTGCTGCTTTACGATGTCGAACGCGATGTGGTGGTGCTGGTTGAGCAGATCCGCGCGGGCGCCCTGGACGATGCGGTCAGCCCCTGGAAGCTGGAACCCGTGGCGGGGCTGATCAAGCCTGGGGAAAGCCCGGCCGAGGTGGCCAGGCGCGAAGCCATCGAGGAGGCCAACTGCCCGATCGATGAGCTGATCGAACTACACAGTTATTACCCGAGCCCCGGGGCCTGCAATGAGCGCGTCACCCTGTTCTGTGGCCTAGTGGATAGTGCTGGGCTTGGGGGTGTGCATGGGCTCGATGAGGAGCACGAGGATATTCAGGTGCATGTGATACCGTATCTGAAGGCTTGGGAACTGCTCGATGCCGGCCGACTCGACAACGCCATGTGCCTGATCGCCTTCCATTGGTTGGCGCGCGAGCGGGCCTCACTGCGCGCACGGAGGTAACCCTGTGGCCAGAACCGCTTATGTCACCGATCTGAAGACCCTGCAGGGCGAGTGCAGCGCCAACTACCTGAGACTCAGCCGCCTGCTGGGCGAGCTGGGTGCCGGTGAGCGACGCGAGGTCGCCCTGTCCGGTCGCGAGCAGCGTTTTGGCACCCTGCACCTCGAGGTGCTCGAGTGCGCTCCCTACACCACCATCGTGCGTGTCAGCCAGTCCGGGGTGCTCGATGCCGTTATCGACCCTCCCTGCATGCGGGTTCACCTCTACCATGACGTGCGCATGGCTGAAGTCACCGATTTTCAGCGTCAGCGTCATTTCCATGGCCGCTATCGCTACCCTAACGCGCGTATGCACCAGCCCGATGAAAAGCTCCAGCTCAACCGCTTCCTTGGCGAATGGCTCGAGCATGGCATGGCGCATGGTCACTCTCTGGACGCTACGGTGCTGCGCTGATGCGGCTGGTTCAGGTCACCGATACCCACCTGCACGCCGACCCCCAGGCGCGCTCGCGCACCGGCTTTCCGCTGCGCCAGCTGCATGCGGTGCTCGAGCATGCTAAAGCAAAGCGCCCGGACGTACTCCTGGTGACCGGTGACATCAGCCAGGATGAAACCCTCAAGTCCTATGCGCATGCCCAGGAGGCCTTCGCGTCCTTGGGCTGCCCCTGGTTCTGGTTGCCCGGCAACCATGACCAGCCTGAGTTGATGGCCGAGCATCGCGAGCTCAATGGTGAGGTCGATCTGGGCCACTGGCGCCTGTTGCTGCTCGATACTCGCGTCAACGGTCAGCCCCATGGTGAGCTTGGCCAGGCCAAGCTTCAGGCGCTGGCCGAACATCTCGAGGGCGATGAGCGCCCGACCATGCTGGTGATGCACCATCCGCCGGTGGCCATCGGCTCGGCCTGGATGGATGCCATCGGCCTTCACGATCGCGAGGCGTTATGGCAGACCCTGGCCGCCTATGGCCAGGTGCGGGCCATCCTCTGTGGCCATATTCACCAGGCCTTTGCCAGTCGCGAGTCGCTGGCCGAGGGTGAAGTGGCCGTATTCGGCTGCCCGTCCACGACCGATCAGTTTCTGGGCGGCTCGCCGCATTTCGCCGTCGACGAGGCCTCTCGTCCCGGCTATCGAGTGGTCGATTTCCACGGTGATGAGCTGACCACCTGGATCGAACGGGTCGACTTGTAGGCCTCACTGCCTCGCGTTATGTCCTCGCATCACCGCTGAACGAAGCGCCTAGGCCAGGGCTGGGTCACTTCGTGTGGATCTCTTTATAGCGAATGAAGCTTAAAAGATAGTTCTTCATTCTTTGACGTTATCAGCGTCGCCTCGTTACCCTAGCGCTATTACGCTGCCGCGAGTCCGCCACAAGCGGAGCTTTACCGGCCGTTCGTCTGCCATCAATAGAGCCCGAAACGCCGATGACTGAGTTAACCCCCGAACGCCAGACCCATCTGAAGCAACTCGAAGCCGAGTCGATTCATATCATCCGTGAGGTGGCCGCCGAGTTCGCCAACCCGGTCATGCTCTATTCGAT
>NZ_JABVXC010000039.1 GCF_013349955.1 Onishia taeanensis | reverse complement strand
TGTCGGGTCCCCGATGATCGAATCGCCTATAGAAGTTATCCTCTGCTAGCCGCCAGAGAGCTTCTTCAGCAATTCATTCGGGAGCAGGTTCATGGACATCAAGCTGCATAAACAAGCGACCACGACACCGAAGATCCGTGCCGAGATCCAGGCAGCCCCCACCAGCATCACGGATAGCGAGTTGGCCCGCCAATATGGCGTCGCCACCGCGACCATCCGGCGCTGGCGGAACCGTGACGATGTCCACGATCGATCTCACACGCGGCACAACCTGCTGGCCACGCTCACGCCCGAGCAAGAGGAGGTGCTGATCGCCGCTCGCGAATTCCTTCGCCTCGGTCTGGATGATCTCCTGGTCGTGGCACGTGAATTCCTGAATCCTCGCTTGTCCCGCTCCGGGCTGCATCGCATGCTCAAGCGGCGCGAGGTGCCGACATTGGCGAAACTGGCTCGGCAGGACGCCGGCGGTGATGAGAAGCCCCGGCACAAGCCCTTCAAGGACTATGAGCCGGGTTTCGTGCACATCGACATTAAACACCTGCCTCAGATGCCTGACGAGCAGCAGAAACGCTACTTGTACGTCGCCATCGACCGTGCCACGCGCTGGGTCTATTTGGAGATCAAGCGCAGTCAGTCAGCGAAGGACGCGCGTGCGTTCATGAAGCAGTTGAAGGAGAAGGCCCCCTTCAAGATCCAGACGGTACTTACAGACAACGGAAAATCCTTTACTGATCGCTTTACTCGGGCCGGTGAGCGTAAGCCCAGCGGCAACCATGCATTCGACCAGGAGTGCCAAGCCCATAACATCGAGCATCGTCTGATCAAGCCGGGCAGGCCGCAGACGAACGGCATGGTGGAGCGCTTCAATGGTCGCATCAGCGACGTGTTGGCGACTCGGCGCTACACCTCAGGCGAAGACCTTGAGCAGACGCTGAAACGCTATATGTGGCTGTACAATCACCACATTCCGCAGAAGGCACTGCATCATCAATCGCCGATTGAGGTGATGAAGGTATGGCAGATCAAGCACCCTGAGTTATTTACCAAGCGGGTGGTTAATCACACGGGACCCGACA
>NZ_JABVXC010000038.1 GCF_013349955.1 Onishia taeanensis | reverse complement strand
CTTGCCCGCAAATTCTGAGTGCAACACCTGATCAAATCGGTAAGGTGTTGTATCCATGTCATATTCAGAACTCTGCATCGAAGAACGTGCAACGATCCAGGTCAGCCTCCAGCAAGGCCTGAGCATCAGGAAGGTGGCGGCTCTGCTTGAGCGGTCACCGTCGACAATCAGTCGAGAGATACGGCGCAATGGATCCCCTGGTAGCAGATACCGAGTATCACACGCGCAACAGCGTCGCCTTGGCCGTCGAGCCGTCTGTCGGCCAAGGCGCAAGCTGCTTCCTGGCAGTCCTCAGTTTGCCTTGATTCAGCATATGCTGCGTCGGCGCTTGTCCCCCGAGCAGATCAGCGGCAAGCTCAAGCATATGAATATTCCTGACCTTCGAGACGCCTACGTCTGCCGTGAAACGATCTACAGTGCCATCTACGCATTGCCCGTCGGTGAGCTGCGAAAAGAGTTGATACACTGCTTACGGCAAGGAAAATCCACTCGAAAGCCCCGGCGTGGGCAAGTTGATCGGCGCGGTCAGATCCCTGATATGGTCAGCATTCATCTCCGCCCTCCCGAGGTGGAAAAACGGGAATTTCCCGGGCACTGGGAAGGCGACCTGATCAAAGGCAAGGGCAACGCATCGGCTGTCGGTACCCTCGTTGAACTGAAAAGCGGTTACCTGATCCTGGCGAAGATGAACGATGCGACCGCCACCTCGGCAGTGGAAGGCTTTAGCGCTGCGCTAAACCGCATGCCGTTGGCCGCGCGGAAGAGTATGACGTATGACCAAGGGCGCGAGATGACGCAGCACGCCAAGATTACCCAGAATACCGGTGTTGCCATCTACTTTTGTGATCCGCATAGCCCGTGGCAGAGAGGCGCCAATGAAAATATCAATGGCCTGATACGGCAATACTTGCCCAAAGGAACGGACCTATCGGTCTACAGCCAGAAGGAACTGGATGACATAGCGTTTGAGTTGAACATGCGCCCTCGAAAGCGCTTCGACTTCAAGTGTCCCATTGAGGTGATGAGCGAACTGATGGCGAAGTACCATGAAGCTCCGTCATCGATTCATTGACCGTGTTGCACTCAGAAGCTGCATCCGCC
>NZ_JABVXC010000037.1 GCF_013349955.1 Onishia taeanensis | reverse complement strand
CCAACAAGGGAAGGCCATGCGGGTCGGGGGGACAATCTGTTTTGATGATTTACGGACTTATAGCTCCGGCGTCGACAACGATCCAGGGCTATAACGGCGTCGCCGCGGTGGATAAGAAACACCAGATCATCATTGGCGCTCAGCCCTTTGGCGAAGGTCAAGAGCATCACACTTTGCAGCCGGTATTGGAGGCCGTCGATGCTCGCTTCAAGACACTGGGGATTGCGGAGAACATCTACCAGCAAGGCACCGTTGTGACCGCGGATACCGGCTTCGCCAACGAAGCCAATATGAAGTACCTGCATGAACACCAGATCAACGGTTACGTACCCGACAACCAGTTCCGCAGTCGAGATCCCAAGTTCGCTGTCCAGAAAGGCAAATACGGCAAGCGCCACCAGTGCTTACCCGATAAAGGCAGGAAAGAGACGACGCCGGCCAGCGCGTTTCAGTTCGATCCCGTAGCGCTAACCTGCACCTGCCCAGCCGGCGAGAGCCTGACCTATCGAGGGCAACGGGCAACCGAGAATGGCCAGATCCGGGTGCACTTCGAAGGCCGTTTGCTGCAATGCCGACCTTGCCCAAGGAAATACCGATGCATGCAGAACCCTAGCTCGGCCGACCATCGCAATGGTGCCGGCCGACAGGTATCGTTTATGATCGAAAACAAACGCCTGCCCAATTACACCGACTGGATGAAACACCGCGTAGAAAGTCCTCAGGGCAAGGCAATCTACAGCCATCGCATGTCGGTCGTGGAACCCGTATTCGGGAACATTGGCACGACGAAAAGACTGAGTCGCTTCAGCCTGCGGGGCAATAAGAAGGTGCAAGGCCAGTGGCAGCTCTACTGCCTGGTGCACAACATTGAGAAGTTAGCGAATTACGGCCAATTGGCCACGTAAGGAAGGCCTTTGGGCCGACAACGTCGCTATATGAGCCCCATACCGCCTGTAACGGGTCTCTTCAATAGGTGACCAACGAGGGCTAGATGATCGGCCAGGTTAATGGCTGAGAAATAAATTAAGGCAGCAGGCGGTAGAAGCGGCCCGAAATTAGGCTTGCCCGCAAATTCTGAGTGCAACACCTGATCAAATCGGTAAGGTGTTGTATCCATGTCATATTCAGAACTCTGCA
>NZ_JABVXC010000036.1 GCF_013349955.1 Onishia taeanensis | reverse complement strand
GCGGCGGTCTACTGCAACGGCAATGGCGCCTGCTACAACTACGATCCCGATGACGCCATGTGTCCCTCATGGAAGGCCACCCGTGAGCGGGTCCAGTCACCCAAGGGCCGCGCCAGCCTGATGCGGGAATGGCTGCGCCTGCAGGGACGGGCCGGCACCGACGTGGTCGAGGAGGCGAAACGGAGAAAGGACGCCGGCCTCTGGGGCTTCGTTCGCGACTTCCCAGCCCGCGCCCGCAACACCTGGGCCAAGCGCCGCGGCCAGGAGGACTTCTCTCATGAGGTCTATGACGCCATGGCGGGCTGCCTGGCGTGCAAGTCCTGCGCCGGCCAATGCCCGATCAAGGTCAACGTCCCGGAGTTCCGTTCCCAGTTCCTCGAGGTCTATCACGGCCGTTACCTGCGCGCGCCACGGGATTACGTGATCGGTGGCCTGGAATTCATGGTGCCCTACCTGGCCCCGCTGGCGCCGCTCTACAACGCCGCACTCGACACTCGCCTGGTCGATCGCCTGCTCGCCGGGCCCATCGGCATGGTCGACAGCCCCAAGCTCTCGCGGGCGAGCCTCAAGAAACAGCTCAAGGCCTGGGGCGTGGCAGAAGCGACCCCAACCTCGCTTGGCCTGCTCACCGAGCCCCAGAAGGCCAACAGCGTGGTCCTGGTCCAGGACGCCTTCACCAGCTATTTCGAGTCCAAGCTGGTCATGGACGTGGTCGAGCTGCTCTCGCGGCTGGATATCAAGGTCTTCGTCGCACCCTTCTCGCCCAACGGCAAGCCGCTCAACGTTCAGGGCTTCCTCGGCGCGTTCGAGCGCACGGCAGAACGCCAGGCCCAGAGACTCCAGAGCCTGGCAGGCTTCGGCGTGCCGCTGGTCGGCATCGACCCGGCGATGACGCTGACCTATCGTCAGGAGTACGTAAAAGCCCTGGGAGCGGATGCCGTGCCCGAGGTGCTGATGCTGCAGGAATGGCTGGTGTCGCTGGGCAAGCGTCTCAAGCCCCGTGGCGTCACGCTCAGCGACCCCGGCTTCAAGCTGCTCGCCCACTGTACCGAGAAGACCAACGCACCGGGCGCTCCCAAGGCCTGGCAGCAGGTCTTCAATGCTTTCGGCCTGGAGCTCGAGGTACTGGCCAGCGGCTGCTGCGGCATGTCCGGCACTTACGGCCACGAGTCACGCAACCTCGAGACCTCGAAAACCATCTATGCCCAGTCCTGGCAGCCCAAGGTGGAAGACCCCGCCAACACCGGCCGCCTGTTGGCCACCGGCTATTCCTGCCGCAGCCAGGCCAAGCGACTCTCCGAC
>NZ_JABVXC010000035.1 GCF_013349955.1 Onishia taeanensis | reverse complement strand
CCGGCCAGGGTGCGCTTGAGCCACAGGCCGAGCAGCAGCGCGGTGACGGCGATGATAATCACCAGGGTGATCAACGAGGACTCGAGAATGGCACTCAGGCCGGCGGTGGCCTCGTCCTCGTCCAGCACCACCCCGAGCTCCCAGTCAGTGCCGTCAATCGACGCAACGGCAAGCCGTTTGGCCTTGCTGTCGACGCTAATAGGCTCCCAGGTGGCATCCTGACGCACCAGGCGCGCGATGAACTCGGGCGTCAGACCATCACTGACCGCCGTCAGCGGCTGTCGGGTCAACTCGGCGTCGGGATGGGCGATCAAGGTCTCACCATCGACGCTCAGGAAGGCGAAACTCGACGGCGTGGGATGGATCGACGCCACCTCGGCAATCAAGTCATCGATCACCACATCGCCGCCGATGACCCCGGCAAGCCGGCCATCCTTGTGAACCGGGGTGGCGAACGACACCACCTGCTGACCGCTGACGGCATCGACGAAGGGACGCGAAATGATGGTCTCGCCGCGCGCGACGGCATCGCGATACCAACCGCGAGTGGTCGAATCAAAATCGTCGGGGGCATCCCAGCCGTCAGAGGTCATGATGCTGCCGTCGGGACGACCGATATAGGCAGATAGAAAGCCACCAGACTCGGCTAACTGGGTCAGGGCCGTATGCGGGTCAGCGTCCATCACCGGGGCACGGGCGGCTTCCATCATGCCGGCACGAGCACGGGTCCATTCCTCGATGGCCCGAGCATTTCCAGTGGCCACCGCATCGAGCTGTTGGCCAATCTGCTCTTCGTTGTGAGTCTGCACGGTCAAATAGCTGACCGATGCGTTGATGACCAGAGCCAGAGCGACCACCACCAGAGTGATCACCAAGATGCGCAGGCGAAGGGACGACAGCATTAAATAAGTCTCACTATTCAGGAAAAGACGGGCGGAGGCAGGCCTCTATGACATGCCGTCAGTAGCCATGCTATCGGCGTCAACGGACACGACTTTAGGTGTAGGCCGCACGCCAGGCCCATGAGCGCGCGCGACGAAGTGAACACACGCCGACCGAGGTCGCGGGGTAAAGAGACAAAAGACGGAATGGGGAGCGAAAACGCACACTGCCCCGGCCATGGCTGGCCGAGGCAGTCAGCCCCTCAAGGTCCGAGAGGGGGAAGAGGAAAGTCGCGCCCAGGGGTCAGGCGTAGTCGAGGCTAGCGCGCCGCTGCGCCTCTCCACCGGCATCGTCGGGCCGAGGCAATGCGCCGCGCTGCTCTGCCAGGGCCTGCTCGCTCAGGGTGAAACCGGCTACCGCTTCGGTGAGCTGGTCGGCCTGGTCTTTCAACTGCTCGGCGGCCGTGGTCGATTCCTCGACCAGGGC
>NZ_JABVXC010000034.1 GCF_013349955.1 Onishia taeanensis | reverse complement strand
GGACTTCGGCTTCAAGGACCAAATCACTCGCTCAGGGCTTTCGGTACCCAGCAACATTGCAGAAGGCATGACGCGTGGCACGGCCAAGGACAAATGACACTTCCTGCTGATCGCCAAGGGCTCATGCGCTGAACTGAGAACACAGATCTACATCGGTATCGATATCGGCTACATCGATAAAGCCAGTGGAAACCGATGGATACAGGAAACAAGGGAGATTGCCGCGATGCTCTCGGGGCTGATCGGCAAGCTCACCATCGAATGAATCGGCTGAGTAGCTAACGGGGTTGGGGTTTCTTCCAGCTTCCAGCTTCTAGCTTCAAGCTATGGGATAGAAAATGGCACATGCTTCGGAATTGATCGCCGATAACATCGAGCAGTACCTGCACGAGCACGAGAACAAGGATCTCTTGCGCTTCATCACCTGCGGTAGCGTCGATGACGGCAAGTCCACCCTGATCGGGCGGCTGCTGCACGACTCCAAGATGATCTACGAGGATCAGCTGGCCGCCATCACCCAGGCCTCCAAGACCAGCGGGACCACCGGCGATCAGGTCGACCTGGCGCTGCTGGTCGACGGCCTGCAGTCCGAGCGGGAGCAGGGCATCACCATCGATGTGGCCTATCGTTTCTTCTCCACCGACCGGCGCAAGTTCATCATCGCCGACACGCCGGGCCACGAGCAGTACACCCGTAACATGGCCACCGGCGCCTCCACCGCCAGCCTGGCGGTGATTCTGATCGACGCCCGTTACGGCGTGCAGACCCAGACCCGCCGCCACAGCTATATCGCCGACCTGCTGGGCATCCAGCATCTGGTGATCGCGGTCAACAAGATGGACCTGGTCGACTACTCAGAAGACCGCTTCAACGAGATCGTCGCCGAGTATCGGGCCTTCGCCGAAAACCTCAACGCCCCGGACATCCGCTTCGTGCCGCTGTCGGCGCTGACCGGCGACAATGTGGTCAACGGCAGCGACAACATGCCTTGGTACCGTGTTGATGGAGAACCGGGCACACCGCTGCTCTCGCTGCTGGAGACCGTCGAGGTCGCCCACGACTCGAACCTCAGTGACCTGCGTCTGCCGGTGCAGTACGTCAATCGCCCGAACCTCGACTTCCGCGGCTACTGCGGCACCCTTGCCGCCGGCATCCTGCGTCCCGGTCAGGCCGTCAAGGCGCTGCCCTCCAACAAGACGAGCAAGATCGAGCGCGTAGTCACCTTCGACGGCGACCTGGAAGCGGCCTATCCGGGGCAGGCGATTACCGTGACCCTGGAAGACGAGATCGACATCTCTCGCGGCGACTGGATCGTCGCCGCCGATGCCGAGGTGCCGATGTCCAACGCCTTCGAGGCCGACATCGTCTGGATGCACGAGACGGCGCTCGAACCCGGC
>NZ_JABVXC010000033.1 GCF_013349955.1 Onishia taeanensis | reverse complement strand
GGGTAGCCCGGCGACAGGGTCTCGCCGGTGGCGGGATTGATGGCGTGAATGGCCTGGCCATTGGCGGTCACGGCGCGTTGGCCGAGCAGTTGCGTTCCTTCCAGAGTCATGTTGCCTCCTGACGCATTGATGAAATGGGCGGTATTGGTTGCAAAGGTTATTGATGACGACGGGTAGCGAGATGCTCAAACAGCGCGCGCAGGCCGAAGGTCCAGGGCGGCAGCAGGTCGCTGCGGCCGACCTGATTGACCAGGGCGCCAAGGCTGGGGGTGGCAATGGTCACGCGGTCATTCAGATGATGGGTAAAGCCCTGGCCCGGGCCGTCGCGGTCCTGAACGGGGGAGAACATGGTGCCGAGGAACAGCATGAAACCGTCTGGATATTGATGGTGGGCGCCTCGGGTCTGTGCCACCAGATCCATGGGATCGCGGCTGATCTCGCGCATATCGCTCGAGTCTTCCAGCAGGAAGTCGTCGTCGCTGCCTTCGATGCGCAGCGACACCTGCGCCTGGCGCACGGTATCCATCGTGAAGTGCTCGTCGAACAGGCGGATGAAGGGACCGATGGAACAAGAGGCGTTGTTGTCCTTCGCCTTGCCCAGCAGCAGGGCGCTGCGTCCCTCGATGTCACGCAGGTTGACGTCATTGCCCAGACTGGCGCCCTTCGGCTCGCCGAGGGCATCGACGGCGAGCACGATTTCCGGTTCAGGGTTATTCCAGCGCGATGCGGGGTGCAGACCGACGGTGTCGCCGAAGCCCACCGAGGAGAGTGGCTGGGCCTTCGAGAACACTTCGGCATCTTCGCCGATGCCCACTTCCATATATTGAGACCAAGCGCCTCGCGCCTGGAGATCTGCCTTCAGGGCGAGGGCCTGAGGCGAGCCCGGTTGGATGCGTGACAGGTCGCCACCGATCAAGGACTGGATCTCGCGGCGCAGCTCACTTGCCCGTTGCGGGTCGCCGCCCGCCTGCTCTTCGATCACTCGCTCGAGCAGGCTCACGGCGAAGGTGACACCGCATGCCTTGACCGTCTGCAGGTCGCAGGGCGCGAGCAGTCGCGGGGCGTCTTCAGCACCGTCGAGGGAGGCGGCGAGCAGGGCATCGACCTGGCCCAGCGATTCGCCTTCTACGTCCTGGACGAAGGCGGCGGGATCTTCCAGGTCGAGCAGGTCGGCGATGGTGGCGATATGGGCGGATATATCTAGCACTTCGCCACGGCGCACGATCACGATGGCAGGGCCTGGCTGTGGCGTATCGCGCCAGACCCGGCCGATCAGCAGGGCTTGGTCGAGGTCGTGGGGAAGGCAGTGATGAGGATCGATTGGATGCATGGTCATTCCTGTAGCTGAAAGGGCCTGGCGAGTCATGCCCGGCGGGGCAGAATCCGTCCGGCGGCCATCAGGTCGTCGGGATCGAAAAGGGTCTTGAGGCCGGTGATCAATTCGCGGTCGAGATCGCTGAGGCCGGCCAGTTGCCGTCCCGTTTTGCTCTCACCTGCGTCTTCTCGTGACGACTTTCTTGGCCAAGCGAGGTCCTCAGGCTTCGCGCTTGCCGTCGACCAGGCGGCTGACGCCCGCCGGGTTGCCGTCACGCAGCGCTTCGGGCAGCAGCCCCTGGGGCAGGTTCTGATAGCACACCGGGCGCAGGAAGCGGTGGATCGCTGCGCTGCCCACCGAGGTGGTGCGCGAGTCCGAGGTCGCCGGATAAGGCCCACCATGGACCATGGCGTGGCAGACCTCGACGCCGGTCGGCCAACCGTTGGCCATCACCCGGCCGGCACGCCGTTCGAGCACCGGCAGCAAGCCGCGGGCCGCGTCCAGATCGCCATCGTCCATCTGCAGGGTCGCGGTGAGCTGGCCTTCCAGATGCTCGGCCACGCGCCTCACCTCGGCCTGATCGGCACATTCCACCACCAGTGAGGTGGCCCCGAAGACCTCGGCCTGCAGGGCCTCGTCGGTCAGGAAGTCCTCGGCGGAGGCCACGAACAGACCCAC
>NZ_JABVXC010000032.1 GCF_013349955.1 Onishia taeanensis | reverse complement strand
CATCGGAACAGATTCAGGCTCGTGTGAGGGGTCGTCCTCCTTCGTCGTTGGTGTCGTCACCAGACCGGCTCGTCGCTTGTCCTTCAGCCGGTAGCTTTCGCCCTTGATGTTCAGGGTGGTCGAGTGGTGCAGCAATCGATCCAGAATCGCCGTGGCAATGACCTGATCGCCAAAGATCTCGCCCCAATCCATGAACGATTTGTTCGAGGTAAGGATGGTACTGGCTCGCTCGTAGCGCCGGTTGATCAAGCGGAAAAACAGGCTGGCTTCTTCGCGGGTCATCGGCAGATAGCCCATCTCGTCCAGCACCAGGACCTTTGGATAGGTCAACTGCTGGAGTTGCCGATCCAGCCGATTCTCTTGGCGAGCACGTATCAGGGTGCTCACCAGCCGGTCCAAGGTCATGAACAGCACCCGATGGCCGGCTTCTGCCGCCTTCACGGCCAGGGCGACGGCGAGATGCGTCTTCCCGACACCAGGTGGCCCGAGCAGCACGACGTTTTCCCCACGTTCGACGAAGCCCAGGCCGGCCAGCTCACGCACGATCTTGTGGTCGATGCTGGGCTGAAAGCTGAAGTCGAACTGCTCCAGGGTCTTGATCCATGGCAGCCGGGCCTGCTTCAGCCGGGCCTCCAATCCCTTCTGGTGGCGCCCGCCCCATTCCTGTAGCAGGGCCTGCTCCAGGAACTCGCGATAGTTCAGGTCCTGCTTGCTGGCGTGCTCGCAGAGGCTGTCGAGCGAGGCCTGGAGGTGCTCCATCTTCAGGCGGTTGAGTAGCTGTTCCAGCGCCATCACAGCACCTCCTCGTAGACCCGCAGGTCACGCTGCTGTACCGATAGGGTCTGCTGCCACAGGGCAGCATGGTGCTCCGGCACGGTGCGCCATCCGGCCTGTGGCGCTTGCAGGCGATGCTGCGCGATGGCATCACCGGCCGGTGAATAGACGGTCAGCTCATCCTCCAGACTTAGCCGAATCACCACCGCCTGGCCGCAGTAACGTTCGGGAACGCTGTAACGATTGCCACGCACCTCGATGTAGCCATCCCAGCCGACCTGGCGCAGGTCATGGTAGCGGGTATCGAAGTCGGTGGCGGGTAATACCTGGAGGGCCTCCATCTCGGCAGTAAAACGCTCGACCGGGGCCTGGCGGAACTGCCTCAGTGGCCGCTGATCAGCCACCCGCTCCAGCCACAATTGGAGCAGCTGATTCAGGTGGGCGTAGCTCTCGAACTGCCGGTAGCGCTGGAAGAAGTGCTGCTTCACGTAGCCCACCATGCGCTCGGTTTTGCCCTTCGTTCTCGGGCGTTGCGGCCGGCAGGCCTTGGGAGCGAAGCCGTAGTGGTTGGCCAGTTGCAAGAACCCGGTATTGAAAATGACGCGACGGTCGCGATCATGCTTCAGCACCGCTGCCTTCTGGTTATCGACCAGCACCGTGCGCGGCACGCCGCCGAAGTGGCAGAAGGCTTGCACCAGCGCCTCGTAGGTGTGCTCGGCATCCTGACTCGGCGCCGCCCAGGCATGGAAGCGCCGCGAATAGCCCAACGTGTTGACGGCGAAATTGACTTTACAACGCTGGCCGGCGACGACCGTCTCGATTTCGCCCCAGTCGTGTTGCAGCTGGAAGCCGGGCTGGGTCTCGAAACGCACGGTTTGCTTACTGGGCCGCAAGGCCCGCTTGGGCTGGATGTACATTCGCACGATGGTGCTACCACCGGTGTAGCCTTGCTCGCGGATCAACTGGAAGATCACCTCGGCGTTCCAGACGTTGTCCGCCAGCAGCTGATCGATGATCGGCTTGTAGGGATCCAGCTTGCTCGCGCGCGGCCTGGCGGGCCGCCCGGTGGATGCCGCCTCGCGGGCCAGGTGGCGGCGCACGGTACGTTCGCAACAGCCGATCTGGTGGGCAATGTCCACGAGGTGAGCGCCTCGCTGGTGAAGTTGCTTTATCATGAGAAAGTCCTCTCGGCTCAGCATGGCGAGATCTCTTGTAGGCTTCGTCACCAACAAGGGAAGGCCATGCGGGTCGGGGGGACAATCTGTTTTGATGATTTACGGACTTATAGCTCCGGCGTCGACA
>NZ_JABVXC010000031.1 GCF_013349955.1 Onishia taeanensis | reverse complement strand
TTCGATTGGGACAATGACTTCGTCTACCCCGACCCTGTACAGGGCCTAGAGACGGTGTATCTGCTGCGGGGAATGCTAACCACCTATTTCATTGTTTTTGTCTACTTCGTAGCGCACTGGTTTTGCTTTTACGTGGAGAGTTTTCGGAACATTAAGCAGGCGTTACACCCGCCGCAAAGCCCCCTGGACTTCTCTTTCGGGAGATGGATTGTCATATTCGCGGGGCTGTTAATTATGTGTGTTGTAGTCCCGATTTTCGCTATCACTGCCATTGGAGGGGAACCCGTTGGAACCCGAGGGGACGACATCATACTGCTCCTGACCAATCACTGGCCGCTGGCGCTACTGGTGCAATATTTTTCCTGGTGTGGCGCCTGGGTAGTCGTGTGGATGATGATCAATGCCTTGTCGACGAAGTGTTTGAGGACAAGCGCTTGATATCAAGTGCTTGAAATATTGATAGACCATATGCGCAGGAGGAAAAAGGATGGCAACCGATAATTCCAATGCTATTGCGAATGACGTTGAGCCTCAGTCTTCAGGCGATTATACGGCATTCAGAGAGAGGATCGCCGAGCTGGCCATGGACTCCGATGTCCAGAAGGCATTTACCACCACGAGTGTCGATGCGGCTACTCAAGGGGCCGCCAAAGCCAATATCAACCAGGCCGCCCGTTTGCTGCCCGATGGCTGGATGAGCGGATCACTGGGCATCGACGACCTGGCGGCGCAGATGGAGGCGGGGCGCCAGGCGATCGCCACTGGAGGAAAACAACGATGAGCTGGAAAACCGTAGATGTCTGTGTTTGGGCCACCAACTGCCTGACCGATTCCGAACTGATGTATGCCATTCGCTCCGATAAAAGTTTGGAGGATGAGGAGAGTGCTGCGGAGACCATGGATCGTGCAGTGAGAGGGGAGCCGATGCCTGCCGAGCGCTTTCCGAGGGAGATGTACGTGGCCAGCGAATTCGACAACATAACCTCAGTGCCGGATATCTTTACGAGCGGGTTTTGGGTAGTGTCCGCCCGTTTCGCGGCAGTGCTACGTCGTTTTGATCTTGGAAAGACGGCGCTCTATCCGGTCAAGCTGTTCCAACACGACCGAAAAACACCGTTCGAAGGCGAGTACTTTACCCTGGCCTTCGGCGAGACCAGGGATACCTTTGTGCCGGAGGAGTCGCCCGAGGCCATGAAATTCCCTTTCACGAAAAAGAATCTTTGGGTTGCGAGTCTAGGGCGTGAAGATAATGGGTTGGCGCTAAGTGATGATGCTTTGCAAGGCGTTGATTTATGGATGGAAAAAAATAAGGCAATGTTTTTTTATAAGCGATCGTTTGGTTCAGGCACTCAAGACTGAAAATTTGTCTCAAGGATTAAAACCTTACCGTTGCCGAGTGATTGAGCAGGTGTGAGTCACCAGCGCTAAATATAGTCCCTTTATCGAGAGGGGCGGGATCATAGCTGAGAGTACCACGTTTAACCGACGTTCAAGAGCCGAATCGCCAACGCCCCTCACAAAGGGCGTTGACCACTCTGCTTTTGAGAGAGTGCGAAGTGCGACGTATCACCTGACGATCACCACCCAAGGAAGTTAAAGAGAGGAACCTAACGATGAGCTGGAAAACCGTAGATGCCTGTGTTTGGGCTACTAACTGCTTCACCGATAGCGAACTGATTTACGCCTTCGACCCTGATAATTATTTAACTGATGAAGATAATGCCGTCGATGCTATGAAGCGGGCCAAGCTTGGAGAGCAGTTACCTGTCGAGCGTTTTCCGAAAGAGATGTATGTGACCAGCAGCTATGAACGATTCAAGACAGTCCCGGATATTTTCTGCGGTGGTTTCTGGATCGTCTCCGCCCGTTTCGCCGAGGTGCTGCGCCGCTTCGAGCTGGGTCGCACGGCGCTCTATCCGGTCAAGCTGTTCCAACACGATCGAAAAACACCGTTCGAGGGCGAATATTTTACTCTGGCGTTTGGGGAGACCAAAGATACTTTTGTGCCCGAGGAGTCGCCCGAAGCCAGAAAAATCCCTTTTACGAAAAAGGATCTTTGGGGAGAAAGCTTGGCGGATGCAGCTTCTGAGTGCAACACGGTCAATGAATCGATGACGGAGCTTCATGGTACTTCGCCATCAGTTCGCT
>NZ_JABVXC010000030.1 GCF_013349955.1 Onishia taeanensis | reverse complement strand
CTGTTGAACTAAACCGCTTCGCGGTAGCTGTCGTCGAATCCTGTCTTTCGCCTCATCGAACCACACTGTTCCTTGACCTACGTGGGTCAACGAACAGGAGTGACGACGATGACCGTCTTGCGACAGATGATGATCGAGGCCATGCGTCAGCATGGCTTCGCGCAACGCACCCACACGACCTACCTGACAGTGATCACGGACCTGGCACGCTATTTCCACCGTCCGCCCGACACCTTGAACACTGACGATCTGCAACGCTTCTTCCATCACCTGGTCCAGGAGCGCGGTTTGTCCGCCGCCAGCTGCCGCGTCTATCTGCACGGCGTGCGGTTCCTCTACTTGCAGGTGTTGCACTGGCCGTCGGTTGAGGTATCGCCGGTGGTGCCGAAGACACCGCAGCGAATTCCGGAACTGCTGACCCGCGACGAGGTCCGGCGGATCCTGTCCGCCTGCCACAACCCCAAGCATCGCATGATGCTCGACCTGTGCTACGGCTGCGGACTACGCGTCAGCGAAGTCTGTCACCTGCGGGTCAGCGATATCGATAGCCAACGTGGCCAGCTGCGTGTCGCCCAGGGCAAGGGCGCGAAGGATCGCATGGTCGTGCTACCGGCGACCCTGCTTGATCGCTTGCGCGACTACTGGCGCGCCTATCGGCCGGCGACATGGTTATTCCCTAGCGCCCTGTTTCCGGATCGCGCGCTGCATCCGAGCGCACCGCAGAAGGCCTTTACGCAAGCCAAACGTCAGGCCGGGGTCGAGCGGATCGGCGGCATTCACAGCTTGCGCCATGCCTATGCCACGCATGTCCTGGAGCAGGGCATGCCCGTCCATCAGCTCCAGCGGCTGCTGGGCCACCGCAGCATCCAGTCGACGATGCGCTACCTGCACTGGCTGCCAGGTCAGCAGGGGGCGAGTCAGGGCCACATCGATCTGGTGGCCGAACTGGAGGTGGGCCATGACTGAGACCGCCACCCTCCAACAGGCCCTGATGCGCTTTCTCAACCCGGCCGGCCTGGATCGCCAGCGCCAACGCGTGTGCCACCACCTACTCGCCTGTCGCACCGAGGCGATGGGCGGGACGGCCTTGCAGTGCTCGGGCTGCGGCCACACCCAGCCACACTATTTCGGCTGTCGCGACCGCCACTGCCCGCAGTGCCAGGGCCGTGCCATGGCGCAGTGGGCCAAGCATCAGCAGGCGAATATCTTGCCGGTGCGCTACTACCACGTCGTGTTCACCCTGCCGCACAGCCTCAACGGCTGGGTCCAGCTGCACCCCGAGGTGATCTACCGGCGGTTGTTCCAGAGCGCCTGGCAGACGATGCGCACTTTCGGTCGTGATCCCAAGCGTCTCGGTGGCGAGATGGGCATGAGTGCGGTGCTCCATACCTGGGGCCAGAACCTGAGCCAGCATGTGCACCTGCACTGCCTGGTGCCCGGCGGAGCGCTGGGCGACGATGGCATCTGGCGCGAGGCGCGCCGCCACTACCTGTTCCCGGTCCGGGCCCTGTCGCACCACTTTCGCGGGCACCTGGTCAGTGGGCTGCGCCAGGCCGCCACGGCCGGCGAACTCCACCGGGTCACTCGGCCCGGTGACGTTGATGATCAGCTAAACACGCTGATGGCCACCGAGTGGGTGGTCTACAGCAAAGACTGTCTTGAGCACACCGACACGGTGGTGCGCTACCTGGCGCGCTATACACGCCGGATCGCCATCAGCAATGCCCGCATCCTCGCCGTGGACGACCGCCAGGTGACCCTTTGCTACAAGGACTACCGCGACCGTGGCCGGCGTAAACAGCTCGTTCTGGATGGCGAGGAGTTCGTACGCCGCTTCCTGCTCCACGTGCTCCCCAAGGGACTGATGCGGGTCCGGCACTACGGTTTTCTGGCCAATCGCTGCCGGCGACGACGTCTGGCACAGATCCGCCAAGCGCTGGCGGTCGTCGAGACGGCACCGAAGGCCGACACGGCCGCCAGCGACCCGGAGCCGGCCTATATCTGCCCGCACTGTCGGCTACCGACACTGCGGGTAATCGGGACCCTCACGCCCCAGCGACTCAAACGTAGCTGCTCCCCCAACCACAAGGAGCAACGCTATCGAGCATGAGCTAACGACCTACCCACAACGGATTCGGCCACACAATGGACTCGGCGATCCGGCCCGCTCGCGGGTCGTGGCGGCGCACGTCCCGATGATGGATTTTGACCAGCAGGCGCGCTACGTTGGAGCACATTCACCTCGAAGGGACCTGGGATCATGGCCAACATCACAGCCCGAACGTGTCACCACAGCTCCGTATGTACGCGACCTGACGTCTCAGGCCGCACACCGGCCAATACAATACCCTATAGAAGCTGTGTAGCAGCCTGATGGGCGGCTTAGTCCAACAGGCATTTATACGCCATGCTCCGCACGGCGAAGAAATGCTGAACAGTT
>NZ_JABVXC010000002.1:337622-418349 GCF_013349955.1 Onishia taeanensis | reverse complement strand
TATAGTGATCTACATAACGAGTATCAGTTGCTAGATAGGCGTGTTAAGCAACTTGAAAGATCAATGTATTAATCCTCCTTGCCTCGTTTCTTAGCGGGGCTTTTTTGTGCATGAGTTATAAGGAATCAGTTATTGATAACCAAAGGTGATGCTTATATTCGTTATTGGTTATTCTTGGAAGGTGGTTAAGTTTCTTGATAAAGAAGGGGAGTGCATTGAAAACACCTCCCCCATGACGAAGGCTTCTTAAGTGTTGGTCAAATTTTATCCCTATGAAGCTCTGTTACCACGCAGTTGATAATGTCACCGTCTATCTCTTCTACACGGATGACGCAAGGCATCGTGTAAGCACCGTCGTTAGGGGCTACTGTCCAACCATCAAAGTCTTTAATCATTCTGTAAGAAATCCCAATCTTTGGTTCCTCTGGGAATTTATGCTTTGGAACTTGAGTAATGTCCCCAATATTAAGCCTTACAGCCGAATGTACACCGTTCTCATCAATAGCCACTATTAGCCTCCTTGCTGATTAATTGCTTGATACGTCAGTGTTGTCTATCCAGACAGATTGTCCGTTACTCACTATTTCAACCTGGCTAGGGCTCATGAACTCCATGTCCAAAAGGACAACTTGAAGCTTTTGATTCGTTATAATGCACCCATCAACAAGCCTCTTTATTCCTTGGCTTAAGTATGAGTGCTGTCTATCCCATGCTCTTTCAGTGACGCACGCTAAAGAGCCCTCATCTAAGTACATTCCCTGTTGAGCTATAGCGCCAGTGCTAAGGAATAATAAGGATGCACCAATTATTAGTTTCTTCATTTATTAAACCTCCCTGTTTTAGGCGCTATCAAATTAGCAAAAAGGGTGGTGTTACGCAAAGTATCCGTAGGAAACTGGGTGTTACTAAATGATTATTATTCAATAGGGTGTAGGAGATTGCTTACAACGGGGAGTGACAGGAGGGCGCTAGGCAGGCGTGGACAGCAACAAGATGGGCAGGAGGTGGACAGTGAAATGCTATTGATTGTCATTCCTAAAAGGCTTGTAGAGCTGCCATTAGGTGATACAAAATCGCCATGACCCTTGGTAGAATCCTTGGGTAGCACTGCTGGTAGGTGCTCTGGTGAAAAGCTTTCAAAATCAATCGCCAAGACCATCGGAAAGTGCTTCGGTAAGATACTGGATAGGACTTCGGGAGTATCTGTCGGGGCCGCCTCCATTTCAGAGGGCGAAATCTCCGCCTGCTTGTGATCTCCTCCCCCTGCCTTTCGGCCATGCGCTCCAGCAGCTAGAATAGCGAGCCGGCTCAGTCCCTGCGCCTGGCCCTGCGTCGTGTGCGAACGACGTCGTCTGTTTTCGAAGAAAGTTCCGGTCAACGTTTCGATCAAAGTTGCGATCAAAGTTTCGATTAAAGGATCTCGCGCTGCATGAGCTATCAGGTATTGGCCCGCAAATGGCGTCCCCGCACCTTCCATGAGCTGGTGGGGCAGGAGCACGTGCAGCGCGCGCTGGTCAACGCCCTGGATCAGGGGCGCTTGCACCATGCCTACCTGTTCACAGGGACGCGCGGTGTCGGCAAGACCACCCTGGCACGCATTCTGGCCAAATGCCTGAACTGCACTGCCAATGGCGACGATGATAGCGGCGTTACCTCGACTCCCTGCGGGCAGTGCGAGAACTGTCGAGCCATTGACGATGGGCGCTTCGTTGACCTGATCGAGGTCGATGCCGCCTCGCGCACCAAGGTCGAAGATACCCGCGAGCTGCTCGATAACGTGCAATATGCCCCCACCCAGGGCCGCTATAAAGTGTACCTCATCGATGAGGTGCACATGCTCTCGACTCACAGCTTCAATGCGTTGCTCAAGACCCTTGAAGAGCCGCCGCCGCATGTGAAGTTTCTGCTCGCCACCACCGATCCGCAAAAGCTACCGGTGACGGTGTTGTCGCGCTGTTTGCAGTTCACCCTCAAGAACATGCCGCCGGAGCGCATCGTCGAGCACCTGAGCCGAGTGCTCGAGGTCGAGAATGTGCCTTTCGACGAAAGCGCCCTGTGGTTGCTTGGCAAGGCGGCCGATGGCTCGATGCGCGATGCCATGAGCCTGACCGATCAGGCGATCGCCTTCGGCCAGGGGCAGGTACGCCAGGCCGATGTCGCTGCCATGCTGGGTACTCTCGATCAGCGCCATGTGCTGACCTTGCTCGAAGCGCTGGCGGAAGTGGATGCGGCGCGGGTGCTCAGTGAAGTGGCATCGCTGGCCGAGCAGGGGCCGGACTTTGCCGGCGTGCTCGATGATCTGCTTGGTGTACTGCATCGGCTAGCGGTGGCGCAGATGGTGCCCGGCGCCCTGGATAACGGTCACGGCGACCGTGAGGTCCTGTTGGCGCTGGCCTCGCGCTTCACCGCCGAAGACGTGCAGCTCTATTACCAGATCGGCCTGCAGGGCCGTGGCGACATGGATCAGGCGCCAGAGCCGCGCACGGCGCTGGAGATGACCCTGCTGCGGATACTGGCCTTCCGCCCCCAAGGGGTTCCCAAGCCGGCCCAGACGCCGCTGCCGATGACCGGCGACGCCGTGCCGGAGCAGGCGTCAGGCAAGCCCAGTGGACAAGCCCCCGAACAAACCGCTCAGCCGGCGCCGCAGGCCTCTCCCCAGACGCCCGCCCAAGGGGCGGTTGCGCAGCCGCTTGCCGATTCTGCTTCTGGCGACGATCAGCGCGAGCCTTCATCGCCTGCGCCAACCCCGGCTTCTCAGCCCACGCCTGAGCCGGCCGAGCCTATGGCACCGGCTGATACGCGTTCTGCCAGTGAACAGCCGCCTCCCTGGGAAGCTCTTCCGGATGATATGACGAGCGCCGGGGAGTCTACCGTCGAGGCCGCTATGGAGGACTCTGGGAGGGGTGCTGAGGATGCCGTCGAGGATGTGGCGGGTCATGAGGCCGGCCAGGGCCTCGGCCATGAGCCCGGGCATCGCCCTGAAAGTAGCGCCGACAACAGTGCAGACAACAGTGCCGAGCTAGGCGCCATGGACCCAGCTCCCGCCCCCTGGGAAGCTGAAGCCAGTACTCAACTTTCCCAGACTTCAGAGCCTGCAGCGGACGCATCCTCAACGGTGCCCGATGCCGCACCCTCAACGGTGCCCGATACCGCACCCTCAACGGTGCCCGATACCGCACCCGAAACGGTGGCTGAAGTATCGCCGGACGCCGCGGCTTCCAGCGATACCGAGGTGGCATCGGCCGCAACGAATGCGCCGGTTGATAGCGGCGCTATGCTTGATCAGGCGACCTGGCTGGGTCTCTTCGAGCGGTTGGGGCTTGGTGGCCTGACACGCAACCTGGCGGCCCATTGTGTGGTCGAAAGAGACGATGGCCAGGCGCTGGTGTTGCGTCTGGCGCCCTCCCAGGCGGCAATGAATGCCGAGGTCCACGTTCAGCGCATCCAAAAGGCGCTTGCGGGTGTCGGCATCGAGCGTACGGTGAGCATTGAGGTGGGCGAGATCCCTGAGGCGCTAGAAACGCCCCGAGGTCAATCCGAGCGCCTCAATGCCGAGCGTCATGCGGTGGCGGTTGAAGCCCTCAAGGCTGACCCGCATATTCAGAAACTCCAGTCGGCCTTCGGTGCTCGTCTGGTGGAAGATAGTGTCGAACCGCGCCAGAGCCACGATTCAGCCTGACGCCGCTGGTTCACGAATCAACGACCCAAGAGGAACCTCACCATGATGAAAGGTGGCATGGGCAACCTGATGAAGCAGGCTCAGGAAATGCAGGAAAAAATGCAGCGTGTCCAGGAGGAGGCCGCCAAGGCCGAGGTCCTGGGCGAAGCCGGCGCTGGCATGATCAAGGTCACCATGAACGGCCGCCATGATGTCAGTAAGGTCGAGATCGATCCGAGCATCATGGAAGAGGATAAGGAGCTCCTCGAGGATCTGCTGGCTGCTGCGGTCAATGATGCGGTTCGCAAGGTCGAAGCGGCCTCCAAGGCGCAGATGGAAGAAGCTACCGCCGGCTTGAACTTGCCTCCTGGCTTCAAGATGCCGTTCTGATGAGCTTTTCGCCCCTCGTCGACCGACTGCTGGAATCGCTTCGTGTGCTGCCGGGGGTGGGGCCCAAGACCGCCCAGCGTATGGCGCTGCATCTGCTCGAGCGCGAACGGGAGGGCGGAGAACGACTGGCAAGCGTGCTGGCCGAGGCCCTGGCTGAGGTCGGCTATTGCCAGCGCTGCCGCACTCTGACCGAAGAAGAGGTGTGTGGGCTATGCCGCAGCACGCGCCGTGATGAGCGGTTGTTATGCGTGGTGGAATCGCCGGCGGATATGCTGGCCATCGAGGAGGCGGGTGGCTATCGCGGCCAGTATTTTGTGCTGCATGGCCACCTGTCGCCTCTCGATGGCATCGGCCCGGAAGACATCGGCCTCGACCAGCTCGAGGCACGCCTCGCTGAAGATGGCGTCGATGAAGTGATTCTGGCGACCAACCCCACCGTGGAAGGCGAGGCCACGGCACACTACATCGCCACTCAGCTTACTGGCCGCCAGATTCGTCTGTCGCGCCTGGCCTATGGAGTTCCCATGGGCGGCGAGCTGGAATATGTCGACGGCGGCACCTTGAGCCGCGCCTTCAATGGTCGCCTGCCCTTCAGCGGTGAGTGAGTCGACTGCTTGCAGTACTAATTGGAAACGCTATGTCCCCGGCACCCGAATCTCTGGCACCTGAAAATCGCGATCTCGATATTCGCTGGATTGATACCCCCAAGGCTCTTGATGAGGTCTGCGAGGCACTCTCCAGCGCCGACACCCTGGCGCTGGATACCGAGTTCTTTCGTGAATCGACCTTCTTTCCTGTGCCGGCCCTGGTCCAGCTGTGCGCCGGCGAAACGGCCTACCTAGTCGATCCCCAGGCCGTCGCCGCCACTCCCGCCCTTAAAGCCTTGCTGTCCGAAGGGCCACTCAAGCTGTTGCATGCCAGTAGCGAGGATCTCGAAGTGCTGGGCGGTTGGGCCGGCGTCGGCATCTGGCCGCTGGTCGACACGCAGGTGGCGCAGTCGCTGCTCAGCGAAGATCCGGCGATGGGCTATCAGCGGTTGGTGGAGCATTGGACCGGCCATGTTCTGCCCAAGGACGAAACCCGTTCCGACTGGCTGGAGCGCCCGTTGTCCGACTCCCAGTGCCGCTATGCGGCGCTGGATGTGATCTATCTTCTCGAGGTCTGGCAGGCCCAGCGGGCGTCCCTAGAGATGCGAGGTCGCCTCGGCTGGCTTGAGGCCGATTGTGCCGCCATCGTCGCTCAAGCCGGGCGCAGCCTAGATGCTGACAGTCAGTGGTATCTGCGCCATCGCCAGCTGTGGCGTCTAGAGCGGCCACAAGTCGAGGCCTATCGGCGCCTAACGACCTGGCGAGAAGGCGAAGCCCGGGCACGCAACCTGCCTCGTGGCTGGCTGGTCAGCGACAAGCTGCTTTACGCGGTTGCCGAGCGCATGCCCAAGGATCGTCATGGTCTGGCCCAGGTGGAAGGCTTGAAGCCCGGCGTGATCAAGCGCGAGGGTGATACCTTGCTGGCGCTAGTGCGCGAGGCGCGTCACTGTGATGAAGCCGAGCTTGCCGAGGCCCTGCCGTCGCCGCTCACTGGCCCTTTCAAGAAACGCTTCAAGGCCCTCAAGCAAGTGGTGACTGGTCAGGCCGAGCGGCTGGGCATTGCGCCTGAGGTGCTGATGCGCCGTCGCGATATCGAGTCGCTGGTGGCGGCCAATCTGCTCGGCCGTCCCTTGGAGCTGCCCAACGGCTGGCGTGGTCAGTGTCTGGCTGACGACCTGGCCGCCGCGCTCAAACAGGTAAACGCTCATGAGTAATGCAACCGATCGCAAGCTGCTATGTGAGATTTTCAAGAGCTCACGTCAGGACGAGATGTATCTTTACGTCGACAAGCGCAATGGCATGCAGGACCTGCCTGATGCCCTGCTCGAGCACTTTGGCAAGCCGGAACCGGTGCTGACCATGATCCTCACGGCCGATAAGCGCCTGTCCCGCGCCAAGGCTGCGGACGTGATGGCAGCGATCGATGAAAAGGGGTTCTATCTGCAGATGCCACCGGCCAAGGAAGAGTACCTGCTGGACCTGTATCGCACCCCGACACGGCCGAGCTATTGACGGTTCGTCGTTCCGTTCTCATCTGCGCCTCGTTGCGCACCAAGGAGTCCCTATGCGAGAGCGTTTCTGGGAGCGCTATCCCCTTGAAGAGCTGAGCGGCGAAGAATGGGAGGCGTTGTGCGACGGCTGCGGACAGTGCTGTCTGCTCAAGATCGAAGATGAAGACAGTGGCGATGTGGCCGTTCTCAACGTCGCCTGCGAACTTCTCGATATTCCGTCCTGCCGCTGCAGCGATTACGAGAACCGCTTTGCCCGCGTGCCCGACTGTACTCAGTTAACGCCGGCGCGGGTCGACGATTTCCGTTGGCTGCCGCATTCCTGTGCTTATCGCCGCCTCCATGAAGGCCGTAAACTGGCTGGCTGGCATCCGCTGATTTCCGGTGATCCCACCCGGGTTCATCGCAAGGGTATCAGCGTGGCCAGTTTTGCCGTGTCGCAGAAAGACGTGCCTGAAGAGGCACTTGAAGACCACATCATCGCGATCCTGCCTATCGACGGTTAGTCGTTCTCTCCCCCCTGAGCATGACCTTCTTCGCGCTTGCCTGAGCGTTTTTATTGCAATTTCTGATGCTGAAGAACCATTCCCTTTTCCGATGGTGAAGGTGGCACTAGGTAACCATGATATGAAGGTATGTAACAAAATGTTCTACGCAGGCCGAGAGGCGATGCGTCAGCCAAGGGGCAGCAGCAAGGGGACAGGCAATGAAAACGTTCAAGTTGACGGCCCTGGCGGTGGCAATCGGTTGTTTGTCATCGACAGGTGCCTTGGCGCAATCGTCACCGGAAGAGAGCTTCGCTAGTCCGTTACCACCGGATCAGATGCGAGATATTGGTAACGACACGCTGACGGATGCAGAGCTGAATGCATTAATCGACGATCTCGAGGCTCCGGCGGCAGGCGGTGGTGGCTGCGGCGGTGGCGGTGGTGGCTTCTTGGATAGTGGCTGTGACGGTTTTCTATTACAGGTAGCCGCTATCTCGCCTCCGCCGGGCACACCTGAACCCACCGCTCCGACGAGTCCAACCGACCCCACCGATCCAACCGACCCTACTGATCCGACCGATCCTGGCAATGGCGGCGGCGGGGGTGGTGATGGCGGCGGTGGTTCCGGCGGCGGCGGTGGTGGTTCCGGCGGCGGCGGTGGTGGTTCCGGCGGCGGTGGCGGTGGTTCCGGCGGCGGTGGCGGTGGTTCCGGCGGCGGTGGCGGTGGTTCCGGCGGCGGTGGCGGTGGTTCCGGCGGCGGTGGCGGTGGTTCCGGCGGCGGTGGCGGTGGTTCCGGTGGTGGCGGTTCCGGCGATGGTGGTGGTTCCGGCGGCGGCGGTGGTTCCGGTGGTGGCAGTGGCGGTGGTGGCAGCGGTGCCGGCGGTAACGGCGGCAGCGGAGGTAACGGCGGCGGTGCCGGCGGTACGGGTTCCGGTGCAGGTGGTTGATCGCGCTAGGCCGTTTTCGCCCACTGTACCGTTAGCGTAGAGCGGTTAGTGTCAAAAAGGCCTCGTCCAGCGCAAGCCGGACGAGGCCTTGTCACGAGCGGAGCAACTGTCAGGCCTGTTCGGCCAGCCCTAGGGCCCAGAGAACATAAGCATCCTGGCGGGCGTTATCATGCCAGGCCTTGAAGCGACCGGAAGCACCGCCGTGGCCAGCTCCCATGTCGGTGCGCAAGATGATGGGGCCACGGGCGCTATCCAGTTCCCGCAGACGGGCATAGAGCTTGGCGGGCTCCCAATAGGGCACCCGAGCATCATGCCAACTGCCTTGCAGGAAAACGCTTGGATAGGGCTGCGCCTGGAGATTGTCCAGCGGTGAATAGCCTTTGAGGCGCTGGCGTACCGCCGGGTCTCCCGGATTACCCCATTCCGTGTACTCGGCGATGGTCAAAGGGAGGTCCGGGTTTTCCATGGTGCGAAGCACATCCACGAAGGGCACATCGAGCACGGCGGCGCAGAAGGCTTTGGGATCAAGATTGAGGCTTGCCCCTACCAGCAGCCCGCCGGCACTGGCTCCATAGGCGACGACCCTATCTGCCTCGCTCAGCCCCATCTCGACCAGCCGGTCACGGGCGGCCAGGAAATCGCGGAAGCTGTTTTCCTTGTGTTCGAGCTTACCGGCCAGATACCAGGGTTCGCCTCGGTCGCCGCCACCGCGAACATGCGCAACGGCGAAGGCGATGCCCCTTTCCAAGAGCTCGAGCCGGGCGACCGAGAACCAGGGATCGAGGACTTCACCGTAGGCGCCGTAACCGTACAACAGGGTCGGCATCGGTGCCTGTCCGAGACGGTCGGCGCGGGCAACGATGGAGACCGGGACCCGTTCGCCATCGTGGGCTTCGGCCCATACTCGCTGACAGGTGAGCTGCGACGGGAGCAGGCTGCCATGCACCGGCTGCTGCTTGAGCAACTTGCGTTCTCCGGTATCCAGGTCGTGGCTGAGCCAGCGAATCGGCAGGGTGAAGGACTCCTCGCGCAGCAGTAGCCGCCGTTCGCCAAAATGCGGCGTATCCCCCAGGGCCAGGCTGCAGGGTTCTTCGGGCAGCGGCAGGCGCTCGTCGCGCTGGATACTGTGCGAGGCATCCAACTCGAGCACGCGAAGATATACCTGCGCCTTGTCGTGATCGCGCTCAGTGATTACCAGCCCCCAGTCGAAGGCGTCGATTCCCTCGAGGGTCTGATCATCGCGGTGGGCAATCAGTGGCTGCCAGCTATCGCGGTCGTTCTCCGGGCACACGTCCAATCGGAAATGCGGCGCCTCGCGGTTGTTCAGGACGTAAAAATGGCCGGGGCGATGCTCGATCGCGTATTCGACGCCGGCTTCTCGTGCTCGGAAACACTGTGGCGCGTGATCCGGCGCCAGGGCCGGCAGCAGATAGCATTCGCTGGTGTCCTTGGAAGCACTCTCCAGCACGAGCCAGGTGCGCGAACGCGTCTTGCCGATGCCCAGCCAGAATTCAGGATCGTCCTCGCGCAGTATCAACTGGGCTTCCTGGTCAGGCGCTGCCGTATCCAGCCGCCATATGCTCTCCGGGCGCTGAATGTCATCATAGCGGGTAAACAGCAGCGTGCGATCGTCCTCTGCCCAGCACAGCTCGGGGCCAATGCCTTCGAGCAATAGCTGAGGTTCCCCGTCGGGCAGTGACTTCAGATAGAGGCTGAACATCTCGTCGCCACTGGTGTCTTCGGTCCAGGCCAGCCAGGCTTCGTTGGGCGACAGGGCCATGTCGCCGACCTCGAGGAAGTCCAGTGAGGCGGCACGCTCCCCAACATCGAGGAAGCATTCCCGCTGGGATGGCGCGTCGAGCGGGTGGCGCCACCAGCGCGGGTAGTCGGCATCGGCGGCGGTTTCGCTCCAGTAGGTATAGTGGTCCAACGGCGCCGGCAGGCCGGTGACGGCCAGTTCTCGGCGGGCCAGGTGGCCCTGATAGAGCGCTTCGACCTCCGACTCCAGTGGCGCGAACCAAGCGCTGCTTTCGGCGTTGGCGGCGTCGAGGAAGTCGCCGACGGAGGTGTCGTTGCGGTTTTCCAGCCAGTGCCAGTCGGGGTCCTCCGGGCGGTGGAAACGGTCGATGGGCGAGGCATACGGCTGTGCTTTCATTAGGTGCGGTGTACCATATGTGCAATTAACAGAAGAAGCGTGCGCCAAGGGGCGTGCGCCTGGAGAGAAACGATGCTGTTGTCTAATTCGCTGCCACAACTGTGGCTGATCTATGGCCTATTGTCGCTGGTTGTGCTGGTGACTGGCCACCTGGGAATTCGCTTCCTGCCCCGGCTGCCCCGTTGGGTCACCACCGGGCTGGTGGCCGGTATCATCTGGATGCCGGCCAGTTACTCACTGACGACGCTGGATCAGGCCGAGGCCCACTCCGGCATCGCGCCGGCAGTGGTCGTGGCCGCGGTCGCCGTTCTGCAAGGGAAGGGGGGAGCCATGGCCGGGGCTTCGCTGCTGCTGGTCGTAGGGGCCGTACTGGGTGCCTTGCTGGGTCTCGGCGTCTGGAAGCTGTTGCGCCGTCCACCGGCACCCAAGGCGCGTGCTGCCGAACGGCCGGAAGCATCAAGCCATGAACGCCAGGAGCCGGTCATCGGTTAAGGGGAAGTACCTATGCGCGTCATGTTCGGTGCCGTGCTGGGTTGTCTGCTGTGGTCGACCACCGTTTTTGCCCAGCAGGTGACAGAGGACGTCGAATCAAAGGACGACAAGCATCAGGCGCAGGCAGACGCCACAGCAGACGTGCGGGTGATCTTCGATGTATCCGGCAGCATGCGAGACAACGACCCCGAGCGCTTGAGCGCCAGCGCCCTGGAGCTGTTGGCCTCGCTGCTGCCTGCGGGCTCTCGCGGTGGGCTCTGGACCTTCGGCGAACGTGTCGAGAACCCGCTTCCCGTTGGCCCGGTAGATCGCCGCTGGCGCGAGCAGGCACGCGCCCTGGCGCCTCGGCTGGTCGATTACCAGCAGTACACCGATATCGAGGCGGCGATCCGTCAGGCCAGCGAGGAGTCCGGCGGTGAGCGACATCTGATATTGCTCACCGACGGCGTCATTGACCTGGACCCGGCCGGTGGCAATAAGGCTATTCGAGATGCTCGCTCGCGCCAGACGCTGCTCGATGAACTCGCCCCTGCACTTGCCGAGCGAGGCGTCACCATCCATGCCATTGCCTTTTCGCCACAGGCTGACCTGGCGCTGGTCGAGCGTCTCGCCCAGGCGAGCCAGGGGCTTGCCGCTCTCGCCCAGAGCCCCGAAGACCTGCTGCGCGGCTTTCTCGATATCTTCGAGCGTATCTTTCCGACCGATCAGGTACCGCTCAGCGACAACCGCTTCCCCATCGATCCGGAGGTGGAGACCTTCTCGGCACTGCTGTTCCACGAGCCGGATACTGCCCCCTCGGTGCTCGTTGGTCCCGATGGCCGTCGCTACACGCCCGAGAATCTGCCCGCTGGTGCCAGTTGGCAGCGCCAGCCGCGCTTCGATCTGATCACCGTGCCCTCACCTGAAGAGGGCGAGTGGCGGGTCGAAGGTGATCTGGCGCAGGACAGTCGCGTCAGCGTGGTGTCGCCGCTGGTGCTGCATACCACTGAATTGCCCGCGACCCTCTATCAGGGCTTCGACCTACCGCTGGAAGCCTGGCTCGCCAGGGACGACGGCGCGCCTCTGGAGGCCAGCCGTCTTGATGACATGCGAGTCACGGTCGAGCTACAGGCGCTCGATGGGGCGGTCATGACGGCCAGTCCGCTGACGCAGGCGACTCCTGACGCCAAGCGCTTCAGTGGTGTGTTGCCGGCCCCGAACTTGACCGGCAATGCGCGACTGGTCATCGATGTCGAAGGCGAGGACGTCCATCGCCAGCGTGTTCAGGCAGTCAATGTGCTGCCCGCTATCAGTGCCCGCCGTGAAGACGGCCAGGTGTGGTTCGAGGCCGAGCACCCGGCGCTCAATGCCGCCAACACGCGCTTAAGCGCCACGCTGCAGGGGGAGGCGCTGCCTATCGAGTCCTTGGGTGAGCGTCGTTGGCGGGTGAACCTGCCCGAACTGCCGGCCGATATCGGTGTGCCGCTGCAGATCGACGCCCAGGTGCAGCTGGACGGTGAGTCGCGGGAACTCAAGCTGCCGCGACTGCTGCTCAATCCTGATGGCCGTATCCTGCTCGACGAGGCACGCCTGGACGGGGCCGAATTGATCAGCCGTGATCTGCCGGAGGCGCCGGGCAGTGCGGCGAGTCTGTCCGAGGCAGATGCCACCGACAAGGACGCTGCCGCCGACCGAGTGGTGGAGACCATCAATGCGCTGCCCGGTCAGGCCAAACGGCTGATGCAGAATCTTGAAGACCAGCCCCGGTCCTGGCTTGTCTGGGCGGCGCTTGCGGTCGTTTTGCTGCTGGTGCTTTGGGGGCTTGGCGCTCGCAGGCGCCGAGGGGGGCAAACGTCGCGGCATTTGCCCGCTCAATCAGAGTCGTCGCGTCGCAGTGAGGATCCGCATGTGTGAACTGCTCGGCATGAGCGCCAATGTGCCCACCGATATCTGCTTCAGTTTCGCGGGGTTTTTGCATCGTGGAGGCGGCACGGGGCCCCACCGCGACGGTTGGGGCATCGCCTTCTACGAAGAGGGCGGTTATCGCGAGTTTCGCGACCCGCACCCCTCGGTGGACTCTCCCATTGCCCGGCTGATCCGTGACTATCCCATCAAGTCGCATATCGTGATCAGCCACATCCGTCAGGCCAATGTCGGTCAGGTGCGCCTGGCCAACACGCATCCCTTTACACGCGAAATGTGGGGGCGTCCCTGGTGCTATGCCCATAACGGTCAGCTCGAGAGTTGGCAGGATCTGCCACTGGGCGTCTGTCGACCGATTGGCAGCACCGACAGCGAGCATGCCTTCTGCTATTTGATGGGCGAGCTGCGCCGTCACTTTCCCGAGCCGCCCGAGGAGCCTCAGGCGCTTTGGGAGCTGCTACACCGCTGCTGCGAGCGCCTGCGCGGTAAGGGCGTTTTCAATCTGCTGCTTTCCGACGGCGTTCACCTCTATAGTTTTTGTTCGACCAAGCTTGCGCATATCACACGCCGTGCCCCCTTCGGTGAGGCCAACCTGTCGGATGCCGAGTTGAACGTTAACTTCGCCGAGCATACCACCGAACATGATGTGGTTTCGGTGCTGGCGACCGAGCCTCTGACCGATAACGAGGACTGGGTGCGGATGGTTCCCGGGGAGCTCCTGGTCTGGCATGACGGTGAGATACGGGCGCGTTTCCTGCCAGAACCTGACTATAACGACTGACTAAAGGGGCTGACTGAAGATGCCGGCCAATAAAGGCTGGCCAGACGTCTTGGTCTAGCGCCGTTTGGAACAGCGTTCCCAAGCTCCATCAAGGGCGGGCACCAGGGCATGATGGGCGAGACCAATGACGAAAGTGGCATGGCGTCATTGCTTCATGAGTGGCAACGTCTGGTTGATGTTTAACACCTGTTTCAATCGTTCGTTTGAAAACTGGTTCGGCTGCCACGCGGCGGTCTTTCATCAACCGTCTTCCATCTACAATGATCAGTGCGTCGGTCGTGTCGGCGCGATTGCGGAGATCTGCCCATGAGCGAGCACGCCAGTGCAGCGACCCTCACCGGCCCGGCCCTCGAGGGGCTCGATGACTACACCTCGGTGATGGATATCTTCCAGGGGTCGGTTGAGCGCTTCGCCGATAAGCCGGCCTTTAGCTGCATGGGTCAGACCCTGACCTATGCCGAACTGGACCGGTTGTCGGGCGACTTCGCCGCCTGGCTACAGCACAAGACAGATCTGGAGCCTGGGGACCGCATTGCCATCCAGCTCCCCAACCTGCTGCAGTTTCCGGTGGCGGTGTTCGGCGCCCTGCGCGCCGGTCTGGTGGTGGTCAACACCAACCCGCTCTACACCGAGCGAGAGATGGCCCATCAGTTCAAGGACTCGGGCGCCAAGGCGATCCTGATCCTGGCCAATATGGCCGACAAGCTGGAGCGAGTGCTCGACAAGACCGATATCGACCATGTGCTGGTCACCGAGCTTGGCGACCTGCACGGCGTTGCCAAACGGCTGTTGATCAACACGGTGGTCAAGTACGTCAAAAAACTGGTGCCGCACTATGCGCTGCCTACGGCGATCAGCTTTCGCTCGGCGCTGGCACAGGGACGGCGACTCGACTACCAGGACGTGGCGCGCCGCCCAGAGGACATCGCCGCCCTGCAATATACCGGGGGGACCACCGGACGCGCCAAGGGCACCATGCTCACTCACCGCAACCTGATCGCCAACATGCTTCAGGCCCGGGCGGCCATTGGGCCGGCGCTTCAAGAGGGCGCCGAGACCATCATCGCGCCGCTGCCGGTCTATCACATCTATACGTTTACGGTTAACTGCCTGTTCATGGTCGAGACCGGCAATCATTCGGTGTTGATCACCAATCCACGCGACCTGGACGGCTTCGTCAAGCTGCTCGAGAAGACCCGCTTCACCGGCTTCATCGGCCTCAATACCCTCTTCAATGCGCTGTGTCAGCGCGAGGACTTCAAGGCGCTCGACTTCTCGTCGCTCAAGCTGACCATCTCCGGCGGCATGGCGCTGACCCGGGTCGCCGCGGAACGCTGGGAGAGCCTCACCGGCTGTGCCATCGCCGAAGGCTACGGCATGACCGAGACCTCGCCGATCGTCTCCTTCAACCCGATCGATGCCATTCAGCTTGGCAGTATCGGCAAGCCGGTGGCCGGTACCTCCGTACGGGTTGTCGATGCCGATGGCGAGGTCTTGCCGCTGGGCGAGCCCGGTGAGCTTTGCGTCAAGGGCCCCCAGGTCATGAAGGGCTACTGGAATCTGGCGGAGGAAACCGCCAAGACCCTGGATGACGAAGGCTGGATCCGCACCGGCGATATCGCCGTACTGCAGGATGACGGCTACATTCGGATTGTTGATCGCAAGAAGGACATGATCATCGTCTCCGGCTTCAATGTGTACCCCAATGAGATCGAGGATATCGTGACCGGCCATCAGGATGTGGTCGAGGCGGCGGCGGTGGGCGTCGAGGACGAAAACAGCGGCGAGGCGATCAAGCTGTTCGTGGTCAGCCGCAACCCGGACCTGGATGCCGAAACCTTGCGCGCCTACTGCCGCACGCAGCTTTCTGCCTACAAGGTGCCGCGCTACGTCGAGTTTCGCGATGAGCTACCCAAGACCAACGTCGGCAAGGTGCTGCGTCGCGAGCTTCGCGATACGCCGGCCTGAGGTGGCCAGAAGCCGAGTGGGCCGAGTGGGCCGAGTGGGCGGGTGAGTAGGCACCATCGCCGGGCGAGCGGTACAATGGTTGGCCCGCGGTGGTCTTACCGTCGCGGGCCGCTGACTTCTAGCCAATGAGGTTGCCTTGAGCACCACAACGACCCGCGCCCCGACTGCCGCCGATACCACTCGTCTTAATGCCCTGCAGCAGCAGCTCGATGACTGCCTGCTCAGCGACGCCCGTCGCCTGGGCAAACGTCTGGCTGGGTTGAGGCGCCGGGCCAAGCAGGGCCAGCCGATTGAGCGCGGCCTCGCCGATATCGAGCAGCAACTGGCGAAATCCCAGCAGCGCTTCGCCAAGCGGCGTGCCCAGCCGGTCGCGCTCAACTATCCGGCCGAGCTGCCGGTGGTCGAGCACCGTGATGACATCCTAGAGGCACTTCGCGAGCATCAGGTGGTGGTGGTGGCCGGCGAAACGGGTTCCGGCAAGACCACCCAGCTTCCCAAGCTGTGCCTGGAGCTGGGGCTGGGGCGCCGTGGCCTGATCGGTCACACCCAGCCGCGGCGGCTGGCGGCACGCTCGGTGGCGACGCGGCTGGCCGAGGAACTCGAGGTCACGCTCGGCGAGCAGGTCGGCTATCAGGTGCGCTTCACCGATCAGACCAACGACGCCACCCTGATCAAGCTGATGACCGACGGCATTCTTCTGGCCGAGACTCAGCATGATCCGGACCTTTCTCGCTATGACGCCATCATCATCGACGAGGCCCACGAGCGCAGCCTCAACATCGACTTCCTGCTGGGCTATCTCAAGCGTCTGACCGCGCGCCGTCCGGACCTCAAGATCATCATCACCTCGGCTACCATCGACGTGGATCGCTTCGCCTCGCATTTCGCCGACGAGCGTCGCCCGCAGCAGGACGGTAGTGCCACCCCGGCGCCGGTGGTGCAGGTCTCCGGGCGCACCTACCCGGTCGAGGTGCGCTATCGCCCGCTGGTGCGCTCAGAGGACGATGAGGAGGACCGTACCCTGCAGGAGGGCATCCTGCAGGCCGTCGAGGAGATCGAGGTCATCGAGCGTGAGAAACGCTGGCAGCATGGCCCGCGGGATGTGCTGATCTTCTTGCCCGGCGAGCGTGAGATCCGTGAGACCGCCGATACCCTGCGCCGTGCCGATCTGCGAGGCACCGAGGTGCTGCCGCTCTATGCCCGGCTCTCCAACGCTGAGCAGAACCGGGTGTTCCAGTCTCATGCCGGGCGGCGCATCGTGCTCTCGACCAACGTCGCCGAGACCTCGCTGACGGTGCCGGGCATACGCTATGTGATCGACCCTGGCCTGGTGCGCATCAGCCGCTACAGCTATCGCGCCAAGGTGCAGCGGCTGCCCATCGAGCCGGTCAGTCAGGCCAGCGCCGACCAGCGCAAGGGCCGCTGCGGGCGTATCAGTGAGGGTGTGTGCATTCGTCTTTATGACGAAGACGACTACCTGTCGCGGCCGGCCTTCACCGAGCCCGAGATCCAGCGCACCAATCTGGCCTCGGTGATTCTGTCGATGCTGTCGCTGAAGCTTGGCGAGATCGAGGCCTTTCCGTTTGTCGATGCCCCGGATTCGCGTTTCATCAAGGACGGCTTCCGGCTGCTGTTCGAGCTGGGGGCGGTCGACGAGGCCAATCGCCTGAGCGAGCTGGGTCGCCGCCTGGCGCGCCTGCCCATCGACCCGAGATTGGCCCGCATGGTACTGGCCGGCGCCGAGTCGGGCTGTCTGCGCGAGACCTTGATCGTGGTCTCGGCGTTGGCCATTCAGGATCCCCGCGAGCGCCCGGCGGAGAAGCGTCAGGCGGCCGACCAGGCCCATGCGCGCTGGAAGGATCAGGACTCCGACTTCGTCGCCTGGTTGAACCTGTGGGCCGGCTTCGAGGCGGCTCGCGAAGAGCTCTCCGGCAATCGGCTGCGGCGCTGGTGCCGCGATCATTTCCTGAGCTATCTGCGCCTGCGAGAGTGGCACGACACCTTCCGCCAGCTGCGTCAGCTGCTTAACGACATGGGCATCAAGGTGCCGGCTCCGGCGCCGCTGCCGGAAGACGACGAAGCGCGAGCCAAGCGCCGCCGCGAGAATACCACCGCAATGCATCAGGCGCTGTTGACCGGCCTGTTGTCGAATATTGGCCAGTTGCTCGAAACCCGCGACTACCTTGGGGCCCGCAATCGCAAGTTTCAGGTTCACCCGAGTTCCGGCCTGGGTCGCAAGCGGCCGAAGTGGATCATGGCCGGCGAGCTGGTCGAGACGTCCAAGCTGTTCGCCCGCGAGGTGGCACGCATCGAACCGCAGTGGATCGAGCCGCTGGCCGGTCATCTGGTCAAGCGCACCTACAGCGAGCCCCACTGGGAAATGAAGCGGGCCCAGGTGGTGGCCTTCGAGCAGGTGACCCTGTTCGGCTTGCCCATCGTCAATCGGCGCCGCGTCCACTATGGGCCGATCGCCCCGGCCGAGGCGCGTGAACTCTTGATTCGCCGTGCCCTGGTCGAAGGGGAGTATCGCACCAAGGCGGATTTCTTCGCCTACAACCGCTCGCTGATCGAGGAAGTCGAAGACCTCGAGGATCGTGCCCGCAAGCGCGATATTCTGGTCGACGAAGAGACGCTGTTCGATTTCTACGACCAGCGGCTGCCTGCCGACATCATCAATGGCAAGGGCTTCGAGGCCTGGCGGAAGAAGGCCGAGGCCCAGGATCCCGACATCCTCAAGTTCGACCGCGAGGCATTGATGGCCCGCGGTGCCGAGGATGTCACCGAGGAACAGTATCCGGATGAACTCCAGCTCGGCGGGGTGCGCTACCCGCTGCGCTACCACTTCAAGCCCGGCGCCAGCGACGATGGCGTGACCCTGACGGTGCCGGCGGCGATGCTCTCCCAACTGCCCGTCGAGCGACTCGAATGGCTGGTGCCGGGGCTCTTGCGCGAGAAGTGCATCGCGCTGATGAAATCGCTGCCCAAGTCCGTGCGTCGACAGGTGGTGCCGATCCCCGACTGGGTGGATGCGGCCCTGGCGACCCTGACGCCCGATGATGTCTCCTTGACTGCCGCCCTCGGTGACTTCCTGCGCGTCAAGACCGGCCTGCGCCTGGGTCCCGATGACTGGCAGGTCGATCAGCTCGAGCCCCACCTGCGCATGAACCTGAGCGTGGTCGATCACGACGGCAAGGTGTTAGGCGAGGGGCGTGATCCGGTCGAGCTGGAGCGTCGCTTCGCCAAGGCGGCAAGCGAAGGTGCCCAGGCACTGGCGGAGCAGGCAACGGGCCAGCAGCAGGTGCTCGAGGATCTTCCCGAGGCGGCCCTGCCCGAATCGCGGGTGACTACCCAGGCCGGCATTCGCGTCGAGGCCTTCCCGGCATTGGTCGAGGCTACCGAGGGGCTCTCCGTCGAGCTCTTTGAGCATCCCGCCAAGGCCCGCGAGGCGCATCGTCATGGCATCAAGCGGCTGGCCATGCAGCGTGCCCCCGAGGCGGTGCGTGAGCTCAAGCGGGTGAAAGGGCTCGACAAGTGCGCCCTGCTGTTCGCCAAGGTGGGCAGCAAGCGTCAGCTCATCGACGATCTCGTCGAGGCCGTGTTCCTGCAGGTGGTGGCGGTGGACCCGCTGCCGCGCTCGCGTGAAGCGCTCGAGACACGCCTGGTCGAGACCCGTGAGCAGTTGCTGCCCCACGGCGAGCATCTGGTGAAGGTGCTGGAGCGCGCCCTGAACGGCCATCTGGCAGTGACCAAGGCGTTGAAGGGCAATCTCAGCTTCGCCTTGGCGCTGGTGTACAGTGATCTAAAGGCACAGATGCAGCGGTTGGTGCATCCGGGCTTCGTGGTTGAAGCAGGTGCCTGGCTCGAACAGTATCCGCGCTATATGGAAGCCGCACAGATCCGCCTCGAGAAGGCCCCTAGAGAGCGCAATCGTGACCAGATGCTGATGCAGGACATTCAGGACTTCGAGACGCGTCTTGCCAAACGCCGCGAGGCCGGGCGTCGCCAAGGCCCCGAGGACCCTGAGCTCACTGAGTTCGGCTGGTGGATAGAGGAACTGCGCGTGTCGCTTTTCGCCCAGCAGCTCGGCACCCTAGAGCCCGTTTCCTCCAAGCGGCTAGAAAAACGCTGGGCAGAAATCACAGGAAGGACCCCATGACGACCGCAGTGATCACCGGCAGCGGGCTTTATACGCCGCCCCATGCCATCGACAATGATGCCCTGGTGGCGGCCTTCAATGCCTGGGTGGACAGCGACAATGCCGAGCATGAAGAGGCCATCGCCGCCGGCGAGAGAGAGGCGCTAGCGCATTCCAGCAGTGCGTTCATCGAGAAGGCCTCGGGTATCAAGAGCCGCTATGTGCTGGACGCCGAGGGTATCCTGGACCCACAGCGTATGCGGCCGAGGCTGTCTCAGCGTGGCAATGACGAGCTCTCGCAACAGGCCGAGATGGGCCTTGCCGCGGCTCGCCAGGCGCTGGATGCCGCCCAGGTGCAGGCCGAGGAGGTCGACCTGGTGATCGTTGCCTGCTCCAACCTGGAACGGGCCTATCCGGCGGTGGCGGTCGAGCTCCAGGCGGCGCTGGGGGCCGGCGGTTATGCCTATGACATGAACGTGGCCTGCAGCTCGGCGACCTTTGCCCTCGATGCCGCGCGCAATGCAATCCTTGCCGGTAGCGCCCAACGCGTACTGGTGGTTAGCCCCGAGATCTGCTCGGCGCATCTCAATTTTCGCGACCGCGACAGCCATTTTATCTTCGGCGATGCCTGCACCGCCTTGGTGATCGAAGACGATGCCGTGGCGCGCGGTAGCGAGCGCTTCGAAATTCTCGGCACCCGGCTGGTCACCCAGTTTTCCAATGCTATCCGCAACAATGCGGGGTTTCTCAACTGCGTCACCGATGCCGATCCCCAGGCGCTGGACAAGCTTTTCGTCCAGGAAGGTCGGCGGGTCTTCAAGGAGGTCTGCCCCCTGGTAGCCTCGCTGATTCAGCAGCATCTGGACGACTTGGGGCAGAAGGCCGCTGACCTGTCACGACTCTGGTTGCATCAGGCGAATCAGCATATGAACGACCTGATCGCGCGCCGGGTGCTGGGACAGCCGCCCCGTGATGATCAGGCGCCGATCATTCTCGATCGCTATGCCAATACCAGTTCGGCGGGCTCGATGATTGCCTTCCATCTACATCGCGGCGATCTGCACTCCGGCGCGCTGGGGGTGGTGTGTTCCTTCGGAGCCGGCTACAGTGCCGGCTGCGTCGTGGTGCGCCGTACATGACGGCCGTAAGATGATTTGCAGGAAGAACTGCCAAGGAACGTCGATGAAAGAGAGCACGCGTAGGCCCGAAGGCCAAAGGATTCAGGGAGTGATGGCGAAGGCCATCCTGCTAAGCGCCGTGATGGGAATGGCCGGCTGTGCCAGCACTCAGACCGCCGAGCGTAACCCGCAAGACCCCTGGGAAGGCTTCAACCGCAAGGTCTATGCCTTCAACGACACCGTCGATCGCTATGCTCTGAAGCCGATTGCTCAGGGGTACGACTATGTGACGCCGTCACCGGTGCAGACGGGGGTCGGCAACTTTTTTTCCAACCTCGGTGAGGTGGGCACGGCCTTCAATAGCGTGCTGCAGTGGAAGTGGGGGAACGCGGGCATCGCCTCAGGACGTTTCGTGATCAACTCGACCCTCGGCCTGGCCGGGCTGTTGGATATTGCCACTGATATGGGGATCACCGGGCGCGAGGAAGATTTCGGCCAAACCCTCGCTGTCTGGGGGGTAGGCGAGGGCCCTTATCTGGTCCTGCCGCTGCTTGGCCCAAGCACGGTGCGCGATACCTCCGGCCTACCGGTGGATATGTACACCGACCCAGTGACCCATGTGGAAGAAGATAAGGTCGCCTATGGCCTGACCTTCTTGCGTCTGGTCGACAAGCGGGCCGCGCTGCTCGATCAGGAGCGTCTGATCCAGGGCGATCGCTACAGCTTCATTCGCGATACCTGGTTGCAGCAGCGACGCTTCGAGGTCAACGACGGCGAGGTGGGCGATGACCCCTTTGCCAGTGACAGCTTCGAGTTTGACGACAGCGATTTTGCGGTTGACGACGAAGTCGGTGCGACCCAGTCCGACACTGACAACGAGGCGGCACCGACGCCTTGACGTGCGCCTGACGGCGGCCCGGAAGTGATCCGCGGGAAGGGGCGCCCTCCCGCGGTTATCTGTTTAGGGATAAGGGGACGGAGTGCATGGCCAGCCCAAGAATATTGATCGGCGTGCTCGACCTGCCCGGCAAGGCACGAGATGATCTGGCCGAGGTGGTTGCCAAGGGCGCGTTTGCGGTGATCGCGACCGAACGGCCAGAGGAACTGCCAAGCGAGACCGAGCTGGTCGTCGCCCATGTGCGCGCCGTGCCGACCCGCGACTGGTCGTCCTTGACCGCCCGGTTGCCGACGCTGGCGGTCAGCGACAGTCGTCTCGACAGTGATCTGCTCAAGGCCGTCGATGCGGGGGTGGTCGATTACATCATCGAGCCACTGCGTCATGGCGATATCCTGCGCCGTATGATCGCCAAGGTGATCGAGAATCACCGGCTGGCCGAGGAGAATCGGCGCGATCGCGAACGTCTCGCCGAGCTCAACGAGAGTCTGGAGACGCATCTGGAAATGCTGCGCCTGGATCAGCAGGCCGGGGGCCATATCCAGCGCAAGCTGCTGCCTCCCCGTCCGCTGTCCGTGGATGGCGTGACCTGTGATTACTGGCTGGCGCCATCGCTGTACTTGTCCGGCGATTTTCTCGATTACCAGCGCTTTGATGCGCGTTTCAGCATTTTCTACTTTGCCGATGTCTCCGGCCATGGCGCTTCATCGGCCTTTGTCACCGTGCTGCTGAAGTACCTGTGCAATCGCTGGCTGGGAGAGTGGGACGGTGCCAATCCCGAGAGCCTGGCAGCGGGCTGGTTGGCGAGCCTGAATCGTGAGCTTTTGGATACGGGTATCGGCAAACATATGGCCATGTTCGTGGGAGTCATCGATCACGAGACTCGCCAGCTGCACTATTCGCTGGGGGCTCAGTTGCCGATGCCATTACTGGTCAGTGAGGGCAGCGTTGCTCCGCTTGAGGGAGAAGGCATGCCGGTCGGACTATTCCCGAATGTGAAATATCCAACGTTGAGTTGTGCGCTGCCGCAAAACTTCCGATTATGGTTATGTTCAGATGGAGTACTGGAGTACCTGTCAGGCAGGACGCTTGACGGGCGGCTCAAGGAGCTCGAGCGACTGGTGCTGGCCTGTGACGATCTGGCAGCACTGCGGACCAGCCTGTCACTCGGCAGGCTTCCCGAGGACGACGAGGAAACCATCAGTGGGCACGCGCCGGGGTACGAGGAGCTGCCTGACGATCTGACGATCATGACGTTGAGCGGTTTTTACCATGATGAAGAATGAAGGGCGACTTCAGGCGGCCATCGATTCGGGGGTTTTCATCCTCAAGCTGTCCGGTGACGTGCGCCTGACCTTGAGTGCGACCTTGGACAGCCAGGCACAGCGGCTGGCCGAGATGCCTGGTTTGGAAACCGTGATGGTCGATCTGCGCGAGGCCACCAATGTGGACTCCACGGCGTTGGGCTTTCTGGCCAAGGTGGCGCTTGCCGTGCGCGACCGGCTCGAGCAGCCGCCGACCATTGTCGTCGATAATCCGGATGTACGGCGGATGCTCGATGTGATGGGCTTCGGTGACTATTTCACCCTGGTTGAGACACCCATTCAGGAAACCTCCGAGCTTGCGGACCTGCCGTTGGTCAACGCTGATGAACGGGTGCTTCAGGAGCGTATTCTCGAGGCACATCGCATCCTGATGCATATGAGTGAGCATAATCGCGAAGAGTTTCAGCCGCTGGTGGAACTGCTCGAAGAGCAGCATCGCCAACCGAGCGAGCCATAGTGACCCCACTTGGCTGGTCCTGCAGCTGGCTTACGTAGTGACGCTGTCGTCATAAAAGGCCATCCAAGAGCGGTCATTATAAGCCACGGCTGATGTAAAGCAGCCAAGTAAAACGCAGCCGATATAAGCAGCCGATATAAAGAGGGCCGGTCGATAGCGACCGGCCCTCTTTCATTGCGGCTTGCTTGAGACGAGATGGCCACAGCGACAAGACTATCTGGGTGGTGGCGCGGCTACTTACGCAGCTCGGCCAGCAGCGTCTCCAGCTTGCGCTGGTCTGCCATGAACTTGCGGATACCTTCAGCGAGCTTTTCGGTGGCCATGGCATCTTCGTTCATCGCCCAGCGAAAATCTCCCTCGTCCAGCATTTCCGGTCTGGCACTCTCGGCGTCGTCTGCACTTAGGCAGCGGGGCAGAGGGCCGTTGTCCTTGGAAAGCTCTTCGAGTAGCTTTGGCGATATGGTCAGGCGATCACAGCCGGCCAGGGCTTCGATCTCACCGGCGTTGCGAAAGCTCGCACCCATCACCACCGTCTTGTAGCCATGTCCCTTGTAATGCTGATAGATGGCCCGCACCGAGCGCACACCGGGATCCTTGGCGCCACTGAAGTCCGCTTCGGGCTCGCGGGCCTTGTGCCAGTCGAGGATGCGACCGACGAAGGGGGAAATCAGCGTCACGCCGGCATCGGCACAGGCCTGCGCCTGAGCGAAACTGAACAGCAGGGTCAGGTTGGTGCGAATGCCTTCACGTTCGAGCTGTTTGGCGGCGCGAATGCCTTCCCAGGTTGACGCGACCTTGATCAGAATGCGTTCGCGACCGACGCCACGGCGCTCGTAGCGTTCGATCAGCGAATGGGCGCGAGCCAGGGTGGCCTGGGTGTCGAAGGACAAGCGAGCGCTGACCTCGGTGGACACATAGCCTGGCACCAGGGCGCTGATCTCGCTGCCGATGTCGACCGCTACGGCGTCCAAAGCATCGTCGATATCGGTGCTCTGGCGAGCCAGCTCCGCCAGTCGGGTGCGGCGGCCCTCCTGTTGAGCGGCCTGCAGGATCAGCGAAGGATTGGTGGTGGCATCGGTAGGCTGGAAGCGGGCGATGGCGTCCAGGTCGCCAGTATCCGCGACCACCGTGGTCACGGCTTTAAGCTGTGTCAACTTGTCCTGTGTCATGGTCATCCTGAATGGTCGAGTGAGTCAGGCCTTCACTGTAGCAAGGCGGTGTCGCGCTGTGTATCTGCTCCTGACGCCTGGGGGGCTTCATCGGCGACGACTCGGGGAACCCAGTCGCGCTGGGTCTCGATATGCGCGGCCTCTGACTCCAGCCCAGCATGCGAAGATGGCGACTTTCCTTCGGCTTCCGTGCTCGATCTTGTCGTAAAGCGGGCGGCGAAACGGCGCATCTGCTCGGCCTCATCTTCAAGCGACATCGCTCCCTTAGAAGCCTGTTCGACCAGTTGGGCATTGTGTTGGGTGACGGTCTCCATCTGGTTCATGGCCTGGTTGAGCTGTTCGATGCCACGGTGCTGCTCGTCGGAGGCCTGGGCGATCTGCTCCATGAGACCGTTGACCTGACCGACCGCCGCGATGACGGTCTCCATCTCCTGGCTGGCTTCCGTCGACAGGGCATTGCCACGCTCGAGGCTCTGACGGGAGTCGTCGATCAGGCGACGCACGTCGTTGGCGGCATTGGCGCTGCGTGAGGCCAGCGAGCGTACTTCGCTTGCCACGACCGCGAAACCGCGGCCGTGATCGCCGGCCCGAGCGGCCTCCACCGAGGCATTCAGGGCCAGCAGGTTAGTTTGGAAAGCGATGTTGTCGATCAGAGCGATAATGTCGTGAATCTGCGTCGAGCGGTCATTGATCTCGCCCATGGTGTCGACGAAGTTGCTGATCACCTCGCCGCTGGCGCGGGCCTTGCTGCTCGCGTCGTCGGCGAATTTGGCCGCTTGACGAGAGTTGTCGGCGTTGTGCGCCACGGTGGCGGTCAGTTCGTCGAGGCTTGCCGCGGTCTGCTCGAGGGACGAGGCCTGTTGCTGGGTACGTGAGGACAGCTCCTGATTACCTTCGCTGGTGCGCTGGGCGCCGTCGAAAATGGTCTTGCTGCTCTCGCGCACCCGGCCGACCGTGTTCGCCAGTGACTGTTGCATGCGGGAAAGCTCGCTATAAAGCTGGCCGATCTCATTGCTGCCCTTGGTCTCGATGGGTTGGGAAAGATCCCCCGCTGCCATGTGGCGGAAGTGCGCGATGAGTCGGCGCAGCGGCCGGATGACGTTAACGGTGACGCCCCATACGGTCACTAGCACGAGCAGCAGCGTGATGGCCACGGCGCCGCCCATGGCGGTGTTCATCCAGGTGCCCATACGGTCGAACTGTGCGGCGAGGCCGTTGCCGCTCTCCTGCGAGGCTGCAAAGAAGGCGTCTGCGCTTTCCATAAAGGCCTTGCTCATATCGCTCACCCGGGACTGTCCGGAGTCATAGGCGCCGACGTCGTTTTCCTTGAGTACCATTAACTGCAGCGATAGGCCGGTATTGAGCAGCGATTGGAAGTGATTCTCGAGGGTGTCGATGGGTTCGGCCTGAGACGGTTGGGGAGGAATTGCCAGAAAATTCTGAAAGGCTTTTTCGGCCGAGCTCATCAGGCCTTCGGCGCGCTCGATGACCGGTCCGGGGCGGTCGAATGAAGGCTTGCGGATCAATTGGGCTGCCCGGTTCAACTCCACTCGGGCGCGCAAAATATCGACATAGGCATGGTTGAGGGCCTGAGCCTGTTCGACGTTGATCTGGTTGAGCGTGCCGAAGGCCTGGCGGCTGTAATGGTTGGCGAAGAGTCCGAGACCCGCGCTGACCAGTAGCATGAGCGTTAAGGCAATCAGTACCAATGAGCCACTGAGTTTGACCGTCATGTTGTCGAAGAGTCGCATGCTGCTGTCTGTCCCCTGCTGTGTGATGGGCCGCTAGGCCTCGGCTCCGTGTGCCCGGAACTCAAAGGAATGCTTGATGATAGCTCCCTGATTTATCAGCAAAGTATGACAGCCTGAGGTCATGAACCTGGTACGCCTGACACACGTCCGGGGATTGCACCTTGGCAACGGTATTGGCGGGGCAGGGCGGCAGTGTCGCGATGGATCGGTTATCCTTAGCCCGCTATTTTTTGGCTTTCCCTGTTTTTCGCTCACTTTTTCTCAGGAGCATCCTTTGACACTGAGTACCCGAAGAGTGGCCCTGCTGGTGGCTGCCAACACGGCGCTGGCACCCTTTGCCATTGATGCCTACCTGCCGGCTATGCCTGCGTTGGCCGAAGCCGTGGGAGCGAGCATTCATCACACCGAGCTGTCGATCAGCGTTTTTCTGTTCGGCTTCGCCATCGGCCAACTGACCGGCGGCCCCATGTCTGATCGTCTGGGGCGCAAGCCGGTACTGCTGACTGGCCTGTTCGTGTTCTGCCTGGCCAGCCTGGCCATCACTCAGGTGGGCTCGCTCGAAACGCTGTGGGTATGGCGCTTCATACAAGCACTGGGCGGTGGTGCCTGTGTGGTCAACTCGGCGGCTATCGTGCGCGACTGCTTCAGCGGTCGCGAAGCGGCCAAGGTGATGTCGACCATGGCCATGATCATGATGCTGGCGCCGTTGGCCGCCCCGGCCGTGGGCAGTGGCCTGCTGTACCTGGCTGACTGGTGGCTGATCTTCGTGTTCCTGGCGGTCTATGCCGCCTTCCTTGGCTGGCTGCTCGGCACGCGCTTGCCCGAAACGCGCTCGCCGGACCAGCCCACGGCGTCCTTTCGGCAAGTGCTTGGCAACTACGCCAGTGTTTTTCGCCACCGCGAGGCCATGGGATATATCTGTGCGGTGGCGATGGCCTTTGCCGGCATGTTCGCCTTCATCACCGCCTCGCCCTTTCTGTACATGGACTATTACGGCCTGTCGCCTGCCATGTATCCGGTGGTGTTCGGCGCCAATGTGGTGGTCATGGCATCGTCGAATCGGCTCAACATCCTTCTTCTGCGGTACCGCTCGCCTCAGCAGAATTTGCGCCTGGGGCTCGGGGTACAGTTGCTGGCGGCCATTAGTCTGGTGCTTGTCGTGGCCCTGGGGGAGGATTCGCTCTATACCGTGGTGCCGCTGATCATGCTGTTCATGGGGCAGGTCGGTCTGATTACGCCCAATGCCATGAGTTCGTTGCTGGAAAAGTTCAGCCATATGAGCGCCACTGCGACGGCACTGTTGGGCAGCATTCAATTTTCCTGCGGTGCCCTGGCTGGGGTGTTGGTCGGCGCCTTCGAGGTCGAGAGCCCCTGGCCGATGGTGCTGACCATGCTGGGTGTCTCGACCCTGGGTAACCTGGGCCTCAGGTTCTTGGTGGGAAGAAATACCAATACCCGGTGACATGATGTGAAGTGGACATGATGTGAAGTGGTAGGGGCATATCAGCGGCGATTCGGTGAGTGCGAGGGGGTGACGCGAGGTTCGAGAGGTGCTCTGCCAGGCAGGCGACAGGCGCTAGTACGAGGGTTAATGCTGCTGTGCAGCCTGGCGGTAGTGGGTGCGTTGGTCTAGCGTGTCGAAGATGTCTCGCATGTCACGAAGTTGTCATCTACTTGCGTCATCTTATGTGTCGCGAAGGTTGAACACCCTCATCGACAGGAGTTACCTGCATGAACCGTATTCTCAAGACCACCGCTATTGCTGCCGCCGTCATGGGCTTTGCGACTGCCGCTCAGGCTCGCGACCAAGTGCGCATCGTCGGCTCCAGCACCGTGTATCCGTTTGCCAGCTACGTTGCAGAAGAGTTCGGTGCCACTACCGATTACCCGACGCCTGTCATCGAGTCCACCGGTTCCGGCGGTGGTCTGCGTCTGTTCTGCAACGGTGTAGGTGATGATACCCCCGATATCACCAACGCCTCGCGTCGTATCAAGGTTTCCGAGTTCGAGCGCTGTGCAGAGAACGGCGTTACCGATATCACCGAGGCCATGGTCGGCTACGACGGCATTGCTTTTGCCCAGTCCAGCAAAAATGACGCGATGAACGTGACTCGCGAGCAGCTGTTCATGGCGCTGGCCGCCCAGGTGCCGGTCGATGGCGAACTGGTCGACAACCCCTACACCCAGTGGAACGAGATCGACTCGTCTCTGCCGGCTCGTGAAATTGCCGTCTACGGTCCGCCCACTACCTCTGGCACCCGCGATGCCTTCGAAGAGCTGGTGATGGAAGCCGCTTCTGAGGACATGGAAGCCTACGGTGGTGAGGCCTACACCGACATCCGCTCCGATGGCGCCTACATCGACGCCGGTGAAAACGACAACCTGATCGTTCAGCGCCTGTCCGAGAACACTGATGCCTTCGGTATCTTCGGCTACTCCTTCCTGGAAGAGAACGGCGACACCCTGATTGGCTCCAATATCGACGGTGTGGCACCGACTCCCGAGGCGATCGGCAGCGGCGAATACCCGGTGTCTCGCTCGCTGTTCTTCTACGTGAAGAACCAGCACGCTGACGATGTGCCGGCCATGTACGAGTACGCCGACCTGTTCATGAGCGAGAAGATGATCGGTGACATGGGCTACCTCAAGGGCATCGGCCTGATCCCGGCTCCGAAGGAGATGCGCGCCGAGCTTCGTGAGCAAGTGGCCAACCACAAGACTCTGGAACTGTCTGACATCAAGTGAACGACAACGTCGCCTGATGGTTGAATCGGCCGGCAGCGATGAGCTGCCGGCTTCTGTACGTTCCGGCAAGCTGGTTTTGCCGAGCCCCGTTGACTGAGAGCTTCCCATGCAGACTAACCAACTGATCCTGCTATTCAGCGGCGCCTTGCTGGTGTTGGGGCTGATAGCCTTCTTCATGGGCCGTGCCAAGGCCGCCAAGGTGCGTGCCAGTGGTACCGCGATGTATGCACAGCCCGACCAATATGCTTGGTTCGCGGCCCTTGCCACTGCCGGGCCGGCGGTGGCAGTGGGGGCCATTGGCGCCTTCGCCTTGTTGTTGATGGGGGCAGAGATCCCCACACCCTACCTGCTGGCCGCCAGCCTGGTCGTCGCCGCCGGCGGCATGATGGTGGCAATGATGCAGGTACGCCCTGATTTCCATGCGCGCAAGGCCATCGAGCGAACCATTCGCTTCGTGCTGGCCGGTGCGGCGATGATCTCGATCTTTACGACCTTCGGCATTCTGATCTCGATCATTTCCGAAGCGATTCGTTTTTTCCAGATGCAGAGTTTCTGGGATTTCATCACCGGTACCACATGGAACCCCGGTGCGAGCTTCTTGGCCGCTGCGGGTCGCGCCGAAGAGGGCGCCACGGCCGCTCAGTTCGGCTCGGTGCCCCTGTTTGCCGGTACCTTCATGATCACCCTGATCGCCATGCTGGTGGCTATCCCGATTGGTCTCATGTCGGCGATCTACATGTCCGAGTATGCACCTGCCAAGGTGCGCACCATTGCCAAGCCGGTGCTGGAAGTGCTGGCGGGTATCCCGACGGTGGTTTATGGCTTCTTCGCCGCGATTACCGTAGCGCCGCTGGTGGTGAGCCTCGCTGGCATGGTGGGGCTGGAGGCCTCCTTCAGCAACGCCCTGGCGCCGGGCATCGTGATGGGCATCATGATCATTCCCTTCATCTCATCACTTTCCGATGACGTCATCAATGCGGTCCCGGATAGCATGCGTCAGGGCTCGCTGGCGCTTGGCATGACCCGTGCCGAGACCATCAAAGATGTGGTGGTGCCGGCCGCCCTGCCGGGCATCATCTCAGCCTCGCTGCTGGCCGTGTCGCGGGCCATGGGCGAGACCATGATCGTGGTGATGGCGGCCGGCATGCGTCCCAACCTGACCGCCAACCCGCTGGAAGATATGACCACGGTGACGGTGCGCATCGTCGCGGCGTTGACCGGTGACCAGGAGTTCGCCAGCGCCGAAACGCTATCGGCCTTCGCCCTGGGTCTGGTGCTGTTCGTGGTGACTCTGACGTTGAACATGGTCTCGGTGATCATGATCCGTCGTTTCCGCGAAAAGTATCGCTCCAATAACCTGTGATCGATTGAGGCCAATCGGACAATGAGACAATCCTTCGACGATATCAGCGCTCAGCTCAAGGGCCGCCATCGCAAGTCCGCTCGACTGAAGTGGATGTCGATGGGCGCCCTTGGCCTGGCCGGGCTATTCCTGGTGTTCTTCTTTACCGACATGCTGATCAAGGGGCTGCCGGCGTTTCAGCAGGCCCAGATTCAGGTGCAGGTCGACTACAACGAGATGGCCCAGGAGATTCCCCCGGCGGCGGTCAATGAGGACGTGCGTCCCTTGGTCAGCCGCGGTTACCTGCGGCTGATCCCGGGGCGCATGGAAGACAATCCCGATCTGCTCGGCACCTCCCGGATGGAATGGGTGCTGGCCGATGGCCAGGTCGACCAATACCTGAAGGGCCATCACACCAACCTGAGCGCCAGCGAGCAGGCGGTGGTCGACCAGCTCGCCTCTGAGGGACGTGCCGAACTCAAGTTCAACACGAACTTCTTCACCCGCGGCGATTCCAAGATGCCAGAACTCGCCGGTATCGCCTCTGCCGCGATGGGGACGGTGATGACGTTGCTGGTGACGCTTGCCGTGGCCTTCCCGATCGGCGTGATGACGGCGGTCTATCTCGAGGAGTTCGCTCCTGACAACCGTTTCACTCAGATCATCGAAATCAATATCAACAACCTGGCAGCGATTCCCTCGATCCTGTTCGGTCTGCTGGGTCTGGCGATTTTTATCAACTTCTTCGGTGTGCCGCGCTCCTCGCCGCTGGTGGGCGGCCTGACGCTGGCGCTGATGACGTTGCCGGTGATCATCATCGCTACCCGTACGGCGCTGCGCAGCGTGCCGGAAGATATCCGTCATGCTGCCTTCGGGGTGGGCTGCTCGCGCTGGCAGGTGGTGCGTGACCATGTGCTGCCGGTCAGCATGCCGGGCATCATGACGGGCTCGATCATCGGTCTGGCTCAGGCCATGGGCGAGACGGCGCCGCTGATCATCGTCGGCATGGTGGCCTTCATTCCCGATGTCACGGCGACCTTTACCGAGGCTGCCACGGTGATGCCCGCGCAGATCTTTACCTGGGCCGGTGAGCCGGATCGCGCCTTCACCGAGAGGACCGCCGGCGGCATTCTGGTGTTGTTGACCATCTTGATCACTCTCAACGCAACGGCCGTGGTGTTGCGCAAGAAATTCGAACGTCGCTGGTAACCGACCGGCACTTGCAACAGGATACGTCACTATGGATATGAAAGTTGCCGACCGTGGAGTCACCATGTCAGGTCACGATACCGGCCAGCCGGTTACTCGCAACGAGCAGGCCCACCACGAGCTGAGCATTCGCGTACGCGATCTCAACCTCTGGTACGGCGAGACCCAGGCGCTGAAGAACATCAACGTCGATGTCTTCCAGAAGAACGTAACTGCCTTGATCGGCCCCTCGGGCTGCGGCAAGTCGACCTTCCTGCGCTGCCTGAATCGCATGAACGACTTGATCCCCAGCGTGCATCTCGAGGGGCTGATCGAGATGGATGGTCGCGATGTGAACGAGGCCAAGATGGACGAGGTCGCGCTGCGGCGTCGGGTTGGCATGGTCTTCCAGAAGCCCAACCCCTTTCCCAAGTCGATCTACGAGAACATCGCCTATGCCCCGCGCATGCACGATCTGGTGAGCCGCAAGGCCGACCAGGACGAGCTGGTGGAGAAGGCGCTGCGCGAGGCCGGCCTGTGGAACGAGGTCAAGGACAAGCTGCAACAGCCCGGCACCTCCCTGTCCGGTGGCCAGCAGCAGCGTCTTTGCATCGCCCGGGCAATCGCCGTGCAACCCGATGTGATCCTGATGGATGAGCCGACCTCAGCGCTGGACCCGATCTCCACGGCGACCATCGAGGACTTGATCGACAAGCTCAAGCAGGACTTCACCATCATCACCGTGACCCACAACATGCAGCAGGCGGCACGTGTGGCGGACTACACGGCTTTCTTCCACCTGGGGGAAATGGTCGAGTACAACGATACCAAGACGATGTTCGCCAACCCGCATACCAAGAAAGCCGAGGATTACATCACCGGCCGTTACGGCTAAGTCGCGGGCCCAATACGCACCGGGTACTGACACACGGTTCCTGAAGTATGAATCCTGAAACTGCCTAGCCCTGAAAGAGAAGAGGGGAAGCCAACCGGCTTCCCCTCTTTTACGTTGTAGCGCGCAGTGATCGAGCACTGCTTGGCTGGCGGCTAGTCGAGCAGCTCGACCGCCACGGCGGTGGCCTCACCACCACCGATGCACAAACTGGCGATGCCACGCTTGCCGCCGGTGACCCGCAGCGCATTGATCAGGGTGGCGATGATCCGCGAGCCGGTGGAGCCGATGGGGTGGCCTTGGGCACAGGCGCCGCCGAACACATTGACCTTGTTGTGAGGAATGTCCAACCCATCCATGGCCAGCAGGGTGACCACCGCGAAGGCTTCGTTGATCTCGAAGAGGTCGACGTCATCCACCGTCCAGTCGAGGCGCTTCATCAGCTTGCCGATCGCACCCACCGGGGCAATGGTGAACTCGCTGGGATGCTGGGAGTGAGTGCTGTGGCCGAGGATTCGGGCTAGCGGCCGGGCGCCGTGGGCTTTGGCGGCCTCGTGGCTGGCCAGCACCAGTGCCGAGGCGCCATCGGAGATCGAGCTGGCGTTGGCGGCGGTGATGGTACCGTCCTTGGCGAAGGCCGGCCGCAGGTCGCGAATCTTGTCGAGGTGCGCCTGGAAGGGCTGCTCATCGTGATCCACGATGCTGTCACCGCCACGACCGCTGACCGTGACCGGCGTCAACTCGGCGGCCAGGTGCCCGGCCTCGTGAGCGGTCATGGCGCGCTCCAGAGAGGCGATCGCGAAGTCATCCATGCGCTCGCGGCTATAGCCGCGCTGGTCGGCGATATTCTGCGCGAACACCCCCATCAGCTGCCCGGTCTCGGCATCCTCGAGGCCGTCCAAGAACATGTGATCCTTGAGCTCGCCATGGCCCAGCCGATAGCCACGACGGGCCTTGGTCAGCACGTGAGGGGCGTTGGACATCGACTCCATGCCGCCCGCCAGCACCAGCTCACCGCTGCCGGCGAGAATCAGGTCATGGGCCAGCATGGTGGCCTTCATGCCGGAGCCGCACAGCTTGTTGATTGTGGTGGCACCGATGGCATCCGGCACCCCGGCCTGGCGCATCGCCTGGCGCGCCGGTCCTTGCTTGACCCCGGCCGGTAGTACGCAGCCGAAGATGCCTTCGTCGACGGCGGCGGCATCGATGCCCGCACGGGACAGGGCGGCCTGGATAGCGGTAGCGCCGAGCTCAGGCGCAGTGAGGCTCGACAGGCTGCCCAGCATGCCGCCCATCGGCGTGCGGGTGGCGGCCAGGATCACGATCTCGTGGGAAGTGGACATGGTATGACTCCTTGGCGGTCGCGGGGCAGAGCCGTTGACCGCAGATGGGGGCTATGGTTTTCTCAAGGCTAACCAAGCAAGCGCTAGTGTAAATGCGATGAATGTAGTGAATAACTCGCCGCGGCGCCGGGAACTGATTCGCGTCGCCGCCCAACTGTTCGTTCAGGAAGGCTTCGATCGCACCACCGTGCGCATGCTGGCCCAGGAAATGGGCATTAAATCGGGCAGCCTCTTCCATCACTTCCGCGACAAGCAGGAAATCCTCTGTGCGGTCATCGAAGAGGGCACCCATAACGCCCTGTCCATCGCTCACGAGGCCCTTGCGCAGTGCGACGGAGGCGCCGAGGCCAGGTTGCATGCCATGGCGCGTGCGCACCTCGAGACCCTGCTCACCGACCGCAATGCCCATGTGGTGGCCCTCTACGAATGGCGGCGGCTGGACGAAGCCTCTCGTGACCACCTTGGCCACCTGCGCGATGCCTACGAACAGCTCTGGCAGGAGGTGATAGGCGACGCCCTGGAGGCCGGGCTGATCCGCGGTGACAAGTTTCTGGTCTCGCGTTTCGTGCTCGGCGCCCTGAACTGGACGGTGCGCTGGTATGACCCTGCCGGTGCCTACTCGCCGGACGCCCTGGCAAGCGAGCTGATCGGCATGCTTGGTGCGCCGGCGGCGACGCCCGCCTAACCCTTGCTGGCGGCTTGTCCTCTATCGCGGTCGATGGCGCTTGCCGCCGGCGCGGCGACTCCCTTTCCGATACCTCTGCGCTGCTCCCCGATTAGCCTAGCAGCGCGTTCTCACCGCTTTTAACTTTTCCTGTCTCATCGCGTTGGCCAGTCATGACGCTTGGCCATGTCATCGTCTTGGACGTGAGCGACAAGGGCATGCCAAGGCGCTTTGCGTGCGCGACTAAAGACGTTGTAGCAAGCGCTTGCTAGGTCTGTCCATGCTGCTAAGTTACTAGTTGACGTTAACGTTAACTAGATGATGTGGTAGCCAAGGTCGTCACAGGCCCAAGCCCCAGGAGAAGGCTCAATATGACAACACCGCCTCAGCCCTATCAGTCGCCCACTGATCGCTTCTCTTTCGATGACATGGTGGCTCGTCTCGATGACCATCGTGACGGCCATCTCAATGCCTATGAGGCCTGTTGTGGGCGCCAGCTGCGTGCCGGTCGCGGTGACGTAACGGCACTGGTGCATGAATCCTGCGATGGGCAGGTGTCGCGTTTGAGCTATGCCGAGCTAGATGCCCAGAGCGCTCGGCTGGCCGGCTGGTTTCAAGAACGCGGGCTGGGCGTCGGTGATCGCATCGCCAGCATGCTGCCGCGCACGCCGGCGCTGTTGATCACGGTACTGGCCACCTGGCGCATCGGCGCCGTGTATCAGCCGCTGTTCACCGCCTTCGGGCCGGATGCCGTCGACTACCGCCTGTCGCGGGCCGATACGCGATTGGTGATCACCGATCACGCCAATCGCGCCAAGTTCGATGGCCTGACCCAGTGTCCGGCGGTAATGTGCATGGAAGGCGCCGATGTCGAGCACCCAGAGGATCTCGACTGGCAGACGGCTATCGGCCATGCGCCGATGACCGCAACGCCGCCGCGCCTGAGCCGCGATGCGCCCTTCTTGCAGATGTTCACGTCCGGAACCGTCGGCAAGCCCAAGGGCGTGGCGGTGCCGCTGGCGGCGTTGCCGGCCTTTGCCAGCTACATGGAGCTGGCCATCGGGCTGCGCGACGATGATCGTTTCTGGAACATGGCCGACCCGGGCTGGGCCTATGGCCTGTATTACGCCATCACCGGCCCGTTGCTGCTGGGTGGCACCACCCATTTCTGCGAGGCGGGCTTTACGGCCGAGGGCGCACTTGCCTTCATGCAGCGCCATGGCATTACCAACTTCGCCGCCGCGCCGACCGCCTATCGGCTGATGAAAGCCTCGGGACTCTTCGATGATGCCCACCGCAACCTCTCACTGCGGGCCGCCAGCTCCGCTGGCGAGCCGCTGAACACCGAAGTGGTGAACTGGGTCGAAGGGGCGCTGGGTTGTGCGGTGATGGACCACTACGGCCAGACCGAGACCGGCATGACCTGCTGCAACCATCATGGCCTCGAGCACCCCAAGCATGTCGGCGCCATGGGGGTGCCGATGCCCGGTTATCGTTTGGTAATACTCGATGCCGAAAATCACGAGCAGCCAGCGGGGGAGCCGGGTGTGCTGGCCGTGGATATCGCCCATTCGCCAGCGCATTTCTTCCCAGGCTACACCTGGCAGGAAAAGCGACCCTTCGCTGATGGCTACTATCTGACCGGCGACGTGGTGGTAAAGGCCGAGGACGGCACCTTCCAGTTTGCCGGCCGCGACGATGACATCATCAGCACGGCCGGCTACCGGGTTGGCCCCACCGATGTCGAGAATACCGTGATGACGCATCCGGCGGTGGCCGAGAGTGCCGCCGTCGGCCAGCCCGACGAGATCCGTGGCGAAATCATCACTTCCTACGTCGTGCTGCGCGAAGGCTTCGAGGCCAGCGACGAACTGGCCGACGAGATTCGCCAGCGGGTGCGCGAGCGCCTGTCGACTCACGCTTTTCCGCGGATCATCACCTTCATCGACGAGTTGCCGAAGACACCCAGTGGCAAGATTCAGCGTTTCAAGCTGCGTGCCCAGGCAGCCGACGACGTTCGCACGTCTTAGGTTGTGTCTGAAAAGTCGACGAGCGCAGTACTTTCAGACATTGCCTAGACCGGAGAGAGACCATGCAAGTCAATGCAAAAACCTTCCTGATCACCGGCGCCGCCTCCGGACTCGGCGCTGCCACCGCCGAGCGGTTGGTCGCTGGCGGTGCCCGAGTGGTGCTCTGTGACCTCAACGGCGCAGTAGACGAACTGGCCGGCCGGCTCGGCGAGGCTGCCACGGCCTGTCGTGGCGATGTGACCCAGCAAGCGGATATCCAGGCCGCCGTCGATCTCGCCGTGAACGCGGGTGGCCTGCACGGGGTGGTGCACTGTGCTGGCGTGGTCAGCGTAGCCAAGCTGCTCGATCGTGAGGGCAACCCCGCAGACCTCGCCGGCTATACCCGCACCGTCGAGATCAACCTGATCGGTACCTTCAACGTCATGCGGCTGGCCGCCGCCGCCATGGCCGCCAACGCCCCGGGGGATGATGGTGAGCGGGGGGTGATCATTACCACCGCCTCGGTGGCGGCCTTCGACGGCCAGGTGGGCCAGGCCGCCTACAGTGCCTCCAAGGCCGGTGTGGCGGGCATGACCTTGCCGCTGGCCCGTGAGCTGTCGCGCCACGGCATCCGGGTGATGAGTATCGCCCCCGGGGTATTCGAGACCCCGATGATGAGCGGCATCCCCGAGGATGCGGTGGCGTCGCTGTCGGCCGCCGTGCCTTTCCCCAAGCGCCTGGGCAAGCCTGCTGAGTTTGCGAGCCTGGCCGAGCAGATCATCACCAACGTGATGCTCAACGGCGAGGTGATCCGCCTCGACGGAGGCATTCGCATGCAATGACCCGGCTACGCCGGGAGCTGTAAGCCATAAGCTCGAAGCTTGAAGAAAAACGCCCTCGTAGCAGTGCTACGGGGGCGTTTGCTATGGATCAGGCAAACTTATGCTGTTTGCCGGCTTGCCATTTTTTAAACGACCGCTTGACTACAGGCGGGTAGCTGGATAATTTCAAACACATGTTTTAATCCTTCGGCAGCGGCCGAGTGGATGATGCTTTCAGGAGTGTGCGAGATGCCCGACTACCAGGCCCCCCTGCGCGACTTGCGCTTCGTGATGGACGAGCTGCTGGACTTCCCCGGCCACTATTCACGGCTGCCGGGCGGCGATGACGCCACGCCGGATGTCGTCGGCGCGATTCTCGAGGAGGGCGCACGCTTCTCCCGCGAGGTGCTACTGCCGCTCAATCAGAGCGGTGACCGTGAGGGCTGCCTGCTGGAAGGCGGCGAGGTCAAGGCGCCCCGAGGCTTCAAGGAAGCCTACCGCCAGTACATCGAAGGGGGCTGGCCGGGCCTTGCCGCTGAGCCGGAATTCGGCGGCCAGGGCCTGCCGCACTCGCTGGGCATGGCGCTTTCCGAGATGACCTGTGCCACCAACCTGGCCTGGGGCATGTATCCGGGGCTTTCCCATGGCGCCGCCGATGCCCTGCGTCATCACGGCAGTGAGGAGCAGAAGGCCACCTACCTGACCAAGCTGGTCGAGGGTGTCTGGACCGGCACCATGTGCCTGACCGAACCTCACTGCGGCACCGACCTGGGCCTGATCAAGACCCGCGCGGTGCCGGCCGATGATGGCGGCTATGACATCAGCGGTACCAAGATCTTCATCTCGGCGGGCGAGCATGACCTGGCCGAAAACATCGTGCACCTGGTGCTCGCCAAGCTGCCTGACGCCCCAGAAGGCTCGAAGGGCATCTCGCTGTTCGTGGTGCCGAAGTACTTGCCAGAGGACCTGCCGGATGAAAACGGCAACCCGGGCGCGCGCAACGGCGTCTCCTGTGGGTCGCTGGAACACAAGATGGGCATCCACGGCAACGCCACCTGTGTGATGAACTTCGACGGTGCTCGAGGCTACCTGGTGGGCCGTCCCCACAAGGGGCTTGCCTGCATGTTCACGATGATGAACGTGGCCCGCATCGGCGTGGGTATTCAGGGCCTCGGGCTAATGGAGGCAAGCTTTCAGAACTCGCTGGCCTATGCCCGCGACCGTCTGCAGATGCGGGCGCTGTCTGGCGCGAAGGCACCGGCTAAGCCCGCCGATCCGATCATCGTGCACCCGGATGTGCGGCGCATGCTGCTGACCCAGAAGGCCTTTGCCGAAGGTGGGCGGATGCTGGTGATGTATACCGCCCAGCTGGTCGACCTGGTCGAGCACGGTCAAGATCCTGCCGAGCGCGAGCGGGCCGAGACCTTGCTTGGCCTTTTGACGCCGATCGTCAAGGCGTTCCTCACCGAGGTCGGCTTCGAGGCTACCAACGAGGGCGTGCAGGTGTTCGGCGGCCACGGCTTCATCCAGGAATGGGGCATGGAGCAGTTGGTGCGCGATGCGCGTATCACTCGTCTCTACGAGGGCACCACCGGTATCCAGGCCCTCGATCTGTTGGGCCGCAAGGTGCTGATGAGCCAGGGCGAGACCCTCAAGGTCTTCACCAAGGAAATTCACCAGTTCTGCAAGGCCGAAGCCGATAACCCGGCCCTTCAGGAATTCGTCGCACCCCTTGCCGGGCTCAATGCCGAATGGGGCGAGCTGACCATGGGCGTGGGCATGAAGGCGATGAACGATCGCGAAGAGGTCGGGGCCGCCAGCGTCGATTACCTGATGTACTCGGGCTACGTGACCCTTGCCTACCTGTTTGCCCGCGCCGCCAAACAGTCACAGCAGTCGCTTGGCGGCGAGGAAGACGCCTTCTACCAAGCCAAGCTCGATACCGCGCGCTTCTTCTATCAGCGCCTGCTGCCGCGCACCCGGGCTCATGCAGAAATGATCAAGGCCGGCGGCGCTTCGCTGATGGCGATCTCCGCCGAGGACTTCGGTCTCGGTTTCGAGATCTGATCTCCACGACAACGGTCTCTCTCGGTCAGGCGCTCTGACCACCTTCCACGGCGAACCTCGGTTCGCCGTTTTTTATGGGCGAGACATGCGGTGTCGGCTAGCCGATTTTGTGGATTATCCACATCGATAGTGCTGCTGGAGTATTATCGGTCGAGAAACCTTGTCGGCATGGCGCCGCGGTACTGCATTGAGGAGGTTCACCTATGTACCAGTTCGTTCTGGTGCTCGGCCTGGCGGTGCTGATGCTCGCAGACCCCGTGATGGCCGCGGAGAGTGCGCCGTTGACCCGAGAGCAGAAGTCGACGATCGCTCAGGATAAGGCGGAACTGATCGAGCAGAGCATCGTCGACGGTGGCAGCGAGTCGCGCCCCGATCCGGCCGTGGCCATCACTCGTCCCGGCGTTGCGGCGGTGGACCCCGCGGGTGCGTCGCCACTCGATGATGCGATTACCTGCCTTTCGCGTGCTGTCTATTGGGAAGCCAAGGGAGAAGGCACCGATGATATGGCCGCCGTGGCCAATGTGGTGATGAACCGGCTCGCGGATAGTCGCTTTCCGGACACCATTTGCGGCGTGGTCAAGCAAGGCGGCGAGCAGGGCTACTGCCAGTTTTCCTGGTGGTGCGATGGTCGCGGGGATGATGTCCAGGAGCCGCAGCGCTATGCGATCGTCAAGGAGGTCGCGCGCCAGGCACTCAATGGGCAGCTTTCGGATCACACCGGCGGAGCGATGTTTTTCCATCAGCGCACCATCTCTCCCTATTGGGCGGCGGAGTTCACCGAAACGGCCAGAGTCGGCGATTTCATCTTCTATAAGCCCTGATGCTTCCTGCCCTGGTTCGACAGGGCCTGGTTCGACAGGGCCTGGTTCTTCAAGGCCTAGTTCTTCAAGGCCTGTTTCTACGATCCTGGCCCTTCACGCCTTGAGGTAACCTACGCCAATTGACGGGCAGCCTCAGCCAAGCCCCTGCGCTGATATGATGCCGGCAGGTGGCTGCTGTTGATTTTTTTTTACGGCCATCCCTTCGTTTTTTGACACTTACTGCTAGTCTGTAAGCGTTCGCGCTCACGGAAGGCTAAGAGATCTGCGAGAGCACGCATCAAGGACGCCAAGGCTGAGGCTTACTGCATGATCCAAGAGCCGATACCTGTGTCGATATTGCTGGCCGCATTGTGTTGAGCAGGTTGTGCTGCCGAGTTTTGCTGCCAGTCAGTCCTTGCATCCGGCCTTGAGCCATTCATCGTTGAGCAACCTGCCGCGAAGATGACGCCTGTGCCAGCAACCCGAGGAGACCAACTACATGTCCCGTAAGACTCGCTTGCAGGATATTGTCCGTGTGATGCGCCGCCACGAGGGGCCGGTGAACGGCACGACCCTGGCCGAGACACAGGGTATCTCGCTGCGCACCCTGTATCAGGATATCGCCGTGCTGAAAGCGGTCGGTGTCGACATCGAGCATGTGCCCGGCACCGGCTATACGTTGGCGCCCGGCGTGCTGCTGCCGGCGCTGATGCTGACCGACGAGCAACTCGATGCGCTGGCGCTGGGGCTGGTGAAGGTCGAGGATGCGGCGGGCCCGCTGGCCGCCCCGGCCGCACAGCTGCGCGACAAGGTGGCCGATGCCTTGCCCGATGAGCAGGCAGAGCGCTTGACCGGCCTCAAACTGGCAGGCAGCGACCAAGGCGTCGTCGAACAGGATGCGGCCAGCCTAGTCTCCGAGGGACCCTGGGGTAGTGATCGCCGGGAAGAGGCGGCGACAGACGAGCTAATCTTCTATACCCACCCTTTGTCGCGGGGAAGCATCGTCCACTGGATGCTCGAGGAGCTCGGCGTCGCCTATCGCATGGTGGTGCTGGATTATGGCACTTCGATGAAGGCGCCGAATTATTTGGCCATCAACCCGATGGGCAAGGTGCCGGCGATTCGCCACGGCGACGTAGTGGTCACCGAGACCGCTGCCATTTGCGCCTACCTGGCCGATGCCTTCCCCCAAGCCGGATTAGCGCCACCATTGGCGCTGCGGGGCGACTACTACCGCTGGCTGTTCTTCGCGGCCGGGCCGCTGGAAACCGCCGTCTCTCTCAAAGGCCTGCTGGGTGTCTATCCGGACGAGCGTCAGCACATGCAGCTTGGCTGCGGCAGCCTTCAAGCGGTGCTCGATACCCTGGCAGGCGCTGTTGCGGGCAAGCGCTATATCGCCGGCGACGCCTTCAGTGCCGCGGATATCTATGTGGGGGCTCATCTCAGTTGGGGACTGCAGTTCGGCTCCATCCCCTGGCGCCCCGAGTTCGAGGCTTACTGTGCCGGCCTTAACGAGCGCCCAGCGCGCCAGCGCTGCGAGGCCTTTCTCCAGCAGGCCATGGCGCAGGGGGCCTGAGCCGGTAAAGGATATTCCCATGCGCCGGTATGGCATGGCAGGCTAGCGCTTATGGAAAAACTACTGATCAGCGCCTGCCTGCTTGGCCAACCGGTGCGCTACGACGGCGGCGCCAAGACGCTGCATGATCCCACCCTTGAGCGCTGGCGCCGGGAAGGGCGCCTGGTGGCCGCCTGCCCCGAAGTACAGGCCGGCCTGAGTACTCCCCGCGCTCCCGCCGAGATCCAGGGCGGCGGAGGCGCTGGTGTCTGGGACGGTACCGCCCGGGTGATCGCCCGGGACGGCGAAGATGTCAGCCAAGCCTTTCTAAGCGGCGCCGAGCAGGCCCTGGCGTTGTGCAAGCGGCATGATATCCGCGTCGCTATTCTCACCGAAGCCAGCCCTTCCTGCGGCAGCAGCACCCTCTACGACGGCAGCTTCACCGGCCACCGCGTGCCCGGCCAAGGCGTCACCGCCGCCCTGCTCGAACGCCACGGCGTGCGAGTGTTTAGCCAGTTTGAACTCGATCAAGCGCAGCGAGCGCTACAAGAAAGCCTGGCGTGATCATCGGCGGCATTGTGCCTTTTATAAGCAAAAGGCTATGGTCGGACCTAGGATGTCGGCTTAGTCCAACAAGCATTTATACGCCATGCTCCGCACGGCGAAGAAATGCTTAACAGTTATGCGAATCTAGTATGGATGTGAATATGGAAGAACTTCTTGGGTCTAAAATGCTTCCTGCAATAATAAGTGCGTTTGTCGCTATAGCGCTGTTTTTCCTATCGCAATGGTTTCTATCTCGCAGAAACTCTATTGAACTTCGCACGAAAAAACTAGAAGAGCTGTATCTTGCAGTTAATGATCTATCTAACAAGCACGCTGTTAGGTTTGAGATGATAAGGAATATCACCCATGGTGATAATTCTATATTGGAGGATCCTGAGCATACACATAAGCTCTACTTGTTAGATATTAACAAGCAGATACTTATGTATGTTCGCTTGTATTTTCCTGAACTCCAAGAGACTCATATTGAGCTGTTTCATGGGAATAGAGAAATAACGGAGAAGATCTACATGCTTCTTGAGCACGGACAAATAGATCAAGAAGAATTTATTTCTACCTTCGTTAGCTTTGGAAATTACCTGCGTGCAATTGAGGATGAAATTATAAACAATAAAAAACGGCTTGTTGGCGAAAATATACTACCTATACGGCATGCTAGGTCATCGCATAAAAAGTCAAGCCAGCAGGACGCCAGCGAAGCTGGCGCCTCTGCTTGAAGCGTTATAAGAATTTCATATGGATATCGCCTTGATCGAAGAGCTTCGGGGTTGGTTAATGCTATGTCTTGGTGTGGTAGGCGGTGCGGTTGGTTTGCTGACCTATCACAGAGGCCAGAATCAGCGAAAGCTGGAGAATAGTTTTCGCATGATTCAGCTTTTCCGAGATAGCATCTCAAACGATGATTTTGAGGAATGGATTGAACTGTTCCATGCCGCATCTGAGCCAGCTGGTGCGAAGCATGGATGCTTTGTATCTGAGGGAGGGCAACAGATCCCCTTTAGGGCTTTATATGCCGAGGGGCCACCCGATAACGGTGCAATAGATCGGATATCCCAGGTTTTCGATCTAGTGGCGGAGCAAGCGCGTAAGCGTACTCTCGACCTCAGAATCTTCTACCATAAATATGGGCAACTGATGGATACCATACATGCGTGGCTTTCCACCATTTCTGAGACAGACGGCGAACCTTTAGTCAAAGTTCTCTATCCCAGTTTTCACTGGCTTTATAAAAAAAACAAAATCCCGTCTGACTGGAACTGTCGTCGTTACGTGTACTGTGGATAAAGGTTCACCTTATAACCAGGGGCTGCAGCGGACCTCGTTTCCGGCGCGTTGCGCCTCCAAAGCGGCCGCTGAGCCTAGGCGTTAGTTTGCAAAAGGAGGATAAGAAGTGGGAAGGCAGAAAACTCAAAAGGGTCACTACATAGAACTTCCGGAAGATTTTACTGTTGTAGTTCCTGGAAGAGAAAAGAAGTTCACCATGAACCCAAGTGGCCTATACATAACCTATGACCACTCTTCGGCGTGGATTCATTATGCTGGCGAGCAAGCAGGTGAATCTTACGCAGAGCTTGAGATTCCATCAGACACAAAATTCCTTAAAAAGCTCGCTCGCGAGCTAAACAAGTTCGCAAAGAGGCTTGATGAGGAGCGTAGCTAGCAATCTAACAAGGCCAGGCACGGCGACGTCTACTACATTGCGGCTTCGCCTCCATTCCGTAGCCACGCATGCTGGATGGCGTTGGTAAAGATATGGAAGTTGTCGTTCAAGAAGAAGTGACCGGTTGTGGCATTGCAGCATCTGCCGCACTGGCGGGACTCAGCTATGCTGAGGCCAGAAGTAGAGCCTCCGCTCTTGGTATTCACGCATCAGACACATCACTCTGGTCCGACACGGAGTACGTCCGAACTCTTCTGCGAGAATTTGGTATCTCCGTATCTCCCAAAGAAACACCATTCGAGTCTTGGGAGCAGTTGCCAGATAAGGCCCTGCTCTATTCGCCATTAAATGGCGAATAGAGCAGGGCAAGCCATTTTGGCACTGGGTTTTGTTCGTCCGAAAAAATGGCGAGGCAAAGGTGCTAGACTCCAAAAAGGCACTGAAATCAAATGTTCGCCGGGATTTCGGGCGCATCAAACCCAAGTGGTACATTGAGGTATCCAATTAGCAAGACGCAGCAGTTCGCGGCCGCCGGACGCCCTTTACGTGGCTCCTTTGTCGCCACTTCAAGGTCGCCGATGTGCTCCGGTGTTAAGATCTGTTGTTGCGTGATGCGCAACATGCTATTATTTCTTCATGATTAAATCATTCCGTCACAAAGGACTGAAACGGTTCTACTCGACCGGCAGCACATCTGGCATCCAGCCAGATCACGCCAAGAAGCTGCGTATGCAGTTAGCTGCTCTGGATACGGCTACTTCGGTGGAGGACATGGACATCCCTGGCTTTCGGCTTCATCCATTGATGGGAAAGGATAAGGGGCGGTGGTCGGTCAGAGTTAACGGAAATTGGCGCATGACGTTCGAGTTTCAGGACGGCAACGCCTACATTCTTGATTATGAGGATTATCACTAATGACTATGCATAATCCGCCGCATCCTGGTGAATTCATTCGGGAGGTCTACTTGGAGCCTTTCGGTATCAGTGCCCGTCAGCTTGCTTCCAGTCTGGGGGTTTCACCCTCCACGTTGTCTCGGCTACTCAAAGGGGGGAGTGGTGTTAGCCCGGAAATGTCGCTTCGGCTATCCAAGGTTCTGGGGCGTACACCTGAGAGCTGGTTGGCGATGCAGGATATGTACGATTTGTGGGTGGCTCGCAACACGGTCAATCTTGATGAAATTCATCCCCTGGACTTCGATGCAGCTTAACCACTGGCTGCTGCAGGACGCACCTACGCTGCGCTGGCGCGCATTGCTACCGGCAATAAAAGAGTGGTAGCCACTGACCCTGCTCCGAAGTTTTTGGGTCGCTTCATCGCTGAAGCGGCCCTTTTACGTTTAGTTTCAAGCGCCGTTTGAGCACTTTTCAACTCGATGCTCCCGTCTGCCTGCGAGCAAGGTGTCAGCTGGTAGAGCGCGGCCGGTCGCTGTCACACTGGCAACATCATTGTTGGCCAATGGAGCCCATCATGAGTAACGGACCCTTCTACCAGGGCGACTGTGGCTGCGGGGCGGTAACGCTAATGGCCACCGGGGCGCCGCTGGGGGCGGCACACTGTGATTGTGCGGATTGCTGCGGGGCGGATGGCAGTGCCACCAAGCTGCTGTTCTGGCCAGAGGTGTCGGTGCAGTTCGCCGGCGGCTTCGATGAGCTAGAGCATCAACACGCGGGGCACGGTGGCGAGAAGCTACGCTGTGGGCGCTGCCAGGAGTGGGTGCTTACTATCCATGAGAAAGCCGGCATCATGGCGCTGCCGGCCGAGGTGTTGCCCGAGATGACCGAACCTGTGGTCGATGATGCGGCCTTACTCGATCGGCTCGGCCATCGTTAGCGGTAGCTCTCTAGTAATCGTTCTAGTCGTTAGTCTCTGTTCGGAAGCGCCTGCTCAGAAGCGTCGGGTCATTCAGCCCTGTGCGGCACCCAGGGCCTGACGCTCCAGCTCGGCGCGCATCTCGGCGTCCAGCTCCAAGGCGGCGGCAAGCTGATCGAGCCAGGCGCGCTCCATGGGGTTCTGGTCGTCGATGATCGCCACGCTGGCAAGATAGATCTCCCGGGCAGCCTGGGGCGAGTCGGCCTGCTGGGCCAGTGCTTCGGCATCCAGCGGGGCCTGAAACTGCTGTTCAACCCAGGCTTGTAGCTCAGCGTCGGCGCCCAGGGCTTCTATCTGTTCACCAAGCTGGCGGCGTTCGGTGTCGTCGATATGGCCATCGGCCCGCGCCGCCATGATCATTGCCTGCAGGATCTCCAGGCTGCGCTGCTCCTGGGCCTGGCCATTCAGGTCGTCGATGGGCGCGCCTTCTTGGGCAGAGTCGCCGCTGGCTTGGCGATTCTGCCACGCCTTCCAGGCCAGCACGCCGACGCCAGCAATGGCGCCGTACTTGAGGGCCTTGCCGCCCATCTTGCGGCCGCGTTTGGAGCCAATCAGTGCGCCCATGGCGCCGCCGCCGAGCAGGCTCTTGACGTCGAAGCCACCGCTGGAAGCGCCTTCCTTGCCGCTATTGCCACTGAACTGAGAGGAAAGGCCTTTGACCAGTTGCTGGGCGTCGAACCCGCCGCTGGATTTGCTTTGGCCGCTGGCCTGCTTCATCAGTTGATCGAGGATTCCCTTGGCATTCATCGGTCGTCTCCATTTGCGCATGGGGCCAGCTCGGCCTGTGAGGCGAAGGCGTCATCATGTGTGAGCCGTAGGCAGTGAGAAAGTTCGTGGCCTAGAAATCGATGCCGCGGCGTGCCTTCAGCCCTGCGTTGAAGGCGTGGCGAGTCTCCTGCATTTCGGTCACTGTATCGGCCATGGCAACCACCTCGCGGTTGGCGTTGCGGCCGGTAATAATCACCGTCTGCTCTGTCGGGCGGTTCTCGAGTGCAGAGATAACCTCGGCGCTGTCCAGGTAGCCGTACTTCATCATGTAGGTGATCTCATCGAGCACCACCAGGTAGACCTCGGGGTCCTCGAGCATGCGCCTGGCTTCTTGCCAGACTTCCTGGCAGGCCTGAGTATCGCTCTCCCGGTTCTGGGTGTCCCAGGTAAAGCCGGTGGCCATGATCGCGACCTCGAGGTTGGTGTCGTCGTTAAGCCGCTCGCGCTCGCCGCATTCCCATAGCCCTTTGATGAACTGGATAACGCCGACCTTGTAGCCGTAGCCCAGTGCGCGGGTCACGGTGCCCCAAGCGGCGGTGGTCTTGCCCTTGCCGTTACCGGTGAAGACCATCAGCAAGCCGCGTTCCTCGGTGGCGTTGGCCACCTTGTCGTCGACGTGGGCCTTGAGTTTCTGCATCGATTGCTGATGGCGCGTATCGCGATCGGTCATGGGAGCTCCGGCGGGAAAGTGAATGCACCCAAGCTTACGCGAGCCATGCCATGGCGTCAGCCGTCCAGCTGGAGCAGAGGCCCTGAGCCCAACCTGGATCGGCATGGCATGCGTCGGCAGATGCTCTAGAATGGAGGTCCGGTAATTGCCGGTTGTTTTCCCCCAAGGTCAGGAGTGCGCATGTCCAAGAAACCTGATGTCAGCGATACCATCGTCCTGGGGGCCGGCATGGTCGGTGTATCGATCGCCTACCACTTGGCCAAGCGGGGGCGTTCGGTGGTGCTGGTCGATCGCCGGGAGCCGGGCCACGAGACCTCGTTTGGCAATGCCGGCATCATTCAGCGCGAAGCGGTGGCGCCCTATGCCTTCCCGCGGGATGCCAAGACCCTCATGCAGGTGATGCCAAATCAGCGCGTGGATATCCGTTACCGGCCCAGCGGCATGCTGGAATCGGCCGGTTCGCTGTTTCGCTATTGGCAGAATTCAGCGCCGGGCCCCTATGCGCGAATTCTGCCCGAATATGCCTCACTGATCGCGCTGTCCACTCAGGAGCACGCGCCGATGATCGAGGCTGCCGGGGCGGATGCGCTGGTCAGCCGCGACGGCTGGCTGGAGCTCTATCGCACCCCTGAGGCCTTCGAGGCGCGTCTGGCCAAGGTGGCCCCTCTGGCCAAACGGTTTGGCCTTACGTACGACCGGCTCGACCGAGCAGCGCTCGCCGAACAGGAGCCCGATCTGTCCGATGAGATCGTCGGCGCGATTCTGTGGCGCGACAGCTGGACCGTCGCCGATCCCGGTGGCTTGGTGGCGGCCTATGCCGAGGCTTTCAAGGCGCTGGGCGGCAAGGTAGTCAAGGCAAGCGTCGAGTCGGTTGAACAGAGCGCTGATGGCTGGAAGGTGGAAACCGACGCTGGCTCTCTGGAGGCCGCTGAGCTAGTGATGGCGATGGGCCCCTGGTCCGGCGACTGGCTGAGTCGCCTGGGCTACCGGCTGCCGTTGTTCGTCAAACGCGGCTATCACATGCATTACGCCCTGCAGGAAGGGCGTACGCTCAATCACTGGGTCATGGATGCCGAGGTCGGCTATCTGCTGGCACCGATGCGCGCCGGTGTGCGCTTGACCACGGGGGCTGAGCTGGCGAACCGGGATGCTGCGCCGGCCCTGGATCAGTTGGATGCCGCCGAGGCGGTGGCTCGCAAGCTGGTGCCGCTGGGGGCCCGGCGCGACGACACGCCCTGGAAGGGCGCCCGTCCCTGCACCTCGGATATGAAGCCGGTGATCGGCCCGGCGCCGTCACACAAGGGGCTGTGGTTTGCCTTCGGCCATGGCCATCAGGGCTTCACGCTGGGGCCGACGACCGGGCGCCTGCTCGGTGAGCTGATGGACGGCGAGACGCCGGCCATTGATATGGCACCCTTTCGCGCGGATCGTTTCTAGAGAATGTGCGAATAGAAAGTGTGGGAATAGATAGTGTGGGAATAGAGCGCGCGCGAGTCGGCTGGCGACCGCGGTTCGATGCGGCGCTTATGGATAGCCCAGCGCTGCCTTGATGGCGGCCTGGTGGCGAGCGATCCATTCGGGGTTGATGGCGCCCCAGTCATGAATCACGTAACGGCCAATGTTGTGGCGCTCGCCTGGCTCGGGCTCGAACCGGCAGTCGATGTCCAGCTCGGCCAGGGCGTTGAGGGTGTCCTGAGCGGTGCGCCTTGGCATACCGGTGGCCTCGGTCAGGGCGGGCACGCTGGCGATGCCCTGATCGATCAGGTAGGCCACATAGAGGCGGCGATAGAAGCTGGTCTTGGTCTTGCTGATCTGGCTTGGAGACATCGGCGTTCCTGGCAGCGAATGGCCTGCTTATCCTACGTGAGGCAGGTCCAGCGTAAACCATCAATAATCCTCGAGACGCTGAATATCCCGGGCCAGGCGGCGCACCTCGCCGTCGTGCCCGGCGGCGAGGGCGGTAAAGAAGTCGCGCTCTTCCTCGATGCTGGCCCGGTCGGCCCGGTGCCGGTAGAGATCCTGCAGCGTCTTGTGGGTGGCCAGGGCGGTGGCCAGCACGTCCTGCACGCTGTCGCAGTCCATGCATTCGGGAAGCCGATCGAGAACCGGTAGGTGGGGAAAGTCGACCGGGTCGTCGAACCAGGTGTCCAGCACGGCGTGGTGGTCGCTGCCGTCGGTGAAGTAATCCTCGAGGTTTGCCTGCAGGGTGCGTTCATGATTGGCCAGATACTCGAGGGCCATGCGCACTCGCTCTTTGACATTGCCGCCGGCGTGCTTGGCGTAGTACTCCGCCAAGCGCTGGTGATAATCCGCCGCCCAGCGCACCAGCTCTTTTACCTGATGAAAGCGCATCGTTATGCCCTCTGTGATTATCGCCCATGCACCCTTTGCTTGGAGCGTGCTTTTCTCAGGCTAGCCGAGTCTCTGGCCGACGGGGGGGGAAAAGGTCAGTGTCTGTCGCACGGCGTCGCCAGGCCAGGCTCCGCAAGTGAGGCTCTGGTAAGATACCTGGCTTGAAAAGCAGCTCCGGAGACGTCTCGTGAATGATTCTTCGCCACTGATCCCTGATCTCGACACGGCCTGTGCCAAGCGGGTTGGCCGCTACCTCGACACCCTCACCAAGCCTCCCGGCAGCCTTGGGCGTCTCGAGTCCCTGGCGGTGACGCTGGCCGCCGTGACCGGGGAAGATTTTCCCCGCGTCAGCCCGCCCGGGGTGGTGGTCTTCGCTGCCGATCATGGCGTGGCAGAGGAGGGCGTTTCCGCCTTTCCCCAGGCGGTGACCGCTCAGATGGTCGCCAACTTCGTCGCCGGTGGGGCGGCCATTAATGTCTTTGCGCGACGCATTGGCGCTCGGCTCGAGGTGGTCGATGTCGGGGTGGCGAGCGACTTGTCGGGCCCCGGCATCGTGCATGACAAGGTGCGTCCGGGAACGCGCAACATGGCGCGAGAGAGCGCCATGACCCAGCAGGAGACCGAAGCGGCCATGGCGGTCGGTCGACGTGCCGCCGAGCGCGCCGCGAAGGCCGGCTGTCGCTGCCTGATCGTCGGCGAAATGGGCATCGCCAATACCACCGCCAGCACGGCCATGCTGGCCGTACTGATCGATGTGCCGGTGGCCGAGCTGGTAGGGCCGGGCACCGGTGTGGCCGGCGATGCCCTGGTCCACAAACAGTCCGTCATCGAGGCCGCCCTGGTCGCTCGGGGGGCCGGTCCCGACGATCCCATGGACGTGCTCGCGCGCCTGGGGGGCCTCGAGATCGCTGCCATGGTAGGGGCTTACCTCGGCGCTGGCGCGCATCGCCTGCCGATTCTCGTCGATGGCTTTATTGCCACCGTCGCCGCGCTGACGGCCTGTCGCCTCGATCCGTCACTGCGTCCTTATCTGATCTTCGCTCATCGTTCCCATGAGCCCGGCCATGATCGCGCCCTGGCTGCGCTGGACGCCGATCCGCTGCTCGATTTCTCCCTGCGGTTGGGAGAGGGCAGTGGTGCCGCCCTGGCGTTCTCGCTGCTAGAGTCGGCCGCCGCCATGCTCTCGGAGATGGCGACCTTCGCCGATGCCGGCGTCGATAACCGTGAGGCCCACTGATCCGATGCCCCTCACCCTCATGCCATGCCAGACGCATTCGGTTCCATGCTGTCTGAATCAATGATCGTGGCGCCTTTGTCCATCGAGCTGCTGGCGCTGATCGGCGCCGCCCTGTTGCTGGATCTGTTGCTGGGTGACCCGCGCTGGCTACCGCATCCGGTCGTTGGCATTGGCCGGGTCATCGCTCGACTCGAGCGAGCCTGGAACCACGGGACTTGCGCCGATCGCCGGCGGCGCGGCCAGTGGCTGGCGGTGCTGGTGGTGGGTGGCACCTGGGCGCTCGCCTGGAGTGTCCTTGCCGTGCTCGCCTGGGTCAGCCCTTGGCTGTCGGTGGCCGTGGAGCTTGTGTTGCTGGCCACCACGCTGGCGGCTCGGGGGCTTGCCGACGCCGCGCGGGCGGTGGCCGCGCCGCTGGCACAGGGCGATATGCAGGCCGCCCGCAACGCCCTTTCCATGATCGTGGGCCGGGACACGACCGGCCTTGATGAGAGCGAACTCGCCCGGGGCGCGGTGGAAACCGTGGCCGAGAACACCGTGGATGGCATCACTGCACCGCTGTTCTGGGCGCTGCTGGGCGGTGCGCCGCTGGCGCTGGCCTACAAGGCCACCAACACCCTGGATTCCATGGTTGGCTATCGCAGCCCGCGCTTGGAAGACTTCGGCTGGGCTTCGGCGCGGCTCGACGATGCGGCGAACTGGCTACCGGCAAGGATCACCGCCCTGTCGCTGTGGCTGGCCGCATGGGCCATTCCCGGCAGCCGTTGGCGCGGCGCCCTTGCAAGCACTCGCCGCGAGGCGCCTCGGCACCCCAGCCCCAATGCGGGCTGGCCAGAGGCCATGGTAGCCAACCTGATGGGGGTGCAGCTTGGCGGCCTCAATCACTACGCCGGACGTCCCTCGCCGCGCGCTACCCTGGGTACGCCCCATAAGGCCTTGAGTGTCGCCCACATTGAGCGAGCGATTGGTTACATGCACGGCGGCTGGCTGGTCTTCCTGCTGCTGGCGGCACCGCTGGTGCTGATGCGGGAGTGGCTGTTATGACGCCGGGGAGCACAAATTGGCCCGATCACGGTGGGCGTCGGGCGGCCTTGCTGGCGCGGTTCGGCCTGCCGGCGGATCATTCGCTGATCGACTTCAGCGCCAATCTCAATCCCTTGGGCCCGCCTGCCTGGCTGAGCGACTGGCTGAGCGGTGCCGCCGACCGGCTTGCTGCCTACCCGAATCCGGATGACGAGACGCCTGCCCGGGCCATCGCCGAACGCGACGGTGTGCTGCCCGAGCAAGTACTGGTGACCAACGGCGGTGCCGAAGCCATTTATCTGGCCGCCGCCCTGCACGCCGGTGGCCGGGCGCTGGTGATCGAGCCGACCTTCAGCGAATACCGCCTCGCCTGCGCCCATTACGGTCTTTCGGTCGAGTCGCTTAGGCTGCGAGGCGAGTCGTTCGAGCTCGACGTCGACGCGGCCGAGCGGGCCATGGCGGGTACGACACGTCCTGCCGCGCTGCTCTTTCTGTGCCGCCCCAATAATCCCACCGGTACCATGGTGGCGGCCGAGACCATTGAGCGTCTGCTGGCGCGAGGCCTTGAGACGGGCACGACGTTAGTGGTCGATGAGGCCTTCATCGATTTCAGCGACGAGCAAGCTCTCACGCCCTTGCTGGCGTCGGCTCCCAACCTGGTACTGCTGCGCTCGCTGACCAAACTCTATGACCTGCCGGGCCTGCGACTTGGCTACATGCTTGGCTCGCCCTCGCTGGTGCAAGGTGCCCGTGACCTGCAGATGCCCTGGAGCGTCAATGCCCTGGCGCTGGGGCTTGTCGCGCCACTGTTGGCCGACGCCGACTACCTCTCCCGCACGCGCACCTGGCTTGCCGGTGTGCGTCCTGGCGTGCCCAATGCGGTGCGCGCGCTGGGCTATAGGGTGCCGGCGACGCAGGCCAACTTCATGCTGCTGGACGGCCGAGATGCCGCCGAGGCAGAAGCGTTGTTTGCCTTCCTGCTGCGCCGTGGCCTGCTCGCCCGGCATACCCATAACTTTGTCGGCCTCGATGGCCGCTGGCTGCGCCTGGCGCTGCGCGACAGCACGGACAATGCGTGCTTGCTCGAGGCGCTGGCCGCCTGGAGGCAAGCATGATCGCCTTTGTCTCCGGTGGTGCCCGCTGCGGTAAGAGTGCAGTGGCTGAGACGCTGGCTCGGGCCTGGCGCTCGCCAGAGCCCGGCGGCCTGGTGTATCTGGCCACGGCCCGGGTTAGCGACGATGAAATGGCCGCCAGGATCGCGCGGCATCGTCGCGATCGCGGCGAGGACTGGCTGACCCTGGAAGCGCCACTGGAAATAGCCGATGCGCTGGACCATGTGCCGGTCGGCAGCAGCGTGCTGCTCGACTGCCTGACGCTGTGGGCCAGCCAAGTGATGTTCGAGGCCGGGCTTGAGGAAGAAGCCGGGCGCCGGATGCTTCGTCAGCTGGTCGACACGGCGCGCCGTCGCGAGATAACGCTGGTGGTGGTCTCCAACGACCTCAACGAGGACCTGCCGCCGCGAGACGAGATGGTCTGGCGCTACCTGGTTTTTCTGCAGCGCCTGCACCGCGATCTGGCCCATCAGGCTGACCGGGTGATCGAGGTGGTGGCCGGCTGCTCGATCGATTGGAAGGGCTCAGCCTGCGCCAAGACCCTGGTTGACGGCAAGCCACACCATGACGGCAAGGGAGAAGCCTCATGAAGGACGCTATCTACGGCGTACTGCTAGCGATTCAGTTTCTGACCCGGATACCGGTACCCGTGGCCTGCCCCTGGACATCTGGCACCAGGCGCTGGGCGGCACGGGCCTATCCGCTGGTGGGGGCGCTACTCGGCACCCTGGTGGGCGGGGCCGGTATACTACTGCAGCCGCTGCTGCCCACCCCCATGCTGGCCCTGATGCTGCTGAGTCTCTGGGTGGCGCTCTCCGGTGGCCTGCACCTGGATGGCTTGATGGACCTGGCCGATGCCCTGGGCAGCAATGCGCCGCTGGAGCGGCGCTGGGCGATCATGAAGGATTCCCAGGTGGGCAGCTTCGCCATATTGGCGCTGGTCTTCCATCTGGCCTGGAAGGCCATGTTGCTATGGGCGCTGCTCGAGGCAGGCGCCAGCCCCTGGTGGCTGGTGTCCGTTGCCGCCCTGGGGCGGCTGGGCGGCGTCGGCTTGCTGGTGTGGGTGCCGGCGGCACGGCCCGAGGGCCTGGCACATGCCTGGCAGCAGAGTCTCGGTTTGCGGGATATCGCCCTGGCGGCGCTGCTGCCGCTGGCCGCGCTGGTCATCATACCCAGCATGGCTTGGCTACTGAGCGGCCTTGCGAGCTTTATCATCATCTACGGCCTGGCGATGCGCCGGGCCTTCGGCGGCATCAATGGCGATATCGTCGGCGCCGCCATCGAGGGGGGAGAATTATGGTTGTTGATGATCGCCTGGAGCTGGTGGTCGTTCGCCATGGTCTGACGAGTTGGGTTTGTAAAGAGGAGGAGCGTCGATGAGCGACTTTCACCTGGACGGTACCCGCTGCCTCGACGTGGTGGTCGTTCGCCATGGTCTGACGAGTTGGAACCAGCAGCGTCGCTATCAGGGCCACCGCGATATTCCGCTGCTGTTGCCCGATGCCGAGCCAGACCTGGACCGGCTGCGTGACCACCTGGCAGATACCGATTTCGATGCCGTCTACTGCAGTGATCTGGCTCGCTGTCGTCAGACGCTTGCGAAGGTGTGGGAGGGCCATCCTGATACGCCGCGCTACGATGCCAGGCTGCGCGAGCTGAACTTCGGCGACTATGAAGGCCAAACCTGGGACGCGCTCAAGGACGACCCCGACTATCGGGCCTGGGTCGACAGCCAGGGCCGTTTGGCCACGCCCGGCGGGGAGTCGGCGGATGATCTCTGGGCACGGCTATCAGCCTGGCTCGATGACGTGCTCGCCGAGGCACGCCATCGCCAGCAGCGTCGCGTGCTGGCGGTCAGCCATGGCGGTACCATCCGCGAGCTGCGTCGCCGCCTCGAGGCGGCCGATTTCTGGGACGGAGTGGTCGGCCAGGCCCAGGGACGCTGTTTCACCTTTACGCTCCAGGAGGATGGCTGGTCATGCAGCTCTTCATCGGTGGTGCCTGCGCCGGCAAAGGCGACATCGTAACCGCGCGCTTCCCTGATGCCAGTTGGCTGAAGGCGGGGAAGGTGGGCGAGGGCGATACGCTGACCGGCTGGCGGGACCGGCTCGCGTCAGCGCCTGCGGTCGTGATCACCGGGTGGACCGATTGGCTCGCGCGAGCACTGGCCGATGAAGGCGATGATGACCGGCTGCGCCAGCGTTTGGTCGACACCCTCAAGGCCATGCTCGAGGCCGAGGAGCGCTCGGGCGGTGAGGTCGTGTTAATTCTGCCGGAGATGGGGCGGGGCATCGTGCCATTGGCGAGCGAGGAACGCCGCTTGCGTGACCTTGCCGGCTGGTTCAACCAGGATGCGGCCTGCCGTGCCGATGCCGTCTGGTACGTGCGCCACGGGCTGGCTCAATGCCTGAAGCGGCCCTGCTGAGGAATTCGCGTTGACTCGCCTACCCCCGGTTGCTAGCTTACGTCCACTCTCAGGTGACCCAGGCCCGCGCAGATGGGCCGGGTTTAAACGGGAAGTCGGTGATGCCAAACGGCCATTCCGACGCTGCCCCCGCAACGGTGATCGAATCAAGGTCCGCCACTACTTTTGATGGTACGCCACTGTGCCCCTGCGGCATGGGAAGGCGGCGGTCCGGAAGGTGCCTTTCTGGCATTGCAAGCTTGCAGTACTCGCTTGCAGTGTCAGGCCCTTCATTCGTCAGTCCGGATACCGGCCGGTGAGCGCATGCCAGGACGCGGAGGGCGACCCTTGGGCAGGGCTCGCGTTGTCTTTATCGCTGGCAGGCCTGTTTATCCCTCCGTTTCCCGGCCCTTCAAGGGTTCTTGCCGCACGGGTGCGTGCGGCTCAGGGATACACGATCATGATGACACCATTCCCCCGCCGTCAGGGCCTGGCCGCCCTGTGTATTGGCGTCGCGCCTTTTGCCAGCGCCGCTTCCGGTACGGCGTCCTCCGAGGCCGCTTCCGACACTGCCGCCAGCCAGCAGGCGCTCAACCCGATGGTGGTGACCGCGGCCCTCGCGCCGCGCACCGCCGACCAGAGCCTGGCCTCGGTCACGGTGATCGATGAGGCCGACCTGCGCCGCCAGGATCCCAAGGACATCACCGATATTCTGCGCGCCCAGCCCGGTGTGGATGTCTCCTCGAGTGGCGGCTTTGGCAAGAACACGAGCGTCTACCTGCGCGGCACCGGCAGCAAGTCCACGCCGCTGCTGATCGACGGCATCCGGCTGCGTTCTGCGACCGCGGGCAACCCCTCCTGGCAGTTTCTCGATCCACGCATGTTCGAGCGGGTCGAGATCGTGCGTGGCCCGCGCGGTAGCCTCTATGGCGCCGATGCCGTGGGCGGCGTGATTCAGCTGTTCACGCCGGAAGGCGAGGGCGAGCCCACTCCCAGCATCAGCCTGGGGGGCGGAAGCTTCGATACCCGCCGTGCCAGCGCCTCGCTGTCCGGAGCCGAGAGCGGTACGCGCTATTACGTGGCGGCGAGCCGTCTGGAGAGCGATGGCTACGAGATCGTCGACGGCGAGGGCGACAAGGGCTATGACAACACGACCGGCCTGGTGCGCCTCTCGCACACCTTCGCCGGTGGTGCCGAGCTGGGTGTACTGGGGCTGCGGGCGCGCGGCAATACCGAGTTCGATGCCTATGGCTCGCCCGGCGACACCGATTACGTGCAGCAGGTGGCCGGCATCTACGCTGAGCTGCCAATCACCGAGGCCTGGTCAAGCCGCCTGACTCTCAGCGAAGCGCGAGACGAACAGGAAACACCTGTGTATAGCAGCGTCTTCGACACTCAAACGCGCACCGCCCGCTGGGAGAATACGCTGGCCTTGGGTGGTCATGAATTGATCGCCGGCGCTGAATATTCCCGCGATGAGGTCGACTCCAGCACTGCCTTCGACGAGGACAGCCGCGACAACACGGCCGTCTTCACTCAGGCGCTGATGGACTTCTCACCGCTGAGCGTGCAGGCCTCGCTGCGCCATGATGACAATGAGGCCTACGGCGAAGAGACGACCGGCAGCCTGGCGCTGGGGGTAGCGCTAGACGAGATTCATACCCTGCGCGCCAGCTACGGCACTGCCTTCCGCGCGCCGACCTTCAATGACCTTTACTATCCAGACGATGGCTTCTACGAAGGCAATCCGAATCTCGATGCGGAGACCTCGGAGACCTATGAGCTGGGCATTCGGGGCCAGGTGGGGCTCGGTTTCTGGGACCTCGCGGTCTATCAGAGCAATATCGATGACATGATCACGACGGTCGATACCGACGGCGATGGCAGCGTCGATACCTCGGATAACGTCGACCGGGCTCGAATTCGCGGCGTGGAACTTGCCACCGGCGCCGACGTCAATGACTGGACGCTGCGCGCCGCTCTGACCTACACCGATCCCGAGAACCGCGAGACCGGCAAGCGCCTTGCACGCCGCGCATCGCGCAGCCTGCGGTTCGACGCAGACCGTGCTCTGGGCGACTGGACGCTGGGCGGCTCGGTGATTGCCCAGAACCATCGCTATGACGATGCGGGCAATGAGGAGCGAGTCGGCGGCTTTGCTACCCTCGCCCTGCGCGCTGGCTGGAACTTCGCCCCGCGCTGGTCGACCCGCCTGACGCTGGAAAACATGCTGGACAAGGAGTACCAGACCGTCGACGGCTATAACAGTCCTGGCCGTGCGGCCTTCCTCAGCGTGCGGTTCGGCGAGTGATGCGCAAGAACGCTCGCCTGGCCTCGATGGCGGCCCTGCCCCTAACCTTGATCATAGGGCTAGGGGCTTGCCTGCCCGGCGTTGCCCGGGCAAAGGTCTGCGTGGGCGATGACGCCGGGCATGAACTCTGCCTGGAGGCCCCGGCTCAGCGTATCGTCGCGCTTTCCCCCAGCGTCACCGAACTGCTCTTTGCCGCTGGCGCCGGCGAGCGCGTGGTCGGCGTGGTCAATTTCAGTGACTTCCCGGCCGCCGCTCGGTCGATTCCTCAAGTGGGCGGTTACGACCGCCTGGACCTTGAAGCCCTGCTGGCCCTGGAGCCCGACCTGGTGGTGGCATGGCAGGGTGGCAATCCCCGTGAGCAGGTCGAGCGGCTATCGCGACTCGGCCTGCCGGTCTACTACTCTGACGTGGAAGACTTTGCGGGGATTGCCGAGACCCTCGAGCGTTTCGGCACCCTGGCCGGCACCCCTGAAGTCGCCGCATCAGCGGCGGCGTCACTGCGCGAAGACGTGGCGACGCTGCGGGCGCGTTATGCTGGTGCCGATCCGGTGCCGGTTTTCTATCAGGTCTGGGAGCAGCCGCTGATGACCATCAATGGTGAACACTGGATCAGCCGTTCGCTTGAACTGTGTGGTGGGGTCAACCTTTTTGCCGATGCGTCCACCCTGGCGCCGCGGATCGGCGTCGAGTCAGTGCTGGCCCGCGACCCGGAAGCGATTATCACTGGCGGCATGGGCGATCCCAACTCGACCTGGCTCGAGGCCTGGGGGGATTTCCCCCAACTGACGGCGGTGCAGCGGGACAACCTCTTCTTTGTCGACCCAGATCTAGTGCAGCGCGCTACGCCGCGGCTGCTGGACGGCACTCGGGCGCTATGTGACCGGCTGGAGGTCGCGCGTGGCCGACGCTAGCGCCGATAGGGTGAGTCGTACGCGGGGTCTGAGGCCTTTAGCCTGGCTGGCGTTGGCCGCGTTGCTGGCGCTGGCGATAGCCCTGGCATTGGGCAGTGTCGGCATTGCCCCGGATGAGTTGGTGGCGGTGCTTCTGGGCGGCGGCGATGCCCTTTATCAGACGCTGGTGCTGGAGCTGAGGCTACCGCGGGCGCTGGCTGCCTTCGGCACCGGTGCCTTGCTGGCCCTGGCCGGCGCCCTGATGCAGATACTGCTGCGCAATCCACTGGCAGACCCTTATGTGCTAGGGCTTTCCGGCGGGGCCTCGGTGGCGGCGCTGCTGGCGATGCTCGCCGGGGCTAGCATGGCGCTGGTCTCCGGTGCGGCCTTTGTCGGCGCGCTGGTCTCGATCCTGATCGTTTTCGGCCTGGCTCATGGTACCGGCAGCTGGACGCCGACCCGCCTACTGCTCACCGGGGTGGTGATGGCCGCTGGCTGGGGCGCATTGATCAGCTTTCTACTGGCGGTGAGTCCGGTGGAGCGGCTGCCCGGCATGCTCTATTGGCTGATGGGCGACATGGCCTATGCCGGCAGCCCCTGGCCAGTGCTGGGGGTAGCCATTGCCAGCCTGCTGGTGGTCATGCCGCTGGGACGCACCCTCAACGTATTGGCTCGCGGCGGTCTTCAAGCCGCAGCCCTGGGCGTGGCGGTACGACCGCTGGAGTGGACCCTTTTCCTGCTGGCTAGCCTGCTGACGGCGGTGGCGGTTACCACGGCCGGCAGCGTGGGCTTCGTCGGTCTGATGGTGCCCCATATGCTGCGCTTGAGGCTCGGCAACGATCAGCGACTGATTCTGCCGGCAAGCCTGCTGGCCGGGGGGACGCTCTTGACCTTGGCCGACACCCTGGCGCGTACCCTGATCGCCCCTCAGCAACTGCCGGTGGGCGTGATCACCGCACTGCTCGGGGTGCCGAGCTTTCTCTACCTGCTGTCTCGGAGCCGCTGATGGCTATCTCGGAACCGCAGATAGAGACCCTCGAAGCCCGTGAGCTGGTCATCGATATTCCTGGACGCCCGGCAGGCAGGCCGCTGTATCTGCGCATCGCTCCCGGCGAGCGCTGGGGTGTGTTGGGTCCCAATGGCGCCGGCAAGACGACGCTGATGCACACCCTGGCCGGGCTGCGGGCACCACGCTCAGGGGAAGTGCGCCTTGGTGGAAAGCCCCTGTCACGCCTCAAGCGTCGGGAGCTGGCACGCCGGTTGGGCATCGTCTTCCAGACACACCACGACGACTTCCCGGCCACCGTCCGCGAGACGGCCTTGATCGGCCGCCATCCTTTCATTGCTCCCTGGCAACAGGAAGGCGCGGAGGATATCGCCCGGGCCCAGGCGGCGCTCGAGCGCCTGGACCTGACGCCGCTGGCCGAGCGAGAGCTCGCCACCCTCTCCGGCGGTGAACGTCAGCGCGTCAGCCTCGCCACACTCCTGACCCAGGCGCCGCGTTTCTGGCTTGCCGACGAGCCCACCAACCATCTCGATCTGCACCACCAGGTGGCGGTCATGGAGCTGCTGGCCGAACAGGCCGATCAGGGTTGTGGCGTGGTGATGTGCCTGCATGACCTCAATCTGGCGGCCCGCTGGTGCAGCCACCTGCTGCTGCTCTACCCCGACGGCGAGGCCTGCTGGGGCGCGGCGGACAGCATGCTGGTGCCGGCAGCGCTTGAAGGCCTCTACGGTCAGGCGTTGACCACCGCCATGGTGGATGGCGCGCCGGTCTTCGTGCCCAAACGCTGATATGACGATTTTCCTCGGTGCTACGTCTTTTTGAAAAGCTCAGCCGTTTTCAAAAGCCGAGCCGTTCTGAAAAGCCACGACGTTTTGAAAAGCCCTGCGGTTCTGAAAAGGAGAGACCCATGAGCCGAGCATCCATCGACCCAGAGCGTCATGCGCAGCGCATGGCCGCCAAGCAGCGCATCATGAATGAGCGGATCAAAGCCGCCGACAAGGAGCAGGGCGTGTTGCTGGTGCTTACGGGGCCCGGCAAGGGCAAGAGCAGTTCAGGCTTCGGCATGGCCGCCCGCGCACTCGGTCACGGCATGAAGGTTGGCGTGGTGCAGTTCATCAAGGGGGCGTTCAGCACCGGCGAGGAGGCTTTCTTCCGTGACCTGCCCGGCGTGGATTATCACGTCATGGGGGATGGCTATACCTGGGACACCCAGAGCCGCGAGCGCGACATTCTCGCCGCCGAAGCCGCCTGGGAGCAGGCTAGGCGCATGCTTGCCGACGAAGGCTACGGACTAGTGCTGCTGGACGAACTCAATATCGCCCTGCGCCATGGCTACCTGGACCTGGATACCGTGCTCGACGACTTGCAGGCGCGCCCGGCCATGCAGCACGTCGTGGTCACCGGGCGCCATGCGCCGGAGCCGCTGATCGAGCTGGCCGACACCGTGACCGAGATGAAAGTGATCAAGCACGCCTTCAAGGACCAGGGCATCAAGGCCCAGAAGGGCGTGGAGCTGTAATGCCCCCATAAGGACACGGCCATGACGACTCTGATGATCCAGGGCACGACCTCGGATGCCGGCAAGAGCACGGTGGTGGCGGGGCTGTGTCGCGTGCTGTCGCGTCGTGGTATCGCGGTGGCACCCTTCAAGCCCCAGAACATGGCGCTGAACAGCGCCGTCACGCCACAGGGCGGCGAGATCGGCCGTTCTACGGCCCTGCAGGCGCGAGCCGCCGGCATTGCTCCTCACTGCGACATGAATCCGGTGCTGCTCAAGCCTGAGACCGATCAGGGCGCGCAGGTGATTCTCGATGGTCAGGTCTATGGCCACATGGGCGCGCTCGACTATCACGCCTTCAAACGTCAGGCGCGCGCTACGGTACTGGCGGCCTGGGAGCGACTGTCGAGCCGCTTCGAGGTGATTATCGCCGAGGGGGCGGGCAGCCCCGCCGAGGTCAACCTGCGTGAGGGCGATATCGCCAATATGGGCTTCGCCGAGGCCATCGACTGCCCGGTACTGCTGGTGGGCGATATCGATCGGGGCGGCGTCTTCGCCCAGCTGGTGGGGACCCTGGCGCTTGTCTCCGAGACCGAACGGGCCCGTACCAAAGGCTTTATCATCAATCGCTTTCGCGGCGATATTGCGCTGCTGGAAGCTGGCCTCGACTGGCTGACATCGTATGCCGGCAAGCCGGTGCTCGGCGTTCTGCGCCACCTCGATGGCCTGCTGCTCGACGCCGAAGATGGCGTCGGGCTCGTCGGCCAGGAAACGGATCGGCCCGCGCTGAATATCGTGGTGCCGATGTTGCCTCGCATCAGCAATCACACCGACCTCGACCCCCTGCGTCTGCATCCGCGGGTGTCCTTGAGCCTGGTAGGGCCGGGGGAGCCAATACCGCCGGCCGATGTGATCCTGCTACCCGGCAGCAAGGCGACGACAAGCGATCTTGCTTGGTTGCGCGCTCAGGGCTGGGAGGCGGCGATCCAGCGCCACCTGCGCTATGGCGGCAAGGTGCTCGGTATCTGCGGCGGTTTCCAGATGCTGGGGGAGACCATCGACGACCCCGATGGCTTGGAAGGCGCGCCCGGCGTGACGCCCGGGTTGGGGCTGCTGCCCATGCGCACCCGTATGGTGCCAGGCAAGCAGTTGCGCAATGTGCGTGGCACTCTCGTCGGTCCTCGCGTCGGTACTGCCTTAGCCACCCAGGCCGGCGAAGGCGTGGCGGTGAGTGGCTACGAAATTCATAACGGCATCAGCGAGGGCGTGGCGCTGGAGAGGCCCTTGATGCAGCTCGAGGGTCGCCCGGACGGGGCGGTCAGCGAGGATGGCCAACTGCTGGGTACCTACCTGCACGGTCTCTTCGATGAAGCGAGCGCCTGCACCGCGCTGCTGGCCCGCCTGGGTCTCGGTGATGCAGAGGCCCAGGCGGTAGACTACGCGGCCCATCGCGAGCGCGAGCTCGACCGCCTCGCCGATGCCTTGGAGGAACAGCTCGATATGGCGCAGGTGCTCGAGCTGGTTGGCCGGCACTGATGCCAGAACCGATCCCGGCTGACGCCTGGGCATCAGTCGTTGTGCAGCACCAGTTCCACGCGGCGGTTGCTGGCCCGGCCTTGGGCGTCGTCGTTGGAAGACAGCGGCTTGGTGTCGGCATAGCCGATGGCACGCAGGCGCGTGGCATCAATGCCCTGCTGGGTTAAAAAGCGCAGCACCGCGCTTGCTCGCGCACTGGATAGCTCCCAGTTGGAAGGATAGCGCGAGGTGGTAATGGGGCGATTGTCGGAGTGCCCCTCGACGGAGATACGCCCCGGAAAGGCGCTCAGCTTGTCGGTCAGTTGGGCAAGCGTGGCCTCGCCGCTGGGCGTTAGCGAGGCGCTGGCGCTGTCGAACAGCAGGTGATCGGCGATGCGCAGCATCGTGCCCTGGGCGTGGCGGGCCACCACCACGCCGTCTACTGCCAGGTCGTCGAAGGCGTCGTTCACGCCATCGCCCTGTTGCGGCAGTATTCCTGCCTGGCGCTCGCCCACCTTGGCCAAGGGAGTAAAGCTGGGGGTGGCCGCTGCCTGTGACGACGTGGCATCGCCTGCTTCGCCGCCGCTCATCGAGATAAGCAGCACGAAGAGGGTGATCAGCAGAGTCAGCACGTCCAGATAGCTGGTCAGCCAGTTTTCGCCGTCGCTGTCCTTGCCGGCTTGGCCGGCGCCTGGCAGCAGGGCGTCATCTGAATCAGCCATCCTGTCGAGCCTCCTGAACGCCGGAACCCCCGGTGTCTGGACTCGTGCTCTCGATGTCGATCCCCGGCGGCACATCGCGGATCTCGTCGCGATAGTTGGCCATGAAGGAGTTGAGGGTCTCTTCGATGAAGGAGGGCAGCCGGCGCCGGCAGATCAGCGAAATGCCCTCGAGCACCATGTTCATGGCGATCAGCCGTTCCTCGGTGCGCCGTTCGAGTTTCACGGCGATGGGCTTGAAGACCAGGTTGGCCAGCAGGATGCCGTAAAAGGTGGTCAGCAGGGCAATCGCCATGCGCGGTCCGATCACGCCGATATCGCCTGCTTCCATGACCTCGAGCATGTTCACCAGACCGACCAGGGTGCCGATCATGCCGAATGCCGGGGCATAGGTGGCCATGGTGCGAAATATCTGTGCTTCGGCGTACTCTCTGGCCTTGAGACGGGCGATACGCCAGCGCAGCAGCTCGAGAATGTCCTCTTCCTTGGTGTTGGCGATCACCAACTGCACGCCAGTGCGCAGGAAGGGATTACTGGCCTTTTCCAGGGACTGCTCCACGGCGCGCACATCGCCCTTGAACCACAGCCGCGAGATCGCCACGAGTTCCTGGATATCGCCACGGGTGTAGGTATTCTCGCGGCGAAAGACCAGGCTCACTAGGCGCACCACGCGCACGACTTCCCTGAGGGGATAGCTGATGAAGGTGGCGGCTAGCGTGCCGGTGACGACGATGGCGAGCCCCGGCAGATTGATGAAGCTCTGAGGCGATTCGGCAGTAAATAGCAATACGGTGCCGAGCAGGCCAATGCTTGCCAGTATGCCGATCAGCGTCGACGGGTTCATGCAAATCTCCGATCCGTGGGAAGTCATGAATCTCTATCGGCACCCGGCTGGCGTTCTTGATCATAGTGTCGCGCCGGCTTGATCCAGATCAATTCTTGCCAGGAATTGCGCCCTATCTAGCCAGATTTCACCTAGATGGGTTTGCTAGACGGCATCGGGCAGCCGGCCGCAAAAGCGTCGCGGGTCGTCGCTGATGGCCGCATCGACCCCCCATTGCCACAGCGGTGCGAAGGCCTCTGGGTCGTTGGCGGTGTAGCAGATCAACCGATAGCCGGCGGCCTTGATCGCCCGGGCGCGAGCTTCGGTCAGTCGAGTCCAGTCGCCGTGCACGCTGAATGCCTCGAGGCTGCGCGCCTCCGTTTCCCAGCCCTTGGCTATCTTGTCGTAGAGCCGGCCAAGCCTGAGCCGCGTGGGGTCTGGCTCGAGGCCCCGGGCGGCCTTGAGGGCCGACCTAGAAAATGATGAGACGATCAGCCGCGTGGCGGGCAGCATTGCCATCGCCCTGGGCACTGTCGCCTCGGCCAGCGCCGCCGGGTCGCGGCCACGAGCGAGCTTGAGTTCCAGATTGAGCCCCATGCCCAGCGTGTCGATCAGTGCGAGCATCTCATCGAGGGTCGCCATGCGCTCTCCGGCGAAGGAGGCGTCGAACCAGGTGCCCACGTCCAGCCGCCGTGCCTCGGCAAGGCTGAGTTTTGCCAGCCGGCCGTGGCCATTCGAGCAACGCTTGACGGTGGCATCATGCCAGATGACCGGCGCGCCGTCGGCGAGCAGCTGGACGTCCAGTTCCACCCAGGTGAAGCCGGCCTCATGGGCGGCCCGCACTGCGGCAAGCGTGTTCTCCGGTGCGCTCGCCGAAAGGCCGCGATGGGCCATCAGCCGCGGCAGCGCTTCCGTGGCTGATGGCGACAGCGACGAGGCACCTGGCGAAGAGACCGAAGAAGAAAGCGGTGACGTCTCTGACGCATCGATGGAAGAGGCCGACATGTGGTGGCTCCTGAGCGGGAGGGGACGGTTTTCAGACTAAACGATATGTGCCGGGCGTCGCAGTGCCGATGATGCGCTTGGCCCTGCATCCAGGTGCGAAAGTGTGTAACGGGGCCAGCGACGCCTGACTGTGCTAGGCTGCGGCTTTTTTACATCAAGGCCCGCGCTGGCGGGTGCTGCGATAGGGGTAAGTCGATGAGAGTCGTGCACGTCAATAACGTTCAGCAGCGCGAGTCCTGCCTCGCCCGGCTGTGTGCCGAAGTCTACGGTCACCAGGCGGGTCTGGCGCCACTGGTGACCTTTGCTGGCACCTTGGGCGTGCTGGTCAAGCAGGAGGCCGCGCGTGTGTTTGCGCTGGTCGACAATCAGTCGCGCCCGGTTGCCTTGGCGCTGCTGGTGCTGGATGAGGCGGGCCAGGGCATGGAAGTGTCGTTGCTCACCGGCCTAGAGGAAAGCAGCGTGGCGAACCCCGTCCAGCGTCTGGTGCAGGAACTTGCCCTCAGGGCGCCGCTGAAGGTGGTGGCCACAGATTCCAAGCAGGAAACCATGTTCCGCGACGCCGGTATCAAGCGCTGGTTTGACGGCGAGCAGGGGCGGCGCATCGGGCTCGGTGCCCAGCATCCGGCCGAAGGGCTTGATGACGTGACGCGCACCCTCGCCTTCGATGAGGGCTCGGTGGTGGCCTCTTTCAAGCAGGACAAGGAGGCCTTCGAGGGCTACAAGTCACGTTTTGTGCGCGGGCTGGAATCCTTTCCGATCACACTGTAAGCCGACTATGCTGTCGGTCGTCCCGGCGATACGTCTCCTCTGTAAGGACTCTCGTCATGTCTTCTCGTCATGCCTTCTCGTCATGACCAGCAAGACACCAACCGTTGTTGCCCCGGCGGCTGCTGCCAATGGCGGGCTTGACCCCTTGCGTTGCGGACGCTTGGATAGAAGCAGTTTCTGTCTGTGTTCACGCATGTTCCAACGCAAGGAAGGTATTTCATGGTCAAGCGTATCCAGTTCGCCAGCACTGGCGGCCCAGAAGTTCTCGAATTCATCGACTTTACCCCCGCGGAGCCAGCGCCAGGAGAGGTGCGGGTCCGCAACCAGGCGGTAGGGCTCAACTTCATCGACATCTATGTGCGCACCGGCCTCTATCCGGTGCCGGCGCTGCCCTCGGGCCTGGGTACCGAGGGCGCCGGCGTGGTCGAGGCGGTGGGCGAGGGCGTGGGGCAGCTCACGGTCGGCGATCGGGTCGCCTATGCCCAGGGCCCGCTGGGAGCCTACGGCGAACTGCATACGCTGCCCGCCGAGAAGGTCGTCCGCCTGCCGGAGGGCGTGGATGTCGAGACCGCCGCCGCCTCGATGCTCAAGGGCCTCACGGTCCAATACCTGCTGCGCCAGACCTATCCGCTTCAGGGTGGCGAGACGATCCTCTTCCACGCCGCCGCCGGCGGCGTCGGTTCGATCGCCTGTCAGTGGGCCAAGTCCCTGGGCGTCAAGCTGATCGGTACCGTCAGCTCACCCGAGAAGGCAGCGCTTGCCGAGCAGAACGGCGCCTGGGCGACCATCGACTACACCAAGGAGAACGTCGTCGAGCGTGTACGCGAACTCACCGATGGCGCGATGGTCGATGTGGTCTACGACTCGGTTGGCAAGGACACCTGGGAGATGTCACTGGATTGCCTCAAGAAGCGCGGCCTGATGGTCAGCTTCGGCAACGCCTCCGGGCCGGTGGAGGGCGTCAATATCGGCATCCTCAATCAGAAGGGCTCGCTGTTCGTGACCCGGCCGAGCCTCAACGGCTATGCCGATACCCGCGAGCGGCTGGAGGCCATGAGCGAGGAGCTCTTCGCGATGCTCGAGAGCGGCAAGATCACCATCGACATCGGCCAACGCTTTGCGCTGGCCGATGCGGCTAAGGCCCAGCAGGCCCTAGCCGCCCGTCAGACCACCGGCTCGACCATCCTGGTGCCCTGACCCGCTGAAAAGGGGATAAAACAGCCGATATGACGACGCCCGCCATTTCTATGGCGGGCGTCGTCGTTTTAGCTAGCGTTTTCAGTCGCCTGCTGGTGTTCTTAACCAAGTAGCTCCGCTCGAGATGCTGCCACAGGGAGGTGAGACGCATGGCCGATAGTACCCAGATATTTCTGATTCTTGGCCTGACACTGGCGGCTTTCGCCTGGGGGCGTTTTCGCTATGACCTGGTGGCATTGGCGGCTTTGTTGGCAACGACGCTGACAGGGCTGGTGCCGGCCAATGAGGCCTTCCTGGGGTTCGGCCACCCGGCGGTGATCACGGTGGCGGCGGTGTTGGTGCTGAGCCGTGGCTTCGAGCGATCCGGGGTTGTCGATGTGATTGCCGAGCAGACGCTTAAAGTCGGCGAGAAGCTGGTATGGCAGGTGCTGGTGCTGACGGGCACGGTGCTGGTGCTCTCGGCGGTGATGAATAATGTCGGCGCCCTGGCGCTTATGCTGCCGGTGGCGATGCGCATGGCCCGTGAGCATGCTCGCTCTCCGTCGTTGCTACTGATGCCGCTGGCCTTTGGTTCGCTGCTCGGTGGCCTCACCACCCTGATCGGCACTCCACCCAACATCATCATCTCCAGTTACCGTGCGACCCAGACCGGCGAGGCCTTCGGCATGTTCGCGTTTTCCCCGGTCGGGGTGGGGGTGGCGCTGGCGGGACTTTTATTTATCGTGTTGCTGGGCTGGCGACTGACTCCGCGCCGAGAGGGCCAGGCCTCAGCGGACGAGCTCTTCGATACCGCCCACTATCTGATCGAGATGCGAGTCGATGAGGACAGCAAGGCTCTGGGGTGGAGCCTGCGTGAGCTGCAGGCTGCGCTCGAAGAACCGGTACCGGTGTTGGCGGTGGTCCGCGACGAAACCCGCCGTGCCGGTCATGCCTTCATGGGCAAACTCGAGGTCGGTGACATCCTGTTGATCGAGGCCGGCCCCGATGAAATGAAGCTGCTCGAGGACAAGGCCGGCCTGCGGCTCGGTACCGAGGCTAATGGCGATGACGAAGACAGTGAGACGAGCGATGAGGACAGCGAAGCCCTGAAAGAAGAGGTCCTGAATCAAGAGGCATCCAACAAAGCGACCTCAAACAAAGAGGCATCGGATAGCGCGGTATTGGCAAAATCTGCTGCCAGGGAAGACGACAGAGCCGAGGCCGATAAAGCAAAAAAACAGCCACGCCGACTGGACTCCGAGGGGCTGCAGCTGGTCGAGGCGGTGGTGCGCAACGACTCGATGATGATCCATCGCACTGTGGTGCAGCTGCGCCTGCTGAATCAGCACGGCTTGCATCTGGTGGCGGTGGCCAGGGACGGTGCGCGCCTCAAGCAGCGCCTGCGCGATATCCGCTTTCGCGCTGGCGACGTGTTGCTGTTGCAGGGCGACGAGGGCGGGCTTGGCGAGAGCCTGGCCATCCTTGGCTGTCTGCCCCTGGCCAGTCGCAACCTGACCCTCGGCCAGCCGCGTTCGCTGGCGTTGTCGCTGGCTATTTTCGCACTGGCTATCGTGGCCATGCTGCTCGATTGGTTGCCCGCGGCGGTGGCGCTGTCGACGGCGGCGCTGGCTTCTTTACTCGCTGGGGTGCTGCCATTGCGCGAGGCGTATCAGGCCATCGATGGGCCGGTCATCGTGTTGCTGGGCGCGATGCTGCCGGTGGGCCAAGCCCTGGACACCAGCGGCGGTGCCGCGCTGATTGCCGATCAGATGCTGGCGCTGGGGGGCGACTGGCCAGTGGTGGCCACGCTGGCGGGGTTGTTCGGCCTCAGCATGCTGCTTTCCAACGTCATCAACAACGCCGCCGCCGCCTTGCTGATGGCGCCCATTGCCGCGAGCCTTGCCAATGGGTTCGAGGCATCGCTGGACCCCTTTCTGATGGTGGTGGCGGTGAGTGCCTCCTGTGCCTTCCTGACCCCGATCGGTCATCAGTCCAATACTCTGGTGATGGGGCCCGGCGGCTATCGGTTTAGCGACTACTGGAAGCTTGGCCTACCGCTGTCGCTGGTGGTGATGCTCACCGCGCTTCCTTTGATTCTTTGGGTCTGGCCGCTGTAGGGCACCAACGGCGGAGCCTGAAATGAAATCGCCCCGCCCAGGGGAGGTCCTAGGCGGGGCGATGGGTTCTGATCGTCAGGCGATTACGGTGAATGGAGCGGCCTCAGGCTGCGTTGTGCCAGGTGACGTTTTCCTTGGCGCTGGCGAAGGCGTCGAAAGCGAAGTCGTCGACGCTGAGCATCTCCAATACTTCGGCTTCATGCCGGCGCATGAAATGGGCATCGTCCTCGCTGATCAGGCCGGCGGCCAGGGCCGCTTCGATGCGCTGTTCGGGGTGTAGCGCGTCAGCAGGCAGCTCGCCCTTGGCGTAGGCCTTGTTGAGGGTGCGATAAATGGGCTCGGCGCGCTCCTGGTCAACAAGCAAGGCGTTGTAGTGGGCCAGAGGATTATCCTGCTGGCCTTCTTCCTGAGTATCCCAGGTATGGGCGAGCAGCATGGTGCGCAGTGCTGACGCCTGTGAGACGTTCTTGGCGATATGGCGAGTCAGCTTATCGGATGGGCGAGCCCAACGCCGCCCCAGTGGCATCACGATGGGCTTGAGCACTCGGGCTAGAGCGCGGTTGGGCAGGTTGTCGAACAACTCGACGAAGGCCTGTTCGGCGCGCTGCAGCAGGAAGCGACAGCTGTAGTGCAAGAGTTCATCCTCGCCTTCGACCTTATCGCCTTCGTGCCAGGACTTGAGCACCATCGACGCCAGATAGAGGTTCGACAATACATCGCCAAGCCTTGCCGAGAGCATTTCGCGCAGTTTGAGGCTGGCGCCGAGGCTCGCCATTGCCGCATCCGCGGCGAGGCCGAAGCCCGCCGAGAGCCTGGCAACATCCTGCGCATAAGGTGCGGCGACGCTATCGAAGGGCACCGCCGGGCGGCCGATACCGAGCCCCTGGGTCAGTGCTCGGGCGGCGTTACCCAAGATCAGACCGGTATGGGCGAAGAAGGCCTGATCGAAGGCCTTGAGGTCGTCGGCGTCCTTGGCGGCCAGTTCCTCGAGCACATAGGGGTGACAGCGAATCGCTCCCTGCCCGAAGATCATCAGGTTGCGGGTCATGATGTTGGCACCTTCCACGGTGATCGCTACCGGGTTGGCCGAGTAGCCGATGCCAATATAGTTGCTTGGTCCAAGCGTGACGGCCTTGCCGCCGTGGATATCCATGGCGTCGCCGAGCAGGCTGCGCTGGAACTCTGTGAGCTGGCTCTTGAGAATCGCCGAGGGGACCGCTGGCTTGTGGCCGTGGTCGATCATGTTGGCGGTCTGGCGAACCGTGGCCTGGGCGATATAGGCCATCGAGGCGATGCGGGCCAGTGGCTCCTGCACCCCTTCCATTTCAGCGACAGGAACGTTGAACTGGCGGCGAATGCGGGCAAAACCACCGCTCCAGCCTAGTGCGTAGCGCGCGGTGCCAGTGGCGCCGGAGGGCAGGGTGATGCAGCGCCCCACCGACAGGCACTCGACCAGCATACGCCAGCCTTGGCCGGCCATTTCCGGGCCGCCGATGATGGTGTCCAGCGGTACGAACACATCCTTGCCCTTGATCGGGCCGTTCATGAAGGGGCTGCCGATGGGGTGATGGCGGCGGCCGATTTCCATGCCGTCGGTGTCGCGGGGAATCAGCGCGCAGGTGATACCCAGGTCCTCGCTATCACCGAGCAGGTGATCCGGGTCGAACATGCGAAACGCTAGGCCAACCACGGTGGCGATGGGTGCAAGCGTGATCCAGCGCTTCTCGAAGTTGAGCCTGAGGCCCAGTACTTCCTTTCCGTCGACCATCTGCTTGCAGACCACGCCGGTGTCCGGCAGGGCGGTGGCATCGGAGCCCGCGCGCGGGCCGGTAAGACCGAAACAGGGTATCTCGCGGCCGTCGGCCAGGCGCGGCAGGTAGTGATCCTTCTGGGCGTCGGTACCGTATTTGAGCAGCAGCTCGCCCGGCCCCAGTGAGTTGGGCACGCCGACGGTGACCATCAGGGTCTCGTTGACCGCAAGCTTCTGCAACACGAGTGACTGCGCCTTGGCCGAGAAGCCGAGACCGCCGTAGGCCTCGGGGATGATCATGCCGAAGAAGCCTTCCTGCTTGAGGTAGGCCCAAAGCTCCGGCGGCAGGTCGGCGCGATCCCGCGCGATGTCCCAGGCGTTGCACATGCCGGCGGCCACGGAGCACTGCTGATCGAGGAAGGCCTGCTCCTTGTCCGTCAGGCCATTGTCTGTTGTATCCAGCAGGGCCTGCCAATCCGGCTTACCGGAAAACAGTTCGCCGTCCCAGCCGACGCTGCCTGCCTCGAGAGCCGTGCGCTCGGTGGCCGACACCTTGGGGGCGACTCGCTTGAACATGGCGAAGAGCCGAGGCGACAGCCAGCGGCGACGCAGCGGAGGCAGGCCGCATGCCGCCACGCCGGCGGCAGCAATGAGCAGTACCAAACCAAGGAGAGGTGCGTTGAGCACGAGGCCGGCGATGCCAAGTACGGCGAGCACGCCAAGGGCGGCGAGGGCGCCGGCTTCACGCCGCATTACTGCGGTGAGGCCCGCCAGGGCCAGAACGATCAGCAAGAGGTGGATCATGGGTAGGCTCCGTTACGATAAGTGGCAGCATTCTAACGAGCGTTTGAATTCTTGTAGCCTAGCCCATTGCTCGACCGGCGACCACCCCCTGAGGTGACAGGCAATATCCGCTAGGCTGCGGCTGGTAAAGCAGCAAACAGCCCCGCATGTGCGGGGCTGTTTGAAGTCAGATAGCAGCAGCTTTCTGGTCGGTGTTAGCTGTCCTGTAACGCCTGACCATGGGAAGAGGGCTGCAACCCCGCCACACGCTGTTGGAAGGTGTCGATGGCCTCTCGTCCCTGCTGAGTATTCGCGAACCCCCAGGTGTCCCGTTCTGCGCCCTCGATGATGGCGGTGTAGACTGCCAGTTCGATGGCTTCACGTACGGCAAGTTGCGGTGGATCGTTGCGGGTATAGCCAGCCTCGAGTTCGAGGATCTCATCGGCCGCGATGTACTTGAATACCGACCCTTGGACCAGAACGGAGTAAATCTTCTTGGTGGTGGTAATGCTGTTGAGGATGCGCCCCGTCTGCACGCTGACCAAGCGTAGGTTAATGGTGACCAGGTCGGTGCGGTATTCAGAGTTGACGCCAATGCCCAGGTATCTGGCGCCGGCACCACCGGTCGATAAATTGGTTTCATAGGCAATGATGCCACCTTCGATGATCACGCCAGCGAAGGTCAGCGGAGGCAAGGGAGCCGCCGCCTGGCCATTGAACTGCTGACGAGTGGCTTGTATGACCTGGCGCTCGCGCAGCAGGTTGGGGAGACCTCGGCGCTCGACAACATTGAACCACTGACCCTGGCCTGCATCGGCTAGCACATCGACAAGAATCGCATCGGCGCCTTGAGTCACGGCGCGGGAGTATTCCGCAAAGCCTTCATTGGGTTTGTATTGTCCCGTCAGATCAGAAAATTCATACACTGCGATGTCGACTGGCCTGGCCGCCGCGGGCAGGTTCTTGAGCAGTGAAGAGGTGCTGGTTTCACTGATATAGGATGCGGGCTCTGACATCGGGCCAGAGGTCGATACACACCCTGAGAGTATGACGCTGGCCAATAGGCACAGAGCTTGAGTTAACGTTTTCATGATATTCCCTGCGCGTAAATGCTGATTAGTTAGTATTGGGCTTAGGGATGTCAAAGGAATTGGTAGTGATGCCATCCGACACCTTTACTAGGACACGGCTGTTGACCGTCTCATATGTCACTGTGGCACCGTTCAATGTGAAGGTTCCCGAGGGTGGTGCCCCATCTTCGAAGATGGCTTCTCTCAGTTGTGAGGATGCGCCGGAAATCATCGTGCCTTGCATTGAGGAGACAAACTGATCAGCAGCCGTTTCCTCCGCGAACAGTGAGTCAAGGTCGCTACCATCGTCCTTGTACTGATTTTGTATGTCAGCCATTTGCAGCAGATGAGAGCTATTGAAGGGGTCGCCGCCAAATGAAGGGTTGATGGGGCGATAGGTCAGATCGCCTGCGCAAGCACTAATGGGAAAGAGCAGAGTAGCTGCCACTATTATAGTAAGTGATGAGACAGTAAGTGATGAGGCGGCAGTAAGTGATGAGATAGTGAGTGGCGTAGTAGTCTTCATTTACGTATCTTCCTCTAAGGACGATTGTCAGTTGGCTATTGTTTTGGTCAGCCGCCCCTTGGGGGTGTCGAGGATGACCTGTGCTTCTCGCTGGTTCCCCGTATAAAGTAGTGGCTGTTGATGGCCACTCTGACCGGTGCCTCGCTGAAAGTGGAAAATGACTTTATTACTTCCTACTACCTTTATGTCTGAGTCTAGGTAGTTGCCACGTTGATCTACTGAAATAGCATTGCGTTGACCAGCAAGCGCTATATCCGATGTGTTGCCTACCCCCTGCTGTTGCTGCAGGGTGATATTTCCCCTACCCATGGCGACAACGGAGAGGCGATTGTCTTTTCCCTGCTGGTTAGCAACCGAAAGTGTGCCGTGCTGGTTGCTTGCTGATACTTGCGAAAGTGCCAGACGGTCGATATCCAAGGCGCCGAGTTGGCCGGTTCCAGGTGTTGAGAAATTAGCGATTTGACGTTCATTAGCCTGCTCTGGAGCATCATTCCTAGTGATCTGGGTAATGAATGCGCTGCTGTCACTAGCTGATGCAAGTGCTGGTAAAAAGGTAAATACCAGTGCAGCGAGATAATGGGAGGTTCTTGATTGCATGGCACTTACCTTTTTAATCGATACGTTAGCAGGTGGTTGTATTGGCTGATGCTACATTGGGCTAACGATTTCCTTGGCCTCACACGAGGTCCCTGTCAACCGCTCAGTAACGCGTAAATGGAATTCGAGCCAACCTGTCTTAGCCAGTCGGTGAATTGTCTGTGCAGTAGTAGCGGACTCACCGGGTAGCAGTGAAATGGAACCGGATTGTTCGCTTGTTCCGGAGCCGGCGGCATCAATCTTGAGTGTCCTCAAGACATAGTCGGCACGGGTCGGCTTGTTAGCCTCGATAACACTTGTCGCCCTGACAGCCTCTGCCTCACGCTCGATGACAATTTTGCAATTGAGCTGAGTGAATACCTGTTGAGCCATGGCCGAGGGAGCAGTACTGATCGTGATAAAGCCAGCGATCAGTGCTTTCGATAGCGTTCTCGAGCGTCTGATGTTCCATGCTGTGCTGTGGGGCATCATGCATTGCACCTTGAGAAAACCCGGGCACCCCACTGGATGCCCGGCAGATCTTGAAGGTTTCAGCCCTTAATCAGTGCTGAACGACATTGGCGCGGTTTCCGATACCTTGCTGGCTCAGGTGTGCCATGTTGTCAGTGCCATGCTGGTGAGAATCGATACGGTTGTAGGAACCGAACTGTGATGACGTTAGCATATTGCCGTTGCCAAATTGTTCAGCATCGAGGTCGTTGTTGTTTAAAACTTGGCTGGCATTGATGGTGTTGCCATCGCCACGCTGTTCTGCGTAAATATCGTTCTGGGAGCCAAACTGGAAGGCGCCAATTACGTTTTCATCGCCAACTTGCACGGTGTTGGATTCGTTGTCATAGACATATTGGGCGACATTTGTCTGGTTGCCATCGCCTTTTTGGTAGGTGTTGGAGTCGTTGCCATAGCCGACTTGGTCGATGTCTGCACGGTTATAGTTGCCATCTTGCATGAAGCGATCGATGCCATTACGATTCCCAGTCTGATCCAGGTCTGCGTAGTTACCAGTACCATCCTGGGTGGCCGCATTACGAGAAGAGCCAATAGTGTTGTTGTTTCCGCTTTGGTCGGAGTTGAACTGGTTAATAATGCCCAGCTGTTCCATATATACTTCATTGCTATCCGCCAGGACCGGAGTGGACATGATGGCCATAATGCTTGCGGAGAGGAGAAGTTTTTTCATTTTAATCACCCTTGCTGTATAGCGATGAGATATCGTCGTAATTCCATCCACTGGCTCGACGATGGAATGAGCGGATACGTTTTGTAACGTTTCTTTACGCTCGGACTCATACTGGCACTCACTAGTTGGGGCGTCAATTTCTCTGTGATGTGGTTTTTCTAATACATTAATATATTAGATGCCTAATACTTGTAGTGTTACAAAACTAATCAGGCGCAAGTTGAGAGTGCTGCAAGGATATTATGTTGGTGGTCACTTTTTGGAGACGAATTGTGGCAGGTGAGGTCTCACCGAAAAGAAGCAAAAAAATAGCCCCGGAAGGCCTAACCTTCGGGGGCTTTTAAGTGCATGCATATCTAGTGCTTTTGATTAGTTCAGGCGGTATTGGGGCGCCGCCTGGGCCGGTGTATCTTCAGCGACGTAGTAGGGCGCTTTGGAGGGAGCCAGGGGCTCACGGCCACGGATTTTGTCGGCCATCTTCTCGGCCAGCATGATCGTCGGTGCGTTGAGGTTGCCGGTAGGGATAAGCGGGAAAAGCGAGGCATCGACCACCCGCAGACCCTCGAGGCCGTGCACGCGGCCGGCGCCATCGACCACGGCATCTTCGCCCTCGCCCATGCGGCATGTGCCGCAGGGGTGGTAAGCGGTCTCGGCATGCTCGCGCACGAAGGCATCGAGCTCGGCATCGGACTGCACGTCCGGGCCGGGGGCGAGCTCGCGACCACGAAACTCGTCCATGGCTGGCTGGGCGATGATCTCGCGGGTCAGACGGATGGCGTCGCGGAACTCCTGCCAGTCCTTGTCGGTGGACATGTAGTTGAACAGGATGCTCGGCGCGGCCTTGGGGTCGCGCGAGGTCAGCTTGACGCGACCGCGGCTCTCAGAGCGCATCGAGCCGACGTGGGCCTGGAAGCCGTGTGCCTGGATGGCGCTGGTGCCGTTGTAGTTGATGGCGATCGGCAGGAAGTGGTACTGCAAGTTAGGCCACTTTTCGTCATCGCTCGAGCGAATGAAGCCGGCCGCTTCAAACTGGTTGCTGGCGCCGATGCCGGTACCGTTGAGCATCCACTCCAAGCCGATCTTCGGCTGGTTGTACCACTTGAGCGCCGGGTACAGGGAGATCGGCTTCTTGCACTCGTACTGGATGTACATCTCCAGGTGATCCTGGAGATTCTCGCCCACGCCCTTGAGGTCATGGACCACCGGGATGTCGAACTGCTTGAGCAGCTCGGCATTGCCGACACCGGAGCGCTGCAGCAGTTGCGGTGAAGCGATGGCACCGGAACACACCAGCACCTCGCGGCGGGCGCGGGCCTCGACCGCCTGGTCCTTGTGCAGGTAGCTGACGCCCACCGCACGCTTGCCCTCGAAGAGAATGCGATCGGTGGTGGCCCGGGTGACGATGGTCAGGTTGGAGCGCTGTTTGGCGGTGTCCAGGTAGCCGCGGGCGGTGGAAGCGCGACGGCCGTTGGGGGTCACGAAACGGTCCATCGGCCCGAAGCCTTCCTGCTGGTAGCCGTTGACGTCCTCGGTGCGCGGGTAGCCGGCCTCGACGCCTGCGTCGATGAAGGCGTGATAGAGCGGGTTGTTGCCCGCTTTCGGGGTGGCCACTGCGACCGGGCCGTCACCACCGTGGTAGTCGTTGGGGCCGATGTCGCGGGTCTCGGCCTTGCGGAAGTACGGCAGGCAGTCGGCGTAGGTCCAGTCCTCGAGCCCCGAGTTCTTGGCCCAGTTGTCATAGTCCAGGGCGTTACCGCGGATGTAGCACATGCCATTGATCAGCGAGGAGCCGCCGAGGCCCTTGCCACGACCGCATTCCATGCGACGGTTGTCCATGTGCGGTTCAGGATCGGTCTCGAAGGCCCAGTTGTAGCGCTTGCCTTGCAGCGGATAGGCCAGGGCCGCCGGCATCTGGGTGCGGAAATCGAAGCGATGGTCCTTGCCGCCGGCCTCGAGCAGCAGTACCGAGACGTCAGCGTCCTCGGTCAGTCGAGTGGCGAGCACATTGCCGGCCGAGCCAGCGCCAACGATGATGTAATCGAACTCTCTAGGCTGTGTCATCGACAAGCCCTCCTGATCAGTAAATTGGAGTAACGAACAAACACTGAGTGACGCAGGAAAACGACGGCCTCAGAAGAAAGGACGCAAAACACCGTGCCATGCCCTGATGGGGCATGGCAGGCGTGGGTCGTGCCGTTTTCCAGGGTGGCGTCAGGGGAGAATCAGAACACCGATTCGAAGGGCGCCATCTCGATCTGCACGGACTTGATCTGGGTGTAGTGATTCAGGGTCGAAATACCGTTCTCACGGCCTACGCCCGATTGCTTGTAGCCGCCCACCGGCATCTCCGCCGGGGAATCACCCCAGGTATTGATCCAGCAGATGCCAGCCTCAAGGCGATGGATGCTGCGGTGCGCTCGGTTCAGGTTTTCGGTGAAGACGCCTGCGGCCAAGCCGTACTCGGTATCGTTGGCGCGGCGGATCACTTCGTCTTCGTCGTCGAAGGCCAGCACGGACATGACTGGACCGAAGATTTCCTCACGCACGATGCGCATCTCGTCGGTGCAGTCGGTGAACACGGTCGGGGCCGCCCAGGCGCCTTTGGCCCAGTCGACTCCGTGTGCATCGCCCTGGTCCCAGGCTTCGCCGCCGATCAGCACGCGAGCGCCTTCTTGCTTGCCGAGCGCGATGTAGGACAGGACTTTCTCCTGATGCTCGAAGCTGACCAGCGGACCGAAGTTGACCGCCGGGTCCATCGGGTCGCCGGCCTTGATGCGCTTGACGCGCTCGACGAGCTTAGCCTCGAAGGCCTCCTTGACGCTGGCATGAACGAATACGCGGGTGCCGTTGGTGCAAATCTGACCGCTGGAATAGAAGTTGGCCATCATCGCCGCATCGGCAGCGCGATCAAGATCGGCGTCTTCGAAGACGATCAGCGGAGACTTGCCGCCTAGCTCCATCGTCACGTCCTTGAGGCTCGAGCTTGCCGAGGCGGACATGACTTTCTTGCCAGTACCGACTTCACCGGTGAAGGACACTTTGTCGATGCCCTGGTGGGCGGTCAGCATCTGGCCGACGCGGCCATCGCCCTGCACCACGTTGAAGACACCAGCGGGCAGGCCGGCTTCGGTAAAGATCTCGGCAAGCTTCAGGGTGGTCAGCGGGGTCACTTCGCTGGGCTTGAAGACCACGGCATTGCCGGCGGCCAGGGCTGGGGCGGCCTTCCAGCAGGCGATCTGGATCGGGTAGTTCCAGGCGCCGATCGAGCCGATTACGCCCAGCGGCTCCCGGCGAGTGTAGACGAAGGAGTCCTCACGCAGCGGGATCTGGGTGCCTTCGATGGCAGGCGCCAGTCCGGCGAAGTATTCGAGGGCGTCGGCGCCAGTGACGATATCGACCGCCGCGGTCTCGCTGATCGGCTTGCCGGTGTTGAGGGTCTCGAGTTTGGCCAGCTCGTCATTGCGCTCTCTCAGGAGTGCCACGGCCTTGAGCAGGATACGTGACCGCTCCATGCCGCTCATGGCTGCCCAGACTTTTTGTCCTTCACGGGCTGCAGCGACGGCGGCATCCACGTCGGCTTGGCTAGCCTGCTGGATGTTGGCGATCAGCGAGCCGTCGAGCGGGTTGGTGACGGAGAAGGTCTCGCCGGAGGTGGCGTCGGTCAGCTTTCCGTTGATATAGAGTTGCTGAGTGGGAAGTGTCGTCATGAGAACCTCCTAAAAGTGTGCGTTAGGCCCTGCGCAGTGCACTGTGCTCTGCGCCGTGGGCAAGTTTCTCGTCCAGGTAGTCGTAGGCAAGCTTGCGGGCACGATCCACATCGAGCCCTTCGGGCGCCAAGGCACCGCGCAGCCAGAGGCCATCGATCATGGCAGCCAGCCCGCCAGCGGCCTCCCGGGCCTGCTGCTTCGGCAGGCACTGCCTGAACTGATGGCAGAGATTGGAGTAAAGCCGACGATCATTGACGTGCTGCAGCCGATGCAGCGTGGTGCGGTGCATGCTGCTTGCCCAGAAGGCCAGCCAAGTCTTCATCACCGACTGGCTGACCTGGCTGCGGTCGAAGTTGCCGTCGATGATGGCGCGCATGTGGGCCCGAGGGGCATGTTTGGGCAGCCCCTGACGGCGTTGATGAACCGCATCGCCCAGGTCTTTCAGGATCTGGCGCATGGTGGCCTCCAGCAGCCCATCCTTGCCACCGAAGTAGTGGCTGATGATGCCTGCCGAGACCCCTGCCAGCCGGGCGATGCGAACCACGGTGGCATCGGCCAGGCCTGCTTCGTCGATGGCCTCCATGGTGGCCTGGATCAGCTGACGGCGGCGGATGGGTTCCATTCCGACTTTCGGCACCGTGGCAACTCCTCTTCTGTTTGGTCTTTCCCATGCCGGGTGGGCAGGGGAAGGCAAATGTTCTATGGTGTTAAGTATGCATCTTTTTTATTGAACGTTCAATCAATAAAAGATGTCGGCCAACTCGGCCTATGATCCGGGGGCTTGCCGTGCACCAGGCGATGTCTTGCGCGTCCCGTTCTGCATGGCTCAGTCGCTCCCTTTTTTAGACCAATAAGAGGTTCGATCCCTATGTCCAAGACGATCCCGACTCTCAAGATGTCCTTGATGGCCCTGAGCGCCGGCGCGCTCACCCTGGCGGCGACACAGAGCCAGGCGGCTGCTCCGGAATCCTGCCAGAAAGTGCGCTTTGCTGAGGTGGGCTGGACCGATATCACCGCGACGACCGCCCTGACCTCCGAGGTGCTCGAGGCGCTGGGGTACGAGACACGGGTCGATACGGTCTCTGTGCCGATCGCCTACTCTGGCATGAAGAACGGCGACTTTGATGTCTTTCTGGGCAATTGGATGCCGTCAATGGCGTCGATCAGTGACCCCTACGTCGAGCAGGGTACGGTGGATCGTTTGAACGCCAACCTCGAGGGTGCCAAGTACACCCTGGCGGTGCCGCAGTATGTCTATGACGCTGGTGTTACCAGTGTGGCGGATCTGGCCGATCATGCCGAACAGTTCGATAGCGAAATTTACGGCATCGAAGCCGGCAACGACGGCAACATGTTGATCCAGGACATGATTGATGACAAAGCCTTTGGCCTTGGCGACTGGGAGCTGATCGATTCCAGTGAGGCGGGCATGTTGGCCGAGTTGAGCTCTCGCTCCAGCCGCGAGGACTGGATGGTGTTCCTGGGCTGGGAGCCGCACCCGATGAACACCAATTTCGACATTGCCTACCTTGAAGGCGCCGATGACTACTTTGGCCCTAACTTGGGCGGTGCTACCGTCTATACCAACACCCGCGCCAACTATGCGCAGGAATGTGCCAATGTTGGAACGCTTCTCAATAACCTATCCTTTACCCTGGAGATGGAAAACCAACTGATGGGTAACATCATGGACGACGGGGAAAAGCCGCGCGAGGCTGCACGCGCTTACCTGCAGGCCAACCCGGCAGTCCTTGAGGGTTGGCTTGAGGGCGTGACCACCGTAGACGGTGAGTCAGGTTTGCCCGCGGTGAAGCAGGCGCTGGATATTTAAACCAGCTCGTTACCATCGCATGCTTGCCAAGCGTAGCTGGGGCATGCATAATACGCCCCCGTTACCGAGCGCTAAGCCATCGGTAGCGGTGTGGCTACGTAGCTCAGCTGGTTAGAGCACATCACTCATAATGATGGGGTCCCCTGTTCGAATCAGGGCGTAGCCACCAGGAATCAAGACAACAGGCCCGCACCGATGGTGCGGGCCTGTTTCGTATATGGGTCTCGGTCAGGCTCAGCACTGCTTCGGTTTGGTTGTGGCGTCAGGTGATTGATTCGCCATGGATTATGGTGAGAATTTACACACTGGCCTTGACCTTGCGCCACCAATCCTTATACTACGTCGCGTGTTCCGGTCATTCCCCGATAGCTCAGTTGGTAGAGCAAATGACTGTTAATCATTGGGTCACAGGTTCGAGTCCTGTTCGGGGAGCCACACGGAGCATTGTGATCGATAGGGTCATTCCCCGATAGCTCAGTTGGTAGAGCAAATGACTGTTAATCATTGGGTCACAGGTTCGAGTCCTGTTCGGGGAGCCACACGGAGCATTGTGATCGATAGGGTCATTCCCCGATAGCTCAGTTGGTAGAGCAAATGACTGTTAATCATTGGGTCACAGGTTCGAGTCCTGTTCGGGGAGCCA
>NZ_JABVXC010000002.1:0-337613 GCF_013349955.1 Onishia taeanensis | reverse complement strand
GTTCCCCGATAGCTCAGTTGGTAGAGCAAATGACTGTTAATCATTGGGTCACAGGTTCGAGTCCTGTTCGGGGAGCCATTTCTACTGCAGTCTGCGATTGTTGATATTCCCTCCTGTCTTATCTTGGCCTGCCTTTTCCTGGTTGGTGTTGCTCGCCGAGCATTCTCTTTTCTCTTGAGTAGATCCTGAATGCCGATCGTTGCCGGCTCCTGGTTCAGGTCATATTGCGTTGCTTCGCGTTATCTCTCTATCCCTGTTCGCCTTTGCGACGCCAGGCGTGCTGGCTGGTGCCGTTGGCCCCTGTCGTGTCTCCGGGGCTTGGGCCGAGCTGACCTCATAAGCCTGTGCATGAACCATGGTTACGAATGATCGAGACTCGCTGCTAGCAGGTGCTGGATCTCCGGATGCTGAAAGAAAGCGCGAAGCTCTTGGGCGGTTATGGGGCCAATCCCTTTGAACGCTTTCCAGTCTGTTATTGATCGAGCTTGAAGGCTAGCAAGGTCTGTGGTCGGCGTCAGGCTGTCGTTTGCGGCAGGAGGCATGCCTAGCGCCTTGAGCCAGGTGCTTAGTCGCCAACCATCCGCTGGATGAAAGGCCTCGAGCCACTGAGCGGCGCGGGTCTCGCCGACCCCTGGAAGTTCGCGTAGCTGCTCTTCTTCTATGGCTTGCCAGTCGTTTAGGTGTCTTACCAGGCCTGCGTCGATAAGCGTTACCCAGCTGCCTTCGCCGATGCCTGCCATGTCTAGCCCTTGATCACCTGATAGCCAGGTTAGTCTGGCCAGAAACTGCTCACGACACCCGTCGCTGAGTTGCAGGCAGCTCAGGGTGTCGTAGGTGTCTGGGTCTGGAGGCGATACAGCGGGGCGTGGCTGTGTGCGTACCAGCATCCGATCGAATTGGGGGATGATACCGCCGGCCAGTTGAATGATGATCTGATCGCCGGGGCGGATGTCTTCCTCTTGCCAACGTTCTAGTGAGCCAAGACTGACATGGCTGATTTCGCGATCGTCCAGCTCGACGGGTTGCAGTTCAAGAAGAGGAGTGACTCGCCCCGTGCGGCCGATGGTGAACTCGACGCCTGTGACTAGAGCGTGAGCGCTGCGCGAGGGGTGTTTCCAGGCGATGGCCCAGTCGGGTGGTGTCTTGGCTGTCTCACGGGTAGAGGGCGTGTGAATCGGACGGTGCGATTGGCGAATCACCACGCCGTCGGTGGCAAAGGGCGCTGGCTGGCGATACCAGCGCTGCCTGACCTTGGCGACCGTCTGGGCCGTGTCGATAGCCTTGCTGAAGCGAGCGCTGTCGGTGAGGCCCCAGTCGGCGAGTCTGCTGAGCCTGGTTTCGATGTCGCTGGGGCCATCCGGCCAACCCCATACGAAGAGGCCGATGTCAGCGCCGGCATCAGCGCTCAGTGTATTCCTTGCCATGAGTCCAGCAATAGCGCTGCGGGCCCCGGCGCTGCCTGATTCGGCCTGGACGTGATCCGTTAGGCGGAGATAGAGCTCGCCCTGCAGGGTTGCTCGGGGCGGTGCCGGTGCGGATAGCTGTTTGGGAATGGCTGCAATGGCCTGGGCCTTGTTGTACCAATCCTGTCCGCTGAGGTTATCGCCGCGGCTGATCACCCGCGTGAGCTTGCCGGTCTCATAAACCAGGGTGACGGCGACGCCATCGACCTTGGGCTGAACCCATAGCGCCCGTTCTCGGCGTTGGGCCATCCAATCATGAAGCGCGGCCAGATCGTCGAGCTTGTTGAGGCCCGTCAGGGGGTAGGGGTGTCGAAGGGTTGAGTCTGTTGCCGGAGCAGTTGAGATCTCGGCTGCTTGAATATCGAAGCAGGCCTGCCACTGGTGGTAGTGCCGTCGAGCCTGATCATAGGTGGCATCATCGACCAGGCGTTCGCCGTCGCGATAATAGGCGTTGTTCCATTCGGTAAGGCGTTTTCCAAGGGTTTCGATAGCGCTTTGGGCTGCGGGGCTTGACCAGTCTGGGCAGTCGTTTGCCACTGAAGGTGGTGTGGCCAGCCACAGCAGGCACAGCAATAGCGTCAGTCGGTGAAAAGTATGCGGGCAGTCGGGCATGTTGAGCCTCCCTGGCTTCTAGCGGTCGCACTCGATCCATGAGTGGCGATTTCAGCAACAGCAACAAGGTGTCGGGTCTGATCGGTAGCGTTCACTACATAAGTATAGTGCACTATGCCAATCCCGCCTTGAGCTTCATGGCATGGCGTTGCAGCGAAGCGACCATCAATGGGCGGTGGTCGTCAAGAAGGGTGCAGCGGAGGGGGAGGGTGTCAGGCGCGTGAGGACACTAAGCTGCGGCGAGGTTCAGACTGGCCATTGGGACCATATAAGCTGTTGCCTGCTGCCTCGCGTAGCGCGTTGAGCATGCGCTGATTTTGCTCGAGGCGCTGGCGAATCATGTCGCCGTTGATGGCATTAAGGCGTGCCGTGCGTTGAGCGTCCTCCAGCAATGCTTGCCAGACAGGTAGGCAGCCGGCATCGGAGGCAGCGCTGGCGGCGCCTTCAAGGCCTGCGTCATATCCCAGGCGTTGCTGTACCTGGCTGCGCTGGGTTTCAAAGCGCTCGACCTGGGTCAGCACCTCCTGTTTGTCGGCGGCAATGCGGTTGAGCAACTCACCGTCGACGCGGCCTGCGAACAATGCCTGTCGCTCATCGTTCAAGAGAGCCTCGAGTGATGCGATGCGCTGCCGCTGACGTTCGAGAGATTCTCTCAAACTCATGGAGACTCCCCGTTGAGGATATCCTGGACGCTGGCAATGAGGCCGTCGGCAATCTTGTCGGCGTCGATTTCCATGCGGCCTTCGCTGATGGCAAGACGCAGTTCCTCGACCCGTGCGGTGTCGATATCGCCGCTAGCATTCTGGCTGCCTGTGCTCAGGTGAGCGACGGACGCAGAGGTCGGCGTTGCCGATGCCTGCGAGTTACCGGCGGCGACGGGTTTGCTGGTGGCCTGGTCCGTCTGCTGCAGGCGGGTCAAAGATTGGGAGCTGTCGATTTTCAAGGGAGTGGCCTCGTCAATGGTGCTTGCCCATGGTATCGGCCAGTTGGGCGGTATCTTTAATCGTAGCGGGCTTTTTTTGTCGGTGCCGCATGATGACTTTAGAAGTCGACGGCAACGCGATCGGAGCCGATCACTTCCCCGGTAATGATCTCACGTCGTGAGAGGCGAACTCTAACCTCATCTCCCATTCCTCCATCCTCCAGTGCCTCGCCTTCCCGCGAGACACGAAAGCCACCCCCCTGAGCCTCCACCGATACGGACTGACGTTGTTCGACCAGAGGAATATTGCGCAATTGGTGTTCTCGCAGGGTCGAGCCTGCCGAGACCGTGCGCCTCGTCATCTTGCCAATCGCCTCATCTGCGTGGCGAATCGTGCTGGATGGCAGGCGCCCCAGACTGCCCTGGCGAATGGTAAGCATGCCTTGATCGATGACGGTGCCGGTCTCAATGCGTTCGGCTGCCGTGACGTAACTGCCGATGCCCTCCACTTCTGCCTGGAGATAGCGATCCTGAGAACCTGAGCACTCGACGCCTACCGAGACGCGCCCCCACTGGCGCTGGTGCCTGTTGGGAAAGAAAGGCTGTGGCGATGAGCAGGCGCCGAATTGCGCCGAAGGCGGAAACACTTCGACCCTCACCTCTTCGGCGTCCTCGGGCGCTTGGTCCAGCAGGAAGCGTTTCACGGCCTCGACCAATGCTGGGTCCTGGTTCGCTGCTTGATTCTGCGCGAGTGAAGGTGCCGCCGTTAGCGCTATCCACATCAGGAGAGATAGTGACAGGGTGAAGCGCAGGCCTCTCTTGCGAGAGGCGCTCGCGATGCGAGACCGAGAGGCAGGCTTGCAGGGCGTTTGGGGCATGGCAATCACTGACTCGAGGAGGCTGGGGATTGGGTTTGAGCCAATTCTACTCGGCTGCTGGCCAGTTCAATAACGGAATTGGGTGCGAAATGCGGGTCTGTTTGATCCTTTGAGATGACGGGGGCATCGCTATTCTTCACTCTCAACATTTCCCCATTTTGCGATTGTGGGTGCACAAATGATCGATAAGCTCGGGTCGGCGCTGAACTTCCAGCAGGAGGTCCTCAGCCTTCGCCAGCAGCGGCATGAGGTCTTGACCAGTAACATTGCCAACGCTGATACGCCTAATTACAAGGCACGCGACTTTGATTTTTCGCAGGAGCTGTCGCGAGCGATGGAAGGTGATCGTGCGGGTCAGAGCGGTCTTTCTCTGTCGACTACCTCTGCGGGGCACATTGGAGGCCATGGCGCCTCAGGCAGCAAGGTGCATGACCTGATGTATCGCGTACCGGCCCAGCCAAGCCTTGATGGCAATACGGTCGATATGGATCGTGAGCGGGCTGAATTTGCCGACAATGCTGTCCGTTACCAAGCCTCCCTGACGATGCTGAACAGCCGGATTCAGGGCCTCAAGTCAGCCATGCAGTCGGAATGATCATCACAATGATGGTTGCTTCCGAGCCTAAGGAGTGAGCTAAGCATGTCGATGTTTTCGATCTTTGACATATCCGCTTCCGCTATGAGCGCGCAGGCGCAGCGGATGAACGTGACCGCCAGCAACCTCGCTAACGCGGATAGCGTGGCGGGACCTGATGGCGAGGCTTACCGCGCCAAGCAAGTCTGGTTTGAGGCCCAGCAACAGGGTGGCTCTGAAGTCGGTGGCGTACGTGTCACCGGCGTTGTGGATGATCCGTCGCCGATGCGCATGGAATACCGCCCTGATCACCCGCTTGCAGATGACGATGGCTACGTGACCATGCCCAACGTGGATCCCACCAACGAGATGGTCAACATGATCTCGGCGTCACGTTCCTACCAGGCGAATATCGAAGTAATGAACACCAGCAAACAGCTGATGACCAAAACGCTGACCCTGGGGGAGAACTGATTGAATGGCTACTAGCATTGACTCGAGTGTTTTGAATAGCGTTAACGGCACCGCCGGGCAAACCGGTAAGGCAGCCACTAACCGCGAATCTGACGATCTCAACGATCAATTCATGACACTGCTGGTGACGCAGCTGCAGAATCAGGATCCCATGAATCCCATGGAGAATGCTGAGATGACGTCGCAGCTGGCGCAGATCAATACCGTCAGCGGCATCGAGAAACTCAACTCGACACTCTCTTCGATCACAGATCAGATCGATCAAGGCAGGGCGCTTGAAGCAGCCGGTTTGGTCGGCTCTGGTGTGATGGTGCCGGGCAATAAGGTGTTGACCAGTCAGATGGATGGGAAAGTGACCACTACGCCCATCGGTATTGAGCTTGATCAGCCCGCCGATAATGTGCGCGTGACCATTACCAATGGTTCCGGTCAGGTCGTCGACCAGTATGACGCGGGTAGCGCCAAGGCCGGCGTATCGAATATTTCCTGGGATGGAGAACTGTCTTCTGGGGAAAAAGCGCCGGAAGGTGCTTATAACGTGTCTTTGCAGGCGACACGTGGTGAAAGTTCCATCGATTCCCAGGTTCTTAACTATGCACAGGTGGGGGCGGTGACGCCTCAGGAAAACGGAGATGTTTCGCTTGACCTCGGTGCCGTCTACGGACAGGTCGGCCTGAATGACGTCAAGCAGATCCTCTGACGCCTTCGGCCTGGGCGCAGCGAGTTTTTTCAGCCCAGGCTATCCGGCGTAAAAAGCTGGTTTAGATAAAGTACCCGTCTCTCATATCGCACCTTCACATCGCCATAAAGGAAATGAACCATGGGCTTTTCACAAGCGCTGAGTGGCCTGAATGCCGCCAAGGCCAACCTGAATACCTTGGGCAATAACATCGCCAACTCCCAGACCGTTGGCTTCAAGTCGTCCACGACGCTTTTCGCTGATGTCTTCGCCAACGCCGACGTGGGCCTGGGGACACAGGTTGCGGCCGTGCGGCAGGATTTCAGCGACGGCAACATTGAAAGCACCAGTCGCGAGCTGGATCTGGCCATCAGCGGCGAAGGCTTTTTCCGCATGCAGCAGAATGGCGAAACGGTTTACTCGCGTAACGGTCAGCTGAGCATGGACGCCGATGGCTACCTGGTGAACGCTCAGGGCGCGCGGCTGATGGGCTACGGACTTCAGAATGCCAATGATCCTTTTTCTGAAGTTGTCACCGGTGGTCAGCCAGAAGTGTTGCAAGTCGCCGCCGACAGCATGCCAGCCAAGGCAACTGATGAGGTAGATATCAGCTTCAACCTTGATGCCAGTGTGCCCAAGTTCGAAGGTGAATTGGTGATGGACGCTCAGGGGCGCGCCATTGTCAGGAATGATGACAATAATGAGCTTTATTTCGCGCAAAGTCCGTCGAATCAATTAGCCGATGGCCCGATCGTTAAAGCTGATGGCAGTCAGGTGAAGGTCGATGAAGCTGGTGCTGTCAATGATGATGGAGCGAATACCGTCGAGTACCGCGATGGCGAATTGCGTGTCATCGATGACAATGGAGAGATCGTCCTGAATAAGAAGGAGACCCCTTCACCAGTTAAGCCGGCACTTACGGCGCCGAGCGACAGCGAGACCATTTGGATAGCGGATAATGGCGACCTGTATAGCGTCGGTGCCAACGATCGACTATTGACTAGTGCTGGTGAAGGAGTACAGGTATCTGATGCGGATGGTACTGATTACGATGTCTACGTAAATGATGGCAAGCTGGCAGCCTACAAGACCGGCCAATCACCTGGTCCTGGTGTTACTTCCCAAGATGTGAGCCTTGCCGAGCTGAATAATCCGCTTCAGGCCGCGGCAGCGCCGGAAGTTGACCTCGCTGATTCCAATGCCTATTCCTATTCCAGTTCTTCTACCGTCTTTGATTCCCAAGGCAATGCCCGCAACCTGACCCTGTTTTATACGCGCCTGAATGCCACAACATCTGATACCGAGTGGAACGAATGGAAGGTAGATGCACGACTTGATGGTGGGCCAACTGGAGCGGAAACGGCAAGCGATTCTCTCGGTACAGTCCGATTCGATGCCAGCGGTCGTTTGATTCGGGGGGGAGAACGTGACGTTCAGTTTGATATCGGTGATGACTTCGAACCCCTGGCATTTAATCTCGGCCTCGCAGGAACACAGTTTTCTAATGATTCTACGGTCAATAGCTTGACTCAGAACGGCTACACGGCAGGTACGCTGGTGGGAATCGAGATCGAAGACGATGGCAGCATCGTGCGTAACTTCTCCAACGAGCAGTCCCAGGCCGCAGGGCAGATTGCCCTGGCCAACTTCCGCAATCCGGAAGGCTTGAAGGCGGCCGGTGACAACGCCTGGACCGAGACCGCTGCGTCTGGCGGCGAGCTGGTCGGGCAGCCGGGGACCGGGGTGCTGGGCAGTGTCACTGCCGGTGCGGTCGAGACCTCCAACGTTGATATGGCCTCCGAGCTGGTCGACATGATCGTGGCGCAGCGGGCCTATCAGGCGAACTCCCAGACCATCAAGGTCCAGGATGAGATTCTGCAGAGCGCTGTTAACCTGCGTTAACGGGTGAGGATGAGTCGATAATGGACCGCATGCTATATACCGCCATGAGCGGCGCCAGCCAGAGTCTTCAGCAGCAGGCGGTGGTCAGTAATAACCTGGCCAACGCTTCGACATCGGGGTTTCGGGCGCAGCTTCACGCCATGCGCGCCGTACCGGTTCAGGGGGATGGCGTTCTGGATACGCGAGCCTCGGTGGCGGCCAGCACGCCGGGGTCGGACTTTAGTCCCGGCCCTGTCAACGCCACCGGCCGTGACCTCGACGTGGCGATTCGAGGTGATGGCTGGCTGGCCGTGCAGGATGCCGGTGGCAATGAAGCCTATACCCGCCGCGGCGACCTGCAGGTTGACGGTAATGGCGTATTGACCAGTGGTGGACGTCCCGTGTTGGGCGACGGCGGGCCCATCGCCGTTCCTCTGGAAGCCAAGCTTGCCGTGGGTGGTGACGGTACCATCAGTGCGATTGGTGCCGGCCAAAACCCCGACGCCATCGTCAATGTGGGGCGCCTGAAGCTCGTCTCCCCCGGCGATGCCGGTTTGACCCGCGGCGAGGATGGCCTCTTTCGCGCAGGGCCCAACGGTCAGCCGCAAGTGCTGGGCCGTGACGAGGATGTCCGGGTTGCCTCGGGTGCCCTGGAAGGCAGTAACGTCAGCGCGATCGAATCGATGGTGTCGATGATCGATACGGCGCGGCGCTTCGAAATGCAGATGAAGGTCATCAGCAGCGCCGACGAGAATGCTCAGCGTGCCACCAGCCTGCTGTCTCTCAGTTGATAGCGGCTTACCTTCAGGCGAACTGTTTCAGGAGAGAACATCATGATTCGATCATTGTGGACCGCCAAGACGGGACTCGAGTCCCAACAGGTTCAGATGGACGTCATCTCGAACAATCTGGCCAACGTCAGCACCAACGGTTTCAAGAAGTCTCGAGCCGTGTTCGAAGATCTTATGTACCAGAACCTGCGTCAGCCGGGTGCCCAGAACGATGCTCAGAACACCTTGCCTTCGGGGCTGCAGGTGGGTAGCGGCGTGCGCCCGGTGGCCAACGAGCGGCTGCATAGCCAAGGCGCCATTGAGCAAACCGAGAACTCTCGTGACCTGGCGATTAACGGCAACGGCTTTTTCAACGTACTGCGCCCCGATGGCACTACGGCCTATACCCGCGATGGCAGTTTTCAGCTCGATGCCAACGGCCAGATGGTGACGTCGAGCGGCTATCCCGTTCAGCCGGCGATTGTCGTCCCGGAAAATGCGCTTTCCGTCAGCATCGGTCAGGACGGTATTGTCTCGGTGACCGAGCCCGGTGTGGCAGGCAACCGCGAAATTGGTCAGCTGACGCTGTCCAGTTTCGTTAACCCGGCCGGTCTCGAAAGCATCGGGGAAAACCAATACCTGGAAACGGCATCCTCAGGCCCTCGTAACGAAAATATCCCTGGTGCCAATGGGCTGGGGACGATTTACCAGGGCTATGTGGAAACCTCCAACGTCAATGTCGTCGAAGAAATGGTCAGCATGATCCAGACCCAGCGGGCCTATGAGATCAACAGCAAGGCAGTCAAGACGTCCGATGAAATGCTGAGCCGGCTGGCACAGCTGTAACCAAGGGGCGGTCATGATGTTCAAGGGGTGTATGCCGGTCCGGCACTGGGCTCTGGTTGTGGCGCTGTGTCTGCTGGTGTCTGGCTGTGCGCAGCTGCCACGGGCATCGGTAGTGGGTGAGCAGGAGCAGGTCAATATCGCCGAACCGCGGCCGCCCGCGCCCAACGGCTCCATCTACCAGGCCAACGCTGGCTATGCTTATCAGCCGCTGTTTGAAGATCGCAGGCCTAGGGCGATCGGCGACATTCTGACGATCGTGCTCGATGAAGAGGTCAGTGCCAGCAAGAACTCGCAAAGCAATGCGGATCGCTCCGGTTCTGCTGGACTGACCATCGATAACACCCCCGATGCGCTTGAACAGCTGGCCGAATACGGCTTCGACCTCTCCGGACAGAGTGACTTCACCGGCGGAGGCGGCTCCGAGGCCAACAATACCTTCACCGGGACCATTACCGTCTCGGTATTGGATGTGATGCCTAACGGTAACCTGCGGGTAAGGGGCGAGAAGCAGATCGCCATCAACCAGGGGACCGAGTTCATACGCTTTTCCGGCGTGGTAAATCCTCGCACCATTACCGGACAAAATACCGTGCCTTCGACTCAGGTCGCCGATGCGCGTATCGAGTACGTAGGCGACGGCTATATCAACGAGGCGCAGCACATGGGTTGGCTGCAGCGTTTCTTCCTCAATATTTCGCCGTTCTAGGTGTTATCCGACTTCCTTGGCAAGGCCTGAATGATGCGTGCATTTTTCGTTTCTCGAGAGTTTTGTGTTCTTCGGCAAGGCCTGGTGCTTGCCCTGCTGCTGGTGTGGGCATTATCTGCACGTGCCGAGCAGTTGCGTGAGCTGTCTGATTTCGCCGGTGTGCGTGATAATGCCCTCGTCGGTTACGGCCTGGTCGTTGGACTTGATGGTACCGGCGACCAGACCACCCAGGCGCCTTTCACCAGTCAGAGTCTGACCAACATGTTGTCCCAGCTGGGGATTACGGTCCCTCAGGGTACCAACCTGCAACTGCGCAACGTGGCGGCTGTGATGGTTACGGCCAAACTTCCGGCCTTTGCACGCCAGGGTCAAGAACTCGATACCGTGGTGTCGTCAGTGGGTAACGCGCAAAGCCTGCGCGGCGGGACGCTATTGATGACACCTCTGAAGGGGGCCGATGGCCAGACCTACGCCATGGCGCAGGGCAATCTGCTCGTGTCTGGCGTTGGTGCACAGGCCGGTGGCAGCAGTGTTCAGATCAATCAGCAGGCCAATGGACGCATCCCTGGGGGAGCGCTGGTTGAGCGTCAAGTGCCGCTCGAACTTGGCCGCCAGGGCGGGATGTTGGAACTGTTGCTCAGGGAAACGGATTTCGGCACGGCCCAGCGTGCAGTGACGGCGATCAACATGGAGTTTGGCCGTCCGGTGGCCTCTGCGCTCAATGGCCGCGTCATTCAGCTGCAGGGCCCCTTGAACGACAATGCGCGGGTCGGCTTCATGGCACGTGTGGAGAACGTGGAGATCAATCCCCGCGAAGCGGCCGCCAAGGTGGTCATTAATTCGCGGACCGGATCGGTGGTCATGAACAGTCGCGTCACGCTGCGGCATGCGGCGGTGGCCCACGGCAGTCTCTCGATCATCATCGATACCGACTTCCAGGTCAGCCAACCCAACGCCTTTAGTGAGAGCGGTCAGACAGCCGTCGTACCGGATACCAATATCGGCATTCAGCAGCAGGAGGCTTATCTGCGAGAGGTCGAAGGGGCCGACCTGTCCGAGGTCGTGGATGCACTCAATGCACTCGGGGCATCGCCGCAGGATCTGATGTCCATTCTCCAGGCACTGAAGGCTGCCGGTTCGCTGCGCGCCGAGTTGGAGATTATCTAATGACGATTCAGGACATGAGCGGCCAGTTTGCCCTCGATATGCAAGGCTTTCAGCGCCTTAAGCATACGGCGCGCGTGGACGAGGATGCCGGCAGGCAGGCGGCGGCCCAACAGTTCGAGGCGCTGTTCCTGCAGAAGATGATGACCAGCATGCGTGATGCTATCCCCAAGAGTGATCTTCTCAACAGCAAGCAAACCGAGATGTTCACCTCGCTGCTCGATCAGCAATGGTCGCAGCACCTTTCCGGTCAGGGCTTTGGTCTGGCCGAGATGCTGGAGAAACAGCTCGGAGGTGGTCGGCATAGCGTCGATACCCGCAGTGATAGTCTGATTTCGGGCATTCCCCGTGGCGAGCCGCTGCAACAGTTCGCCCGGTCAGAAGCGCAGCACTCGGCGAATGTTCAAGGCGCAGAACGTTCCGCAGTGCCGCAGAACTTCCTGGATGCTGTGGATGCCAGACTGTCGAGTGATGCGGTAGCACCCACCGACCGGATGGCTGGCAGCGATCAGCAGGAATCGACTCGTCAGGCTTCTCGCCTCGAACATGTCGAGAGCTTCAGGGCGCTGCTCGAGGAGCCGGCCCAGCGAGCGAGCCGCACGACCGGCGTGCCGGCCGAACTCATTCTCTCCCAGGCAGCCCTGGAAACCGGCTGGGGACGCTATTCCATTACCACTCAAGACGGTAGCAACAGCCATAACCTCTTTGGCATCAAGGCCGGCAGCGATTGGCAGGGTGAGACGACTGATGTCAGGACCCATGAGGTGATCGATGGCAAGCGAGTGGCGATCACCGATAGCTTCCGGGTCTATGACTCTTACGAGGCAGCCTTCACCGACTATGCGCGACTGATCGGTGACAACCCGCGCTATGCCGGTGTATTGACCGCTCCGGATGCCGGTCAGGCTGCTCAAGCCCTGCAGGCTGGTGGTTACGCCACCGATCCTCGCTATGCCGATAAATTGATTGCTGTCATGGACACGCTGGGTCCGCTGAAGCCTGCTAGCCAACAGCGCCTGGCAGATAGTTCAGTGGGTGAACGCTAGGGTTGGTATGAAGAGTCAGCGAGCGCAGCTAGTTTTCGTACCAAGCCTGGCACGATTGCGCTGCGCCACTATCAAGTCTGCGGGCCTCCGGCCGATATGTTGATTATTGATGTAAAGGATTCCCGTCATGAGCATGTTTACTATCGGCCTCAGCGGCCTGAATGCCGCGCAGAATGCCCTGAACACCACCAGTAACAACATCAGCAATGTCTATACACCGGGCTACAATCGGGAACTGACGATCCTCACCGAGGGTAATACCTCGGGTGGTGTCAAAGTTAGCGATATCCAGCGTCAGTTCGATCGCTATGTGGCCGATCAGCTCAATGATGCGACCAGTACGTCGTCCGCTTTGGAAACGTACCAGACTCAAGTCAGTCAGATCGATAACCTGCTGGCTGACGACGGGGCCGGGCTCTCACCGCTGATGCAGGATTTCTTCTCGGCAATGAGCGACCTATCGGGTTCACCTTCGGACCCTGCTGCCCGGCAGGGTGTGCTGGGATCAGCCGATACCTTGAGTGCCCAAGTGCGATCCTTCGATGCTTATCTCCAGGATATGCAAACGGGGATCAATGCCAAGATCGGTGATGAAGTCACGCAGATCAATAACACCTCCAAGCAGCTTGCGTCTCTCAATCGCGAAATCGTGCTCGCCGAAGCCAAGACCGGTGAAGCTCCAAACAGCTTGCTCAATCAGCGCGACAAGCTGGTAAACGATCTGAGCGAACGACTGAATATCAAGCTCAATATTCAGGACGGCGGCACCTATAACGTGACCCTGTCGAATGGTCAGCCGTTGGTTGCCGGTACCAACAACTTCCAGCTGGAGGCCATCAGCTCCAATGCCGATCCCCAGCGCACCGTGGTGGGCTACCAGGATTCCGGTGGTAATATGGTAGAACTCAATGAGAACCGTATCACCGGTGGCAGTCTCGGTGGCCTGCTGAACTTCCGTAGCGAAACGCTGGATAAGACCCAGAACCAGATCGGTCAGCTCGCGGTATCACTTGTCTCGGGGTTCAATGAGCAGCATGCGGCCGGTATTGATCTCGATGGCGACGTCGGCGGGTCTTTCTTCAGCATCGGTTCACCACGTGCCTATGCGCATTCGGACAATGAAGGTACTGCCGATGTCGCTTCCACGACCTTTGGCGACACCTCCAACCTGCTTGCTACCGACTACGAGATCCGAGTCGAGAATGGCACGCCGACGGCGGCTGAAGACTTCACCATCACCCGTAAAGATTCGGGTGCGGAACTTGCCGCAGGCAGTGACTTTACTTTCAACGGCAGCGATGAGCTGACGTTCGGAGGGGTGGCCATTACCTTCGACTCAGGGTCTCTGCAGCAGGGAGATCGTTTTGAAGTGCAGCCGGTGCGCCGAGCGGGCCGTGACATGCAGACCGAAATTAGCGATCTGGACAAGATTGCGGCGGGCAGCATATTGAACGGTGATACAGAGGCCGTAGCGTCCATCAAGGGCGAGCCTGGTAACGCGCTTGCGTCGGGCAATGCTCCCTGGTCGCTTAGCATCAGCGACGCCGGTGGCGGCAGTTTCGATATCGTGGCCACCCCTGACACCGGCGCATCTCAGAACTTCAGCGTACAGCCTGGCGACGAGATAACCCTTGATGGCGTGGCACTGACCTTCGGCAATCTGGCGGATGGTCAAACGCTAAGCCTGGGCCTGAATGGTGCCGGTACCGGCGACAATCGTAATGCGATTGCACTACAGGACTTGCAGGGCAGTGAATTGGTGACTGGTTCTGCGACGCTGAATGAGTCTTATGCGTCGATGGTCAGTGATGTAGGTAATCGCACGAATATCGTGCAGGTAAACCTAGAGGCGCAGAACGGCTTAACCGAACAGTTGCGCGGTGTTCAGCAGTCGGAGTCCGGGGTCAACCTCGATGAAGAAGCGGCTAACCTGATTCGTTACCAGCAGTATTACCAAGCCAATTCCAAGGTCATTCAGACCGCTTCTACCGTGTTCGACACCATTCTCGGCCTGCGGACCTGATCATAGGAGTTTCGAATCATGCGTATCAGTACCGTGACAATGTTTGAGCAGGGCGCGGGTAGTCTGAACCGGCAACAGAGTCAGTTTATCGACGTCGGCCAGCAGATTGCCAGTGGGCGCCGGGTAGTTAATCCCTCGGATGACCCCCAGGCGGCCTCACAGGCAGTGGGTGTGTCCCAGTCACTGTCGGTTACCGAGCAATATACCGATTCTCGGGTCAGCGCACGTAATTCGCTTTCACAAGAGGAAAGTGTGCTCAATAGTGTTAGCCAGGCGATCAGTAGTGCCAAGACACTGCTGGTGCAGGCAGCCAATGGCACACTGAGCGATGCCGACAGGCAATCTGCGGCCAGTGAGTTGGAAGGCATCTATAACACCATGCTCGGTCAGGCTAATGCCACGGATGGCAACGGGGCTTATCTGTTCGGTGGCTATCAGGATGACGCCCCGCCTTTCGTGCAAAACAATAGTGGTGATGTGACTTATATCGGAGACAGCGCTAATCGTGAGGAGCGTATCGACTCGTCACGTCTCATGCCCGTATCGGATAGTGGCGATGCCATCTTTAACAGCGTACCCAGCGGTGCCGGTTACGTAGCCACCGCAGCACGCGATACAGCGGGCGATGGCAACGTGACCTTCTCGGGTCCGAACCGTCTTGACTCCTCGGTTCCTGGATATGGGGAAGACGCCTACCAAATCAACTTTCTCGATGACAGTAGCTATCAGGTCGTGACCACTGCGCCTGATGGCACGACTACCACTGGACCCACGGAGAGTTATGTCAGTGGAGAAAGCATTGAGCTCGGTGGTGGTGCCTTGTCGATCACTTTAGACGGTACGCCTGACGCCGCTGGTGGAGATAGCATCAAGGTAAATCCTGCCGATGGTTCAGACGCTAATCAGGATGTCTTTGCAACCCTCAAGTCGGCTATCGATGTCCTGAAGACACCCGTTGATGGCGATCCTGGCCTTAAGGCGGACCAGCAAAACACAATCAATACTTCGATGCGTGAGCTGGATAACAGCCTTGATAATGTGCTCACTACCCGCGCTTCCGTTGGTGCCCGTCTCAACGAGCTGGATGTGGTCGATCAGGTCAGCAGTAATCGCAAGCTGAGCTACGAGCAGACGCGGTCGGACCTGGTCGATCTGGACTATGTCGAGGCGATCTCTGAGTATAGCCTGCGCCAAGTGGGCTTACAGGCAGCCCAAAAATCATTTGCGAATATTCAGGGCATGTCACTCTTTGATCAGATCTGACGCTTATCAAGGCGATTAGCCAGCGTGAAAGGATAATGGCATGAGAAGTAACGTGGCTGGTAGGTCGTTCCCGATCTCAAAAGGCCTGTAATACGAAGCTTTTCTAGGGTTCTGTTTACCAGAACGGTTTGACCCTAAAGCAGCTGCTCATAAAGCCCTCTGTCGTCTTTTCTTTAGGCAGAGGGCTTTTTTGGTACGTGGTCAGTCTGATTACCTACCTAGAGCGTCATGGCTGTCACTAGACTGCGCATAAAGCCAAGCCCAATTGCAAAGAGGTTTTCTAAATAGCGCTCCAAGTCGGTCATCAGCACCATCAGCAGGAACACGCCAGCTGTGAGTGACATGGGAAAGCCGATCGAGAAGACGGTGAGCTGTGGGGCCGAGCGGTTGAGGATGCCGAGCGACAGGTTAATGATTAAAAGGGCTGAAACGACAGGTAGCGCCAGCTTCAAACCTAATACGAAGATAGTGTTACCAAAGCGTGCCAGCAGTTCAAAGGCATCTAGGTTCACACCAGAGCCGATAGGCAAAGTGCTGAAGCTATTGACCAGGATCTCCAGGGCGACCAGGTGGCCATTCATGGCCAGAAACATCAGCAGTGTGATCATGTAGAGCACACGTGCCAGAATCATGGTGTTGGTGCCGGTATCTGGAGAGAAGAAAGTAGCGAAGCCCAGCCCCATCTGCAGTGCTATGAAGTCGCCGGCCGCCTGAACGGTGGCAAAGATGACGTGCATGACCACACCCATGGCGGCACCGATCACTACCTGCTCGATCATGATGCCAAGCCCAGCCCACGACATGATCGGGGCGTCGGGCATGGGGGGGAGGGTAGGGGTGATGGCCACACAGATTAACGCCGTAAGGCCAATCTTTACCTGGCGGGGGGCGCTGGAGTGGCCCCAGAGTGGTGACGCCATTACGAAGGCAGAAAGGCGCATGAAAGGCCACAGGAAGGCGACTAGCCAGCCATGCAGTTGGTCAAAGGTGACTTCGACCATGGTCCTAGCTGACCATGAGGGGGATATTTTGAATTAGCTCACGCGTGAAGCCTATGATCAGTTTGAGCAGCCAGGGGCCAAGCAGTACCAACATGCCGAATACCCCGAGTATCTTCGGGATAAAGGAAAGCGTCATTTCGTTGATCTGGGTGGCCGCTTGAAAAAGACTGACCAGCAAACCGATCAGCAGTGCTGTCAGCAGCAGTGGGGCGGCCATGAACAGGGTCACGCGCATGCCCTGATAGGCCATGCTCATTACCATCTCTGGGCTCATGGACGTTTCTCCTTACCACTTGGACGTTAAAAGACAGACGCATCGCCCGTGCGCTTTGCCTGATGCAATGGTGTCGATGTCAGTGTCATAAATAAAAGCTCTGCGCCAGTGAGCCCATCAACAGTTGCCAGCCATCGACCAGCACGAACAGCATCAGCTTGAAAGGCAGGGAAATCGTTGCAGGGGGGACCATCATCATGCCCAGCGCCATCAGCACACTGGCAACAACTAGGTCGATGATCAGAAAGGGGATGAACAGCGTGAAACCAATCTGAAAAGCGGTTTTTAGTTCACTGGTGACGAAAGACGGCAGCAATACCCGCATCGGTACGTCTTCGGGGCCTTGCATGGGGCCTATGTCGGCCAGGCGCGCAAAGAGAGCCAGGTCAGGTTCGCGGGTCTGGCCCATCATGAACTCACGCAACGGCTGACTTGCCAGCTCAAAGAAGCGTGGAAAGGCGATGTCATCATTGGCCATGGGGATCCAGGCCGTCTGGTAAATATCGTTGAGCACCGGTGACATGACGAAGAATGTCAGGAAAAGGGCGAGCCCGAGCAAGACCTGATTGGGCGGTGCAGACTGAGTGCCCATGGCGGTGCGCAACAAGCCTAAAACGATAATGATACGCGTGAAGCAGGTCATCATCAGCAAGGCGGCCGGCAGAAAGGCCATGCTGCTGAGAAGCAGCAATGTTTGCAGCTTGATGGACCATTGCTGTCCGCCGTCCCCGGTAGGACGCGATACAATGCCGGGAAGCGATTGCGCCGCAGCCGTCTCGGGTAGCAGAGCCGCTAATAGCGCTATGATCACCAGGCCGAGGGGCAGGATACAGGCGGAGATTCTAGAACCGGAAAGTGGCTTCATGAGTCTTTCCGTCCGTTGTCTCGCTGGTTCTTCAGCATGGCGCCGGTATTATGCCGCAAGGCGATAGCAAAGCGTTCGGCGAAGCCTTTGCCGTTATCCTCGGTTCCCGAAGGGTGGGATGTAGAAGCAGCATCAGGCTCAGGCGCCTCGAGGTCATGCAGCTTGTTGACCTGGCCACCGCCTACGCCAAGCACTAACCAGGTGCCTTCAACCTCGACGATGACCACACGTTCACGCTGACCGACGGCCGCCGAACTGACGACCTTGATGCGTTGGCCGGCACGCAAACTGCGGGGGCCTATCCGACGTACCAGGCGGCTTCCCAGCAAGATCACACCGATAATCAGGGCGAGGACCAGTCCGACCTTGCCGATAACGGCAAGCCCGATCAGGCTATCGCTGCCGCTAGCAAGGGTATCGATTCCAGCCGACGACATATCGGCCGCGGCGCCGGTGGTGGATGCTGACGAGCTCATCGATTCAGTTTCTGTACCCGCTCCGAAGGCGTAATGATCTCCGTGATGCGAATGCCATATTTGTCGTCTACCACCACGACCTCGCCCTGAGCAATCAGATAACCGTTGATCAGGATATCCATGGGTTCGCCGGCGAGACCATCCAGCTCGATCACGGAGCCCTGTGCAAGCTCGAGCAGTTGCTTGATGGTGATCTTGGTCCGGCCAAGCTCCACGCTCAGTTTGACCGGGATATCCATGATCATATCAAGATCGCGAGCCGTGCCACTGTCGGCTCCGTCACCTAGCTGTCGGAAGACCTGACTACCCGCCGAGGTCGCCTCTTTTCCTTCGCCTGCCTCTTGGCCCGCTTCTTGACCTTTAGCATCACCCTGGTCACTGGCTTCGGCAGCATCCTGTTCTGCGAGTGCTGCCGCCCACGGATCATCTTCGGCCGACTGTTCGTTACCCGAAGCAGTGGCATCTTCTTGCTCGGCCATAGCGTCGGCCCAATCATCGGGGATGGAGTTCTGATCGGGTTTGTTCGGGTCACTCATCGTTACTTTCCTTGGATGTCTCGGATCCCTTGATGAAGGTATCCGGGGTGTTGCCGGACATTGAGGCGTGATCGATCATGCGCAGCACGCGCAGTGCTCGTTGTTCCTTCTGACTGCCGTACTCACACTCCATGACCGGAACTCCATCGACGCTGGCGCCCACGGTCTGGGGAAGCTCGATTGGCAGCACATCGCCAACCTGCAGGCTCATAACGCGGGAAATGCGCGCTGGGATATCGACAAATTCGGCAACCAACTCGACTTCGGAGTGGCGGATCTCACCTGCCATTCGCTTGGTCCAGGTCTTGTCCCCGCTACCGAAGCTATCGTTTTGCGGATTGGTGAGAATATCCCTGAGCGGTTCGATCATCGAATAGGGCATGCAAATCTGGAAGTCGCTTGCCAGATTGCCCACCTCAAGATGAAAAGTGGTGTTGACCACGATCTCGTTAGGAGAATTGGTGATATTGGCAAACTTCGCTTGAATCTCGGAGCGCATATAGCTGATCTCAAGCGGATATACCGATCTCCAAGCCTCCTGATAGGCTTCAATGGCCAGATTGAGAATCCGCTGAATGATGCGCTGTTCGGTATTGGTAAACTCACGCCCTTCGGATTTTGTGACGAAGCGACCGTCACCCCCGAAAAGGTTGTCGACGACCATGAACACCAGGCTGGGTGGGAATACCACCAGGGCCGAGCCGCGCAGTGGCTTCATGGTGATCATGTTGATATTGGTCGGGACGGGTACGTTGCGAGTGAAATCGCTGTAGCTCTGGTAGCGTACTGAGTCGACAGTGATATCGGCGCTGCGTCGGATCAGGTTGAAGAGGCTCATGCGGAAGTGCCGCGCAAAGCGTTCATTGATGATATCCAGGGCATGCAGGCGCTCGCGGATCACCCGGTGCTGGTTGGCCGGGTCGAAGGGTTTTACCCGCGATTCATTGCCAGCGGCGTCCGAGGAGCTTTCCTCTTCTCCGCTTACGCCCTTTAGCAGAGCGTCGATTTCTTCCTGCGATAGCAGATCATCTTGAGACATGGCGCTTGGGCACTATGAGTTATTGCACAATAAAATCGGTGAACAGCACATCACTGATCGCCAGCTCGGGTTGTGGATCGGTCAAGGGGACATCGAACAGGCTCAAGACTTCAGCCGACAGACGGGTTTTGCCGTCTGGAGAGGTCAATTCCTCGACGCTTTGATCGGCAAACAGCATCAGCATTCGACTGCGTACCTGGGGCATGTGGTTGACCAGCAGGTCGCGTGTTGTCTCATCGTCGACCTGCAGCGTCAGGCCTATATACAGGAAACGGTTGCCGTAGTCGTCGCCACTGATGTTGACAGTGAAGGGATCAATTTTGACGAAAATGGGGTCGGGAGCCGTCACGGGCTCAGGTTCGGCATTTTCGGCGGCTTGTGCCTGGCTACCCGTATCCATCAGAAGGTAGACACCAGCTGCCGTCGCGGATGACACAAGAACCATCAGCAACACGACCAGAAGCCATTTTTTCCCTGAAGAGGTCGAAGATTTTGCCATTTATTCCGCCATTGTCGTAGTTGATGCCCTTTGGCTAGGGAGTATGCGGGCTAAAGAGATAAAACGGTGGCGCGAATAGGCCACCGTAAAGCACTCAACTCACGATTTTGTCACTGGTCACTCATTTACCAGCTGGAGAAGACGAGACGATGTGGAACTGGCCACGCAGGCGTATATTGCCGTCACGCATACAGATCCACGCGCCCATCTATCAGGCTGGTGGCTGATGGGCTCAGCATTGAGCGCGGGTCCACCCCACCTTCATCATTTTCACCGATGATGCCAGTTCCCTGTGACTGACGACCCGCAAGGCCCTGTTCCTGGGAATGCTGGCCGGATGCCTGGTGTCCTACCGAGGTGTCGCCAAGGGTGATGCCCTGCTGTGCCAGTGCTTCTCTCAGTTGAGGAATGGCTTGCTCAAGGGCGTTGCGAACCTGGGCGTGAGCCGACAGGAACTGGGCTTGGGCACCACCATGTTCCGCGACTTTGAGACTGACGGACAGGGGGCCTAGGTCGGCAGGGTGAAGCTTTAACTCCATCTGCTGGTCACCGCGCTGGGTCATGCCAAGCAGTTGCTGGCCCAGTTGCTGCTGCCATTGCTGACTGGCGACCGGGGCGGTCAAGGCCCCGCTGCCGACCTGGGCCTGGGCAGATGTGCTGACGGATGCCGAGTTGGCCCCTGCACCGGCCATGCCGCTAAGACGGTCTCCAGATGAAAGCGCCGCCAGCATATCCGAGCTAGCGGATGAAGGCGTGAAGGCGGCGCTGCGAGCATCGGCGCCATCTGCCATCAGGGCGGCTGCCGCGCTATCCGAGGTGACGATTCCTGGCATGCTTTGACGGTTGGCAGCGGTCGCGGCGGAATCACCGACTGCCTGGGCCATCGCATTACGGTTGAGCCAATCTGCTGCATTGAGTGCAGGCTGACTGAGAGTCGTCTGATCTCGGCGGCCGTCACCATTCGCCGCGGCTTGGCCTGCCAGCGCTAATTTGTTGCCATTACTGGAACTGCCAGCCTGGTCGATGAGATTCATTCGCGCGGCAATCACGGACAGGCCCAGGGGGCCATCCTTGATGTCGGTGCTTGGCGTCGCATCAGGTGCGATGCCGCTCGCTACGGATGGGTCGGTTCCATCCGTGTCGACGTCACTCACCCAGGTCTGAGAGCTATCCGGGTCTGAAGTCGGGCTCTGCTGGCCGTTGTTTGGCAATGACTCAAGTGCTGACAGGACCTTGCTCAGGTCTTGGGCAGCTTTCTCGCCCAGAGGCTCACCATCGAGAAGGGCGGCCAGTGCCTCTCGTTGTGAAGCGCTGAGGGCATCCTGAGCAGGGGATTGCTGAAGTTGGTCTTTCAAGGCACTTAGCTGCTCTGGACTCAGCGCCGCAACCGCTTGCTTAAGGCGCGCTAGCGATGTGTCTTGCGATGCCGGCAAGGCCTGAGGCGAGGAAGCGTCCTGTTTGCCGTCGGCGCGGGTCTGGCGTTGAGACAGCAGCGCCCCAAAGTCCTGAGTGGTGCCTTGCTGTGCCCCGTTGGCCTGCCGCCCAGTGGCTTTGCTCGAGGATGAAGGGGCTGACATTACGTCCATGATATCCATGTAATCTCCTAGAGGCCCCGATCATCGGGTGTGCGACGCAACAGGCTATTGCTGCTCATTTCATCGTTGTGGCGTTGTTCCTGGCGTTGCTCTAGACGCCGCGCCTTTTCCTGGCGGCGATTCGCCAAGGTATCGTAGGACGTCAAGCGCTTCTGCTCTTCCCGCCAATGCTGCTGACAGCCTTCGACACGTTGCGAGTGATCCTCGAGCGCCGCGCGAGCTCGGTCTACGGCGGCATCGAGGGAGGCCAGGAACTGCTGATAGTTGTGCAGCGTCGCCGGGTCTATGCCGTTATGCATGGCATTCTGCAGACGAGTGGCGTACTCAAGCCGGTAGCGTCGCAGGGTGTCCAATTGTGTCGCAGCCTGCTGCTGGGAGCGTCGTTCGTTGGCCAGCGTCTGGCCGGCTGCATCTCGAGCCTCTCTGGCCAGCTCTGTCAGGGTATCGAGCGGTAAGGATGCACTCATCTTCCACCTCCAACGATAGCCGATAAGGACTGCTTGGCTTCTGCCACGTCGGTACGTTCTTCAATTTGCTGCTGCAGGAAGTGTTCCAGGTGTGGGAATAGCTGAACTGCCTGATCAAGCTGTGGGTCATGACCGGGGCTATAAGCGCCAACGCTGATCAGGTCGCGGTTGCGCTGATAGCGTGAAAAATGCTGCTTGAAAAGCCGTGCCTGCTGCTGCTGTGCATGATCCGTGATGGCCCCCATCGCGCGACTGATCGATGCTTCGATGTCGATAGCGGGGTAGTGGCCTGATTCGGCTAGCGCGCGTGACAGCACGATATGGCCATCCAAGATGGCACGCGCCGAATCGGCGATAGGGTCTTGTTGATCATCGCCTTCGGTCAAGACCGTATAAAAGGCAGTGATCGATCCGCCACCCTTTTCGCCATTGCCTGCACGCTCGACCAGCCCGGGCAGTTTGGCGAACACCGAAGCGGGATAGCCTTTGGTCGCGGGGGGCTCACCGATCGCCAAGGCAATTTCACGCTGTGCCATGGCATAGCGTGTCAGCGAGTCCATGATCAGCAGCACATTCTTGCCTTCATCGCGAAAGCCTTCTGCAAGGCGAGTGGCATAGGAGGCACCCTGCAGACGTTGCAGAGGAGAAGTGTCGGCAGGCGCCGCCACGACCACGGACCGCTTGCGCCCTTCTTCACCGAGGATGTTGTCGATGAAATCTTGTACCTCTCGGCCACGTTCGCCAATCAGCCCCACGACAATCACGTCGGCCTTGGTGTAACGGGCCATCATCCCAAGCAGCACCGACTTGCCGACGCCTGAGCCGGCAAAAAGCCCCATACGCTGACCGCGGCCAACGCTTAATAGCGCATTGATGGCGCGGATGCCGACATCGATCTGTTTCTCTATCGGCGCACGTGCCAGCGGGTTCAGTGGCGGCGTGGCCAGTGGTGCATGGGGAACGTCCTGTAATGATCTTGCACCGTCTAGAGGCTTGCCGTTGCCATCGACGACTCGTCCGAGCAAGGATGCCCCCAACGGGAAACGCCGGGCAGTTTGTGCTCCGCCATCGCCGAGAGGAAGGACGCGGGCACCTGGCGTCAGGCCGCTGATCTCGGCGAGAGGCATCAGGAACAGTTTTTCGCCGGAAAAACCCACTACCTCGGCTTCGGCGTAGCGCGCCTTGGCATGGGTGCTGTCCGCACTCAGCTCGATACGACAGGCGCTTCCCAGCGGCACCCGAAGCCCTACGGCTTCGAGCACCAGCCCCGTCGCACGAGTGATCCGGCCGCTGGCCCGGTAGCTAGGCAATGCTTCAACGCGCGCCATGACCCGGTCGAGGGTTTCTCGCCAGTGGGTCTGGTGTGTGGTCGCGCGCTCGGCGGCATTCATGCTTTGGTCTCCTGGTCTTGCTCTTGCTCTTGCTCTTGCTCTTGAGAGACTGCTGAGTGAGCAGGTAACCGGTGGCGTACCTGGTCAGAGATGGCCTCGAAGCGCGATTCCCAACTGGCATCCAGTTCGCCGCTCTGGCTCGTGACCCTACATCCACCACGGCTGAGCTGGTCGTCCGGTTGTAGCTGCCAGCCTGCACTTTCGATCTCGTGGCCAAGCTGCTCTTCCACGATGGTCATATCCTCTGGATGCAACCAGAGTCTTGGCTTACCGGACAGCGCCGGCTCGACATGAATCAGTTCACGCACAATGTCCAGAATCTGCTCGGGGCTTGCCTTGAGGGCATCCCCCGCCAGTTGACGTCCCGTCGCAATGGCCAGGTTGACCAGCGCATCGGCGATCTCGTCATCCAGTTGGGCAATGGCTTCGCCGAAACGGGCAGCGAGTGGTTGCAGAGGGGCAATGGTGTCTTGCGTCTTCTGGCGTAATTCTTCTTCGCCTTTAGCGCGGCCTTGTTTCAGCCCCTCTTCGTGTCCTTCCTTGCGCCCTGCTTCGAAGCCATCCTGGTAGCCTTTATCGCGTGCTTCGTCGTGTATCCGCTGCCGTTCGGCCTCAAGAGCCGCCTGATGCTCCTGAGCGCGACGCCGGATTCTGGCTTGGCGCTCCAGGTCGGCAGGATGTGCAGCAGGAGCGCTGCGTGCACGTTCCTTGAGCTCGTCCATTTGCCAGGGGCGCCATTGGTCATTCCAGCGGCCGTCAGGATCAGACATAGCTGTCGTCTCCTCCGCTCAGTACCACTTCGCCGCTATCGGCGAGGCGCCTGACGACTTGCAGAATGGACTTCTGTTCGGCTTCTACCTGGGACAGGCGAATCGGGCCACGCGCTTCCATGTCTTCACGCAGCAGCTGGGCAGCTCGCTGCGACATGTTGCGCATGAATTTCTCCATCAGGGTGTCTGGCGCCCCCTTCAGTGCCACCACCAGGGAGTTGGTCTCGATCTCCTTGAGCAGCATCTGAATGCCGCGGTCGTCGATATCTTCCAGGTTCTCGAACAGGAACATTTCGTCGATGATGCGCTGAGCAAGGTCTTCGCTGTGAGCCCGTACGGTTTCGATAACGGTCTCTTCCTGGCTGGAGTTCATCAGGTTGAGGATCTCGGCGGCCGTTCTTACGCCGCCCATCTTGCTGCGCTTGAGGTTCTGACCGTCCAGCATGTTGCCAAGTACTTCGGTCAGTTCCTGCAGTGCTGCCGGCTGCACGCCGCTGAAAGTGGCGATGCGCAGGACCACATCATTACGCAATTTGTCATCGAGCAGCTCCAGAATATCGGCGGCCTGGTTGCGCTCCAGATGCACAAGGATGGTGGCAATGATCTGCGGATGTTCGTCGCGAATCATTTCGCACACGACCGAGGCTTCCATCAGGTTCAGTGCATCTATGCCAGAGCTCGCGCCCTTGGATTCGAGTACATCCTCGATCAGGCTCGTTGCGCGCTCGCTGCCCAGTGCCTTGGTCAGGACGGAGCGGATATGATCGCTGGAGTTGACGTTGATAGAGGCGTATTCGTCGATCTCCCGACGGAACTCATTGAGTACCACACGCATATCTTCATGTGAGATCTGGCCGAGTTCAGCCATCTGCTGACTGATGTTCTGGACCTCTTGCGCCGAATAAAACTTGAAGACCTCGGCGGCACTGTCTTCATCCAGTGACAACATCAGGATGGCGCTTTTACGGGCGCCACTGAGCTTGCTCGCGTCTTTACTCATCTTTGTTCATCCAGCTGCGTGCGATCATCGCGACCATGCGGGGATCTTCCTGCGCCATCTCACGAAGATCTTGAAGGTTTTGCTCGTAGGTCGCGGACTTGCGCGGTCGTCTGGGCGCTGTATAGGTCTCCGCCGGGCCTTCATCGCCTGCGACACTGTTGGCATTACTTTCATCACCGTCCTGGCCGACCGAGGTGCTGATGGTCTGGCCGGAGCTAGACACCTGGCCGGCACCAGGCAGGCTTGGCTGCTCGGTATAGCGCTTGATCAGCGGGCGCAGTATCAAGAGATACAGCAGCAGGATGGCAAGACCCACCAGCAGGTAGCGTCCCAGCTTGAAGGCCATTTGCTGGACGTCAGACTGTTGCCACCACGCCAGTTCGACCGTGTTGTCATCCTGGCCAGTGAACGGGCTGTTGACGATTTCGATCGCATCGCCACGGCCTTGCGAGAAACCGATGGCTTGTCGCACCAGGCGCTCTATTTGGGCGATCTCGGCATCGTCCAGCGCGACCATTTCCATCTGGCCTTCGTCATTCATCTGCTCGCGGTAGTTGACCACGACCGCGGCGGTCAGGCGTTCGATATCACCGCGCTGATACTGGATATGGGTAACGTTACGATCGACTTCGTAATTGATGACGTTGTCTTGACTCAAGCGACTTGGCGGTTCGCCGCCATCGTCTTCACCATTGCCGTTGGCGCCATCGTTTCCGCCAGCACCGGCATCCGCGTTGGCCTGATCGATCGGCGAGGCGGCAGCGCCCGGTGGCGTATTGGTGAGTGCCCCAGGCACCCCTTGAGCTAGCTCATTACCACCCGAATAGGTGCCACTGACCTGTGAACTTCTGATGGCGGCTTGATTGGGGTCCTGGTTGGGGCCATAGCGTTCAGCCGTTTCCTCACGACGTGAGAAATCGACCTGCGCGGTCACCTGAGCATGGATGTTCTGGTCGCCCAGAATGGGCTTGAGAATGTTTTCTATGCGCCGCTGGTAAGAGTTTTCTACCTCGGCGACGTAATCCAGCTGCGTGCCGTTGAGACCGCTACTGGCCCCGTCCGGTTGTGAAAGCAGGCGACCGTTCTGATCGACAACGGTCACATTTTCTAAAGCCAGATCAGGAACGCTGCTGGACACCATGTGAGTGATGGCGTTGATCTGCCCCTCACCCAAGACCCTGCCGGGCTGCAGGGTCAAAACGACGGACGCCTTGGCGGGTTTTTCTTCGCGAACGAATACCGAAGGTTGGGCCATTGCTAAATGGATGCGGGCCTTGGATACGGGGCCCAGGGCTTCCATTGAGCTTGCGAGTTCGCCTTCCAACCCGCGCTGGAAATTGACCTGTTCGGCAAATTGACTGATGCCGAAGGCCTGGTCGTCCATGATCTCGAAGCCGACATTGCCGCCCTGGGGAAGCCCTTGCTCGGCCAGTTGGAGGCGCAACGTGTTGACTTTGTCGCTCGGCACCAGCAAGGCACTGCCCCCAGCAGCAAACTGATAGGGCACCTGGCGGCTGTCGAGTTCGTTGATGATGCGGCCACCGTCTGCTTCGCTCAAATTGCTATAAAGCACCCGGTAGTCCGGTGATTGAGCCCACATCAGCAGGGCGATCACTATCGCAATCACCGCCGCCAGTGCAATCAGCAGTGGCAACATGGGGTTGCGCTTCAATTGATCCTTGATTCGATCGAAAGCTGGTTGTGCCGCCCCGCGCTGTGCGCTGGCAGAGGACGCATTGCCCTGGCGTGCAGAATCGGTGGCCGTGGCCCCGTTGCTCATGAAAGCCTCCGGCAGCGATCGGCAGTGCGTGTCGTGATGTGCTCAAAGGTGTGGGCAGAAGACATGTCAACATCCGTTCATCGCGGGTGTCCGTCCCGAGTCGGGCGGTACTAGTTCGGGCAGTGCTACGTCTAATCAGTACTGTTTCCGTCGGTACTGCTTCCATCAGGACCGTGTCTGCCAGCGCAAGTGGGTCAGTGCCGTTTTGGTTAGTACTGTGATGAACGCTATTATCCTTAGCTGCGGCAACGACAAAGGTCAGAAAAGCCTGCGGTTTTGTCGCCAATTGGCTGAATGGGGTGCCAAGAGTTCCTGCTAGGCTTCACCCACTACTCCCACGATGAGGCTAAGCCCATGAGTTCTCCTTCGATTCAGTCGGCGCTCCAGCAGATGCAGAGCCTTTCCGCTCAGGCCAGCGGCGAGCAGCTCAAGGGGCAGTCCGTGTCCACATCGGTAGGGCAGGGGGGCTTTGCCGATGAGCTCAGCTCATCGCTGCAGCGCATCAACGAGATGCAGCAGACGGCGGCCGGCCAGCGCACCGCCTTCCTGTCAGGGGACAGCGATGTCGCTTTGAATGACGTGATGGTCGACATGCAGAAAGCCAGTGTGGCGTTCGAAATGGGCGTGCAGGTTCGCAACCGCCTCGTTACCGCCTATAAGGACGTGATGAATATGCAGGTCTAGTAAGGCCTGCTGGCATGACGTGCGGTAGACCCGAGGTTTGACGTTGTAGGCGTAGATGCCCGTCTTGCAGCGAACATTTCTGACGGGCTAATTCCTGACGGGCTATTTCCCGACTGGCTGGGGGCTTTGGCCATTCCAGCATCGCAGGCCTTACTTGCCATGCCGAGGGCCAGCAAGCCCTTTGGTCGCAGCATCCAGAAGCCAGAACCAGGAAGTTGACGCTTGGGGCTTATATAGCCTGCTCAAGCTTCGAAGCTGATCAGGCGGCCTTGAAGCTCGTCAAGCTGCTTCGCGATTCGCAGCACTTCTTCTGATGGGATCTGGCGAATGACGTCACCGCTGACGCGATCGACGATTCGCGTTACCACACGAGACGGATGTTCATCGAGCGAAAACTCGATCCCATAACTGCGCATGACCTCGTTGATACGCTGGATAGGCGCAACGAGTTCGCCTGCACCTGGCGAGCCGGTGACGGCAGACGAACTTGCCGTTGAGGCACCACGCCCATCAGCGGCGGATTCGCCGGCTGCTGGCAATTGCGCAAGAGCGCTGTCGATGCGTTGCCGTGGCGTGAGCTCTTGGAGCGCCGGCATTGCATGCAGAGTGCCTGATTCATTGATCGGTGATGTCATGCTGGTGAGCCCTTCATGTACTGAGGTTGTTTTTTTACTCAACGACAGTTATCGACGGCCCATGCAGAAACTTTAGCGAGCCCAGGCGGGCACCTGTAGGGCAAGTACGCTGCCAGCCATGCCACGCTCTCCCGGTTTTCCTTTTCCTTATCAGCGACCCAGGCGGATATCCAGATCATGAACCCCTCCACACTGATTGGTATTGCAGCCAGCTTGATGATGCTGGCAAGTGTGCTACTGCTGAGTGCCCAGGCACCCTCGAGCTTTATCAACCTACCAGGGCTTGCCATCGTGCTGACCGGCACGCTGGCCGCCACTTTTATTAGTTATCCCCTGCGTGAGGTGGTGCGGGTCGTGCGGCTGGTCGGGCTGGTATTCCGTCGCGAGAACAGCCGCGTTGAAGAAGACCTTCAAGAGCTGGTGGGGCTGGCAAAGCTATGGTTTTCTGGCGATGTACGAGGGGTCGAGAAAAGGCTGGACAGCTTACGCAACCCTTTCATGCGCACCGGTATTCAGTTGGTGATCGACAATACCCGGGAAGAAGAAATCATTGACTTGCTGAGCTGGCGGATCGCCCGCCTAAAAGCCCGCGAGCGAGCCGAAGCACAGATCTTTCGCACCATGGCGCTTTATGCGCCGGCCTTCGGCATGATTGGCACCCTGGTCGGGCTGGTCAATATGCTGGAGGGGATGGATGCCGCACAGATTGGCGTTATCGGTGAGCGCATGGCCGTAGCACTGCTGACGACCTTTTACGGCATCGTGTTGGCAAACCTGGTTTTCAAGCCGATCGCCGTGAAGCTCGAGCGTCGCACGGAAGAGCGCCTGATCGCCATGAATATGATTCTCGAAGGCGTATCGTTAATGTCGCGCCGGCGTTTGCCGTCGTTCATTGAAGAGACCCTCAAGTCGTTAATGGCCAACCATCGCGACGAGCTTCGTGATGAGTTGAGTGATGAACCCGATAGCGCCTCGGGTGGTCAGGTAACCAGCGGAAAACCACGCCGACGGTTGCCCAAGATGATGAGAAAGGCCCGCCATAATGCGTGAGGTAAAACAGGGGCGAACTGGCAAGCACGATATTCTCGACGACGCCGGCCCCGAGGACACCAGCGGTGTCTGGATGCTCAGCTACATCGATGTCATGACGCTGCTGGTTGCCCTGTTTGCCCTGCTATTGGCGGTCGCCGCCGCAAACAGCGCCGACGAGCCAAATGAGCAGCTGTCGGATGGACCCTTAGCCGAACAAGTCTCTTCTGGAGCTATTGTCGTGGCGCTAGGTATTGGCAACGGATCGCCCACCTTCCTTCCAGGTGACGCGCCGCGCGTCCAGACCGAGGGCGCGCTGATGTTAGCCGGTGCCATCCAGGCCTGGCAGCAGCCCGCGGTGGACGGAATGGCTGCCTCTCAGTCCGAGACACAGGTCACGACTCGCGAGCCCTTGGCTCTGGCAGAACATCTGCCGACTCCGGTCAAACAGATCGACCCCTCTGGTGCCCTGGCACTTCTTCCGTCGTATGGCACTGCCAAAGAGTTTGCTCCTCCGCCCTCGGTGATGCTCGATCAGCGCCTTGATCTAGCGGCGCTCGGTGATATGAAAGTCGTCGTCACCCCGGCTGCACCCGCCAACACGGTCCGCTTATCGCCTGAGGCGGTAGCGTCCGCGAGAGACCTTAGCGATGCCATTGATTCGCAGCTCGCCGATGCCAAGGTGTTGCCAAGCCTGGAAGGCGTGGAAGTCTCCAGTGTTTCGGAAGGCATTAATCTGCGCATCCAGGACCGGCTGGTCTTTGAATCGGCCGCGGCGGACCTGACCGAGATTGGGGAGGATGTCGTCAATCGGCTGGTAAGTATCATTCAGCGCTACGACGGCACCGTGTCGGTGGAGGGCCATACCGACAGCCGCGACATCGCCACCGAGCGCTTTCCGTCCAACTGGGAGCTATCTTCAGCCCGCGCTACGGCGATACTTCGTCAGCTGCAGGCGGCTGGCGTCGACGCTAAACGGCTAAGAGCAATCGGCTATGGCGATACCCGGCCGCTGGAAGGCAACGATACACCAGAAGGGCGTTCGGCCAACCGGCGCGTGGAAGTGATCGTGCATTTGTAGGCTGTGCAGTGATCTTTTTGCGGGCTTAGGGCGTCAACGATGACTGATGTTGGAGCAGTGGGCGTACTGCACTAGCGGCTAACAAGCCGGCCTCCAATTGGAGGCCGATAAGGTGCCGTTATGATACGCGGTCACTTGAGTATCAACCCAATAGAGACAGTGCGTTCAGCGGCAACTGGTTGGCCTGGGCCAGCATCGACGTGCCGGCTTGCTGGAGAATCTGTGTCTTCGTCATGCGTGAGACCTCGTCAGCGTAATCAGCATCCATGATGCGTGAGCGTGCTGCCGAGAGGTTGATGTTGGTTGTCTCATTGCCCGTGATCACTGACTCTAGTCGGCCTTCCATGGCTCCGAGATGACTTCGCTTGGCGTCTACCATCCCGATAGCACGGTCCAGTGCCGCCAAGGGGTTGCGGGGTACCTGAAAGCGAAAGTCTTCACCGGCTTCCTGAATGCGCAGACGCGTTTGGGGGTCGCCCTGATCGTTGAAGCCGTCACCATCGGTGAATACGAAGAACTTGTCATTACGGCTCTGATCCAGCTCAGTGGGATAGTAAACGACAACCTCGCCACTACCATTCTTGGTTTTTAGCAAGATCTCGCCTTCGCCATCATGATCGACGAGCGTGGCAGACTTGTAGCCGCCGAGTAATGAGCTTTCACCGGGCAGTTCGAAATAATAGTTGCCGTCTTCGTTCTCCTGCAGGACGTTCTCATAGACCCGCCCTTCGGCATCGGTGTATTCGACCGAGACGTTGCGAGGATCGATCGTCACCGTCGACACGCCGTGTACTTTTTCGACGACATGCTCGTCCACGCCGAGCACGGTGGGGCTGGCTTGATCGGTGGTGGTGGTATAAGCGGTCGGCTTGCCATTGGCATCCAGTTCCACTTCTAGTTCGGCGTCGTAGTAGCCATAGCCGCCCCCGCTCAGAGTGCCGCGGATGACCCAGCCTTGGTCGCCGGACCGCTGTACAAGCTCAGGGTCACTGACGTCCAAGTCGTTCGGGAAGTTGGCGGTGACACCGGCTTGCAGGAAGTCGCTGACCTCGGGGGACTGGGTGATGCCGAGGTCCCCCGGTCCCTCGTCGATTATGCCGCCCTGGCTCAGAGTCAGCAGGTCCGGTCCGGCGAAGGTGTCGCCGGCATGGCCGATGTCGAGCTCCGTCTGCACATTGGTGATGTCATGGTACTGATAGCTGCCTGACGCCCCGGTGCGTAGGAAGTACTCCACGCTGCTATCATTATCATCCTCATATTTGACGATTGTGGGGCTAGTGGTGTCCTCGAAGCTGATGTTGTCGAAATCATCGATATCGTAGGTCTCGCCACCGAACTCGAAGGCATTGACTTGCGTGACCGTCTGGTCGACTTGCGACGGGTCGCTGGCGAGGGCCGACGACGACACCCGCAGACGATCCTGGATATCATCGACCTGGTGGTAATCGATATCGCTGCCGCTGCCATTCTTGACGTAATAGTGATCGTTTCCGTCGAGATCGGTGCCCATCACCAGTTCCGGCGAATCGGGGCTGGCCACATCAGGAAAGTTGACGGTGTCGTATTCATCCTGTTGGTAGCTGACAGTATTGCCGCCGCGCTCGATGGTGATGGTATCTCCGGGGGCGACGCCGGTGTAGTAGCCACTGCCATCGAGTGCGTTAGCGTCAGGTTCTATCTCGGCCGTGGCAGCCGAGCTCTCATCGAAGGACACGGAAAAACCCGCTTCCCGATAGGTGACGCGATCATCCACTTCCTCTTCGATATAGAAGGTGTCTTCTACGTTGAGCAAACGTTGCCCCGGTGCCAAGTTCGTAATGGCGGTTTCATCCAGAGCACTATGGGTCTGGTAGAGGGCCTGGGGATTGGAGACCGTGACGACGCTTTCGTCCGTGGCGGTCTCGTGGGTGGCCTGGACATCGACGCGCGAGAAGTTGCCAGATCCCGTGCTGACGTAGTAGTTGCCCGGCTCATCGACCTCATCGAGGGTGTAGAGCGTCTGTTCCGCGCCGGGTGGGTAGTTTACCGTCGTGCGCGCGTCCGCCAGCACGATATCCTCGGCCTTGCCGACCAGGGTGTCCCGCTCGGTCGCGGTGCCCGGCACGCCAGCCACATTGAAGTCTTCAAGACCCAAGGCTTCGACGCTAAAGCCCGGTGGTGAGAGATCGATACCCAGTGTCTCGCCATCATTGGCACCGACTTGCAGGTCCACTTTCCCAGCCCGGCCATCGAGCAGCGGAATGCCGTTGTAACCCACGGATTCGGCCAAGCGGTTAATCTCTTTGAGGTTCTGGTTGATCTCCGCCTGAACAGCATCTTGGTCGCTGGTCCGCAGACTGCCATTGAGTCCCTGCACTGTCAGTTCGCGGATACGTTGGAGATTGTTATTGATTTGATCCAAGGCGCCTTCTGCCGTCTGCGACATCGAGATGCCATCGTTGGCGTTGCGTTGCGCCATGGCTTGACCAGTGATCTGGCTGCTCATGCGGTTGCCGATAGCTTGCCCTGCCGCATCATCCTTGGCTCCATTGACTCTCAGGCTCGAGGAAAGCCGCTCCATGGCGGTACTCAAGCTGTCCTGCGCTTGAGCTTGGTGTTGCTGGCCGGTCAGTGCCATCAGGTTGGTACGGATCTAAACCATTCTGCTTCCTTGCATCACGGTAGGGTTGTCAGTTCGTAAAGTGCCTACCGGCATCAGAGCCGGCCGCTTTAGCCTTGGCTGATAAAAAATGGCTGAGTTAGACAATTCCAGACATCTTGGTGGAATTAGCCCCTCTTGATGTAGTCGGAGAGAGCTGAGTTGTCTATGCCGCTGGATGTGTGAGGGGGTAGTTCCCATCAAGTTGGGCTTACGGGTGATCGTTCAGCATTGTCAAGGTGTGGGCACGCTGATCCTTAACGGCCTGGTCATGGATAGCGAGTAGCCTGTCGTAGTCTACTTGCATCTGCCCCTTCATGCCGGTGGCTTCGAAGCGTTCGATCAGCTCTTTGGTGTCGTGGATAAGCTCGTCTAGTTCCTGGATTACTCGTTCATAGTCGCTTTCTTGCATTATCTTCTCATAGTCAGGAGGGAGAACGGCTATGGCTCGGCATAGTGCGAGCGGATATGCTGATGGAGGTGCCTCAATCGCTCAATGGCGGCCGCTTCATCCTTATCCAGCTCGATATCGGGGCCGCAGAACCGACGGCTGACATCCAGCTCAGACAAGGTTGCCTCATGGCGCTTGGCGAGGTTATCGATATTCATGCGGATGATGGTGAGTTAAAGTTCAAGTTCAAGTTCAAGTTCAAGTTCAAGTTCCAGTTCGGTCTTAAGTTCTTCTTCGCGCTGGCGGGCGTCGTCGCTTTCTTGCCGCTTGATGCTTTGCGCCAGGGTGTGATTCACGAAACTATGCATGGACGCCAGCTTGGGGAGGATATCGCTGATGATCCCTCGTGCCGGAATAAAAACATTTGTTAGCGTTATTGGCTGGTCTCCTATTTGGGTGCCGGGCGTAGTGTGAGTTATATAATCATTTTACAATGATCAATATTTTTTGATATTATGGCAGCCTCAAGCTGAGTTGCATATTTTTGCTTAAGGCTACCTGTTGGGCGAGTGATGTGACGATGATGTTGCCGCTACACAGAAAGCCTGCTTTTTAAATCATTTAGATCAATTTTGAATCTTTCTGTCGCGGTGTCGATGAAGAAGATATCATCGTCACTCAGGTGCTCATGGTAAGCGCCCACTTTGCCGCTCCTTACCTTGTAGCTATCATTGTCGTTGGTGTTAGCTGCCCTTAACGCCGATGTTGAAAAATATTGGTTCTTTTCCATTTTTTTCATATTGTCAAAGGAGCAATGATGGATGGCTTCAGCGAGCATGTTTTCATCTATACTTGAAATTCCGATAAAGTTAAGGATTTTCTTTACCGTAAAATGGGTATTGCTGTGAAGGTCTTCATAAGAAGCTACCATTATTTCGCCAGGTATGTGCTTGGATTGTATCCAGCTTTTATAAAAGGAGAGGATTTTGTAGGCACCGAGGTGGTCGTCATACAAAAAATCAGAAATTGAGCCGTTGAATATATTTATTCTCTTGGTCGCCTGAAAGTAAGCGGATACCAGTGTGTCTTTTATATCTCGGGTAAGGAGGAGTACTTTTTTTTGGCAGTACTCCTCTCTTTTTGCTAATATTTCTTTGTAATGCTTTCTTTGTAGCATCGCCGATTGGTCATGGTCGAATTTTACGGGGTTTAGTCCTAGCTCTCTGGTGAGCTCTTCGACTTCTAGCATTCTGGATTCGTCGATGCCATATTTAAGCGATATGAATTTTCCGATTATGGCGCGTAGCCAGGTTCTTCCACTTTTCGGGTAAGAAATGATATATGTCGTTTCTTTTTGGGGTGTGGGGTCCATGGAGATGTCCTATCGGCGGGTTAAATGGCAACCACTTTTCGATGGTCTCTGGGGTAGCCTAGCGTTTTATAATCGGGTGTATAAAAGTTATATATCCTTTCTTCCAAATCTTTATCTATGTAGTTGTGGAAGTTGATGTCTAATTTGTCTTTGTTTTCATGGGGAGGAGTTCCCTTTAGGGAGTATTTCTTTGATAGCCAGCTTTTCCACTCGCCTTCATAATATAAGACGTTTGTGTTTCCATCGATGAAGTCTATTTGATGGCGAATATGGTTGTCTCGTATGGTTTTGTCTTTTTCGTGGTCCCTAAAAGCATTGTTGGCATAAAGGTTGATGTAGTGATCAATCAGAGAATCGGTGACCCTGCTAACACCCTTTTCTTTGCAGAAGTTGGGGAAAAAATACTTCAACTCTGATGCAAAGCGCGTCAAGGGGTGTCGGACGATGCAAAATCCGGAAGTGAAGTCACCCCATTTGGAAAAGTCACAGGCAGTGGCATGCTGTGGGCTGACACCTTCTGGTGGTTTCCCTTCCATTTGGCATTGCCAGATGTTGTATCTTTGCCGAAAAATATTCCCTGTTCCAATATTTAGCAGGTGAAGGTTTGATATCATCCAGCCATTATCGGCGAACCAGACATATAGCGATGTGCCGGCTGTCTTGGGGATGTGCGAGAAAATGACTCTCTCGTTTCCTTTATATAGAATAGGCATGGCCGATCCAGTGCTGGTTAAAAAATGATTTTTCCAGAAACCAAGATGTTGTCATCCTTGGTTTCTTCTACTTCATGGTTGTGTGGTGCTGTGTCTTCATCTGCATTATGCGCCTTGCCTTTGTTTGGCATGGAGGTGGCAGAGTTGTATAAGTTTATTCCATTTGAGATATGGATTAAGTACATGTCCGCCATGTTTTTATCAGTTTTTGATATGAATGCATGTACTTCATCGCTAGGGAGATAGAAGCTGTGAAGAATAAGGATTAGCTTCTTTTTGTCGGCGTCTGCCATCTTCGCTAAGCGATCTTGGCTTGGTAAGAAAAGTGCAGTAGTGCTGTTGCTGGCTGCCATCTCTTCGGGGTTGAGTTGGTGTATGCTATTTGATCTATATAACTGAAAGCCTCGATGTGCCATTTCCTCATTGATGTCATCAATGTCTGGCTGGTTGCAATGCGTGGATTGAATGCTGGACCTGGCTTCAATTACCAGGGTGTCTTTTATGGCGTTGTCTCCATTTTGCAGAATTGCAAGGCTGTCGCTGAGGTGATCGAGAATCAGCCAGTCAAGGGTGTTCAGTCCTTTAATGCTATCCAGGCGAATGCTCTGAATGGGGAGTTCTACGATGACCTGCGCGCCTTGGCGGTAAGCTTCTGGCACCTCTTGCGCAGGAAGCGGTTTCAGCGTGCTTGTCAGTAAGGGGTCAAGGCAAATATGGAGAGTAGTAGGGGTGCCATCTCCCAGCAGGGCGTGGGGGAAGATCTGAATATCGTCGCTACCTTCGTAAAGCGCCAAGTTTTCAACTTGGCTGGCGGGGTCGAATGCAATGATAGCGAGTGCTTTATTCTTTAGCAGTGTGTTTGTCTTGCTGTTTTTGAGTAGTGTGGCGGAGTTATCCAGCACGATGACCTGGCTGTCTAGCTGCCAGTCGACATCTTTCCGGAAGAGTGACGTAGGCTTGCTCGAAGGCTCATTGTGGCCGTTAGGTGACGGATGCTGTTGAGATTGTGGTTGTGGCGTAGTTGAGACCCGGGTGAACGCCGGCTTGCCCGCGGTGCCGGCCAAGTGATGCTTGTGGCCCTTGCGTTGCAGTCTGAGAAAGTCCTTGTTGCCTGCGCGTTTTTTGACCAATGGACCCAGCGCTCTGGTGAGGCGTCGCGTGCTGACATCGATATGGTGTCTTTCTCTACCCACACGCCATGCTTTTTCCACGTATTCTTCATACAGCGATGCACCATTGAACAGGTTTACAACGGTCTCGAAGAGTGGCTGTAGCTCGTCATCCGTCATGCTGTGCTGATAAGGGGGCTCATAGCATGCCTCGGGAAAGTCCAGTATTACACCGGCGTCTTCAATTAATCCCGCGCTGCCGCCATGATTGCTGACAATGGTTGGTATGCCGTTGAGCATCGCTTCGGCCAGCACCCTGGCGCCGCTTTCCCACCACAGGCTGGGGGCCAATAATACGCGTGCGCGCTCGTATATTGGTCGCATATCGTTGGTATTGGCCGTGACAACCACGTTCGGCAGGTTATCGCGTTCTTGGCCAAGCCGGCGGGTCGTCTCGCGTAGCACATGTTGCCAGTCGGCCCGGGCTTCCACGACTTCCAGGGTGATATCCGGTCGCTCACGCTCCAGCTTCAGTGCTAGCTGGACAATGATGCTTGCCCCTTTTTCCCATGAGGGATTGACGAATAGCAGGTGTTTACGCTGATGGTGTGTGGCGATGAATTTATCTGGGTCGATAAACTTGCCAACAGGACTCGCCCTAAAACCAACTTTCTGGTGGTACATCTGGGCCGTCGCCTCGCTGTCGGTCAGTACTAGATCGACGTCGCGCGACCAGCGTGGCGACATGTAATTACCGTTAGCCAGGTAAAAGGCGGAGGGAATTCCTCGCGCGCGCGCTTCATCGGCGATCAGTAAATCCAGTGTTTGACCACCATAAAACCAGACTACGTCAGGCTTAAAGCTATCCAGTAGGTAAAGATACTGACTATACCATAGGCTTTCCTCGTGGGCGGTTATGTTCTTACGATACGTGTTTTTTGTCACCAGCAGCTGGTGAGTGAGCTGCCCGTCGGGCACGTCTATCAGCTGATGGGTTTTTGCAGGCGTCTTTTTTAAGTGGCTTTTTAGCTTTCCGGCGCCTTTCGGGTTGTCGAAGATCGTGCACCCTAGCGTCTGAACGTCGTAACCCTGAGCAAGCAGTTGGTGGAGCATTTCACGTACGCTCATGCTGGCGCCGCTGGAAGTGTCCAGCAGGCAGAAGGCGTTCGCCCATAGCAGGCGAGGCTTACGATAGTGGTGTGTGGTGGTATTTTTGGGGGGCATGGGAAACTCTTATAACCAGTTGTGGGCCTCCTCCATCTTAGCGAGGCTGGTTGAGAAGGAAGGGTGAGAAAGGGCAGGCATTTCAGTTGTTTTTGGCGAATAAAAAAACCGGCCCCTGAGGGCCGGTCTATCAAGTGCCTTAGGAGACAAGGCTCCCAGTGCTTTCGCCTTAACCGAGCAGGGAAAGCACGCCCTGCGGGATCTGGTTGGCCTGCGCCAGTACGGAGGTGCCTGCCTGCTGCAGGATCTGGGCGCGGGTCATGTCCGCGACCTCGGTGGCGTAGTCGGCATCCTCGATGCGCGAGCGAGCAGCCGAGAGGTTGGTCTCGGTGGTGCTCAGGTTGGTGATCGCAGAATCGAAGCGATTCTGGATGGCACCCAGGTCGGAGCGCAGAGCATCGACGTCGCTAAGCGCCGAGTCCAGGGCCTGGAGGGGGTCTTCAGTCTTGGTGCCCGGGCTGGTGGCCTCGGTGGTAAGGCTGCCGCTTTCATCGACGAAATACTGATTCGCCGCATTGTCGGTAATGTTGCCATTCTCGCGGACAAAGAGCTCGGTGTCGGTGGTGTCGGTATCTACCAGGGTCGAGCCGTCGTCGGCGCTGACGTACACCGCATCTCCGGAAGAATCCTCGACGACACTGCCGTCACTTTGGATGTTGATGTTTTCCGCCGTGCCCGATGTTTGAACCGTGGTTTCAATGGTGTTGCTGTTATCGGCTGCGAGCGTGGTGAGTTCATCGCTGGTGACGGTTACACCGGAGAGTGTGGCGTCACTATCGGCAGCACCATTGGACTCAATAGTCGGCCCGCCATCGATGGCTAGTTTAATGTTGCCTGCTGCGTTGGCGTCAGCAGAAATAGCAGCAGTTACATTGGTTGCACTGGCGGCGGCTGAGCCAGAACCACCGTCGTTGAGAGTCAGCTCATCATTCCCTGTGAGGTACAGCTGATTGCCGTCTGTGTCCGTGATGTTGCCCGTGCTATCGATCAGTACGTCCTGGGATCCGCCACTGAAGGTGTAGGTGGCGCTGGTGGGGGCCTCGGCGGTACCGGTGGCCAGGGCGGCGGCATCGCTGCCGCTGAAGGCGGTTACGTCAGGCAGACTAAAGCTGCCGGAACCGTCACTGGTTAGAGTGGCACTGCCACCAGAAATGGTGCCGCTGGCAAGGCCGAATTGAGTCGCGTCGGTGATAGCACCGCCACTGGTGACATCGACGGTGTCGCCGCTTGACAGCTGTGACAGCACATCCGAGGCAGTAGCCGCTGTGTTGCTTTGTTCAAGCGTATAGTCGCCCGACCCAGTGGATACGGAGACGTTAGCGGCGACCTTGAGGTCATCTTCGGTTGCGGCGGTATTTTCGATCTCGGCCTGACCATCGACATTGAAGTTGCTCAGGCCCAGGGTTTCGGCGTTGATCTGGCTCAGGCTGATCGAAATGCTTTCACCGTCGTTGGCGCCGACTTGGATGGACAGCTCCTGATCGCTGTCCAGCACTTTGGTGCCATTGAAGCTGGTCTCTTCGGAGATGCGGTCGATCTCGCCCAGCCGCTGGTTGATCTCGTTCTGGATGGAGGTCAGGTCTTCCTGGTTGTTGGTGCCGTTCTGGGCCTGAACGCTCAGTTCACGGATACGCTGCAGGTTGTCATTGACCTGGTTCAGCGCACCTTCGGCGGTCTGGGCAACAGAGATGCCGTCGTTGGCGTTACGCTGTGCCTGAGAGAGACCGGTAATCTGGCTGGACATGCGGTTGGCGATGGCCTGACCGGCGGCGTCGTCCTTGGCGCTGTTGATGCGCAGGCCGGAGGAGAGGCGCTCCATGGAGGTGGTCAGGGCGTTCTTCGACTCGTTCAAGTTCTGCTGACCGATCATCGAAGTGATGTTGGTATTGATCACGGACATAGTGATTTCCTTCCAAGCTGTTGAGGGCTCCATTGGCGGGCCCGTCACGTTAGCGCTCCGGGCCTGCCGCAACGGCGCCGTTGGCCGTTACCCTAGTTATCGGAAGGCGCCCGCAAAGCTTTAGGGGCTTGATGCAGATTTTTTGATACGACCTCAGGCTGAAGGCTGAAAGGCCGATTGGCCGTCGGCTGAAGCGTCCGGCTGCTGGGGCACGTTGGTTGTGTTGCGGGCGCCGTCCATCTCGCGCTGCTGCATGGCGAGCTCCAGGCGCGCAGCGATCAGGTGCTGGTTGGCTTGGGCGGCGACCTTGCGGTCCTGCGCCGAGGGTTCGGCGGGAGCAGTAGCCGCGGCGCGAACCTGTTCCATCTTGTCGATGGTGGCGGCAGGATCGCCGGGCACGGGGCTTGAGTCGATTGATACTTCGCCGGCTACGGCATACTGCTGGCCATCCGGGCCTCGCTCGTACTCATACTCGATGCGCCCGGCGTACTGGCCGCCCGAGCTCTGATGAGCGTGTTCGTGCTGGCGCACTTCGCGGTCGGTTTGCTTGAGCCGGTCGAGCTGTTGTAGCTCGGCTTCGGTCAATACCTCGCCGTTGGCCTTTTTATGCTGGGCCTCGGCACGCTCGGAGGTATCTGACTTGCTGGTAGTCTTGCTATCTGTTTGTTGGCCTGGCTCGGCGGCATCTGCCTGTTTGGGCGGCTGTATCCTGGAGGTGGCCTGGGCATTGGTCGCTTGTGCGGAAATTTGTGCCGACTGGTGGGCGGATGCCTTGTCACTGGCGGCTCTGGATGCCGCGGCGGCCTCTACTTGCCCGGTGGGACGCTGGACAGTGGGCTGAAAGGCTGTGATGGGAGCGACCTGCATGGCATCACCTGTGATTGGGGGACGGCGCTAACGACGCTTAGTCGGTAAAGTAGTGTCATCAGTATTTCCTCATGGCGTCGCCATCGCAAGCCAAGAGGGCGGGCAGTGGATTAGCATAAACAAGGAGTGCGCGGTGCCGAGTGTCGATATCTGGCTGAGTCTAAGCCGCAAGCAATGCCTGGATTACTACGAGGGGCAGGTGCAGCAGGTATACGCTCAAGCGTTGGATGGGCGCCGCGTGGCATTTCCCGCTAGTGCCTTGAGCAGGGTAGTGGGCAAGCACGGGGTAGAGGGCTATTACCGCCTGAGTTTTTCCACTGAGGGGCGGTTCGAGTCGCTGACGAGCATAACGGGCGCGGGCCGGTGAGCGCCGTTAGCCGGTCTTTAGTAGCCTTAAAGATTTGTTATATCAAGCCGATAGCAAAAAACATGGACGTTTCTGCCCGCACAGCGGCGGCTGCGTGGGCAGTACAATCGAAGAGACGAGGATGGGATGGCAGAAGCTGCTAGCGACTACGAGCCGGTAAACAGTGCGCGTGATATTCAAGGGTTGCTGGATGTCTTGAGCGAGCCGGGTGGCGCTTCGCTGATGCTTGATAAGCCAGTGAGCCAGCCGCTCCCTGTTTTGTTGATGGAGGTTCGCGCGGATGAATCGCTGGTATTGGATATTAGCGCCATTCGTGAGGTTGCGGGGGACCTGAAGCGAGGGCTTGGCTTCCGGTTGCTGGGCCAGGCGCGATCCAAGCTGGTGCGTACGCCGGTGCTGAACATCTCGCAGGCCTACGAGCTCGAGGGTCGTCTGTTATGCGAGGCGCCTTACCCTGAGCAGTTGGAGGTGTTGCAGCGTCGTGACAATTTCCGTGCCGAGTTGACCATGAGCATGGACACCACCGTGCTGCTGGGGCATTCACAAGGCCATGAGCCTTTGCAGGGGGTGCTCAAGAACCTTTCGCTTGAAGGTGCGCTGGTGGTTCTGCCGTTGGGAACGGGATCGGTGCTGGCCTCTGCATCATCGACAATACGGCTCAAGCTGATCTTTCCCAATGGCAGTCAGTTGGAGGTCAATGGGGCCTTGCGTCACGATCACTCGGACCATGAACGACAGGTCATGTTGGCGGGCTTTGAGTTCATCGGATGCAGCCCCGAGCAAGAAAGGCAGCTCTGGTTCTTCGTGCGTGAGATCGAGCGTGAAGCGGCTCGGCGTGCCAGAGAAAGTGCCAGTGAAGGGAAGCCGACAAAGGAACCTTCCCCGTTGTTTCAGGCGAGTGAGCAGAAACCCATTCAATCGGCAGCACATCATCGTGAATTTGCCACGCCCATGGCGCGAAGGCTGTCACGCCTTGCCGCCTATCTGGATAACCAGCTCTTTGCGCTGAAGCAAGGTCGCCACCTGGATGCCATTCAGTTGTCACGCCATGCCGATCGGCTATTGGCATTGTTGGATGAAGACCGGGAGGCGGTGCTTTTTGCACTTGTCTGCATGCAGCGTGAATCGGTGTTGGTTCAGCATGGGTTGGCCGTGGCCGTTCGGCTGGCGGATATCGCCGGTCAGCACTCCATGCCCCGGGACCTGCGCAAGGCCTTGTTGGCCTGTGCCATGGTGCACGACTTGGGCAAGGCGCTATTGCCGGAGAACGTACGTCAGGCAACGTCACTGGATCAGGCTCAGTACCGCGAGCTTCAGGTTCATGTAGAGAGTGTCATGCGCAGTCTTGCGCAATGTAACTGGTTGTCTCGTGCGGTCACTCAGGCGGTGGTTGGCGGTGCCAACGAGCGCCTGGACGGCTCTGGCTACCCGCGTGGATTAAAAGGTGAACAGCTGCACGAGCTTGCGCGGCTAATGGCGGTGGTGGACGTCGTCGATGCGATGGGGCGTGAGCGCCCTGACCGTCCTGCCTGGGCTATCGATGCCATCTATAAACACCTGCTGGAACAGCCGCAACTGTTCGATCAGCGCTGGGTTCAGCGCTATGTCCGTCACTTTGGCATCGCTCCTATCGGTACCCTGGTGCGCTATGCCGGTGGTGAGTTGGCCTGGGTGTTGCGGGTGGATGCGCAGGGGCAGCCTTCCCGCGTTCTGCTGACCGAGCATATCGCTGCGCCTGAGCCGAAGACGCTGGGTGCCATGCTGGAGGGAAGGGCGTTGGCCCAGCTTGGCAAGCCAACCGAGAGGGTTGTCGTGCCGGCAAGCGATTCTTGAACACGGACTGCTTGAGGGTGCGGTGGCGGTCTCAATGACCAAGGGCAGATTGCGTAATGTGTTCCTCAAGTTCTGATGCTGGGCGCCGATAGGTGAAATAACGGCAATTTAAGAAGCTATTCGGCCCCTCGCGGTGGCGCTCTACTTGGCAGAATGGCTCGCAACAGGAGGCACCGGCATGGCGACGATTTCATCCCTGGGTATCGGCTCGGGGCTCGATCTCAATGGGCTGCTTGATCAGCTCAAAAGCGCTGAGCGTGAAAAGCTCGCGCCCATCACGCAGCAACAGCAGAGCTACCAGTCGCAGATTTCTGCCTATGGTCAGCTTGAGAGTGCGCTGACCCAGTTTCAAGATGCTGCCGCTAAGCTGAATGACGCCGAGTTCTTTCAGGGCGTGACCAGCGAGGTAACTGGCGATGCCGTGACGGCAGCAGGGGGCAGCGACGCTGCGCCCGGCAGATACGATATTGAGGTGACTCAGCTCGCCCGGGCTCAGAGCCTGGCCGCCAATGGTGTAGCCAGCAGCTCTGAACGCCTGGCATCCGCGGGAACACTGACGGTAAGCGTGGGAGGCGGCGACGATACGGTCATCGAGGTCACTGCCGACAGTACGCTTGAAGACGTGCGCGACAGTATCAATGCGTCGGGTGCAGGCGTGCAGGCGTCGATAGTCAATGATGGTGGCGGCTTCGATGGTAGTGGCACTGTTGACCAGCCTTATCGGCTGGTACTGACATCCGAGGCGACCGGCACCGAGTCTCAGATAACCGTAGCTTTTAGCGATACCGGTAGTGACCTGGGTATGGCGATAGACGGTATGACAGAGTCAGTCGCCGCCGCCAATGCCAAATTGAGCGTCAATGGCATCGATATTTCCAGCCAGTCCAATACCGTCGAAGGGGCGGTGCAGGGTGTGACGCTCTCCATTGCCGAGACGGGTAGCGCGACCCTTGGCGTCGAGCGTGACAGCGGTGCTGTGAAGTCTGCGGTTAAAGGCTTCGTCGACAGCTACAACAAGCTGCAGGAGAAGATGGCGGACCTGACCAGCTTCAATGCAGAAACCGGTGATGCGGGTGAGCTGCTGGGCGATAGCACGCTGCGTAGTGTCGAGTCTCAACTTCGTAATGCCTTGGGTGGCAGTGCCGGGGATGGCACGTTCCAGATGCTTTCGGATGTCGGCATTAGTCTTCAGGTCGATGGGACGCTCGAGCTCGATGAAGAAAAGCTAGGAGATGCAGTCGACAATGACCTGGCCGCCCTCAGTGATTTTTTCACCGGTACCGATGAGGCAGGCGGCTTGGCTGGTCAGGTCGATGGCGTGCTGGGGCGCATGTTGGAAGAAGGTGGCTTGATCGCCAACTCGACGCAGGGCCTTGAAGATAGCATCGAACGCTTGGGTGAACGCTACACGCGCACTGAGGAAAATATCAACGATACGATTGCTCGCTATCGTGAACAGTTCGCTCAACTGGACAGCATGATCGCCAATATGAACTCGACGAGTAGCTACTTGACTCAACAGTTCGACAATATGAACGCTCAGCTGGGTAGAAACTAACTGCCTGAACAGCACCAGAAGCGTCAGTCACCAATTATGCTGAATACGAGGAAAGGACCATGAGTGCCATGAGAGGAGCCGCCGCTTACAGCAAGGGAGCCAAGGCCTACGCTCGCGTCGGCGTTGAGAGCGGCGTCATGTCGGCTACACCGCATCAGCTCATTGCCATGCTGTTTGACGGTGCGCAGGCATCGATTCGTAAGGCACGCATCCATATGCAGGATGGCAATGTGCCGGAGAAGGGCCTCGCTATTTCCAAGGCGTTAGATATTGTCAATAACGGCCTGCAGGCCGCACTCGATGCGGAAAAGGGCGGGGAAATTGCTGAGCGGCTGTGGTCGCTTTACGACTACGTGGCTCGCCTGCTAATGGAAGCTAATCTACGTAATGACCTCGAACGTCTTGATGAGGCCTCGGCACTTCTCGAAAATATCGGTTCTGCCTGGCGCGAGATCGGTGGCCGGTCTGACGGGGTGTGACATGACTGAGCGGCGGTTCGAAGAAGGCGATGGTGCCCATGACGATATTATTTCCGGTTATGAGGCGCTGTTGGAGCGCTCTAGCCGAATGCTCGCCTTTGCCTGCGAGGAAGACTGGAGCCGCCTGCTTGAGGAAGAGGCTGACTACGTCATCGAAGTCGAACGGCTATCGAGAATCGAGGCCGGTAAAACATTGGATGTCGTGCAGCGCGAGCGCAAGGCATCGCTGCTGGAGCGTATTCTCGAAGATGACCTGGAAATTCGCCGTCGCCTAAACAAGCGGCGTGACGAGCTTGGCGCACTGCTGGATGCCAGCCGGCGCAAGCGTTCGGTTGATAGCGCATATGGAGGCGCGGCGGGGTCTCAGGTGCTTGGCGGTCCTTCGCGATTCAAGAAGGGTGATGCTTGAGTGGCATAACGCCTTTGATCGATACCCTGCTCCATCAGGTATTGGGGAAGCGGGTCGATGTGCCCGTGCCGCGGGAGCTCAATGCTCCGGTGCAGCCTTCGAGCCCGAGCGATGCCGTTCAAGCACTGCGCAGTGACTCTCGGCTAGACCCTAGACAGGGAACGGTTTCATCGCCGTTAGTTGGCCGTTCCCAGGGGCAGGGGGTCTCTCCTTCCGATCTATCCCGGCCCGGTGCTCAGCCTTCCACCCAAACGCATTTCAGCGCATCGGCGCAAACCATCGCCAGCGTGCTCGAGCGTTTTCCGGCGCCACCCTCCACGCTACGCGTACAGGGCCCCTTGCTGCCAGCCGAGGCGAGTACGGCGCCATCGACTCAAGTCGCCTCTCGTCTACAGCAGAGCATCGAGACAAGTGGGCTTTTTTACGAATCACATTTGGCCAAGTGGTACCGTGGCGAGCTGCCTCGACAGCAGCTGGCGCTCGAACCTCAAATGAATCGCGCTAATAGCGCCAACCTCTTTCAACAGTTGACACCAGTCACGTCGGCGCCGTCGCCGATGTCAATGCCATTGCCTGCGCCCGCGTCTCTGTCGGGTTCCGCCTGGGCGAGCATTCTTGTGGGCTCCGTGCCGATGGCTGGCCCAGAGGCCAGCGCTCAACGTGGGGGAGGCGGTTCAGTGCCTGTTGCGACCGGCGGCTCCGCCAGTTCAGCAGCCCAAGCAGGAGCCGGAGCATCTCTTGGGTCTAATGCTTCTTCAATGGCGCAGACGTCAGGCGTTAGTCCTAACCCTGCTGGCGGAAGCCCGACGCATCAGGCTTACCAACAAGTTGGTGGCGCTGAGCGTGCAGAAATACCCCTGCCTGCCGCTGGTGCGGAGCGTTCACATCATGCCTCGGCGAGTGTGGATGGCCTTGATGACGCACAGCAGAACGTGGTGCGTCATCAACTGGAAATGCTCGCGACTCCGTCGCCGGTATTGCGCTGGGAAGGGGATGTCTGGTCGGGGGTGTTTATGGCGCTCGTCTTACAGATGCCGCAGGGAGGACAGCGCGGTGGCGAGCAATCAACATCTGATGAGGCTGACGAAGAAGCCGATCAGGGGGCGTGGCAGACGCAAATGTCGCTGCAGGTGGCGGGACTGGGGAGTCTGGATGTGATGCTGCGTTTTGCTCCCAAGCAGCTGGATATTACGCTGTCTGCCGAGAATCAGGAGGTTCTGGCCCGGCTGCATACTGGTGAGGCTGACTTGCGTTCGCGTTTGCAGGCCTGCGGCTTTGAGGCCGTCGGCTTGCATATGGTCGAGCGGCAAGGCAAAGGAGGCTCGGTGTGAGCGCTAACTCTCGGGGCGAGCGGCGCCAAGCGGTGGCGTTAGCCTACCATCAAGGTGAACGGGCGCCGCATGTCGTTGCCAAGGGCTACGGCGACATGGCGGATCGCATCATCGAAGCGGCCAGGGAAAACGATATTTTTGTCCACGATGCGCCTGCATTGGTCAACATGCTGATGCAGCTCGACCTTGATGAAAAGATCCCACCAGAACTCTACCAAGTTATTGCTGAATTACTGGTCTGGGTGCGTGACCTGGCGCCCCAATCCGATTGATGCATGGGGGGGAGGATTGCGTCATGTTGTTAATGATTATGATCCTTATGTTCTTCCAGCCTTCCGGAGGGTTGGCCAGTAATGAGCAAACTAATTTCTTTTCATGTAAAGAAAAGAAAAAAAATGTGTATTAAGGAAAATTGCGTTGCCCGCGGCTAGCATTTTTTCATCGCCTGCATGGGGCTTGGTTCGCAATTTGCGGCCTTTTACCCCCGCTTTCCCCCGTTACCTATTTGTAACCCGTCAGCAAAGGTTCGCTTGCGCACGGTTGAAAATGTAATGCTAAAAAACTAACAATGGTCAAAAGATAGATCAGACAGTCCCATAAAAAAAGCTGACACACCTAGTCAGACAAGGACTGATCGTTTGATAATTGCATGCCTTCGCAGGGGTCAGGAATGGTTAATGAGCAGCTCCTGGATGAAATCCAGGATTTGAATCTGTCGTATTTGCTATTGGCGCAGCGCCTACTAGCCGACGATCGGGCCACGGCCATGTTTCGGCTCAAGGTCGATGGAGAGATGGCGGACCTTCTAACCTCACTCTCGGCGCGGCAGCTGGGTCAGCTCTCACGCACTAACCAATTGCTTTGCCAGTTAAGCTTGGGTGACGCTACTCAATTGCAGGCCCTGGTTCGGCAGAGGCGCGAACATGGCCTTATCCACACGCATGCGTCAATGATCCTGTCACAGGCTCCATCCACTTCGACATGCCATTCAACGGGAGGCATGGCATGAGTGAAAAGAGCCTAGTGATGGAGATGCAGCAGATCCAGATGGCTGTTGAGTTGATTGAGCTTGGTGCCCGGCTGCAGGTACTGGAAACCGAAACTGACCTCAGTCGCGGTCGTTTAATCAGGCTTTATAAGGAGGTGCGCGGCATGTCGCCTCCCAAGGGGATGCTGCCATTTTCCACGGACTGGTTTATTACATGGCTTCCTAATATTCACTCGTCGCTTTTTTATAATTACTACTACCGCCTGCTAGAAGATTGTGAATGTGATCGTATGGAGGCCTTTGTCAAGGCCTTTCGGCTTTACCTCGAGCAAGTCGGCCTGGACGGCGCCGAGCCGGTTCTGGGCCTGACGCGTGCTTGGACGTTGGTGCGCTTCTTCGAGAGTGAGCTGCTGGAGCTGGCTACCTGCACATCGTGCCGTGGTCAATACGTGGCTCATGCGCATACGCCGACTCAGGAGTTTGTGTGCGGGATCTGTCAGCCGCCCTCAAGGGCAGGTAAGACTCGCAAGCGTATGGCCAAGGGGAAAGACGCAGCGCCCACCTCCAGCTTGGCCACACCTGAGCATCGTGCCGCAGCATCGCGCATGTCGTGAGTAAAAGCTTGGTGTAGGACATTGCCTCCCTGCTTAAGCCCTGGCCCGACCGCCAGGGCTTTTTCGTTGGGTCGCTCCCTGGCCGACCTTTTTTCGCTTCTGGGCCTCAAGGCCGTCGACACCTTGCCGATAGACATATAAGACGCTATTCGCCGCAGTGAAGGACGTAGCTTGTGTTTATACCTCTCGGGTTCATTATCGTAACGCTATCGGTATTCGGCGGTTTTGCCCTCGCCGGTGGCGAGCTAGGCCCTCTCTACCAGCCCACCGAATTTCTCATGATTTTCGGTGGTGCCTTGGGTGCATTTATTGCTGCCAACAACGGCAAGGCAATGAAGGCGACGATCAAGAGCTTTTCCAAGCTCAAGCGTACGGCCAAGTATGACAAGCAGACCTATATGGAAGTCATGGCAGTGTTGTACAAGCTGCTGAGCAAGGTCCGTCGCGAAGGGATGCTGGGTATCGAGCGAGATATCGATGCGCCTGAGGATAGCCCGCTGTTCACCGAGCATCCGCGGGTCGTCAATGATCCCATGATCATGAATTTTATCACTGACTATTTACGCCTGATGGTCAGTGGCGGCATGGATCCCCATCAGCTGGATGAGCTGATGCTTCATGAGATTGAAGCCTTCGAGCACGAGGCACACATCCCTGCTGATGCCTTGGCAAAGGTCGGTGACGGCCTTCCGGCATTCGGTATCGTGGCGGCGGTCATGGGGGTGGTGAAAGCACTGAGCTCCGCGGATGCCGGACCCGAGCAGATGGGCGTGATGATTGCTCATGCCCTGGTGGGGACTTTTCTCGGTATCTTGCTTGGCTATGGCTTCTTCAATCCACTGTCGAGCCGCATTGACCGTCAGGTTCAGGAAGGCGTCAAGATGCTGCAGTGCATTCGCGTGACGCTGCTTGCCAGTCTCAATGGCTATGCGCCGCAACTTGCCGTGGAATTTGGCCGCAAAGCGCTGCACAGCGACGAACGTCCCGGCTTTGCCGAGCTTGAAGAGCATGTGCGATCCGCCAAGGCCTCTGCTGGAACGGGAGGCGCATGAGTTCGCAGGGCCCCCCCATTGTCATCCGGCGCAAGAAAGTCGTTCATGGTCACCATGGTGGTAGCTGGAAAATTGCCCTGGCCGATTTCATGACGGCTTTGATGGCGCTTTTTTTGGTCCTGTGGATCCTCTCGTCGGCGAGTCGAGAGCAGCGTCAGGGCGTGGCCGAGTATTTTAGTACGCCATTACTGACAGCTATCGCGGGTGGCGAAAAGCAAGCCAACACTCGCAATGTCATCCCTGGTGGTGGCCCCGACCCGACCACTACCGAAGGTGAGCGTGAGCGCATTGATCGGCGCATTGATCATCGGCCAAGCGAAATGCAGCAGCGCTTCAAGGACCTGCGCCGCAGCGTGGAAAACGCCATTCAGGCCGACCCTGTATTGCGTGAATTGCGCAACCAGCTGCGTTTTGATATGACGCGCGAGGGCTTGCGCATCCAGTTGGTCGATACTGACAAACGCCCAATGTTTGAACTGGGGAGCGATCAGGTCGCCCCTTACATGCGCCGTTTGCTTCGGACGCTGGCGCCTCTCCTCAATGAAGTGCCAAATCCGATCAGTATCAGTGGCCATACCGATAACGTGCCGTATCTGGGTGGGCTGCAGGGCTACAGCAATTGGGAGCTCTCTAGCGACCGCGCCAATGCTTCGCGCCGAGAGTTGGTCGCTGGAGGGCTTGAGCCTGACCGGCTGCTGAGAGTCGCAGGTATGGGCGACCAAGTGCCGATTCCGGATAGCGAGCCCGGTGATGCGATTAATCGTCGTATTGCGTTAGTGGTGTTGTATCAGCAAGTGGCCGATCACATCCGAAATCAAGGCGCTCGAGGCGAAAGGGTAGGGCAGCCGCCCATAAAGAATGAGCAGGGAAATTCCTTGCCGATTGAAGAATTCCTAGAGGGCGTGAGCCAGCCGGTAGGCGCTCAATGACTCCTGTCGGCCGGTTATATGATCAGTTCGGGGACGAACATGGATATCAGTGAATTTTACGAAACATTCTTTGAAGAAGCCGAAGAGCTGCTCGGTGATATGGAGAGGCATCTGCTTGAGCTGGATGTCGACGAGCCCGATCCAGAACAGCTAAATGCGATCTTTCGAGCGGCGCATTCAATAAAGGGTGGTGCCGGCACTTTCGGCTTCGATGTCTTGCAGCACACTACCCATCTGCTCGAGAACCTGCTCGATTACACGCGTCACGGCGAGCTGGTGCTACGCAGAGATATCGTCGACACCTTTTTGGAAGCCAAGGATATGCTGCACGATCAACTTGATGCCTATCGACAGGGTGGCGAACCCGACCCTGAAGCCTTCGAGCGCATCTGTCAGACCTTAAAACAACTCGCTCTTGATGAGATGGGCAAGAAGGTTGGCGATGATGCGCCGGGAGCTGCATCAGCAGCCAAGGCCGAGCCTGAACCGACGCCGCCGTCTCAGGAAGGGTCGCCTGGCGTAAGTGGTGGTGAAGACAGTGCAGAGGGGCGGTTGAGTATTGCGCTGCTGGGTATCGCCGACAAGGACCGCGAGTTGCTGGTCGAAGAGCTGGCCAACTTTGGTGAAATCATCGAGCGTCGCGGTGACAGCAGTCGCTACGAGGTGCTGCTGGAGACTTCGACCAGCGTCGATGATATCGAAATGGTGATGTGCTTCATCGTCGAGCCCGAGCAACTGGAAATAGTTGCGGCTGGCGGTCCGGCGGCCGACGTTTCAGATGCTGCGGCTCGGTCTGATGCGGCTCAGTCGGATGTGGGTGCGTCAGGCAAAGCGGCTGAGAAAACTCCTCAGCAAGGTGAGGCGACAGCAAAGGCTCAGGAAAATAAGCCACAGGAAAAACAGTCACCGGAAAAGTCGCCTGAGCCACCTGCCAAGGTGGAGTCGAGCAAGCCTGCCAACAAGGCGCAGGATAATAAGGCCAAGGCCAAACCCAAGGCGGCGAGCAGCGGTGAGTCTTCGATTCGTGTGCCGGTCAACAAGGTCGATCAGATCATCAACCTGGTCGGCGAGTTGATCATTACCCAGTCGATGCTGGATCAGACCGTCAGTGAAATGGATGCGACTCAGGGTGGTGCATTGGTCAATGGCATGAGCCTCTTGCAGCGCAATGCCCGCGACCTGCAAGAGGCGGTCATGTCGATCCGTATGGTGCCGATGGACTATGTCTTCAGTCGCTTTCCGCGGCTGGTGCGAGACCTGGCCGCCAAGCTCGACAAGAACGTGGAACTCGTCACCGAAGGTGAGTCCACTGAGCTCGACAAGAGTCTCACCGAGCGCATCATCGACCCGCTTACTCACCTGGTGCGCAATAGCCTCGACCATGGCATCGAGTCTCCGGATAAGCGCGAGGCAGCTGGTAAATCCCGTACTGGGCGCCTGACCCTCTCGGCGCAACATCAGGGCGGTAATATCCTGATTGAGGTCAAAGACGATGGCGCCGGCTTGAATCGCGAGAAATTGCTGGCCAAGGCGGAGGCCAACGGCGTTCCTACTGCTGAGAACATGAGTGATGACGACGTTTGGCAACTCATCTTCGCGCCCGGTTTCTCTACCGCTGACCAGGTCAGTGATGTTTCAGGGCGCGGTGTCGGCATGGATGTGGTCAAGCGCAACATCCAGGCGATGGGTGGCCATGTCGAGATCCAGTCTCGTCAGGGACAAGGCACTACCACCCGCATCGTGTTACCGCTGACCCTGGCGATCCTTGATGGCATGTCGATCAAGGTCGGCAACGAGATGTTCATTCTACCGCTCAGCACGGTGCTGGAGTCGCTTCAGCCGCGCAAAGAAGACATTTATGCCATGGCCGGTGATGACGTGGTGATGAAGGTGCGGGATGAATACCTGCCGGTTGTCGCCGTTCATCAGGCCTTGGACGTCGCCGAAGCCGAGACCGAGCCGACCAGTTGTATCGCTGTGATCGTGCAGGGCGAAGGTCGCCGCTATGCCTTGCTGGTTGACGATTTGATCGGTCAGCAGCAAGTGGTGGTCAAGAACCTGGAAACCAACTATCGCAAGGTCTCCGGCGTGTCCGCGGCCACCATACTCGGTGATGGCAGCGTGGCCTTGATCCTGGATGTCACTGACCTGCATCGCCTGAGCCGAACCAAAAGAGAGGCGCTGAGCGCCCGTCGCCAGACCACGCCTGCCAAGGAGGTAGAAGTATAATGACAGACCTGAATGCCGCCAGTGCCGCTGCTACAGAGGCACATAGCCGTGAGTTCCTGGTGTTTTCACTGGGGGATGAAGAATATGCCATCGATATTCTCAAGGTGCAGGAAATTCGCGGCTACGAGAATGTCACGCGCATTGCCAACGCGCCGGAATTCATCAAAGGGGTGACCAACCTGCGTGGCGTGATCGTTCCGATCGTCGATCTGCGCATCAAGTTCCACCTGGAAAATGTCGAGTACGGCGGACAGACGGTGGTGATCGTTGTCAATGTGGGCGAGCGGATCGTCGGTATCGTCGTGGACGGGGTTTCCGATGTGATGACGCTGACACCTGAGCAGATCAAGCCTGCTCCAGAGTTCGGGGTCACCTTGTCGTCCGATTACTTGAGCGGTCTCGGCAGCCTCGAGGATCGGATGTTGGTGCTGGTCGATATCGACAAGCTGTTGACCAGTGAGGAAATGGCGCTGGTGGATACCATCGACGCCTGATGCTGCCTGGTATCGCCACTTTCATCGCCCGGTCATTGCCGGGCGATGTCATTTTGATGCAATTTTTTTCTTGCCTTGCACTTCCTTCCTAAAGACCTGCCCGCTTCCGGCCGATAACCCCTTTAGATTCGACAGTACGTTTCGACAGTACGTTTCGACAGTACGTTGCGATAGCACGCTCGACATGTGACGAGTTTGTCCATGAGCGAAGCTGATCGAAAGTGAGTCTTAGCAAGGCAATAACGACAACAACCGCCCCATCATTTCGCCCTGACGATACGGCGAGGGTTGTGGCTGCCGGCCTGAGAGGGCGGTGGTGACGCTCAATTATGGACGGCGTCAGTAGCTGGGTGACGCCATTAAAGGGAAGGGGTTTTCATGAAGTTGATTGACAACATGACGGTGCGGATGAGCTGGGGCTTGGTGTTGGTAACCTTTACCAGCCTGATCCTCGTGCTCAGTGCGCTTGGACTCTATGCCGTCAGTGACCTGGGGGCGGTGGCCGATAAAGCCCAACTGGTCGAGCTTGGTATCTTTGTTGTGTTGGGTGTCACGTTTATCACCATTGCCTTAGTGCTGTGGGGCGTTACGGTGAATGTCATTCGCCCGCTGGAACGGGCTGTGGGGCATTTCGAGCGCATGGCCAAGGGGGATTTGTCAGGAGTCGTTGAGCAGCGAGGGGACAATGAGATTGGTCGCCTGTTCGCGGCGATGGACCACATGCAGCAGAGTCTTGCGCGGACCGTCGGTAAGGTTCGCCAGGGTGGCCAGGTGATCCACCGCCACGCTCAGGAAATTTCGCTGGGCAACACCGACCTGTCGTCTCGGACCGAGCAACAGGCGGCTTCTCTGCAGGAAACAGCCTCGAGCATGGAAGAGCTGACCTCCACGGTCAGTCAGAATGCCGATAACGCCCGCCAGGCCAGCCAGTTGGCCGTTGATGCTTCCCATACCGCCCGCCGCGGCGGAGAGGTGGTGAGCGAAGTGGTTGGCACCATGCGCGGTATCAATGACAGCTCACATCAAGTCAGTGAAATCATCAAGGTAATCGACTCGATTGCTTTTCAGACCAATATTTTGGCGCTCAACGCATCGGTCGAGGCCGCGCGGGCAGGCGAGCATGGTCGCGGCTTTGCCGTCGTTGCTGAAGAGGTGCGCAACCTGGCTGGACGCAGTAGCGGGGCGTCAAAGGAGATTCGCAGTCTGATTGAAGCCTCGGTGGCCCGCGTGACAGAGGGTACGGCGCTTGTGGATCGCGCGGGCCAGACCATGGAGGCGATCGTTTCAGCGGTTCAGCGCGTCAGCGACATCATGGATGAAATTGCGGCCGCCTCCCAAGAGCAGAGCAATGGCATCGGTCAGGTCAACCAGGCAGTGACTCAGATGGACCAGGTGACGCAGCAGAACGCCGTGCTGGTCGAGCAGGCCGCCAATGCTGCCAGCGAGTTGGAGCGAGAGGCTGAGCAACTGCGCACGGCCGTTGCCACTTTCCGTCTAGGCAGCCAGGCAAGCGAGTCGGCACCTGCTTTTCGTACCGATACGGCGACAGCGCATCATCGGCACGACGATGACGCCGAACTCGCCCGCTGGATGCCTCAGCTCATCGGCAAGTCTGATCAGCCATCGAGCCGGGCTTCCAGGTCTTCGGCGTCACCTGACGATGACTGGTCGTCATTTTAGGCGACAAGAATGCCTGGTGCCGATTTAGTTCATTGAATCTGAATATAACAAACAAGTCTGTCAGGACTCGCAGGGTCCAATGCAAGGGGGAATAGATGCGCAATAACCAGCCTGTCACGCAGCGGGAAGTAGAGCTGAAAGAAGACGACTTCCTGATCTCGAGAACGGATACCAAGGGGCGCATCACCTATGCCAACCCGGCTTTCATCAAGATCAGCGGCTTTTCCCAGGAAGAGTTGCTAGGGTCGCCGCACAATCTGGTGCGCCATCCCGACATGCCGGTGGAAGCCTTCGCCAACATGTGGGAGACCCTCAAGGCAGGAGAAAGCTGGGCCGGGCTGGTCAAGAACCGCCGTAAGGATGGGGATCATTACTGGGTTCATGCCAGCGTCACTCCGATCATCGAGGACGGTGAGCTGGTTGGCTATGCCTCGCTAAGGGTTCAGGCGACGCGCGAGGCTATCGAGGAAGCGGAACGCAGCTATGCGCTGATCCGCGAAGGCCGCGGCAAGCACCTGACACTCGAGCGCGGTAGATTGCGGCGTCGCGGTGTGCTGAGCCGGCTGCGGCAAGTCAATCTGCGCAGCATGCGTTCTCGCTTGACGACCATGATCGGGGTCTCGGTGCTGCTGCTGGTGGCCAGCAGCAGCCTGGGACTTTTCAGTCTCAACGTTGCCGGCGAGCGACTCAATGAGATCAACCGGGATGGCCTTGAGGACGTGGCGCGTTTACAGCGTATCGAGCAGTTGATGACCCAGGGGCGTGATCAGCTCGATGGGCCTGTCAGTAACCCGATGTCTGCCGATGTGGACAGTCTCAAAGCGACGGTCGGTGAGCTGGTGACAAAGCTTGAAGGCGCCTGGGGCGGTTTCGTCGGCGAGAGTGACAATCTCTCGGCCACAGAGCAGACCTTCGCCGAGGGGCTCGATGTCTATATCGATGATGGCCTGAATGCGGCGATAGCGGCGCTCGACTCGGGTGATTTTTACAAGGCCTATGTGGCCTTCAACGAGGTGTTGCGCCCCAAGGGCGATGAGCTCTCCACTACCATCAATGACCTGGTGGCCGACAAGCAGGCAAATGCCGCCAGCATCGCCGAGCTGGCCGAGGCCGATCAGCAGCAGATGATCTTCATTCAGGGGGTGCTGCTGGCCGTCGGGATGCTGCTGCTTGTTCTGCTGGGCGCGCTGACCATCCGGGCGCTGGTCAAGCCGCTGCGTGAATCGATGCAGTTCACTCAGCAGATCGCTGCGGGGAATCTCGCCGCCACCATGCCGGGGCATCGCGATGATGAGGCCGGGCGCTTGATGGTGGCTCTGAATACGATGCGCAAGAGCCTCGGCACGATCATCAATGACGTCAACGGCAGCGTGACGGTGGTAGGGCCAGCGGCGCGTGATATCGCGCAGGGCAACGAAGACCTGTCATCGCGCACCGAGCAGCAGGCTGCCTCGTTGCAAGAAACTGCCTCCAGCATGGAAGAGATGACCACTACGGTCAGGCAGAACGCCGACAATGCGCGTCAGGCCAGCACCCTTGCGGTGGAGAACGCCACCCAGGTGGGCAATGCCGGCGAGTTGATGAACCAAGTCGTCGATACCATGGAACGCATCACGGCAAGCTCGCGCAAGATGACCGAGATTATCGACGTCATCGATTCGATCGCTTTCCAGACCAATATTCTGGCGCTCAACGCTTCGGTAGAGGCGGCGCGCGCTGGTGAACACGGTCGCGGCTTTGCCGTGGTCGCCGAAGAGGTTCGTAGCCTGGCCGGTCGCAGCAGTTCGGCATCCAAAGAGATTCGCGGCCTGATCTCTGGCTCGGCCAAAGAAATCGACAGCGGTGCAGGGCTGGTCAAGTCAGCAGAAGAAGCCATTGGGGAGGTGGTGTCAGCCGCTACACGCGTCAACGACATCATGGGCGAGATCACCGCTGCCTCAGAGGAGCAGAGCAGCGGCATTACGCAAATCAACCAGGCGATCGCGCAGATGGATGAGGTGACGCAACAGAATGCCACTCGAGTGCAGTCCTCGGCACGTGCCGCTTCGCAGCTTGAGCAGCAGACCCTGGTCTTGAGTACGGCCATTGCCGCTTTCCGTCTGCGCGGCGTTGGTGCCGAATCGATCCAGCGGTTACCGAATAAGGTAAGTGAAATGCCGGCCCTGGGTCAGTCCTCCGGGCGGGGTGAGCGGTCACCATCGGGTCAGCAACATTCTCGTAGCTCAAATCAGGCTTTGAAACAGAATCGTCAGTTGGCGAATGCCAACGATGATTGGGAGGCGTTTTGAACAGTCATGTACCCCGTGAGGCGGCCGGCCAGGGAGGGTGGTCGGCCTCCATGGCCGAGCGGGACCTAGTGCTCACCGAGAAGGATTTCACCCGCATTCGTGAGCTCATCTATCAGCGAGCGGGTATCGTGCTCGCTGAGCACAAGCGCGAGATGGTCTATAGCCGTCTTGCCAAGCGGTTGCGCCATCATGGCCTTACCCACTTCAGTGATTATCTGGCTCGCCTCGAGCGGCAGCCCGAGGCACGGGAATGGGAGGCCTTTACCAACGCCTTGACCACCAACCTGACGGCATTCTTTCGCGAAGCGCACCACTTTCCGCTGCTTTCTCAGCATGTGGCCGGGCGGCGAGACACCGTGCGTGTCTGGAGTGCCGCCGCATCCACGGGTGAAGAGCCTTATTCGATTGCCATGACGCTACAGGAAGCCTTGGGAGCACGGGCCGACCAGTGCCAGGTGGTGGCCACCGACATCGATTCCGATGCGCTTAACCGAGCCCGGGATGGCATCTATGCCATGGATCAGGTCGCCAAGCTCGAGGAAGGGCGAATCAAGCGCTTCTTCCAGAAAGGCAGCGGTCGGCGGGCCGGGTTTGCCCGGGTGCGCCCTGAGGTGGCGTCGATGGTCGAGTTCAAGTCTCTGAACCTGCTGGCCCCGGGCTGGCCTATCGAAGGCCCTTTCGATGCCATCTTCTGTCGCAACGTGATGATCTACTTCGACAAGTCGACCCAGGCGAAGATACTTCAGCGATTTGCACCGCTGCTGAAGCCCGATGGCCTGCTGTTCGCGGGGCATTCGGAGAACTTTTCCTATATCAGCGATGCATTCCGGCTGCGCGGTCAGACCGTCTATACCCTCTCACCTCGTACCTAATGCGCTGGCTGTTCCTGACTCTTGTGGTTGCCGGTGCATTGGGCGGTTAAAGCTGGCTTCATGGCAGCCGATAACATGAAAGATGCCGGCGAGTTACGCGTCCGTTGCGGCAGCCGGCACTTAACAAAGGAGATTTGCCTTGAGCTCAGCCAGGATCAAGGTGCTTTGCGTCGATGATTCGGCGCTGATACGCGACCTGCTCAGCGAAATCATTAACCAACAGCCGGATATGGAAGTGGTGGCTGTCGCCCCGGATCCGTTAGTGGCGCGAGATCTGATCAAGCAGCACAACCCTGATGTGCTGACCCTGGACGTGGAAATGCCTCGCATGGACGGGCTGGACTTTCTCGAACGCCTGATGCGGCTGCGCCCCATGCCGGTGTTGATGGTCTCGTCGCTGACTCAGGCGGGGTCGGAGATAACCCTGCGAGCGCTGGAACTTGGCGCGCTGGATTTCCTTGCCAAACCCTCCATGGGCATTCGCAGCGGCATGATGGACTATGGCGAGCTGATCGCCGAAAAGATTCGTGCCGCAGCGCGATCTCGGCCACGACAAGTGCGCCAAAAGGATCGCCCGGTACCGCAAACGCTCAAGGCGCCGCTGGTATCCAGCGAGAAGCTATTGATCATTGGGGCGTCAACGGGGGGCACCGAAGCCATTCGCAATGTGCTCGAGCCTCTGCCTTCCAATGCCCCTGCGATCCTGATCACTCAGCACATGCCGGGCGGTTTCACTCGATCTTTCGCCGAGCGTCTAGACAAGCTTTGTCAGATTCGCGTCAAAGAAGCCCATGATGGGGAGCGTGTGTTACCTGGCCATGCCTATATTGCTCCGGGCGATCAGCACCTCAAGTTGGCGCGTAGCGGTGCCAACTATGTGGTGCGTCTCGATAGCGGCCCGCCGGTCAATCGCCACCGCCCCTCTGTCGATGTGCTCTTCGAGTCGGCTGCCCAGCAGGCCGGACGTAACGCCATAGGAGTGCTGCTGACGGGCATGGGCAAGGACGGTGCCGCCGGCTTGTTGGCCATGCGCAATGCCGGTGCCGCAACGGTGGCTCAGGACGAAGATAGCTGTGTGGTCTTTGGCATGCCGCGTGAAGCCATCGCCTTGGGGGCCGCCGACGAGGTGTTGCCTCTCGATGCCATCGCCCCTCGCTTGCTGAAACTGGTGGCAGCCTCCGGCCGCGCACAGCGCGTTTGACTCGTGGCGAGCCCCCAACATTTACATAGGAATTGACGGCATGATGACCCTCTTTCGCAACATCAGTATCAAGACGGCGATGACGTCCGTTCTGGTCCTGTTTGCCTTGCTCATTCTTCTGGTCTCGAGTCTTGGAGGAAAGGCCGCCAGTATGGCAAACGAGACCCTGGTCACCCTGGACCGGATCAATGTGTCACAGCTCAATGAAATCAACCGTGCAGACGCCTTGCTGAGTGGTGCGCGAGTCGATATCGCCGTCGCCTATTCGAAGCTAGTCCAGGACAGGCAGAATCAGGACCAGAGACTCACGCAAATCGTCGATCAAATTGATCGTGCCGAAGCTCGTTACGACAATTTCGTTGCTGTGCCCAGCAAGTCTCAAGGCAAGGCGCTCACCGCGCGCATCAGTGAGGATTTTGGTAGCTACTTGGGCGCTGTACGTCAGCAGGCTGAGGCTTTGTTGGCAGGTGATCTCGACCGGTACCGGAACCTGCAAGAGCGCTTGGTGGGCCTGAACCAAGCCGCCGATAAGGGAATCACGGATTTCGTGCGCTATGCCGGTGAGCGCGGCGACAACCTGATGGCAGATTATGGCGCCAGCACGGCTCTCTACGAGCGCGTCGGGCTTGTGGCTCTGCTGGTGACGGCCGTTATCCTGATACTGATTCATGTAGCCCTGCGTAAGATCGTCATCCAGCCGCTGAATTCGGCGGTGGTGACTCTCGAGCGCATCGCCAAGGCGGATCTCACTGAAGATATCCGTGCCACCACGAAAAACGAGATCGGCAAGTTGTTCGCCGCCATGCGCGATATGCAGCAGGGGCTTGCCAAAACGGTGGGTACGGTGCGCGAAAGCAGCAGCTCGATCCATGTGGGGACGCGGGAGATCGCCAGCGGCAACGCCGACCTGTCATCGCGCACCGAAGAGCAGGCAGCTTCGCTTCAGCAGACCGCCTCGAGCATGGAGGAACTGACCACCACCGTTAAGCAGAATGCCGACAACGCGCGTCAGGCCAGCGGTCTTGCCTTCGAGGCGTCGAGCACGGCGGGCAAGGGCGGTGAGGTGGTCGATCGCGTTATCACCACCATGCAGGGTATTTCGCAAAGCTCTCAGAAAATTTCCGATATTACTGGCGTCATCGATTCGATTGCCTTCCAGACCAATATCCTGGCGCTCAATGCCTCGGTCGAGGCCGCAAGGGCCGGTGAGCAGGGCCGAGGCTTTGCTGTGGTAGCGGGGGAAGTGCGTAATCTGGCGGGGCGTAGCGCCTCGGCAGCCAAGGAAATCAAGACCCTGATCGACGACTCCGTGGGCCAGGTCAAACAAGGCTCCACCTTGGTCGAGCAGGCAGGTCAGACCATGCAGGAAGTGGTGGACGCCGTTAAGCGTGTGACTGACATCATGGATGAAATCTCGGCTGCTTCGCAGGAACAGAGCGATGGCATCGAGCAAGTCACTCAAGCCGTTGGCCAGATGGACCAGGTGACGCAGCAGAATGCGGCGTTGGTTCAGCAAGCGGCGGCGGCGGCAACATCTCTCGAAGAGCAGGCTAGCCGTCTCGAGCAGGCGGTAGCGGTCTTCCGCCTGGCGGGCGGCATCACTCAGGCACCGCCCGCTGAGAGTGCCTCCCTACCGCCTGGTCGTACGGAAGAACGTCGCTCTGGGCTGACTCGCTCGGCGGCCGCGCACCAGGTGCCGGCAACCCGTGACAAGGCCACGACGGAAGACGACTGGGAAGAATTCTGATAACGGGCCGGCACCTTCGCCGGTCTTGATAATGACGACATGACGCAAGAGGTTGAAATGGCCAATAAGGATATGAAAATTCTGGTGGTGGATGATTTTCCCACCATGCGGCGTATCGTGCGCAGCCTGCTCAAGGAGCTGGGGTTCACGAATGTGGAAGAGGCCGAGGATGGTCAGGACGGTCTGAACAAGCTCAAGCAGGGCGGCTTTGAATTTGTGGTATCGGATTGGAACATGCCCAACCTCGATGGTCTGGAGATGCTCAAGCAGATCCGCAGCGACGATAGCCTGAAAGAGTTGCCGGTGCTAATGGTGACCGCTGAAGCCAAGAAGGAAAACATCATTGCCGCCGCTCAAGCAGGCGCCAATGGTTATGTGGTCAAGCCGTTCACCGCCGCGACGCTCGATGAGAAGCTGAACAAGATCTTCGAAAAGCTCGGCATGTAATCACGACGAGGGGCTTGCCCTCGGCAGGAGAAACGATCATGAGCGAAAATGCTCAACAGGCGTCTACCCCCGGCGGTGGCAGCGAAGACCTGGTGAAGCGCATTGGGCAGCTGACGCGCATGCTGCGTGAGAACATGCGCGAGCTCGGGCTTGACCAGGAAATCGAGAAGGCGGCCGAGGCGATTCCTGATGCGAGGGATCGTCTGAACTACGTGGCCTCGATGACCGAACAGGCGGCGGACCGAGCACTCAATGCCATCGATCGGGCTCAGCCGCTGCAGGATGATCTCGAGTCCCGCGCTTCGTCGCTCGACAAGCGCTGGGCTGAGTGGTTCGACGCACCGAAAGAACTGGATGAAGCTCGTGAGCTGGTCATTGATACGCGCAGCTATCTAGCAGAGGTGCCCGAGAAGACTCAAGGGACGCAGAAGGAGTTGATGGAAATCATGATGGCCCAGGACTTTCAGGATCTGACGGGCCAAGTGATCAAGAAGATGATGGATGTCATCCGTGAGATCGAGCATCAGCTGGTACAGGTGCTGCTCGACAGCGTGCCCGCCGAGCAGGGTCGCGACGAGATGAAGCGTCGCGCCGAAGGGCAGTGGGAGGCCGACGCCAAGCGTGAGGCCTCACTGCTGAATGGCCCTCAAGTCAAGTCAGAGGCGCCGGATGTAGTGAGTAGTCAGGACCAGGTCGATGACCTCCTGGATGAACTGGGTTTCTAAACCTTGAGCCCCGCCGGACATCGTCATGTTCGGCGGAGCTTCATGCCTCCCGTGCTGTGTTTGTCTATTTTCTTTCCTACCGCTTAAGCTTCCCCCGGCTTGGTGATACGGCGCATGCGCCCGAATAAGGCCTAATACGTCGCGCTATTTGACGCATCGCCCCTTCCTCGCTTTCTCGACAATGATCAGCATCGAATTGCCCTCTCTGGAAGTGCCCGCTGGTTATGGCTTATGGCCGATGAAAGCAGTGATGACGAAAAGACAGAAGATCCCACGCCCCGACGAGAACAGAAGGCGCGTGAAGACGGTCAGGTAGCCCGTTCGCGAGAGTTGGCGACTTTCATGTTGTTGTTGGCTGGTGTCATCGGCTTGTGGTCGATGGGCAACACCTTGTACAACCAGCTGGGCACGATCATGGAACAGTCGTTTCTGTTCGAGCGTCGTCAGGCGCTCGAAGTGATGCCCATGCTGACCCATGCCTGGACGCTTGGGCAGAATGCCTTGTTCACGCTCTTGCCGCTGTTCCTCCTGCTGGTATTCGTGGCCCTGGTCGCACCGGCCTTGCTGGGTGGATGGCTGATATCGGCCAAGTCATTGCAGCCCCAGCTTTCCAAGTTGAACCCCCTCAAGGGGCTGAAGCGGCTTTTCTCGACCCAAGCCTTGGCTGAGCTGGCCAAGGCGATCGCCAAGTCGGTGCTGGTCGGAGGCGTAGGTGCCTGGTTCCTGGTGACTCATCTTGGCGAGTTCATGTCGTTGATGAGCCAGCCCATCAAGCAAGCCCTGGCCAATGCCATGAGCCTGGCCGCGACGGCCAGTGGTTTGATGATACTGACCCTGATCGTGGCGGTACTTATCGATGTTCCCTTCCAGCTATGGAGTCATACCAAGAAGTTGCGCATGAGCAAGGACGAGGTTAAGCGGGAACACAAGGAGTCCGAGGGTGATCCGCAAGTCAAGGGTCGCATTCGCTCCCAGCAACAGGCCATGGCTCGCAACCGTATGATGAGCAAGGTGCCGGAAGCCGACGTGATCGTGACCAACCCGACACACTATGCCGTGGCACTTAGCTACGACCAGGGCAAGATGGCCGCGCCGCGGGTGGTGGCCAAGGGTGCCGATGAGGTAGCCAAGCGGATCCGTGAGTTGGGCGAAGAACATCGTGTCCCGATCCTCGAGGCTCCGCCATTGGCACGAGCTCTGCACGGCCATGTCGACCTCGATGCAGAGGTGCCCATGGCGCTTTATACGGCCGTGGCCGAGGTCCTGGCTTGGTCGATGCGACTCAAGAGTGTCCGCGAGGAGGGCGGTGAGTTGCCAGAGACACCTCATGATCTGCCGGTCCCCAGCGAACTGGATGATGGGGCCTAGCCTGACGCCCCGAGCGATGAAATCACCAAGGAGCCTCGATGAGAGCGCTGACTGACTATCTGGGCCGCATGGATCTGTTGGGCGACATGCGGATGAAGCTGCTGGCGGGTCCACTGCTGATCATCATGATCCTTTCAATGATGATCCTGCCGTTGCCCCCCTTCGCGTTGGACCTGTTTTTCACCTTTAACATCGCCCTGGCGGTGATGGTGTTATTGGTCAGCATGTTCACCCAGAAGCCGCTCGACTTCGCGGCCTTTCCGGCAGTACTGCTGTTCACTACGCTGTTGCGCCTGTCATTGAATGTGGCCTCGACGCGTGTGGTGTTGATGGAAGGGCATAATGGTGGCGACTCGGCAGGCAAGGTCATCGAGGCATTTGGTCAGTTTCTGGTCGGCGGCAACTTCGCTGTTGGCCTGGTGGTGTTCCTGATCCTGGTCATCATCAACTTCATGGTCATCACCAAGGGGGCCGGGCGTATCGCCGAAGTGGGGGCTCGCTTCATGCTCGATGCCATGCCCGGCAAGCAGATGGCGATCGATGCCGACCTCAATGCCGGCCTGATCGGTGAGGACGAAGCGCGTCAGCGTCGTTCCGATGTATCCCAGGAAGCCGACTTCTACGGCTCCATGGACGGTGCCAGCAAGTTCGTGCGTGGCGATGCCATGGCGGGACTTGTCATCATGGTGGTCAACATCATCGGCGGGCTGTTGATTGGCATGATGCAGCATGACCTGGACTTCGGCACCGCCGCCAAGACCTATACCCTGCTGACCATCGGTGACGGCCTTGTCGCACAGATCCCGGCGCTGGTGATCTCCACCGCTGCCGGTGTGACGGTTTCCAGGGTCACCACCGATCAAGATGTCGGCCAGCAGATGATCAGCCAGCTATTCATCAACCCCCAGGTGCTGTGGCTGGCCGCCGGCGTTATGGGGCTGCTGGGTCTGGTGCCGGGCATGCCCAACCTGGTGTTTTTGATCTTCACCGTGCTGCTCGGCGGTCTGGCCTGGTGGCTGCAACGTAACGAGCAAAACCGCGTGACCGAAGAAGCGGTCAACACCGCACCTCCGCCCGCTCAGGAAGCCCCCGAAGCCAGCTGGGACGATGTTCAACTGGTCGATACCTTGGGCCTCGAGGTGGGGCATCGGCTGATCCCTCTGGTCGACCACCGTCAGCAGGGCGAGCTGCTGGGTCGCATCAAGAGCGTTCGCAAGAAATATGCCCAGGAAGTCGGCTTTCTGCCGCCTGTCGTGCATATTCGCGACAACCTCGAACTGGGCGCCAACACCTATGTGATTACCCTCAAGGGGGTCGAGATCGGCCAAGCCGAAGCCTATCCCGGCAAGTGGCTGGCCATCGACCCAGGCCAGGTCTCGGGGCAGCTCGAAGGCACTCGGACCGAGGATCCCGCCTTTGGGCTGCCCGCCGTGTGGATCGAGGCTGCGCAGCGAGAACACGCCCAAGTCTACGGTTACACCGTGGTCGATGCCGGCACCGTCGTCGCGACCCACCTCAACCACTTGCTGCATCAGCATGCCGGCGAGATGTTGGGACGCCAAGAGGTTCAGCAACTCCTCGACAAGCTGAGCGCGGAGGACAAGTCCCTGGTGGAAGACGTGGTGCCGAAGATCGTCAATCTCACCCAGTTGCAGCGGCTGCTCCAGCAACTTCTCGAGGAAGATGTGTCGATTCGCGACATGCGCACCATTCTCGATACGCTGGCCGAACATGGCGGCGGCCAGGTGGAGGTCAGCGACCTTACCGCCATGGTGCGCGTCGCGCTGGGACGTGCGATCACTCAGCAATGGTTCCCGGCCCAGGGCGATCTGCATGTGATCGGCCTGGACGCCAAGCTCGAGCAGGTACTGATGCAGGCCATGAACAGCGGTGGCGCCCTGGAACCCGGCCTTGCCGAGACCCTGATGGAGCAAGCCTCCAAGGCGTTGGAGCGCCAAGAGCAGAGTGGCGAACCGCCGGTGCTGGTGGTCCAGCACAGCCTGCGTGCGCTGCTTTCGCGCTTCCTGCGCCGACGCCTGCGTAATCTGGTGGTGATGTCTCAGGCCGAAATACCCGATGATCGTACGCTAAGGATCACCAGCATGGTGGGAGGTGATCGATGAGCGTGAAACGCTTCCTGGGGGCGACCAGCCGCGAGGCCATGCGCCAGGTGCGGGCGCTGCTGGGCGATGATGCGCTTATTCTCGCTAATCGCCCGGTCGAAGACGGCGTCGAGATTCTTGCCATGGCCGACGATGCAGCTGATGCCATGGCGACATCTGAGCCGGCTGCCCGTCAGGCACCGCCTGCCTCGCAAGCGACGACCACCGCTGGAAGCGACGGCGGTCTTGACTGGCGAGCCGCGCATCGTGCCTCTTCAGGACTGATGGCGCACACACGGCCAGCCGTAGAGGCGCCCTCGATTCCGCCAGCCGCCAGTGTTTCTTCGCCCCAGGACTTCGCCGCCCTCAGCCAACAACTGCTGGGTGAAATGCAGGAAATGCGCCAGATGCTCGGTCAGCAAGGCCGCTCCGGGCCTGGTCCTGGATCCGATCTGCGTCGCCGCTTGCTGGCATCGGGCTTCGGCCATGAATTGGTCGCCGAGCTACTGGCGGCTTTGCCTGCGGAACTCGCCGACACGTCCCAGGAGAATCAGCGGGCGTGGCTTCAACGCCAGTTGGTGGCCCGGCTTGCCGTTACACCGGAGCCCGAGGCCCTGCTCGACCAGGGCGGAGTGATTGCCCTGGTGGGGCCAACCGGCGTGGGCAAGACCACCACGACGGCCAAGCTGGCCGCTCGCTATGTGATGCGACATGGCCCGGAGCGGGCGGTTCTGGTCACTACCGATGCCTACCGGATCGGCGCCCAGGACCAGCTGCGTATTTATGCCGACCTGATGGGCATCGAGATGCATGCGCTCGAAGCCGACCGTCCGCTGGAAAGTCTCTTGCCGCAGTTGGTCGATAAGCACTTGGTGATCGTCGATACCGTGGGCATGAGCCAGCGTGATCGCCGGCTACTTGAACAGATTGCTCACCTGCGTGGCGACAGTCGTGACGTCCGCTTGGTGTTACTACTCAATGCCGCCAGCCAGGGCGAGACGATCGATGAGGTGGTGACCACTTACTTACAGTCTGCCCGCGCCGTTGGCGGACGCCTTGAGGATGCCATTCTCACCAAGCAGGACGAAGCCGCTAGACTGGGTGGCGCCCTGGACACCCTGATCCGCCACGGGTTGACGCTGCACTTCGTGTCTCACGGTCAGCGGGTGCCCGAAGATCTGGGGATGGCCGATGCACAGGAACTGATTCGAGAAGCGCTGACGGCAGGCGTGCCCTCACCCTTCGCCGATGCTCAGGCCGATGAACCTCAGGCCAGTGCCAGTCGAGGCGCACCGGCATTGCTCGGACAGGGCAGGGCGCTTGGTAGTATCTGGGACATGCTGCATGCCCGGGTACCCGGTTTCGACACTCTTGCTGATGCGTGGGCGATCAGCTCACTGCCGCCGAGCCTGCATTCAGAACGTTTGGCACCTCTGCATGCGCGGGTGCCGGCGACAGTGACCACGCTACTGTGGGCGCGGTCATCGACGCTTCAGGGCGAAGACTGGGGGCTCCCTCATCTGGCCCTCGATGGCGATGGACGCCCGGCGGTCCAACCGTTTCCCGAGCACCGGTTGATGGCGGGACAAAGCGCTCGCATGGAGTGGGCCGAGACGACGTTGGGAGTCAGCGCTCATTTGCTGCCCCGGCTGCCGGATGCGCGGACAAGAGCCTGGCTTCAAGCGCGTGGCAGCGGCTGGTTGAGCCAGGCACAGGGCAATAGCCGCGTGCTGTATCGCGGCGAGCGGCTGCCTCTTGCCGGGCTTGCCGATGAGGCACAGGCCATTGAGCCCGCATTGATTCGCTATCGTGGCCAGGCGGCCAAGGTCATGCTGCGCCGACTTGAGGTCGTAAGCTACGCTGCCGGAGAGTCCGGCGGCGATGCCTTGTGTGCCTGGTTCGCCGAGGTGCGTGGGCGTGATAGCGGTACGATGCTGACCCGTCGTTACGCCTTGTCGCCGACCTGGTGGTCGATCGACTCTGGCCGAGCGGCATTGCTCGAGCAGCTTGGCAACGATGAACTGCCGACACTTGCTCGCCAGGCATCACGGCAGCTCGCCGGGCATGGGCCGCTTGCCATCGACAGCGAGCTCCGGGTGTTCATGGCGACGGGCATTGCCGCCTTGGCCCTGCATCTCGAGCATGCCGAAGAGGATTGGGCCATGGACGTGCGTGCGCATCTGTTGCGATTACAGGCGGGTCGTCGGCCACGCCGTGCCAAGAGCCTGTTGGAAGGCTTGATACAGGTGTTAGATGCCCGTGAGGCGATTCGCCACTTCAGTGAACAGACAGGGCGTTGACTATGAGTGACCAGGCAGCTGGCCTGCGCCGCTGGGCTCAGGAACGCGTCGCCTCTGGCGATGAAGCCCCGGATGAGACCGTCCGCTCCGATGATCAGCCGTTGGCTGATGCCGCCGCCAATGTTTCGGATGATTCGGCCACACTGGGCCCGAGCGAGGCGTCAACACCCGAGCCGACACCGGAACCCCAGCCGGAACTGAAGCCAGAACTGAAGCCCGAGCCGGAGCCAGAACCAGAGTCAGAGCCAGAGCCCTCCCCGACCATTCCGTTGATGGTGCTGGGGCTTCCCAAGGTCGATGGCATTGAGCTTGCACAGGCGGCGTTGGTCAGTTGGTCACGGCAGGGGAAGCGCTGGGTCGGTGATCCAGCCGCTTGGCAGGTCGTTGCCTGCGATGCCTACAGCCCACGACTGGCCCAACTGGCCAGCCAGGAAAAACGCTGGGCGTTGTGGGTCGAGACCGACGGCGACGGTTTTCGGCAAGCCTTCAATGTGATGCGGGCCGTCCGGCGTGGCGGCGGGCCCCGGCGCATGTTGGCACTGCATCCGCCGGTGGCTTCGCGGCGCGGCTTGCTCAACAATCTGCAGCAAATGGCTCGCGAGGCGTTCGATATCGACCTGCTGGTGCTGGCGCCATGAGCCGGTACTGGGCAATTCGATTCGTCTGCATCGCCATGATGCTGGGAATGGCGCCAACCTGTCTGGCGGCCGGCAGTTGGGTGGCCAATGCCCCTTCGGTGACCGTGGCCGTTCCGGGACGGGTGACAAGCTCTGAGGCGCTCTCGGCGGCTAACCCCTCACGGCTGGTGGGCCGACAGGTCAGCGAGGTCAGTTGGCGGTTTCGCCTACCCTCTGACCGGGCGGTCAGGGCATGGCTATGTCAGGGTAGCGAGTGCCTGTCCCTGACCTCTCCTCGGGGGCGGCGTACCGCTCCCATGTCCTGGCAGGCCGCTAGTGCGCTGCATTTTCGCTTCCTACTGCCCAACGGTCAGCGCCGGGCGGTCAAGGTCCAGGGTCTGCAGGTGATCGTCAATTACCGAAGTCGAGGCGCTTCATCAGTGAAATAACCGCCATCATTAGGGGCTATTTCACCCTTCTGCCAGGCAGGGCAGGCTTAATAATAGAGTGTATCGAACTCCACAGTTTTCGGAGCCTCGTCCTAACCACGCTTTCCGGCTCCATGTCGGTCCTTGAGGCAACAGGATGTACACGGCACAGGGCAAGATCGATCAAAATGCAATGCTTGAGCAGTACCTGCCTGTGGTCCGGCGCCAGGCACTCTCGCTGCAGGTCAAGTTGCCGGCAGCGGTCGAGCTGGATGACCTGATTCAGGCGGGCATGGTGGGGTTGCTGGATGCCCTAGGGCGCTTTGACGCCAAGGCGGGCGCGAGTTTTACGACCTTTGCCAGCCAGCGCATTCGCGGCGCCATGATCGATGAACTGAGAACCCGCGACTGGATGCCGCGCAGCGTCAGGCGCAATGCCCGCAGCGTGGACGCCAGTGTGCGCCGTCTCGAACAGCAGTTGGGTCGGCCACCGGAGGAGCGGGAAATTGCCGCCGATCTCGACATGCCGATGGATGTCTACCGCCAGCTGTTGAGCGATACCAATAACGGCCATCTGTTGCCTTTCGAAGAGTTGGTAGCCGAAAGCGGCGAACCCCAGGCCGGAGCTGGTGGGCCGCAGTCTCCTTTTGCGGCACTGGTCGATAGCCAGCAGCGCGAACAGCTGGTAGAGGCCATCGGTGCCTTGCCGGAGCGTGAAAAGCAGCTGATGGCGCTCTACTACCAAGAAGAACTGAACCTCAAGGAAATCGGAGCGGTGCTCGGCGTGACCGAGTCTCGTGTCTGCCAGCTGCACAGTCAGGCCGTGAGTCGTCTCAGGGCTCGAATGGCTTCCGATAGCTGACCCCAGCCAGCGTCGTGACTCGCTGGTGGCGCTTTTTTACCCTGTCCCTACTGATTTTGGTTCCTGCAGCGCGGTGATGTGATCCACGCATGCGCAGGAGTGGAGCCCTGTCCGGCACCGCTTATCGAAACCTCTGGATGATGGTGGCTGTCAGCCCATCCCTTGTCTTGCCACCGCTGCGTGCCCTGAGAGCTGTTGTCACCACAGAGCGCACCCGCTGGGTGCGCCCTTCGTCAGGGAGGGGTCACTCCATGCTGCTGAGCTGGCGCCCATCCTTGCTGTCGCCCTCGCTGAGATGCGCGTAGTCGAGCAGAATTTCCGCACTCTCGATGAGCTGGGCCCGATCGATGGGGGCGGGCTCTTCGCTGTCCAGTGGCGCGGCAGAGGGTGATTCGTCGGCGGCACCGCGGGCATCACTCCAGTCTTCGAGTTCATCTAGCCCCAGCGCGCGACGGCGCTGATTCTCGAGCGACAGCTGCTCGGCTTCCTGGGCCTGCATTTCGCGCTGTCGCTGCTCGCGGTTCAGGCTAACGCTGGTCTGCTGGTCGCGCAGCTGGCGGGAAAGTTCGGCCTGTTTTTCCAGGTAGACGAAATTGGGATGCGAGCCGATGCGCGCGCGATGCGACGCGGCCAGGGCCTCAAGGTGCCGCCACGGAGTCCCGTAGAGGCGGTACTGCACTGCCCGCACGGTGTCCCAGGGCAGGGCATTGTCCAGGCTGCTCTCACCGATCACGTCCGGGTCGATCAGGCTCGGGAAGCTAATATCGGGTTCGACGCCACGGTGCTGGGTGCTTTCCCCGGAGATGCGATAGAACTTGGCTCGGGTCAGCTTGACCTCGCCGTGGCTGAGTTCATTGAGGGTCTGCACGGTGCCCTTGCCGAAGGTCCGGCTGCCCACTATCAGGCCACGGCCATAGTCTTGAATGGCCCCGGCCAGGATCTCGGATGCGGAGGCCGACAGACGGTTGACCAGCACCGTCAGTGGGCCTTCATAGAGAACGCCACTGTCGGTATCGCCATACAGGCTGATGCGCCCGCTGGCGTCGCGTACCTGTACGGTGGGGCCACGGTCGATGAACAGGCCGATCAGCGAATTGGCTTCCTGCAGGGCGCCGCCACCGTTATCGCGCAGGTCGAGTACGATACCTTCGACGTTCTGCGCCTTGAGGGAGCGAATCTCCTTGGCCACGTCGCGGGTCGTGCTGCGGTAATCCTCTTCGCCGGCCTGCCAGGCGTCGAAGTCGACATAAAAAGTGGGAACGTCGATCACACCGATGCGGTGAGTGCCGTCTTCGCGTTTGACCTCGATGACCTCGCTGCTGGCCGCCTGGTCCTCGAGGTTGACGGTGTCACGCACGATTTCGACGATATGCGAACGCGTCGTGTCCACCGACTGGGCGGGCACCACGTCCAGCAGCACCTTGGATCCTTTGGGGCCACGAATCAGGTCGACCACGTCATCGAGGCGCATACCGACCACATTGGTCATCTCGCCGTCTTCGCCCTGGCCGACGGCGACGATGCGGTCGGCAGGCTGAAGCACGCCGGCCTTGTCGGCGGGGCCACCCGGCACCAGGCTCGAAACCTTGACGTATTCACCATCGGCCTGCAAAAGGGCGCCGATACCCTCGAGAGACAAACGCATCTGGATATCGAAGGATTCGCCCTGACGCGGTGACAGGTATTCGGTATGGGGGTCGATGGTGCCGGTAACGGATGCCATGAAAAGGCCGAAGATATCCTCGGCATTGGTCTGACGAATGCGGTTCAACTGGCCTTCAAAGCGATCACGCAGCGTTTTTTCTACCTCGGCTTCCTCCTGACCGCTGAGCATCATGGTCAGGGCCGAGTTCTTGAGGCGCTTGTTCCACAGCTGGTCGAGGGCATCTTGTTTCTCGGCCCAGGGCGCTTCCTCGCGGTCCAGCGCCAGCCGCTGGTCGGTATCGTAGCGGTAGTCGAGGCCGTCATCGAGCTTGGCCAGAATCCATTCGAGGCGTGCCTCGAGACGTTCCTGATAGCGCTCGTAGAGCGCGAAGGCGGGCTCCAGGTCGCCGTCGTAGAGCGCGTCGTCGATGCGGTTGCTTAGGCTGTCGCGGAATTCATTAACGTCGCGCTTGAGCAGATAGGCTCGCTGCGGGTCGAGAATATCCAGGTAGCGCTGGAAGGCGCGCTGCGACCAGCTATCGGTCAGGCTGACATCCGCGTAATGACCGAAGCGAAGGGAGTCGGCGATTTCTGGCGCCACCTGCTGTTGCGCCTCGCTGGGGTGCAGTTGGGCCATCGCCATGGCGCTCAGCGTCATCAGCATCAGGGTGATGGCGCTTATCCGCCCAATGGCTGCAATCCGTCTCATCAATGAAGCACTCCCGATTTCATGTACACTTCGTCCCTAGCTGAACCCGGCTCGTCACCCGCCTCTCGACAGCTGAGCGGCCATTGTAGCAGCCTGTGTCGCCAGACACAGACCCTTCAAGAGGATGAACATGCATCACGCCTCCCCCGTGGATCGCCTGCTCGACTTTCTCGAGCGCTCGCCAACGCCCTGGCATGCAGTAACCAATATGGCGGAACGCCTAGAAGCCGCCGGCTATCGTCACCTGGATGAGACCCAGCCCTGGACGCTTGTCGCCGGTGAGCGAATCTACGTGACTCGCAACGACGCCTCGATTATTGCGATGCAGCTGCCCAAGGGGCGGCTCGATGCGCTGCGCATGATCGGGGCCCATACCGACAGCCCGGGGTTGCATTTGAAGCCCCACGCCGCCCAGCGCAGCGCTGGCTGGCTGCAGCTCGGCGTGCAGGTCTATGGCGGGGCGCTGCTGGCGCCCTGGTTCGATCGCGACCTGGGTCTTGCCGGCCGGGTTCACCTGCGATACCCCGATGGGCGAATCGAAGGCGTGCTGCTCAACGTCGACTGGCCAGTGGCAACGGTGCCGAGTCTGGCGATTCATCTCGACCGTGAGGCCAACAGCGGTCGCTCCATCAACCCTCAGACCGAGATGGCGGCGGTTTTGTTGCAAGGGGGAGACGGCGATGACTTCAACGACCTGCTGAGAGGCTGGCTCAACGCGCAGCACGGCATCCAGGACGCCGAACCGCTGGATTTCGAGCTGGCGCTCTACGATACCCAGCCCCCGGCACGCGTCGGCGCCCGGGGCGAGCTCATCGCCAGTGCTCGTCTCGATAACCTGTTGTCCTGTTTCATCGGCCTGGAGGCACTGCTTGATTGCGACGGTGAGCAGGGCGCTGTGTTGGTGGCCAACGACCATGAAGAGGTGGGTAGCGCCAGTGCCTCCGGTGCTCAGGGACCCTTCCTCGGTGATGTGCTGCGTCGCGTCAATGCCCAGCTCGGTGAGGCAGGCGATGAGGGCTTCATTCGCTTGATCCAAGCATCGAGAATGATCTCCTGCGACAATGCCCATGCGCTGCACCCGAATTTCCAGGACAAGCATGATGCCGGCCATGGCCCTGCTATCAACGGGGGGCCGGTGATCAAGGTCAACGCCAGCCAGCGCTATGCGACCAATAGCGCCACCTCGGCGCTGTTTCATGACCTCTGTCGAGAGGCCGAGGTGCCGGTACAGACCTTCGTGACCCGCGCCGACATGGGCTGTGGCAGTACCATTGGGCCGATCACCGCCACCGAACTCGGTGTGCCGACCCTTGATGTGGGCGTTGCCCAGTGGGGCATGCATTCAATCCGCGAGACCGCCGGCAGCGAGGACGCCGAGCGGTTGATTCGTGTGCTGACCGCCTATCTGAATCGCGCTGAGCTGGTTTGAGAGGCGGGTTGACTGGCCCCGCCCCGACTTAGCTAAGGGCGGGGCCCGGGCGCTCTATTCGGTTGTTTGCTCGGGGTGAGTCGGCTCGCCTTGGGAGTCGCTGGGCTTGGTCGCGTTGCTTCGGGCAGCATTGGTCTGGTTGGCCGCCGGGCGGTCGAGGGCCAGCCCCGCCACCACCAGGGCGGCACCGATGATCATCGGCAGCGTCCACTGCTCGTCGAACAGCAGCCAGGCCATTACCGCCGCGCAGGGCGGGACGAGGAAGAAGGTGCGGGCGACCTGGTGTGCCTCGCCGCGGGCGATCATCATCATCAGTAACCAGATGGCACCCACCGAGATCGCTCCGACCAGCCAGGCAAGTGTCAGCAGCAGGCGAGGGGTGGGGTCGAAGGCGAAACTGCCGACCCAGGTGGCTGCGACGCTGAATACCAGTGCCGCCCCCAGGTACTGGAAGACCAAGCCTTCGACCATTCCCATGCCGCCGCTCAGTCGCTTCTGCCACAGGGTGGCGCTGGAAATGCCGACCAGGGCCACCAGACACCAGGTCAGGCCAATCAACGGCCATCCTTGGGATACTTCCAGTCCGCCGCCCAGCACTAAGCTGGCACCCAGCGCGCCCAAGGCAAGGCCGCACCATTGCTTGGCGCCTAGGCGCACCCCGAGCAGCGGCAATGACAGGGCAGCCGTCGCCAGTGGGTGCAGGCTGACCAGCAGTGCCGTGAGCCCGGCGGGTAGCCCCGCCTTGACCGCGGCGAAGACGCCGCCCAGGTAAGCACCGTGCAGTAGCATGCCCACGCCCATTTGGCAGCCTCGCTGCGCGCGACTGCCCCATTGGCTTGGTGACCGGCGTGCCCACAGGATGATGCCCAGCACCGGAAGCACCAGCAGGCTGCGTACCAAGAGCAGGGTAAAGGGCTCGGCATCCATGGTGCCCAGTCGGGCGCAGATGAAACCGGTCGAGAAGAGCAGCACGAAGGCCAGCGGAATCCACATCGTCACAATCCTTTGTATTGACTCGCACGCCAGCCCGAGCTCGTGGCGGACGCGCATGCAGGGCTAGGTGTTATTGATGTCACGTCTGCTTGAAGGGGTCAAAAAAAACGCCCGAACGGCTGGCCGTTCGGGCGTTTTTCAAATTCCTGGTGGCTACACCCTGATTCGAACAGGGGACCCCATCATTATGAGTGATGTGCTCTAACCAGCTGAGCTATGTAGCCAACGGCGATGAATGTTACTCAATAGGCCATGCTTCGTCAACCATAAGAGCATGATACATCGGCTTTTTTTATCGCCTTTGAGCTACAGCCTCCACGAGCGTGCCGATCAGGTTCCCAGGGCTTAGGTTCCCAGGACTTAGGTGCTCAGGGCTTAGACGTTGAAGCGGAAGTGCACCACGTCGCCGTCCTTGAGAACGTATTCCTTGCCTTCCAGGCGCCACTTGCCGGCATCCTTGGCGCCCTGTTCGCCTCCCAGTGTCACGAAATCGTCGTAGGCGACCACTTCGGCGCGAATGAAGCCTTTCTGGAAGTCGGTGTGGATCACGCCAGCCCCTTCCGGTGCCGTGGCGCCGACCTTGACGGTCCATGCGCGCACTTCCTTGACCCCGGCGGTGAAGTAGGTCTGCAGACCCAGTAGTTCGTAGCCGGCACGGATCACGCGATCAAGGCCGGGCTCGTCCATCCCGAGTTCGTCGAGGAACATGGCACGCTCCTCGTCCTCGAGTTCGGCGATTTCGGCTTCGATCTGGTTGCAGACCGGCACCACCATGGCGCCTTCGGCGGAGGCGATCTCGCGAACCTTGTCCAGGTAGGGATTGTCCTCGAAACCATCGTCGTTGACGTTGGCGATGTACATGGTCGGCTTCAGGGTCAGGAAGCCGAAGCTCTTCAGCTGCTGCTGCTCGTCAGCATCGAGGCCGAAGCTGCGCAGCGGCTGGCCTTCCGCCAGGTGAGGCTGGATGCGTTCGAGAATCGCCTTGGTGGCGATGGCTTCCTTGTCGCCGCCCTTGGCGACGCGCACCAGGCGCTGAATGGCGCGATCCACGGTATCCAGGTCCGCCAGGGCGAGCTCCATGTTGATGATCTCGATGTCCGCCTCGGGATCGACCTGGTTGGCGACGTGGATGACGTTGTCGTTGTCGAAGCAGCGCACCACATGCGCGATGGCGTCGGTCTCGCGGATATTGGCCAGGAACTTGTTGCCCAGGCCCTCACCCTTGGAGGCGCCGGCGACGAGACCGGCGATATCGACGAACTCCATGGTGGTGGGTAGCACCTTCTGGGGACCCACGATCTCGGCCAGCTTGTCGAGGCGCGGGTCCGGCATCGGCACGATGCCGACGTTGGGCTCGATGGTGCAGAAGGGAAAGTTCTCGGCGTCGATGCCCGACTTGGTCAGGGCATTGAAGAGGGTGGACTTGCCGACATTGGGCAGACCGACGATACCGCAGTTGAAACCCATGGGATCTTCCTGGAAAGAGTGTTCGATGGTGGTGATTGGCCGATATTCTACGGGACGCCTTCGGCGCGAGCCAGAAGGGGGAAGTCGGAAGAGAGAAGAAGGACGAGACTATCGGCGGGCTGCTATCCAGCCTTGGAGTGCCTTTTTGCTTCTTCCAGCGGCGCAGCCGCGCTCCAATTTCTTCCGTCTTCTCTCTTATCCCTTGAAGCTGTGCAGGCGGTTCATGGCTCGGGCCCAGTCACCGGCGACGGCATCCGGCAGGGTGCGCTCGATTTCGTCCAGAGCCGCGTCGATGGCGGTGCGCTCGGCCTTGCCGGGACGGCCCAGTACATAGTTGACGACCTGGCGAGCCTCGCCAGGATGGCCGATGCCGATGCGCAGCCGGTAAAAGTCCTTGGCGTTGCCAAGCGATGCGATGATATCGCGCAGGCCGTTATGGCCGCCGTGTCCCCCGCCTTGTTTGTAGCGCGCAGTGCCGGGAGCGATATCGAGCTCGTCGTGGGCGACCAGTAGCTCGTCGGGCGCCAGCTTGAAGAATTTGGCCAGGGCCGCCACGGAACCGCCGCTCTTGTTCATGAAGGTCTGGGGGTACAAGAGGTGCAGGTCCTGGCCGGCCAGGGTGATCTTCGAATAGAGCCCCAGGAACTTGCGCTCTGGGCGCAGGGTCGCGTGATGATCGCGGGCCAGGGACTCCACCAGCCAGGCGCCGGCATTGTGCCGGGTGGCATCATAGTCGGCACCCGGATTGCCAAGGCCGATAATCGCTTTTAGCTGACTCATGCCGGTGTCCTCACGAATGTTGGGCGCTCGTGCGTTAAAAGCTGAGGTTGGGGGCGAGGCTTGGGACAGGCAAAAAAAATCAAGCGCCGAGGCGCTTGATTTTCAGAAGATAACGGGCATGACGGCTGGCCGACATGCCCGCAGGCACGCCGATTACTCGGTGTCGCCTTCGCCTTCAGCCGGCTTCTCCGCCGGCGTTTCGGCTTCCTCGCCTTCTTCGCTTTCCTCATCCCGAACCTTGGCCTTGGTCACGCTGAGAACGGCGTTGTCGTGATCTTCGCCGTGGGTCAGTGCGACCAGGGTCACGCCCGCCGGTACGGTCAGGTCGGACAGGTGCAGGGTGGTGCCCAGCTCGAGGTTGCTGATATCCACTTCCAGATACTCGGGGAGATCCTTCGGCAGGCAGCTGATCTCGACGTCGGACGCCAGCTGGTGCAGCTCGCCGTCCTCATCCTTGATCGCCTTGCTGGTATCTTCGCCCACCACGTGCAGCGGGACGTGCAGGGTCAGCTCGTGGGTGGCGTCAACACGCAGGAAGTCGGCGTGGGTCACCAGCGGCTTGAAGGGGTGACGCTGCAGGTCACGAACCACGACCTGCTCCTTCTGACCTTCGACGTCCAGGGTGATCACGGAGGAGAAGAAAGACTCATCTTCGATGGCCTTGTAGAACGGGGCCTTGTCGATGGCGATGGACTTCGGGGCAGTTTCGCCGCCGTAGATGATCGCCGGGATGGCGAGGTCCGCACGACGCAGGCGGCGGCTCGCACCTTTCCCCAGGTCGTGGCGAACGCTGGCATTAAGATTGAAATCGGACATTGTATTAAACCTCAGTGGTTTGATGAGGAGAACGCCAAGCCCGCGACCAAGCGTTGACGTTTCCAATAGCGCCTGACGGCGCGCGTATCCTGCGCGGTGCTGCGTTCGCCCCTTGTCGGGACGTCAGTGGAACATCGCGCTGACGGATTCTTCGTTGCTGACGCGGCGGATCGCCTCGGCGATCAGGCCGGCCACCGACAGCTGGCGGATCTTGCCGCTGCGGCGTGCTGATTCGGACAGTGGGATGGTATCGGCCACCACGACCTCGTCGAGCACTGAGCCGGTAATGTTATCGACGGCCGGGCCGGACAGGATCGGGTGAGTGGCATAGGCCACCACACGGCGTGCGCCATGCGCCTTGAGCGCCTCACCGGCCTTGCACAGGGTGCCGGCGGTATCGATCATGTCGTCCACCACCACGCAGGTGCGGTCTTGGATCTCGCCGATGATGTGCATTACCTGAGCCTGGTTGGCCTGGGGGCGACGCTTGTCGATGATGGCGAGGTCGGCATTGAGCTGCTTGGCGATAGCCCGGGCGCGAACCACGCCGCCCACGTCCGGCGAGACCACGACCAGGTCTTCGTAGTTCTGGCGTTCGATATCGTCGAGCAGGATCGGTGAGCCGTAGACGTTGTCGACGGGCACATCGAAGAAGCCCTGAATCTGGTCGGCGTGCAGGTCCATGGTCATTACCCGGTCGACGCCGGCCTTGACCATCATGTCGGCGACGATCTTGGCTGAGATGGGCACGCGGGCCGAGCGGACACGACGGTCCTGACGAGCGTAGCCGAAATAGGGAACTACCGCCGTGATGCGGGCGGCAGAAGCGCGACGCAACGCATCAATCATCAGGACCAGTTCCATGATGTTGTCGTTGGTGGGCGCGCAGGTGGACTGCAGCACGAAAACGTCCTTGCCACGGACATTCTCGTTGATTTCGACTGCGATTTCGCCGTCGCTGAACTGGCCTACCGTGGCGTGGCCGAGGCGATTGTCGAGTCCTTCGGCAATCTTGCGGGCAAGTTCGGGATTGGCGTTCCCGGCGAAAACCATCAATTTAGACACGCGCAGCCACCTTTGGAGTCTTGGGAATCTCTATGAGGGATGTTGACGGGCGGTCGACTCGGGAGGGAATGGCTGGGGTAGCAGGACTCGAACCTGCGAATGCCGGTACCAGAAACCGGTGCCTTACCACTTGGCTATACCCCAGTAACCTTGCCTGTCGACTCAGCTTGCACTCTTGCCCAGGATAAATGCCTGAAAACAACAGCCGTCGTGCGGGCAATCTAGGCAGATTGCCTCACCCCAGAGCCTTGTGCAGAGGGGAGACGTTCACGCCTCGCGCCGTGAAGGCGTGCCAGCGTGGGTCGACTTGGCGCGCTATGCTAGCGGCCTCTTCGACGTTCGTCAAACTTCCGAACAGGCAAGCGCCGGTGCCGGTCAGCATTGTCGGCGCCCGCTGGGCCAACCAGCCGATGGCTTCGTCGACCTGCGGATAAAGCCTGCGAACCGTGGTCTCGCAGTCGTTTTTCCAGCACGACGCGCCCCCCTCAAGTGCGCGCGAAAGTCTAATGGCCGCAGTATCGCGTGTCAATTCAGGCGCCTGGAAGACCCGCGCCGTGGCGACCGATACCCCGGGGTGAATCACCACGAAGTAAGGGGTATCCAGAGTGACCGGCGTGAGGCGCTCGCCGATGCCTTCGGCCCAGGCGGCGTGGCCACGAACGAAGACGGGAACATCGGCCCCGAGGGTCAGGCCAAGTGCGGCCAGTCGCTCCTGGTCGAGGCCGAGCGCCCATAGTCGATTCAGGGCGAGCAGGGTGGTGGCGGCGTTGGAGCTTCCGCCACCCAGACCTCCCCCCATGGGCAGGCGCTTTTCCAAATGGATATCGACACCGCGGCGACAGCCGGTCTCGGCTTGCAGCAGACCGGCGGCGCGCACCACCAGATTGTCCTCGGCGGCCACGCCGGCGATAGCCGGGGTCAGGCGGATGGCGGCATCGTTTCGGGGAGTGAAGTGCAGGGTGTCGTCGACATCCAGAAACTGGAAGAGCGTCTGCAACTCATGATAGCCGTCGGCGCGGCGCCCGGTGATATGCAGCATGCGGTTGAGCTTGGCGGGTGCCGGCAAGCTGAGTGTGTCCTGAGAGAGGGGGCCGGCAGCGCCTGATGTTCTGATCTCATTCACCCTTGGCCTCCGGCTGCCAGGCATTGATGATCAGGGTGGCGTCGATGCCGGGGCGCTGCATCGTCAGGCGGCGTGGCAGCCATAGCCCATCGGCTGGCACCCAGTCCGAGTAGTCGATGGTCCAGCCATCCTGGCGCATCTGGGTGGGGTAGCCCAGGGCATCGGTTTTACGCTCAAAGGCATCGCCTGGGGCGGGCAGGCCGCGGATCCAGTGGTCCAGCGATGAAACCGGCAGTGACCAGCCCAGCTGCTGGTCAAGCAGCGCTTCGGCGCTTGTGGCACTCACGCGGCCTTCGCCGGTGGTCAGTGTCACCTTCTCAGCGGTGCCCTCGAGGGTGCTGCGGCCGGCGCCGAAGGGCCCGCTGATCAGCAGCCGGTAATAATTGGGCGTGTGACGCCAGTCCAGGTTGGCGCTAGTGCTTTCATTGGCGGTGTGCAATCCCACCTTGCCGGCCAGTGTCCAGCTGGTCAGGGCCTGCACGCGGGCGACCTGATCCTGCCAGGGGCCGCGTTCGGCGCTGTCGCTGGTGACAGGTCCACGGGTGGCGCAGCCGGCCAGCAGGGCGGCCAGGGCGATCAAAAGGACGAAGCGTCGGGTCATGGGGCTCTCGTTCAAGGGGCGGTCAAAGGTGTCGGCCAGGGTAACGGGGGCGATGTTTCCGCCGGCCCCTCAGGGGGCCAGGGCGGGGATGCGCTCTATCAGCTCGGTGAGCTTGGGGTGGTCTTCGAAGCGGGCCAGGCCACGCTCGACCAGACGACGAGCTTCGGCGCTTCGCTCAAGCGACCAGAGTACCTCGGCCAGGTGGGCGGCGATTTCCTGATCCGGCATCATCGCGAAGGCCTGCTCGAGATAGGGCAGGGCGCGAGCATTCTCGCCGTGCTTGTGCAGAACCCAGCCAAGACTATCGAGGATGGCCGGGTTGTCGGGCGCCAGGCGATGGGCCCGCTCGATCAACTCATAGGCTTCATCGAAGCGGTTGGTCATGTCAGCCAGGGTAAAGCCCAGCGCATTCAAGGCCATGGCGTTGTCAGGACGGCGTTCGATCAGCGTGCGCAGATCAGCCTCCATGCCGTCCAGGTCCCCGGCGTTGAATTTACGCATCGCTTGCAGATATAGCAGGCCGTTGTCGCTGGGGTGGCGGTCACGAGCCTCGGCGAGCACCTTGTCGGCAGCGTCGCGCTCACCCACCTGATCAAGCAGCTCGACCTCGAGGGACGCAATATCGGCGGCCTGGTCGTCATGGCGCAGCCGCTCGAGTCGTAGGAAATCCAGGGCATCGGCCAAGCGGTCCGCATCGATCAACATGCGCGCCGCCTGCAGGCGGGCGCTAAGAAACTGATCGCCCTCTGGTACCTGGCGGTAATAGAGGAGGGCATTGTCGATCTCGCCTTGCTGCGCGGCAATGCCGCCCAGCAGCAAGAAGGCGGCTGGGGGCGTGGCGTCGTCGTCAATCAGCGGCAGCAGCAGGCGACGGGCCGGAGCCGGTTGGCGGGCTTCGAGGAATAGGCGGGCCAGCCCCAGGCGCAGTTCCGGCTGCTCGTCTTGTTGGGCCAGGAGGCGATCGGTCTGGCGCTCTGCGGCGTCGACTTGGCCCAATGCCAGCTCGCTTCGGGCCAGCAGCAGCAGGAAGCGCGTATCGTCGGGAGAGGTCTCCAGGCCACGCCGGGCGTCACTGCGCGCAGCAGTCGGATTCCCTCGTTGCATGGCAATGCGTGCGCGGGTCAGCCACAGGGCGGGGAGCTCGGGATGGGTGCGGGCCAGGTCGGCAAGCCGTGCGTCGGCTCGCTCGGCGTCGCCACCGGCGGCTTCGAGCAGGGCGGTGGCCAGCACGGCGTCGTAAGCGTAGGGGGCATTGCCATCGGCCACCAGCAGGTGGCGGCGCAAGCGAATGGCCAGTGGCTGTGGATCAGCCCCCTGAGTCAGCGCCTGTTCGGCGAAGCTTGCAAGCTCCCCCGGCTCGCCTTGCGCAACCAGTGTCAGCCGTGAGTCCAAGGCGGCCTGCCAATCACCGCGCTGCTGGGCAAGGCTCGCCAGCAGGCGCAGCGGGGCCTCTGCGTCGGGAGCACGCTGATGCCAGCGGCGGGCCGCGGTCTCGAACAGCTTCGGCTGCTGGCTGAAACGGGCCGCCAAGGTGGCGCGCTCGCTCAGCGCGGCGGAATCATAGCGCTCGGCGGCGTCGAGATACCCTTGGGCGGCGCGTTCATACTGGCCGCGACGACCGGCCAGCTCTGCCACCAACAGGGTCTTGAGCCCCTGAGCATCCAGGCCCTTCGTGACCGGTGGCGCTCCCCGCATGGGGTCGTCAATGCCGGGATCGTTGGCATCTGAGGTCATCGGCATGCCCTGGCAAGCCGAAAGCAGCGCGAGGGTCGCCGTGATGAGGGCCGTCTTGAGCAGGCGTGCGCGCATGGTCGTCTCGTCAAGGGAATCAGCGTTCAGCATAACGGCTTGCCGGGCAAGGGCAAAGCCATGGGGGCGTGTCCCCAGGGTGGGCTGTGATAGAATTGCGATCTTCGGACGATCCGGCGACCACTTCCCAGGCGTTGATACAGGTGTCAGGCAGGCTATCCTGCTGTCGCGCTGCGCCTCGTGGCGTGCGCCGTGATTCGCACCCACCCCCTTGAGCGAAGACTCTGATTGCATGACGCTTTTGGCCCTTGGCATCAACCATAAGACAGCAGCGGTCGAGGTGCGCGAGCAAGTCGCCTTTACCCCGGCGCAGTTGGAAGCGGCTCTGACCGAGCTAAGCGCTCTGGCCGAAGTGCACGAAGCCGCGCTGCTGTCGACCTGCAATCGCACCGAACTCTATTGCGTGATCGAGCGCGATGGTGAGGCGGCGATCCTTGAATGGCTGAGCCGCTTTCATGCGCTCAGCGTCGAGCAGCTGTCGGCGGCGGCCTACCATTATCTGGACGGTGACGCTGCGCGCCACCTGATGCGGGTGGCCGTGGGGCTGGACTCCATGGTGCTCGGCGAGCCGCAGATCCTCGGCCAGCTCAAAGATGCCTACCAGGTGGCGCGCAGCCACCAGGGGCTGGGCGGTGAGCTCGAACGGCTATTTCAGCACACCTTCGCGGTCGCCAAGCAGGTGCGCACCGAGACGGGCATCGGCGAAAACCCGGTGTCGGTGGCCTATGCCGCGGTGAGCATGGCCAGTCGCATCTTCGATGACCTCAAGCGCTCCACGGCGCTGTTGATCGGCGCCGGTGAAACCATCGAGCTGGTCGCCCGTCACCTGCAGGAGGCAGGGGTGCGAACCCTGATCGTGGCCAACCGCACCCGTGAGCGGGCTGCGCAATTGGCGGGATCCTTCGGTGGCGAGGCGATCTCTCTCAACGAGATTCCCGATGCCCTGGCCCGTGCCGACATCGTTATTTCGTCCACTGCGGCGCCGCTGCCGATTCTCGGCAAGGGCATGGTCGAGCGAGCGATCAAGATGCGCCGTCACCGGCCGGTGTTCATGGTCGATATCGCCGTGCCCCGTGACATTGAACCGCAGGTCGGCGAACTGGATGATGTCTTCCTTTATACCGTCGATGACCTTCAGGAGGTTATCGAAGAGAACCGCCGTCATCGCCAAGTGGCTGCCGATCAGGCTGAAGTGCTGATCGAGCACGGTGTGGGTAGTTGGCAGCATGAGCGTCGGGTGCGCGGCGCCGGCGACCTGATTCGCCGCTACCGTGCTCAGGGCGAGCAGATGCGTGCCGAGTCCGAGGAACAGGCGCTGGCGCAGCTGGCCCGCGGCGACGACCCGGAGAAGGTCGTCGCACGCCTGGCCCGTCAGCTTACCAACAAGCTCATGCATGCTCCCACTCTTGGTCTGCGCGAGGCCTCCGGGGCCGAGCGCCAGGATCTGATCGAAGCCGCCGAGGCACTGCTTTTCGACGCCGAGCGCCGTCCTCAGGATCCACCTCGATGACCGGCACCAGACAACAGGACCCTTCATGAAAGCCACATTGCGTCAGCGCCTGGATACCTTTGCCGAGCGCTTCGAGGAACTCTCGGCCCTGCTGGCCGAGCCCGACGTCATCGCCGACCAGCCGCGCTTCCGCGACTATTCCCGGGAATATGCCGAACTCGAAGAGCTGGTGGCCACCTGGCAGGAATTCCGCGGCACCGAGGGCAATGTCGAGGCTGCCCAGGCCCTGCTCGAGGATAGCGATGCCGAGATGCGCGAGCTGGCCGAGCTAGAGCAGGCCGAGGGCCAGCAGCGGTTGGCTGCCCTCGAAGAGTCGCTCAAGCGGCTGCTGGTGCCCAAGGACCCGGATGACGGTCGCAGTGTCTATCTGGAAGTCCGAGCCGGCACCGGCGGTGATGAGGCTGCACTGTTTGCCGGCGACCTGTTTCGCATGTATTCCCGCTATGCCGAGAAGCACGGCTGGAAGGTCGAAGTGGTCAGTGCCAGTCACGGTGAGCAGGGGGGGTACAAGGAGCTGATCTCGCGCGTCAAGGGCGAGGGCGTCTATGCCCGGCTCAAGTTCGAATCCGGCGCGCACCGTGTGCAGCGGGTGCCGGCGACCGAATCCCAGGGGCGGATTCATACTTCGGCCTGTACCGTGGCGGTGATGCCGGAGGCCGACCAGGTCGGTGATATCGACATCAACACTAACGACTTGCGTGTCGATACCTTCCGCTCCAGCGGTGCTGGCGGCCAGCATGTCAACACCACCGATTCGGCGATCCGCATCACTCACCTGCCAAGCGGCGTGGTGGTCGAGTGTCAGGAAGAGCGTAGCCAACACAAGAACCGCGCCAAGGCCATGTCACTGCTGGCCGCGCGTCTCAAGCAGAGCGCTCAAGAGAATCAGCAGCGCGAGCAGGCCGATACGCGTCGCTCGCTGGTGGGCTCCGGGGATCGCAGCGAGCGCATTCGCACTTATAATTTTCCCCAGGGGCGTGTCACCGATCACCGCATCAATCTGACACTCTATAAGCTTAACGAGGTGATGACCGGCGAGCTTGGCGAGATCATCGAGCCCCTGCTGCACGAGTATCAGGCCGAGCAGCTCGCTGCCCTGCAGCAGGAAGCCTGATGGGCCAAGGAGACAGCCTGATGCGCCTCGACCTGCTATTGGCGCGTGCCGCCCAGCGCCTCAAGGTAGCCGCTTCGCCGAGCCCAAGGCTGGATGCCGAGGTGCTGCTGTGTGACGTGCTCGGTGTCAGCCGTGCCTGGCTCTATACCTGGGGCGATCGCGACGCCGAGCCTGGTGTGCGGGCGCGCTTCGAGGCCCTCGTCGCGGCGAGGGCGCAGGGCAGGCCGGTGGCTCACCTGACCGGTGAACGAGAGTTCTGGGGGCTGACCCTCAAGACTTCTGATGCCACCCTCATTCCGCGCCCCGATACCGAATGCCTGGTCGAGGCGGCGCTCGCTCGTGGCGCCGCCGAGAGTGGCAAGCTAGTGGATCTCGGCACCGGCACCGGTGCCATCGCGCTGGCGTTCGCCAGTGAGCGCCCCGGCTGGCAGGTGACCGGCGTCGACCTGTCGCCGCAGGCCGTCGCCCTGGCCGCAGACAACGCCGCCCGTCTGGGGCTGTCGCGGGTTCGCTTCCTCGTGAGCGACTGGTTTGCCGCCCTTGGGGGTGAGCGCTTTTCGCTGGTGGTAGCCAACCCGCCTTACCTTGCCGACGATGACCCCCATCTCGCGCTGGGGGACGTGCGTTTCGAACCTCGCTCGGCGCTGGTGGCCGGCGATGAGGGGCTGGCTGACCTCCACTGGCTGGTGGCCAAGGCGCGCGATCATCTCGTCCCGGGCGGCTGGCTTTTGCTCGAGCATGGTCTCGAACAGGGTGCGGCGGTGCGTCAGGCGCTCAAGGAGGCGGGCTATTCAGATGCCGTGACCCTTCAGGACCTGGGGTCGCGCGACCGGGTGAGCCTGGGGCGCTGGTTCGCATAAGCTCGCTAGAAAAGAGCGTTGGCGCTGCGGCTCGCGCCGCCTAGAGCGGATATGGTACTTGTATGGGAAACATGGGGGAAAATGGCGAACCTCGCTGACAAGCCGGCATCTGGCCCGACCAATCACTGAGGTTTTCGTTGATTCCCCCTGCCAACAACTATGAAAGCCATGATGCGCAGGCGATCCGGCGGTGATGCCTCAGACGGCGCCTGTGTATTGAGCTTGGACACTGGATGACCATGAAAGCCAAGACCCGCTCGCTTGACCGTATCGATCTAAAAATCCTGCGCGTTCTCCAGGACAATGCCCGCATTTCCTATGTCGACCTGGCCGCTCAGGTGGGACTTTCCACCACGCCCTGCCTGGAGCGCGTCAAACGCTTGGAGCGCTCGGGCATCATCCGCGGCTACAAGGCGGTGCTCGACCCCAAGGCCCTGAAGGCCAAGCTGCTGGTGTTCGTCGAGATCAGTCTCGAGAGCCAGTCGCCGGCGGTGTTCGACGAGTTCCGGCGTGCCGTGCGCAAGCTGCCGCAAGTCCAGGAATGCCATCTGGTCTCGGGGCAGTTCGACTATATCCTCAAGTGCCGTATTCCTGAGATGTCGGCCTATCGCCAGTTGCTTGGCGAGGTAGTGCTGACGCTGCCCGGCGTCAAGGAGTCGAAGAGCTATGTGGTCATGGAAGAGGTCAAGGAAGAATTTACCCTGCATGTCCCGGACGTCGAGCAGCTCGAAGAGTACTGAGTGAGAAGAGTACTGAGTGAAGAGTATCGAGTAAGAGTAGTGAGTAAGAGTCGTGAGTAAGAGTAGTGAGCGTTGGCGCCGGCTGACCGGTGCTGGCCGGTAACAAAGCAGGGCCTGAGATCAGGACCTGAGAAAAAGGCCCAGAAGATACGTGACGATGGACGACCAGGCGTTGCTGCGCTACAGCCGCCAGATCATGCTTGAATCGATCGAGATAGAAGGGCAAGAGCGCCTTCTTGCAAGCCATGCGCTGGTGATCGGCGCCGGCGGGCTAGGCTCGCCGGTGGCGCTTTACCTGGCAGCCTCGGGAGTCGGCCGCTTGACGCTTGCTGACGATGACGCGGTCGAGCTTTCCAACCTGCAGCGCCAGATTGCCCACGGCCAGGCGGACATCGGCCGGCTCAAGGCCGAATCGGCTCGCGATGCTGCGCTGGCGCTCAATCCTGATTGCCGGATCACCGCCATCACCGAGCGCCTCGATGGCGAGGCGTTGGCGCGCGCCGTCGAGGCAGCGGATCTGGTGCTCGACTGCACCGATCGCTTTGCCTCCCGCTATGCCATCAATGCCGCCTGCCTAGCGGCGGGGCGGCCGCTGGTCTCCGGTGCAGCGATTCGTTTCGGGGGGCAGCTCGCGGTCTTCGACCCTCGTGAGCTGGAAAGCCCCTGCTATGCCTGCCTCTATCCGCCCGGAACGCCGGGGGAGGACGAGGAACTGCGCTGCGCCGAGAACGGTGTGGTGGCACCGTTGGTGGGGCTGATCGGCAGCTTCCAGGCGCTGGAAGCGGTCAAGCTGCTCAGCGGTGCCGGTAGCGCTCATCAAGGGCTTGCTACCTTCGATGGCCTCACAGGTGAATGGCGCCGCTTCCGCGTGCCCCGCGATCCGGGTTGCCCGGTTTGCGGGCAGCGCTGCGATCAGGACTAAACCATGGCTGAGCACGCAGCGCCGCCGCTTGGGCGGGTCAGCGATTTCGAGGTGCGTCTGATACGCGTGTTCAAGGCGGTCGTCGAGTGCGGCGGCTTCACCGCTGCCGAGGGCCAGCTGGGTATATCCCGCTCGGCGATCAGCCTGCATATGAGTGATCTCGAGAAACGGCTGGGGCTGCGCCTGTGTCAGCGCGGACGCGGCGGTTTTGCGCTCACCGAGGAGGGCCGCCAGGTCTATCGGGCCGGGTTAGCCCTGCTGGCTTCCCTGGAGACCTTCCGCACTGAAGTCAACGGCCTGCACCGTACCCTGCGCGGCGAGCTCAATATCGGCATCACTGATAACTTGGTCAGCCTGCCGCAGATGCGTATCACCCATGCCCTGTCCGCCCTCAAGGCTCAGGGGCCAGAGGTGGTGGTCAATATCTATATGGAAGCACCGGACAGCATCGCCCAGGGGGTCCTCGACGCCCGGCTGCATATCGGTGTGGTGCCCGAGGTCAACCTGCTGGCGAGCCTCGAGGCGCGCCCGCTCTACGATGAGGCCTCAGGGCTTTATTGCGCCGATACCCACCCGCTCTTCGCCGTCCCCGATGCCGATCTGGCGACGGCGCAGCTCGCCGGCTTCGAGGCGGTAGTCCCCGGCTACCCGTTGCCGGACGCGGCGCGGGCGGCCCATGCCCCGCTCACAGGTACCGCCACCGCCAGTGATCGCGAGGGCGCGGCATTCATGATTCTCACCGGGGCCTACCTTGGCTATCTGCCCGATCATCTGGCCGCCCACTGGGTCGCCGCCGGGCGGCTTCGGGAGCTCGACCTGCCTGGCTGTCGCTTCAGCACCCCTTTTGTCACCATTACCCGCCGCGACCGGCGCCCCCATCGGGTCCTCGAAGCCTTTATCGACGAGCTGGCCAATCAGTCCTGAGAGGGCGAGATCAGCGACAACGGCCGACCCCGAAGGGCCGGCCGTTGTTGATCCCCAGGCTATCGGGAGTTGATCCCGAAGAGCTGGTTAGCTGCCGGAAGGGAAGTTGAACTCGGCGCGAGTGGTTTCGAAGGAAGGGATAGAGAGCGCGGGGCGCTCAGGCCAGGGTGTCGAGAGTGGTAGCCACGGCATCGAATAGTCGCTCGAGCTCGTCTTCCGTGGTTGAGAACGGAGGGCCGAACTGCAGGGTGTCGCCGCCGAAGCGGACATAGAAGCCTGCTTCCCACAGCGCCAGGTGGGCATCCCGCGGGCGGATCGACGGGTCGCCGTTGCGGGGTGCAAGCTGGATGGCACCCGCCAGGCCGTAGTTGCGGATGTCGACCACGTGACGCTGCCCGCGCAGCGCATGCAGCTTGTTTTCGAAAGCCGGGGCAATGGAGCGGACCTGAGCGGGGAAGTCCTCGCGCTCGAACAGCTCCAGCGCCGCCAGGCCCGCGGCACAGGCCACCGGGTGGCCGCTGTAGGTGTAGCCGTGGGGGAACTCGATAGCGTGGGCCGGTGCGGTGCCGTCCATGAAGGCTGAGAAGACCTCGTGAGAGGCGATCACCGCGCCCATCGGTACGGCACCGTTGGTCAATTGCTTGGCCACGTTCATAATGTCCGGCGTGACGCCAAAGGCCTCGGCACCGGTGCGAGCGCCACAGCGTCCGAAAGCGGTGATTACCTCGTCGAAGATCAAGAGGATGTCGTGGGCGTCGCAGATCGCTCGCAGTCGCTCCAGATAGCCCTTGGGCGGCACGATCACGCCGGCGGAGCCGGACATCGGCTCGACGATCACCGCGGCGATAGTGGAGGCGTCGTGCAGGGCGATCTGGTCGAGCAGGGCATCAGCCAGTTCCCAGCCGGTCTCGGCCTGGCCGCGGGTGAAGGCCAGGCCTTGTTGCAGGGTGTGCGGCAGGTGACTGACGTCGAGCAATGGGCCGAAGTGCTTGCGATTGGCGCCGATTCCCCCGAGGCTGGTGCCGCCGATGTTGACGCCGTGATAGCCCTTGGCGCGACCGATCAGCCGCGTCTTCTCGGGGTGCCCCTTGATACGCCAGTAGGCCTTGGCCATCTTCACCGAGGTGTCGGCGGCCTCGGAGCCGGAGTTGGTGAAGAAGACGTGGTCGAGGCCGGCCGGCGTCAGCTCGGCGACCTTGTCGGCCAGCGCGAAAGCCAGCGGATGGCCGACCTGAAAGCCAGGGGCGAAGTCGAGGCTGCTCAGCTGGCGCGACACGGCGTTCTTGATCTCGGTGCGATTATGGCCGGCACCGCAGGTCCACAGGCCGGACAGGGAGTCGAACAGCCGGCGCCCCTTGGCATCGATGAAGTAGCGTCCTTCGGCGCCGGTCACCATCCGCGGATGTTCGCGGAAATCGCGGTTGGCGGTATAGGGCATCCAGAAGGCGGACGACAGGGTGTTGGGAGCCGAGGTACTGGTGGGGTCGGTCTCAATGTCGGAATGCAGCATGGGGCCTCCTGGCCAGGCGCTGGGAGTGTGTCCATAGCATGGCGCGGCCAGCACGTATGAAAAATCCAACTTTACTCACACCAAGGTGAGTAAAATATGGCGTAACGGCGGCAAGGCGCCTGTCCCTATTGGTCCCGGCGGCACAGTTCTATAGACTGCGCGACCGGCCATGATCCGGTCGGCGAAGGCCGGCATGCGACAAGACGAGGAGAGCGATGAGCGAGACCAGTACGGCGAGTGCCCGGCCCCGCCAGGACCTGACCAATCGAGCCCCGGCGGCCGCTCGCCCCGAGGCGGCCATCGCCCTTGAGGGCCTGCACAAGCGTTTCGGTTCCGACGCCGTGGCGCTGGACGGCGTCGATCTTACGATCCGCGAAGGGGAGTTCTTCACGCTGCTCGGCCCCTCGGGCTGTGGCAAGACGACCCTTTTGCGCATTCTCGCCGGGCTCGAGTCGCCGGATGCCGGTCGCCTGACCCTTGGCGGGCGCGATATCACCCAGGTGCCGGCGCACCAGCGCAGCGTCAACACCGTCTTCCAGTCCTATGCGCTCTTTCCGCATCTGTCGGTGCGCGACAACCTGGCCTTTGGGCTGCGTATGCAGGGCGTCTCCAAGCCCGAGCGGGAGTCTCGGGTTGCCGAGATTGCCCGCTTCATCCAGCTCGGTGGGCTGATCGAACGCCGGGTGGATCAGCTCTCGGGCGGTCAGCGTCAGCGCATCGCTCTGGCACGCGCCCTGGTCTGTGAGCCGGACGTGCTGCTGCTCGACGAGCCGCTGTCGGCCCTGGATGCTGGGCTGCGCGGCCAGCTTCAGGTCGAGCTCAAGCGCGTTCAGGCGCGCCTGGGCATGACCTTCCTGTTCGTTACCCACGATCAGCAGGAAGCCATGGTCATGTCGGACCGCATCGCCGTGCTCGATGGGGGCAGCATCCAGCAGGTGGGCTCGCCTAAAGAAATCTACGAGCGGCCGGCGAATGCTTTCGTCGCCCGCTTCATGGGCCACGACAATCTCTTCCCGATCCTTGCCCGGGATGGCGTGCGGCTCAACACCGGACTGGGGGCACTGACGGTCGAGCCACCGGAGGCCGAGCTATCAGAGACATCGGACGAGGACTCGTTGCTGCTGATCCGCCCCGAAACGGTAGACTTGCGGCCATTGGATCAGGCCGGCGCCAACTGCCTGCCGGCACGCGTTACCGACTGCCTGTATCGAGGCAGCCACGCCGAATACCGTCTGGCGGTAGGCGATGCCGAGCTGCAGGCGATGATCAATAATCGGGGGCGACAGTTGCCAAGCGTAGGGGATCGCGTCTGCGTATCGGTAGCGGCCGAGGATCTGGTGACGCTGGCTGACGAGGGGGGCACATGAGCGGGCCCGGCGTTTTGGCGGCTCCCGGTGGGCGCAGGGCCCTTGGCGAGACCCGCCACCTGCTGCTGACCGTAGCACCGGGAGTGCTCTGGCTGCTGATATTCTTGGTGCTGCCCGGCATCTACCTGATGGGCGTGGCCTTCATGACCAATGGCCCCTATGGACAGCCGCAGATGCCGCTGACGCTGGATGCCTTCGAGCGGCTGGCCGGCTACGGCATTCTGGGCTGGAGTCCGGCCAATCTCTACACCCTGCTGCGCTCGCTGGCTCAGACCCTGATCGCGACCCTGTTGGTGGTGGCGATCAGCTATCCGCTGGCCTACCACATCAGTACCGCCAAGGCGCGCTGGCGGCCGGTGATGCTGCTGGCACTAGTGGTACCGTCCTGGACCAATCAGGTGATTCGCACCTTCGGCTGGATGAACTTGCTGGCGCCAGGCACGCCGCTGGCGGGATTGGCCGAGTCGCTGAACCTGATACCGTCCAACATGGGGCTTTATCCGTCGAATATTGCGGTGACCCTGGGGCTTGTCTATAACTTTTTGCCGTTCATGGTGCTGCCGCTCTATGCCGCCTTCGAGAAGCTCGATATCTCTCAGGTGGAGGCGGCGCAGGACCTCTACGCCTCGCCGCTGCGCACCTTTCGGCATGCGGTCTTCCCTCAGACTCTGCCTGGGCTGCTGGCCGGCGTCGTGCTGGTGGCGATTCCCGCCTTCGGCATGTACGTCGTCTCGGAGCTACTGGGCGGGGGCAAGCACATGCTGCTCGGCAACCTGGTGGCGCGGCAGTTCGGCGGGGGCGCCAACTGGCCGCTGGGTGCCGCCGGCGCGATCCTGATGTTGCTGGCGACCTTCGCCGGACTCTACGTGATGAGGCGGCTGGGTCGGCGCTTGGGCGGTGGCGATGAGGTGGTGATATGACCCGCCATGGACTGCATAGAGGCTTGCGGGTTTTCTGGTGGCTGACGCTCTTGTTTCTCTATCTGCCACTGGCGGTGGTGGTGCTTTACTCCTTCAACGCCTCTAACAGTGCCGCCCATTTTACCGGTGTCTCGCTGCGCTGGTATTACCGGCTGATGGGCAATGAGGCGCTGCTCGCGGCACTGGGTAACAGCCTGCTGCTGGCGGTGGTGTCTTCACTGATTGCACTGCTGCTGGGTAGCCTGGTCGGCTATGGCATGTTCCACCATCGCTGGCGACGCTTGGGATGGCTGGTGGTGCTGATTTATCTGCCGCTGGTGCTGCCGGATATCGTCTTCGGCATCGCCGAAATGGCCTTCTTCGTGCAGGTGGAGCGCCTCACCGGCTGGCTGTCGCCGGGGCTTGGCACCATGGTCATCGCCCATGTGTCGTTTCAGATCCCCTTCGTGGCGCTGATCGTCTATTCACGGCTGGTGGGCCTCGACCCAAGTCTGTTCGAAGCGGCCAAGGACCTCTATGCCTCACCCTGGCAGCGGGCCCGCCATTTTCTGGTGCCGACCCTGAGGCCCGCGTTGATCTCAGGGGCCTTTCTGTCATTCACCCTGTCGCTGGATGATTTCGTGATCAGCTTTTTCACCGCAGGCCCCGAGAGCGCGACGCTGCCGATCTATATTTGGGGAGCGATCCGCAAGGGGGTCTCGCCGGAGATCAATGCCATTGCCACGCTGATGATCGCTGCCGTCGTGTTGGTCGCCGTGGCCAGCCTGCTGCTGGGCCGCCAGCGTGCGGGGCGTGGCTAGCGAGCCAGGGCTATTCCACGCCACGACCGCTAGGGGCCGGCGGCCATGGCCTGCCTCTAGCATGGTGTCGCCAAGTCGGTGTCGCTAGCTTGCTGTCGTCAGGTGGAGGTCGCCAGGAAGATCTTGACGTGGCACCCTGCCGATTTCGCCGATCTCGTCCCGCCTAACATCACATCATTGCTACCCAGGAGAGTCACGCATGCCGCACTCGCTTTATCGTCCCTTCCGTCGTTCGGCCCGTACAGCCCTGCCGCTCCTCGGCCTGATGCTGGCCGGCGGTGCTCAGGCCGCTGACGACAAGCTTTATCTGTTCAACTGGACCGAGTACATGGACCCGGCGATCATCGATGCCTTCGAGGAGCGCTATGACGTCGAGGTGGTGCAGAATTACTTCAATTCGCAGCCGGAAATGTTAGCCAAGCTTAATGCTGGCGGCGTGTCCCAGTATGACGTGATCGTGCCTTCCAACTACTATGTGCCGCGCCTGATCGAGACTGGCCTGGTGCAGCCCCTGGACAAGACGAAGCTTTCGCATCTCGGCAACGTCATGGACACCTTCCAGGATCCCGGCTACGACCCGGGCGGTGACTACAGCGTGCCCTACCAGTGGGGGACGACTGGCATTATCTACAACACCGACACCTTCCCCGACGCGCCGAAGAGCTGGTCGCTGCTGTTCGATGCCAACGAGAATCCCGATTACCCCTTCGCGGTAGCGGGCGATGGGCAGGTGACCATGGGTGGGGCCTGTGCCTATCTCGGCCATGGCTATGACTGCACCGGCCTGGATGCCTGGCGAGAGGCAGCGAAGCTTCTCATCGAGACCAAAGGTCGCGATACCTTCAGTGGCTTCACCGACGGGACTCCGGCGCTGCAGCAGCTGTCTCGCGGCGTGGTGCATGCGGCGATGAGCTTCAACGGCGACTATCTGGCCTTCAAGGACGAAGACCCCGAGGGCTTCGCCAATACCGCCTTCATGATCCCCGATGAAGGGGCCGAGATGTGGGTCGATACCATGATGATTCCCGCCGAGGCGCCGAACTCTGATCTCGCCCATGCCTTCATTGATTTCCTGCTCGAAGCGGAGGTAGGCGCCCAGCTATCCAACTACAACTACTACGCCAGCCCCAACGCCGCCGCTGAGCCGTACCTGGACGAGGTGCTGACCCAGCCGCCGGTGCAGCCAAGCGATGATGACATGCAGCGACTGCGCTTCATCCCGAGCCTTTCAGGCGACGAGCTGCAGGTCTTCCAGCAGCTCTGGTCGGAAGTTCAGGCGCGCTGACCCTCAACGGATGATGCCTGCCGGGCCCGGGGTCGCCATCACGGCGCCGGGCCCTTTTTTCGTTTGAGTGAATGCCACCGACGTAGTGCAAGGTCTCATCGCGTCTGCCGATGGCGACAGGCTACTGGCAAGTGTGGAAACACCGCACAGCTGTCGTGAGCCCTGTGTCTGCTTTCTGATCCCTAGGCTATACTCCGTCCGTCTCCGACTCGTTAGCGGCAGGATGTCGCCCGAGTTCTCGTCTCATCCCTTCCCGTCACTTCGCCTGGCGCCCGCGCGTGCCCCGGGGCGAGATTCCGATGCCTGGACTCCCCCGAGCCGACTCTTATCCCTGTCGACCCTTGTGTGGTCGATTCTGTGTCGTGTTTGAGGAGTGAGTGATGAACAAGTCAATCGTGATCGGTAGCACCCTGTCAGTTCTCGGCCTTGGTGGATTGGCGGTAGGGGCCTATCAGGTCAGCAGCTATTCCCAGGCACCCGAGCCGGTCTATGCCGATATCCTGCAGGTCGAGGCGGCGACGCGAACCGTCGAGACACCCCGTCAGGTCTGCGAGGACGTGGTGGTCAGCCAGCAGGCGCCCAGCCGCGATCCCAACCGCATCATCGGCACTGCCGCAGGTGCCATCGTTGGCGGTCTGCTGGGTAATCAGGTCGGGGGCGGCAGTGGCAAGAAGATTGCCACCGTGGCCGGCGCCGTGGGCGGTGGCCTGGCGGGGCGCGAGGTTCAGGGACGCATCGAGGCCGGCCAGACCACTACCACCACCCGACAAGAGTGCCGAACCGTCACCGACACTCGCCAGGAGCACCTGGGGTATGACGTGGAATACCGGGTCGATGGCCAGGTCTTCAGCGCTCGACTCGATGAGGCGCCCCAGGGTGACCGGGTATTGATGCAGGACGGTAAGCCTCAGTGGCGGGCTGGCCTGGCAACGTCTCAGGGTGACTCTCAGGGTGACTCTCAGGGCTGAAGCGCAGAGTTAGGCGGTCGGGCCGGCATCATGTCGGCCCTGGTATTTTCCATACCTGTTTCCATTGCCATACCGGGCGCCTGGTTGCGCCCGTGTCGTCATGATCATCCAGTTACGGTGCCTTCCCGCCTGCCGCACGGTTCTTGGCGCTTTCTGCTTTTATCCGCTTTCCCGCTGGCCTGTCAGGCCGCCACCTCGCCGGCTTGCGGTGGAATGTTGAGGTTCATGCGGAACAGATTACCGGGATCGACCTGCTGCTTGATGGCCTGTAGGCGGGCAAAGTTGATTCCGTAGGCCGCTACCACTCGGTCGCCTTCATCCTCGGTGAGAAAGTTCACATAACCGCCACCCGTGGCGAAGGGCGCCAAGGACGTAAAGGCCTGGCGCGCCCAGTCGCGGCAGCAGGCATCGTCCTCGGCCGCTTGCCAGCGGCCATGAACGTTCACGACATAGGTGGCGTTGCGTCCCGCGTAGGCGGTGGCGGTGGGCTCAACCCGGGCCATGGCGCCGCCCAACTGGGCGACGAAGATTTCGCACTCCGGTCCGGGCAGTGTCTCGGCCGCGCGGATCAGTGCCGCCAGGGCGTCATCATCGATCCGAGCGAAATTGTGGGACTTCCAATAGTTGCGTACCCCGGGAGTGAGAAGCGGGTCGAAGGCCGATTGGAAAGCGGTGTAGGGCTGGGCGCCGAGGTGCTCGCCGAGCGGGGTGCCGAAGGCCCGTATGGGAGCCGCCAGACGCTCACCTGCGGCGATCTCGCCGGCATAGAGCAGGGCGAACACCACCACCGGTTGGCCATGGGCGGACTCGGGCAGGAAGGGCAGTGGCGGAGCATGGCGCAGCACCGCCCAGACGCTGAGTTCGTCAGGAGCGCTCTGGGTGAAGTCTCGCCAGGCGCGCATTACCCGCTCTGCCTGATCGAAGGGATAGACCACCAGGCCCGCGTAGACCTCAGGGCCCACCGGGTGAAGCTGGAACTCGAAGGAGGTCACGACACCGAAGTTGCCGCCGCCGCCGCGAATGGCCCAGAAAAGGTCGGGCTCCTCGCTTGACGAGACCCAGTGGCGCTGACCATCGGCGGTAACGATGTCGGCACTCAGCAGGTTGTCGGCGGTCAGGCCGTGGCAGCGCGTCAGCCAGCCGAATCCGCCGCCCAGGCACAGGCCGGCGACGCCGGTGGTGGAGTTGATGCCCAGCGGGGTTGCCAGCCCGAAGGCCTGGGCCTCCCGATCGAGATCCCCAAGCAGGGCGCCAGGATCGACCCGAGCTGTCCGCCGGCGTGGGTCGACCCGCACGTTGCGCAGCGCCGACAGGTCGATCGTCATGCCTTGCTCGGCAATGGCATTGCCGGCGATATGATGGCCACCTCCACGCACGCTGAGCCGCATGGCATGCTCGCGGGCGAAGTCGATGGCCTGGGCGACGTCATTGGCGCCCAGGCAGCGGGTGATCAGTGCTGGGCGCCGGTCCAGCATGCCATTCCACAGCTGGCGCAGCATCTCATAGCCGGCATCGTCCGGGGTAACCACGCTGCCCTGAAGGGCGGCCCGCAGGCGGTCAATGGCCTCAAGGGGCAATGACTGTTGATCGCCCTCCAGAGTTTGGTAGGTAAGTGTCTTCATGGTAAGCCCCCCCTGAGGGGAAGTCAGGCAAACCTGCTGAGCGTCCGTGCTGAGCGGTGTGGGTAGAAAGGCGTCGCGATTCTAGGCGGCGGATGGCATCCGAGAGGACCTTGTGTTCACGCGAGTCCTGTCATGATAGGGAAATGACGACATCCTTCAGAGTCTGGCGGGTAGCGCAGGGCAGGGGACACCAAATCGTCTAGGGGAATGGTCGAAGAGCGGTGTCGGCAGGAGCGAATATGGTGATGTACAATTACTGTATCGATATTGTACATAAACTGGCGTAGTCTGCAGGGACAATACTTAGGAGCGACGCCATGTTTGGGATCTTCAAGAGCGACCCAACCAAGAAGCTGCAGAAGGCCTATGAGCGCAAGCTCGAGCAGGCCATGGAAGCCGCCCGCAATGGCGACATGCATACCAATGCGACCCTGACCGCAGAAGCGGAAGCGTTGCTAGAGGAAATCGAGGCGCATAAGAACGCTTGATTGGGTTTGATGACAGGTGCCACTGCCAGATACAAAGACGCCCCTGTGAAAGGGGCGTCTTGCGTTGCGGGCAGCGCGCGGAGTTCATTTCCACGCCTGTCATTTAGCGGCTTGGCTAGCTCAGCAAAGGGCGTCGAGCTTTTCCTTGAGCAGGCCGTTGACCTGCTGGGGATTCGCGGTGCCCCTAGAGGCCTTCATGACCTGGCCGACGAAATAGCCGATCATCTTGCCGCGCTTGTCGGGTTCGGCGTCGCGATACTGGGCGACCTGCACCGGGCTGTCGGCGATCACCTGATCGATCATCGCCTCGATGGCGCCGCTGTCGGTGACCTGCTTGAGGCCGCGGGCCTCGATGATGGCATCGGCGCTGTCGCCTTCACCGTCCCATAACGCGGCGAACACCTGCTTGGCGGCCTTACCGTTGATGGTCTCGTCCTTGACCCGCGCCACCAGCTCGCCGAGCTGCGTTGCCGAGACCGGGCTCGAGGCGATCTCCAGGCCTTCCTTGTTGAGGCGGCCGGCGAATTCGCCCTGCACCCAGTTGGCGGCCAGCTTGGCATCGCCGCAGACGTCTTTCACGCCCTCGAAGAAGTCGGCCATGGCGCGGGTCGCCGAAAGTACGCCGGCGTCGTAGGCGGACAGCCCCAGCTCGCTCTGGAAGCGCGCGCGCTTCTCGGCCGGCAGTTCCGGCAACGAGCTGCGCAGGTGATCCACGTAGGCATCGTCGAGCACCACCGGCAGCAGGTCGGGGCAGGGGAAGTAACGGTAGTCGTTGGCCTCCTCCTTGGTGCGCATGCTGCGGGTCTCGTCGGCGTCGGGATCGTACAGGCGCGTTTCCTGCACCACCTTGCCGCCGTCCTCGAGCAGTTCGATCTGGCGCTCGACCTCGAAGGCGATGGCGCGCTCGACGAAGCGGAAGGAATTGACGTTCTTGATCTCGGCGCGGGTGCCGAAGGCCTCCTGACCCTTGGGGCGCACCGAGACGTTGACGTCGCAGCGCATCGAGCCCTCGGCCATGTTGCCATCCGAGATGCCCAGGTAGGTGACGATGGAGTGAATCGCCTTCAGATAGGCCGCGGCTTCCTTGGCGGAGCGCATGTCGGGCTCGGAGACGATCTCCAGAAGCGGTGTGCCGGCGCGGTTCAGGTCGACCCCGGTCATGCCGTGAAAGTCCTCGTGCAGCGACTTGCCGGCGTCTTCCTCGAGGTGGGCGTGATGAACGCGGATGCGTTTCGTATCGCCGTCATCGAGGGTGATCTCGACCTCGCCCGGCCCGACGATCGGGTGATACATCTGGCTGGTCTGGTAGCCCTTGGGCAGGTCCGGATAGAAGTAGTTCTTGCGATCGAAGATCGAGACTTCGGGAATCTCGGCATCGATACCGAGCCCAAACTGTACCGCCATGGCCACGGCGGACTCGTTGAGCACCGGAAGCACGCCGGGCAGGCCCAGGTCGACGGCGCAGGCCTGGCTATTGGGTTCGGCGCCGAAGGCGGTAGAGGCCCCGGAGAAGATCTTCGAGCGGGTGGCCAGCTGGACGTGAACCTCGAGGCCGATCACGGTTTCCCATTGCATCATGCGTTCTCCTTGCCGAAGGCCGGGCGTTGCTGGTGCCAGTCGGTGACCTGCTGGAACTGGTGGGCGACGTTGAGCAGCTGCGATTCGGCGAAGTGCGGGCCGAGGATCTGCAGGCCCACCGGGCGGCCGTCGACGGCGCCGGCCGGGACGCTGATGCCGGGGATACCGGCCAGGTTGATGGCAATGGTGTAGATGTCCTGCAGGTACATGGACACCGGGTCCTTGTTGGCGCCCAGGTCAAAGGCCGGCGTCGGTGTCGACGGGCCCATCAGCACGTCGACCTCTTCGAAGGCGTCCATGAAGTCCTGGCGGATCAGACGGCGGACCTGCTGGGCCTTCTTGTAGTAGGCGTCGAAGAAGCCTTCGGAGAGGGTGTGAGTGCCGATCAGGATGCGGCGCTTGACCTCGTCGCCGAAGCCTTCGGCCCGGGAGCGCTTGTAGAGATCCTCGAGATCATGGGGCGCGTCGCAGCGATGTCCGAAGCGCACGCCGTCATAGCGGGACAGGTTCGAGGAGGCCTCGGCCGGGGCGATGACGTAGTAGGCCGGGATGGCGTGATGGGTATGCGGCAGACTGACTTCCTGCACGGTAGCGCCGAGGGATTCGTAGACCTTGACCGCCTCACGAATGGCGCTCTCTACCGCCGGGTCCAGACCATCGCCGAAGTATTCCTTGGGCAGGCCGATCTTGAGGCCGGACAGTGAGGCGCCCAGCTCGGCGCAGTAATCGGGCACGCCGCGGGCCACGCTGGTGGAATCGCGCAGGTCGTGGCCGGCGATGGCGCTCAGCAGCAGTGCGCAGTCCTCGGCGGTGCGGGCCATGGGGCCGGCCTGATCGAGGCTAGAGGCGTAGGCCACCATGCCATAGCGGGACACGCGGCCATAGGTGGGCTTCAGGCCGGTGATGCCGCAGAAGGCGGCTGGCTGGCGAATCGAGCCGCCGGTGTCAGTACCCAGCGCCGCCGGCACCAGGCCTGCTGCCACGGCGGCGGCACTGCCACCAGAGCTGCCACCGGGGACGGCGGAGAGATCCCAGGGGTTCTTGACCGGGCCGTAATAACTGTTTTCGTTGGAGGAGCCCATGGCGAACTCGTCCATATTGGTCTTGCCCAGGCTCACGGTGCCGGCCGTCTTGAGCTTTTCGACCACGTTGGCGTCGTAGGGCGCGATGAAGTTGTCGAGCATCTTCGAGCCGCAGCTGGTCCTCACGCCCTCGGTGCAGAAGATATCCTTCAGGGCCAGCGGCAGGCCGGTGAGCGGTCCTGCCTCGCCGCGAGCACGGGCGGCATCGGCGGCATCGGCGGCGGCCAGTGCCTGCTCGGCGGTGACGCTGATAAAGCTGTTGAGTTCGCCGTCGAGTCGTTTGATGCGCTCAAGCAGCGATTCGGTCAATTGGCGACTGGTGAACTCGCCGGCCTCGAGGGCGCGGGCAAGCTCGGTCAGGGTCATGTCATGCATGTGAGACTTGGCTCCAGATGAGGCATTCAGGCAGCGAGCAGGGCTCATTCGACGACGCGGGGTACCAGGTAGAGGCCGTTCTCGACCGCCGGGGCGTTGCGTTGGAAACGCTCGCGCTGGTCGGTCTCGGTGACCTCATCGGCGCGCAGGCGCTGAGTGGCATCCAGTGGGTGCGCCAACGGCGCCACGCCGTCGGTGTCGACCGCCTGAAGCTGGTCGGCCATCTCGAGAATACGGGTCAGGTCGTCGACATAGCGGTCGGCGTCGGTGTCATCAAGGCCCAGTCGGGCCAGATGCGCCGCACGCTTCACGTCTTGCGGTTCAAGCGCCATGGTGGATATCCCTTGAGCATGGATCGTGGCGGCGGCGCCGAGTTGGCGTCTGCCGCAGTAAATAACCGCAAAATGTACCATATCCTGGGCCAGCTGGCAGGACTTGCGCTCTGGCGACGTCCCCCGATGTCGCTTGCTGCATTAAAGCGGCGATGGTACCGTTTGCGTCCGCACAGGGTTCCGGTCTGCACTAGGTGAAAGACTTCCATGTTTAAACGTTTACGTGGGCTGTTTTCCAGCGATCTCTCGATCGATTTGGGTACGGCCAACACGCTGATCTATGTTCGCGGACGGGGCATCGTGCTCGATGAGCCTTCCGTGGTGGCGATTCGCCAATCGGGTAATATGCGCACCGTGGCTGCTGTGGGTATTGATGCCAAGCGTATGCTAGGCCGTACGCCGGGCAATATCACTGCCATACGGCCGATGAAGGATGGCGTGATCGCCGATTTCACCGTAACCGAGCAGATGCTTCAGCACTTCATCCGCAAGGTGCACCAAAGCACCTTCCTGACGCCGAGTCCTCGGGTGTTGGTCTGTGTGCCCTGCATGTCGACTCAAGTCGAGCGCCGTGCGATCAAAGAATCTGCCGAGGGCGCTGGCGCCCGCGAAGTCTTTTTGATCGAAGAGCCCATGGCAGCCGCCATCGGTGCTGGCCTGCCGGTCGAAGAGGCCCAAGGCTCGATGGTCGTTGATATCGGTGGCGGCACCAGCGAAATTGCCATCATCTCCCTCAATGGCGTGGTCTACTCGGAATCCATTCGCGTTGGCGGCGACCGCTTCGACGAGGCCATCACCGCTTATGTGCGCCGTCATTACGGCAGCCTGATCGGTGAGGCCACTGCCGAGCGCATCAAGGAAGAGATTGGCTGCGCCTATCCGGGCGGCGAGCTGCGCGAGATTGATGTGCGCGGCCGTAATCTGGCCGAAGGCATTCCGCGCAGCTTCACGCTGAATTCCCACGAGGCCCTCGATGCCCTGCAGGAAACGCTGGCGGCCATCGTCACGGCCGTGAAGAGTGCCCTCGAACAGTCTCCCCCCGAACTTGCCTCGGACATCGCCGAACGCGGCTTGGTGCTGACCGGTGGCGGTGCTCTGTTGCGCGACCTGGACAAGCTCATTTCCGAGGAAACCGGCCTGCCAGTGATCGTCGCCGAAGATCCGTTGACCTGTGTGGCGCGCGGTGGCGGCAAGGCGCTGGAAATGATCGATCAGCATACCTTCGAGCTACTCTCCAGCGACTGACCTGTTCGCTAGGCCGTGACCCAGGGGAACGCCTATCAAACCGCTGTTCACGCACGCGCCAGTGCCCGGTTACCGCATGTTGCTGTGTGCGGTCCTGGCACTGACGTTGATGTTTGCCGAACATCAATTGTCGCGAGTAGAAGCCTTGCGGGCACAGCTGTCGACCGTGGTTGCGCCCGTACAGTGGCTGGTCAGCCTGCCCAGTGATGTCCTGTCATGGGGCTCGCTTGCGGTGTCTGATCAGCGTGCACTTGTCGACGAGAATCGCCAGCTTCGCCAGCAGTTGCTGACGCTGTCGCATCGTGTCCAGCGGATGGCCAGCCTGACCGCTGAAAACGTGCGGCTGCGCGAACTCCTCAATGCCACGAAGCGCGATGATATTCCCTTTCTCACCGCGGAACTGCTGTCGCTGGACTCGGATCCCTTCACCCAGCAGATGGTCGTCGATCGCGGCCGTCGCGATGGCGTCTATGTGGGGCAGCCGGTGATGGATGCTTCCGGGCTGGTGGGGCAGGTCACCTCGGTGTCGGCCTACACCAGCCGGGTGCTGATGGTCGCCGATGCCAATCATGCGATGCCGGTGCAGGTAAACCGCAACGGGCTGCGATTCATCATCCAGGGTACCGGGCGCTTCGATGCCATGCGCGTGCTGCATGTGCCGGACACCGCCGATATTCGCGAAGGCGACCTGCTGGTGTCTTCAGGTCTCGCCGGCCGTTTCCCGGTCGGCTATCCGGTAGCACGAGTCAGCGAAGTGGCACATGATCCAGGCGAGCCCTTTGCGACAGTGATGGCCATGCCGGTGGCGAAGCTGCAGCGCGCCAGGCACTTCCTGCTGCTGTTTCCACCCGCTGTCGATGTTGCCGCCGGCGATGCGCTGTGGACGGACGACTTTGACCTCGATCCCCTGCCCAAGGAGTTGATGCGCTGATGGCTGCCATGGGATTGCGCGGATATCTGCTGGTGTGGTCGACCCTGCTGTTGGCGCTATGCCTGCAGGTCATGCCGCTTGCCGACAAGTGGCTGATGTGGCGCCCCGACTGGCTGGGTCTGATGCTGGTTTACTGGTGTATGGTGATGCCCCAGCGTATCGGGGTCTTTCACGGTTTCGTGCTGGGTATTCTGCTCGACCTCATCGAGGGCTCGCCGCTTGGCCTGAATGCCTTGGCGCTGTCGCTCTTGGCCTTCCTGGTTGCCCTGGTTTATCAGCGCATGCGTGCCTATTCGCTGGTGCAGCAGGCGGTGTTGATCTTCGTGTTGCTTGGCATCGTGCAACTGGTCGAGCAGTGGTTGATGACCCTGTTTGGTCCCTTTTCCATTCATCTGGCCTTCCTGCTGCCGTCATTGATCGGCGCTATCCTGTGGCCTTGGCTGTTCACCATGCTGCAGGCCCTACGCCGCCGCTTTGCCGTTTCCTGACGGAGGCCCGTGACGCAAAGGAGAAACGCGTGGCTATCCTGTGTCTGGCCTCGGCGTCCCCGCGCCGACTCGAGCTATTGGCCTCGATCGGTGTTGACTGTGAGGTGCACCCGGTCGACATCGACGAGACACCGCTGCCGGGGGAACTACCCCGTGACTATGTCTGTCGTCTGGCGCGTGACAAGGCGCGTGCCGGTGCGGCGTTTTCTGACCTTCCGGTGCTGGGGTCGGATACGGCGGTGGTGCTCGAAGGCGACATCCTCGGCAAGCCCCGCGACCGCGACCATGCTCTCGAGATGCTGGCGGCACTCTCTGGCAACACTCATGAGGTGCTGACGGGGGTGGCCGTGAGCGGCCCCCAGGGGCTGGTGGATATCTGCGTGACGACCCGGGTGACCCTGCGAGGGATCAGCCCCGCTGAGGCAGCCGCCTATTGGGCAACCGGCGAGCCCCAGGACAAGGCGGGTGGCTATGGAATTCAGGGCCGGGCAGCGGTGTTCGTGTCCCATATCGAAGGCAGTCATAGCGCCGTGGTCGGCCTGCCGCTGTATGAAACTGCCGAACTGCTCGAGCGCCAGGGCGTGGCGCTGTGGATGAGTGGCCGGGCAGCTGTGTCATAATACCCGTATGAGCAAATGATTAAGGAAGCCCGCATGAGCGGTGAAGTACTGATCAATCTAACGCCCATGGAAACGCGCGTGGCCGTGGTCGAGAATGGCGTCCTGCAGGAAGCCTTTATCGAGCGCAGCGGGCGAAGGGGCATCGTCGGCAACATCTATCGGGGCAAAGTGGTGCGGGTACTGCCCGGCATGCAGGCTGCCTTCGTTGACATCGGCATTGACCGCGCCGCCTTTATTCATGCTCACGAGGTCATGGCGCCCAATACCCCGCCCGACGAGCAGGTCTCGATCAGTCAGTTGCTCCAGGAGGGGCAGCCGCTGGTGGTGCAGGCCACCAAGGACCCGATTGGCTCGAAAGGCGCGCGGCTTACCACTCATCTTTCCGTTCCTTCTCGCTACCTGGTTTATATGCCGGATTCGCCCCACAACGGCGTCTCTCAGCGTATTGAAGACGAGGGCGAGCGGGAGCGCCTGCGCCAACTGACGGAGTCCTGCCAGGCCGAGCAGGATATCGAGGTCACCGGCGGTTTCATCATTCGCACCGCTGCAGAAGGCGTGACCCGAGACGAACTCTACGCCGATATGCACTTCTTGCTGCGGCTGTGGCGCAAGGTCAGCGAGCGCAAGCACACTGCTGGTATTCCCAGCGTGATCTATGATGATTTGCCACTCTTCATTCGCACCCTGCGCGATGTGATGCGCGATGAGATCGAGCGAGTTCGCATCGATTCCCGGGAAAACTTCCAGAAACTGCTCGAGTTCGCCCGGGAGTTCATGCCCGGCACCGAGTCGCGCATCGAGTACTATCCCGGTGAGCGGCCGATCTTTGATCTCTACAGCGTCGAGGATGAGATTCAGAAGGCCCTGGGGCGCAAGGTGCAGCTCAAGTCAGGGGGCTATCTGGTGATCGACCCCACCGAGGCGATGACCACCATCGACGTCAATACCGGCGGCTATGTTGGGCATCGTAACCTCGAGGAGACGATCTTCAAGACCAATCTCGAGGCGGCGACGGCGATCGCTCGCCAGCTAAGGCTGCGCAACCTCGGTGGCATCATCATCATCGACTTCATTGACATGGATGATACCGAGCATCAGCGCCAGGTGCTGCGCATGCTCGAGAAGTCGCTCGAGCGTGACCATGCCAAGACCAAGTGCACCGGCGTGACCGAACTTGGCCTGGTGCAACTGACCCGCAAGCGCACCCGCGAGAGCCTCGAGCAGACCCTGTGTGAAGCCTGTCCGGTATGTCATGGCCGTGGCACCCTCAAGACACCGGAATCGGTGTGTTACGAGATCTTTCGCGAGATACTGCGCGAAGACCGCGCCTACAGCGCCGAAACCTATATGGTGCTGGCTGCCCAGGCAGTGGTTGACCGTCTGCTCGACGAGGAGTCGGCCTCGGTGGCCGACCTGGAAGTGTTTATCGGCAAAACCATCCGCTTCCAGGTGGAAGCTCACTATTCCCAGGAACAGTACGATATCGTGCTGATGTAGGAGGCGTGCCATGAGCCCGTTTCGCCTCCTATTGCGCTGGGCACTGACTACCGTTGCCGTCTTGTTGGCCTTGCTTGCCGTGTTGCTGCTGACCCTGCGTCTGGCGGTCGGTGAGCTGGACTACCTGCGTCCCGAAGTCGAGCGCCTGCTCTCGGATAGGTTCAACGCCGAACTCGAGATGGAGCAACTTAACGGCGGCTTTCAGGGCCTCGACCCTGCACTGAGCCTCGAGAACCTTACCCTGGTCTCACGGACCGAGCCGGCGCGGCCGCTGCTTGAAATCGACAGTGCGCGCCTGCGCCTCGCCGGGATCGCCAGTCTGCTCGGCATGCCCCAAGTCGATGATGCCAAGATTCGCGGCGTCACTCTGCACCTCTACCAGAACCCGGATCGCAGCTGGCACTGGCCGCAGCCAGCCGAGCTGCCGCCGGAAATCATCCCTGATGGTCACTTTACCCTCGAGAGGCTCGATTATTGGGTCGGCGTTCTGCTGCGTCAGCGTCTGGCGGTCGATAACGTGCGTGTCGTGCTGCATGGGCTCGATCGTCGCTTGGCGTTCGATGCGCCTCGGCTGCTGATGGCCGGCGATGCCGGTCGTGCCCATATCGAGGGTCAGCTGCACGTCGCCAACAATCCCGATGCGACCCTGACGGCGGTGCTCGAAGTGCTGCCTGGCCAAGGCGGGCTGGCCGATTTCAATGCCGCTCTGCAGGCGCGAATGGAACTCGATCACCTGGTGGAACTGGCCGGGGTGCTCAGCCGCAACGAGCCCCTGAAGGTCGATGAGGCGCAGGGTGAGGCCAAGCTCTGGGGACGCTGGCGTCACGGTGCCTTGGAGGATGTGCGCCTGGACGTGGACGTGCCCAGGTTGCTGCTGAGTCACCAGCAGCGTCCGCTGGACCTTCAGGATATTCGCGTTACCGGTCAGTGGCTACGAGGGGAGGAGGGGTGGCAGGCCTGGTTGAACACCCGGGGCGACTCGGAAGCCGAGGTGACGACATCGAATGCCGGTGCGTCTGCAGGGCAAGGCGTCACAGCTGATGAAGGCGCAAAGGATCCTGACCACGCTACTGAAGAAGAAGCCAACGAGGCCGCCAAAGGCACGTCCGATGCCGCTGGTCGGCCCTTACCCAAGCACTGGCAGGCTAGCGGAGATGCCAATGGCTGGTGGCTTAACACCAGCGACTTTGATCTCGCTGCCCTGGCGGCCTGGCGTGAACGCGCTCCCTTGCCAGACGGTCTGCAGCGGGTTCTGGGTCGCCTGGCGCCGAGAGGGCAGGTGGGCGGCCTCAAGGTAGGCCATCGCGACGGTCATTGGCGCGCTTTCGTCGAGCTTTATGATGTTGCCGTCGACCCCTGGCAGGGCGCGCCGGGCGGCGGTCCCTTGGATGCCTGGGTCGAGGCAGAGGACTTGTCCGGCACTGTCCGTTTTGCTGGCACCGGAGATGAGCCGGCTTCCCTCAATTTCCCCGACGTCTTTGCCGCGCCGATGGCGCTGTCATCGGCCTCCGGGGAGGTCAGTTGGGCCTACCAGGATAAGGGAGTCAGTGTTAACGGCCGTGATTTGGCGGTCAGGTGGCGGGGGGCGCCGGTGACAGGCAGCTTCGATCTGGAAACGGGGCGCGCCACCCCGGGTCATCTGGCCCTGGATCTTGCCTTCGCCGATGTCGATGCTAACCGGAATGATCTTCTCGATTGGTTGCCGGTCAAGGCACTTCCAGCGGAACTCACCGAGTGGCTGGGACTTGGCGTGGCTGGCGTCGTCGATGACGGCACTCTGGCGCTGAATCTGCCGCTGGCCGATGACGTTCGCAGCGAGGATGTGGATCTGTCGCTGGCGCTGGATATTCGTGATGGCACCTTGCCATTCGCCCCTGGTTGGCCGGCACTCAAGGGGGTCAATGGCCAGCTGCGCCTCGACAATCAGCGGCTGTCGGCCGACGTTGAGAAGGCCAGCCTGGTCGGCCTTGAGGCTCGGGATGCAACGGTTAGCCTGAATGACGAGCATCTGGAGGTTGCCAGTCAGGCCGAGGGCAGCACCACGGCGCTGCTGGACTTTCTTGCGGCCATTCCCGACCTTGATATCGGCCGGGAGGACTGGAACGGCCAGGGCAGCCTTGCCGGCAAGGTCGATTTGGCCATGGATCTCAATGCGCCGGATGCGCTGTCGCTGGATGTCAGTGCCAGCGTCGATGAGCCCCGGCTGGGGCTAGTGCCAGTGGGGCTTAGTCTCTTCAACGTGAATGGCGATGTGTCGTATCGCTATCGCGACGGACAGGGAGGCTTGTACGGCGAGCTTGGTGCCCGTGCCTTCGAGGGGCCGTTGCTGGCTAACTTCGACGGCGATGCCCAGACGATGACGCTGAAAGGCCGTGCCCTGGCCCGCGGCCTGTTGGAATGGGCCGACACGCCTGATCTGGCGCCATTGGTGAGTGGCTATTTCCCCTACACGCTGCGTATGCCAATCAATGGCGAGAAACCGACCGTGAGCCTGGATAGTCGCCTCGAAGGGCTCGCGCTGAACCTGCCGGCTCCCTTTGGCAAGCGGGCCGGTGAGGCGGTCCCGCTGACGCTTAACATTGACCAGGCGCGGGAGCGTGGCGAGATGGTCCTGCGCGACCGCGCACGAATGCGCTGGCGCACCGCACCTGTAGGCACTCAGGGGCAGCTGTGGCTCGAGAACTGGCCGCTCGAACCTAGATGGCCGCGCGATCCTGGCTGGTCGGTGCAGTGGCAGACCAATCGACTGCCCATATCGCCCTGGATTGACGCGCTGAGCGGTCTGTCATTGCAGCACCTCAGCGGCCGCCAAGGTAGCGGCCAGGGCGCGGACTCACTGGCGACTATCGGCCTGTCCACGGCCTGTCTGTCGCTGAACAACCGCTGCCTGGGAACCCTTCAGGCAAACGCCGACTCACTGGGCAGCGGTAACTGGCAGATGGCGCTCGACGGCAGTATCGCCAAGGGGGAGGTCGACTACCGTCCATCGGCGGCCAGAACCGTCAATGCGGACCTTACGCGGCTGTCACTCGACGGCCTCTGGCCGGCCCCGGAGGCTCCCACTCAAGTGTTCGACGAAGTCGCCGCTGCGCCGGCGCCGCTGCCGCTGCCGAACTGGCTCGAGGCACTGCCCGATGGCCGGCTGCGGGTTGCCGAGATGACGCGGCTGGGCAGCACTCTGGGGCCACTGAATCTGAGCTGGCAGGCGTCGCCGTCTCGGCTTGTGCTGGCACCGCTCGGCCTGACCCTGGGTCAAGTGAGCGCCCGGGGAGAACTGATCTGGGAAGCCGCCGGTTCCGACTCGAGCCTGACGCGCTCTCGCCTGCGGCTGGATGGCGGTGACCTGGGCACGGCGCTGGCCACGCTGGGCCAGGACGTGCCGATTCGCAATGCCGAGACCCACGTCGAGTCGCAGCTGGCCTGGCCAGGGGCGCCCTGGCAGTTTGCGCTGGTACGTTCTCGAGGGAGCCTCGATGTCAAACTGCTCGATGGCCGCTTCCTCAACTTGCAGTCGGGCTCTGCCAAGCTGATAGGCTTGCTCAATTTCGATAACCTGCTGCGCCGCCTGCGACTGGATTTCTCCGATGTCACCGGGCAGGGCACGGCCTTCGACCGTGTCAACGGCAGCGCGACGCTGTATGGTGGGATTCTCGAGACCCACGGTCCCGTGCAGATCGAAGCGCCGGCGACGCAGTTCAGTCTCGAGGGTCAGGTCGATCTGGCGCGACGTGAACTCGATCAGCGCCTGGCGATCACAGTACCAGTGACGCAGGCGTTGCCGGTCGCGGCCCTGGTGGCCGGTGGTCCGGTCATCGGCGGAGCCGTATTTCTCGCCCAGCGCCTGTTCGGTCGAGCCATCGACCGCGTGACCCGAATCCACTACCGCGTGCAAGGTCCATGGACCGATCCGCGGATTTCTCTGGAAAGTGCCGAATGATGCTCAAGTCCTCCGAACTCTCTTCCCAGGACATGCTGGACACCGCCGTCAGCACCCTGCTGGCCCCTGGTGGCCTCGACCTGGCGGCGCTCGACAGCGGCCTCGGGCATGCCTTGGGGCCAGGCGTCGACTTTGCCGATCTCTACTTCCAACGCAGCTGGCACGAAAGCTGGGTGCTGGAGGATGGCGAGGTCAAGGATGCCAGTTACAACATCGATGGCGGCGTCGGCGTGCGTGCCATGTCCGGTGAAAAGACCGGCTTTGCCTATTCCAACCAGGTCAGCGCCGATGCGCTGCGTGAAACCGGGCGCACCGCCTCCGGCATCGCGCGTAGCGGCTCGCGGCTGACCCAGGTCGCGCCGCAATTGGCCAGCGCCTCGCAGCGCTATGCGGGAATCGACCCGCTGTCCGGTCTCTCGGCGGAAGACAAGATTGCGATGCTCAAGGAAGCCGACCGGGTCGCCCGCGCGGCGGACCCGGCGGTCAGCCAGGTCAGCGCTTCTCTGACCGGCGTGCACGAGGTGGTGCTGGTGCGCGCCAGTGACGGCACCCTGGGGGCGGATATTCGTCCGCTGGTGCGTCTCAATGTCAGCGTGATCGCTGTGCGCAACGGTCGCCGCGAACGCGGCAGCGCCGGTGGCGGCGGCCGCTACCCCTTGGCACGACTGCGCGACGAGGGCGCGCCCAAGCGCTTCGCCACTGAAGCCGTGCGACAGGCGCTGGTCAATCTCGAGGCCATCGACGCCCCGGCCGGTCAGATGCCGGTAGTGCTGGGCGCGGGCTGGCCCGGCATCCTGCTGCATGAAGCGGTGGGACACGGCCTGGAAGGCGATTTCAACCGCAAGGGCAGTTCGGCGTTCGCCGGCCGCATGGGTGAGCGGGTGGCCGCTCCCGGCGTGACCGTGGTCGACGACGCCACCTTGAGCGATCGCCGCGGCTCGATGAGCATCGACGACGAAGGCACACCGGGGCAGTACACGCCGCTGATCGAAGACGGGGTGCTGACCGGCTACATGCAGGACAAGCTGAACGCACGTTTGATGGGCATGTCGCCCACCGGCAATGCGCGCCGCGAATCCTATGCCCATATGCCCATGCCGCGCATGACCAACACCTACATGCTGGCCGGGAAGGACGATCCCGCCGATATCCTCAAGAGCGTCAAGCGTGGGATCTACGCGGTCAGCTTCGGGGGAGGTCAGGTGGATATCACCTCGGGCAAGTTCGTTTTCTCGGCGAGCGAAGCCTACCTGATCGAGGACGGCAAGATCACCGCGCCGGTCAAGGGCGCGACCCTGATCGGCAACGGTCCTGAGGCCATGGGCCGCGTATCGATGATCGGCCATGACCTGGAGCTCGATACCGGTATCGGGGTCTGCGGCAAGGAAGGTCAGGGCGTTCCGGTCGGGGTCGGTCAGCCAACGCTGAAGCTCGATGAGCTGACCGTCGGCGGCACCGAGTCATAAAGCTCGAAGAGCGCGGCTTCGCGGCGGGAAGCTGGAAGAGAAACCCATGGCCTGGCAGGGCTTGCGTCGCTTCCAGCTTTCGGCATCGAGCTTCCGGCTTTAGAGGCCGGCCGTGTCGCGAATCAGCTTGAACAGCTTGCGCGCACTAGTGGGCGGCTTTTCCTGTTGACGCTCGCGGCGCGCGTTGCGAATCAGCTGGCGCAGCATCTGTCGGTCGACGTCGGGATACTCGGCGATGAAGGGCTCGAGGGCCTCGTCATCGTCGATCAGCCGGTCACGCAGACCTTCCAGGCGGTGGAAAGCGTGATCGCGACGCAGCTGTTCCTGCTCGAATTCGTCGAAGACCGCCTGAATGCCGGCCACGTCCTCGCGACGCATCAGCTTGCCGACGTATTGCATGTGCCGGCGGCGCCCCTCGTGGGAGCGAATACGCGCGGTTTCCTCGACGGCAGCCAGCAGCTCGTCGGAAAGCGGTAGCCGGGCTCGCCACGCGTCGGAGAGGGCGATGATCTTCTCGCCCAGCGCCTGCAGGGCCTGCATTTCCTGTTTGCGCTGGGTCTTGCTTTGCCGACCGTCGTGGTCGGCGGGCGTTTCAATTGACATGCCATTACCATCAGCATTGGGAGGTTGGCGCAGTATACCAGCCAGCCTCGCGACAAGGAGACCAAGATGACTCAGGCTTTCGATGCCGTCGCCCAGCAGGCATTGCTGGAGTCCCGGGCACAGGCCGCGCTCGACCAGGCGCGCTCCCTGGGGGCCGATGCCTGCGAGGTGGGGGCCAGCGTCGATCAGGGGATCGGCGTCAGCGTGCGCCTTGGCGAGGTGGAAACCGTCGAACTGTCCCGTGACCAGGGCATCGCGGTAACTGTCTATGTGGGCAAGCGCAAGGGCACGGCATCATCGTCGGATGCCGGTGAGGCTTCGATCCGCGCCGCCGTGGATCAGGCCATGGCGATTGCCCGTCACACGGGTGAGGACGACTTTGCCGGCCTGGCGCCGGCCGAGCTGATGGCCCGCGAACTGCCGGATCTGGATGTCCACCACCCTTGGTCGTTGACCACTGATGAAGCCATCGAGCGTGCCCTGGCCTGCGAGGCGGCCGGTCGGGCGGTGGAAGGTATCAGCAAGTCCGAAGGGGCGGATCTCTCCAGCGGTGAAGGTGTGCGTGTTTACGCCAACAGCCACGGTTTTCTCGGCAGTCAGCGCGGCAGCCGTCACTCGCTGTCCTGCATGCTGATCGCCGAAGACGAGAGCGGCATGCAACGCGACTATGACTACTCGAGCGAACGAGATCCCCGCAAGCTTGCCAGTGCCGAGGCCATCGGTGCCTCGGCCGCCGAGCGCACCTTGCGGCGCCTGGGGGCTCAGCGCCCGGCCACAGGCCGTTTCCCGGTGATGTTCGACCCAAGCCTGGCGAGCGGCCTGGTGGGCCACCTGATGGGAGCGCTGGCCGGTGGTGCTCTGTATCGCGAGTCGTCTTTCCTTTGCGACCGGCTTGGCGACAGCCTCTTTCCTGACTGGTTCAGCCTCTTCGAACGGCCCCGGGAGATGGGGGGCATGGCCAGCAGCCCCTTCGACAATGACGGCGTCTACACCCGTGACAATGTGTTCATCGACCAGGGGCGCATCGCCAGCTATATGTTGTCGGCATATAGCGCCAAGCGCTTGAACATGACCACGACCGGTAATGCCGGCGGGGCGCGAAATCTGCGTCTAGACGCGCCCCTCGAGAGCCGTGAGGCGCTGCTCAAGAAGATGGATCGTGGCGTGCTGGTCACCGAGCTCATGGGCCAGGGGGTCAATGGCGTGACCGGTGATTACTCGCGCGGTGCCGCAGGCTTTTGGGTCGAGAATGGTCGCATTCAGTATCCGGTGGAAGAGTTCACCATTGCTGGCAGCTTGCCGAAGATGTTCGCGGGACTGATCGGGGTCGGTGACGATATCGACACGCGCGGAAGCGTGCATAGCGGCAGCTGGCTGATCGACGAGATGACCATCGCCGGCGGCTAGCCGTCAGGGTATGGCCTCAGTCGGGGCCGACTCTGTTCTGATGCCTGCTCCACAGCCAGGCCAGGCAAAACGAAAGCCATCCTGCGGGGTGGCTTTTTGCGGTCTTGCCGATTGGAATCTAAACGGTGGAGTGCGCGCCGAGCTGGGCTGCTGGCGGCTCAGTCATCCTCGTCGAAGCGCGCCTCGAACAGCGACTCGACGGCTGCCAGCACGGCCTCGGCATCATCGCCTTCGGCATGGATTTCCAGCGCGCTGCCACAGGGAGCGGCGAGCATCAACAGTGCCATGACGTTGGCAGCATCGGCGTCTCGACCCTGGTGGTACACGGTGACGCAGGCCTTATAGGCTTGGCAGCACTGCACCAGCTTGGTCGCTGCACGCGCATGCAGGCCGCGCTTGTTGACGAGGGTGAGCTCACGTCTTGGCATGGCCGTCAGCGTCCTTGCTGGCCTGAAGCGTCGGGCTGAGAGATGGCGGTGTGGATACCCAGTTCACGGTGGCGCAGTCGCACCCCGGGATGGTGCGTGGCGAAGTGGCGGGCCAGCCGCTCGGCGAGATAGACCGAGCGATGCTGGCCGCCGGTGCAGCCAATGGCCACTGTCATGTAACTGCGGTGACTGGCCTGATAGGCCGGCAGCCAGCGCGTCAGCCAGTCGATGATGTCACAGGCTAGCCGATCGACGTCTTCGTACCCCTCGAGGAATTCGATGATCTCCGGGTCGCGTCCGGTGGATTGACGCAGGCGCGGGTCCCAGTAGGGGTTGGGAAGACAGCGAGCATCGAAGACGGTATCAGCATCCAGCGGCACGCCGCCCTTGAAGCCGAAAGATTCGAACGTCAGGGTCATTTGCTGGTCGCGATGCTGGGCGACCTGCTCGCAGATACGGCCCCGCAGCTCGTGAACCGACAGCCGGGAGGTGTCGATGATCAGGTCGGCGAGATCCAGGATTTCGGCGAGAGTGCCTTCTTCGCTGTCGATGGCCTCGGCGAGGGTCATCTGGCTGTCGCGCGTCAGCGGGTGGCGTCGGCGGGTAGCCGAGTAGCGCTCGAGGAGAATCTTCGATTCGGCGGTCAGATAGACCACCTGGCACTGGATGCCGCGGGCCTGCAGATCGGCCAGCAGGCTCGGGAAGCGCTCCAGCGCATCGGGAAGGTTGCGGGCATCGATGCTGACGGCGCTGGAAGAGCGTCGCGTCGCGTCGCGCTGCAGCTCGTCGACCAACGAACTCAGTAACATGGCAGGCAGGTTGTCGATCGCGTAGTAGCCCAGGTCTTCCAGGGCCTGCAGGGCAATCGACTTGCCTGAACCAGAGCGGCCGCTGATGATCACGAGCTGCATGAATGTCTCCTGCTTGCCGGGTCAGAGTGCTGTGGTGATCATTGAGTATCAGAGTGCGGTAAGACGCAGGTCTGGCGCTTAGCCGGAACGGTCTGGACTTAGCTTGCGTGGCGGCGGATGGCGTCCAGCAAGGTATCGTACAGCTGGCGCTGAGTCTCGCTCTGGCGCAGCTGCTGACGCGTATCGGGGTCGTTCATGACCGCTGCGACCTGGCCGAGCAGGGCGAGGTGAGCGTCATCGGCCTGTTCAGGAACCAACAATACGAAGACCAGATCGACGGGCTCACCGTCGATGGCATCGAAATCAACGGGCTCGCTGAGCTTCAGGAAACCGGCCAGTGGTGACTTGCAGTGCGGGTTGCGGGCATGTGGGATGGCAACGCCATGGCCGATACCCGTGCTGCCCAGCCGCTCACGGCCGACCAGGCGGCTGAAGACCTCCTGACTGTCCAGGCTGGGGGTGTTCTGGGCGATGAAGGTGCTGAAGAACTCCAGCACACGCTTCTTGCTTCCCCCGGGCACGCCGAACAGGGCGCGCTCGGGGGGCAGGATGGATTCCAACGTCATGATGTCAGCGAACGCTGGCGCCTTGGGCGCGCGCCTGTGTTTTTTCCTTGTGCTTGACAAGCTGACGGTCGAGCTTGTCGGCGAGGGCGTCAATCGCGGCGTACATATCGGTCTCTTCGGCTTCGGCATGCAATTCAGCACCGGCTGCATGCAAGGTACAGGCGGCCTGCTGGCGCTCTTTCTCGATGGAAAGGGTGACCTGAACCGTGGTGATGTTGTCGTAATGACGCTCCAGGCGGGCGAGCTTCTCGTTCACATAGTCACGCAGTGCGTCGGTGAGTTCGACGTGATGGCCGGTGATGTTGACTTGCATGGCACGCTCCTTATCCTGCGGTTGGCCAATCGATTGTAACCCTTTTTGGCGCCCTGCATACCCCCTCTCAAGGCGCTTTTCCAACGTAACTACTTTCGGTGTTTTTCCACCGCCAGGTCAATAGGTTATGCCCGATAAGGCGTGGTTCTTCACGGTATCAGGAAAGTCGCTTGCGCTCACTGGATGGTGGGATGCCCATCGCTTCTCGATACTTGGCCACGGTACGTCTGGCTACCTGTATGCCGCTATCGGCCAGCAGGTCGACCAGTTTGCTGTCGGACAGCGGCTTGCGTGCTGGCTCACTGCCGATCAGCTTCTTGAGCCGCGCGCGAATGGCCGTACTGGAGTGTGCGTCGCCGCCTTCGCCGCCAACCTGGCTCGAGAAGAAATACTTCAACTCGAAAACGCCCCGCGGGGTATGGATGAATTTCTGCGTGGTGACCCGCGAGATCGTCGATTCATGCATGTCGACCTGGGCGGCGATGTCGGCCAGGATCAGGGGCTTCATGGCCTCTTCGCCCTTATCGAGGAAGTCGAGCTGACGCGCCATGATTTCGCGTCCCACGCGCAGCAGGGTGTCGTTGCGACTCGACAGGCTCTTGATCAGCCAGCGAGCCTCTTGAAGGTGCTGCTTCATGAAGGTGTTGTCGTCGCTTTTGTCGGCGCGGCGGATCAGTGCGGCATAATCGGGCTGGATGCGCATCCGCGGCAGTGCTTCGGGGTTGAGTTCGATGTGCCACCCTTCATGGCTGTGCCGGGCGATCAGGTCGGGTATCACGTAATCGCTGCCGGCGCTGTCGAACGCCTGGCCGGGGCGCGGATCGAGTGTGCGGATCAGAGCGATCACTTGGCCGAGCTGTTCGTCGTCGAGACGTAACCGCCGCTTGAGCAGCTTGCGATCATCGCTGGCCAGGGCCTCGAGAAACTGGCGAATCAGGCGCTTGGCCTGGGGAAGCAGGGGAATGTCTGTCGGCAGGGCGCCAAGTTGCAGCAGCAGGCACTCGCGCAGATCGCGGGCAAAGATGCCGGTGGGCTCGAACTGCTGCAGGCGCAGCAGGACCCGTTCGACGTCACTGATCTTGAGGCCGTCGAGCCCCTGGGCGCGCAGGCCTTGTGTCACTTCGTCGAGGCTACCTTCCAGGTAGCCGCTGGGGGCCACGGCATCGATCAGGCTCTCGGCGATCTGGCGTTCGACCTCATCGACGTCGGCCATGGCCAGTTGCCAGGCGAGATGGTCGTGCAGGCTGACGCCGATGGCGTTGCGATCGAGATCGGGGCCTTCCGAGCCGGCGCCTGAGGACGCCATATCCTGATAGGTATCGGACCAGTCGCTGTCGGTAGATAGCTCGTTTGGAATCTCCGTTGACCAGTCATCCTCGCGGGGCTCGGCCACGTCCTGCTCGCCATAGGCCTCGTCGAGTTCCAGCATTGGGTTGGATTCCAGCGCCTGCTGAATCTCCTGGCGCAAATCCAGAGTCGAGAGTTGCAGCAGCGCGATCGCCTGCTGGAGCTGAGGTGTCATGGTCAGCTGGGTGCCGACGCGGAGTTGCAACGAGGGTTTCATGACCATGGCGTGGCGGATGTCAGCAAAATGGAATGAATAACTTAGCCCCTGGTCGGGTGCCATGCAAGCCACTGAAGGCAATCTGTTAGCAATAAACATGCCATCGATAGGCGACTATCTTCATCCCGCTTGTCAGGTGGGGATGTTGCCTCGCCATCGAGGTATGCGGTTGCTGCGCAAGGTTAGCAACCAGCACGCCGAAGTGAGGCCTAAAGCCGGAAATCTTCACCCAGATAGACGTCCTTGACCTTCTGGTTGGTGAGGATGGCCTCGGCATCGCCTGAGGCAATGATTTCACCGTCACCGACGATGTAGGCGCCGTCGCAGATGTCCAGGGTTTCGCGCACATTATGATCGGTGATCAGCACGCCGATGCCTCGTTCGCGTAGGGCGCGGATGATCGACTTGATATCGGATACCGAGATCGGGTCGACGCCGGCGAAGGGTTCATCGAGCAGGATAAAGGCCGGCTCGGTGGCCAGTGCGCGAGCGATTTCGACTCGGCGGCGTTCGCCCCCGGACAGGCTCATGCCGGTATTGTCGCGGATATGGTCGATGTGAAACTCGCTCAGCAGTTCCTCGAGCCGGGCCTGACGACCGGCACCGTCGAGGTCGCGCCGTGTCTCGAGAATGGCCAGGATGTTGTCCTTGACCGACAGCTTGCGAAAAATTGAGGCTTCCTGAGGCAGATAACCGATACCGGCCTGTGCCCGTTCGTGCATGGCGGATGCGGACAGGTCCAGGTCGTCGATGTGAACCGTGCCGGCATCGGCGCGCACCAGCCCGACGATCATGTAGAACGAAGTGGTCTTGCCTGCGCCATTGGGGCCCAGTAGGCCGATGATCTGGCCCTGGTCGATGGACAGGCTGATGTCCTTGACCACGCGGCGACGTTTGTAGCTTTTGGCCAGGTGGCGAACGCTCAGGGTCTTCATGAAGGGCCTTATTGCTGAGGTGTCAGGGTCATGCGCACGCGCTGGTCTTGCTCGCCATCGCTATTGCCATTGCTGGTGGCTTCGACCACGCGACGATCCAGGTAGTAGTCGACCTTGGCGCCGGTGAAGGTGTCCTGGCCGCGATGCAGCTCTGCCTGATTGATCAGCTCTACTCGGCGCTCGAGAGTGTGATAGATGATGGTACGCCCCCAGCCCTTCGCCAGCGGCGCATCCGGGCTCGGCTTCTGCTCGATGTAGGCCCGGTTGCCGGTGGCCTCGATGCGGGACACGTCGCCCTGATCGGTGCGGCTGATCGTGACCTGCTGGCCAGTCAGCTTCATGCTGCCCTGGCGCATGTCGACATCGCCGGTGTAGACGGCGGTACCCGCCTGGTCGTCGAGTTCCAGGCGGTCGGCGGCGATCTCGATGGGAGCGCTGGCATCACCCTCGAGGGCCAGGGCCGGTGCTGCGCCCAGGCTCAGCATGGCGGGTAGCAGCAGGCCAAGAGCCCGGCGTGTAAGGTCGCGTCTCATCATGGGGCTTGCTCCTTGGGAGGGTGGAAACCATGAACGTTGCCGGTCAGGCGCATCAGGTCATCATCGAACCATACATCCAGCTTGTCGCCCCGCATGCGCTGGGGGGGCTGGGTAATCTGGGCCTCGCCATCGCTCCAGGCGTGGTTGGTGACGGTATCGACGTGCAGAACGTCGGTGTCTAGCTGCCAGCCTTCTACGGGTGACCTGAGGCGAGCGTCGCCGCGTAGCACCAGTGGGTTGCCGTCCGCGCCCAGCGTACCTTCCTGACCGCTGGCTAGCCATAGATCGCCATCACTGTCGAGCAGGCGCGCCTTGGGGGTCTCTGCACGGGTCACGTCGTCGTGTGGGGTGTGTACCAGTCTGGGTGTTTCCAGGCGCTGATGAGGCTGACCTTCTGTATCGAAGCGGGTCAGGGTCACGCCCTCGAGATAGAAGTCGGGCTCGCCGGCGCTGTCCGTGGGCACCGGTCCCGGCGTGCGGACATCGTTTTGCTCGATGAATGTCAGCACACCGCCCAGCGCGATCAGCAGCAGGGCCAGCCAGACGCGGGGCGAGGGGCGAGGCAGACGCATGGCCATCAGCAGTGACCGGGGGCCACGGTGGCGGGTCCCGACGCGTCGGCGGCGTAGGACTCCAGCACCGCCGTCCAGTGGCCCTGGGTGTCCAGCAGGGTGTCGCAGATATCGCGTACGGCACCGTGGCCGCCGCAGCGTGCGGTGACCCAGTCGGCCGCTTGTCGCATGTAGGAGGGGGCGTTGGGCACGCTGATGCCGAGGCCTGCGGCCTGAATGGCGGCCAGATCCTGAAGATCATCGCCACAGTAGGCGGCCTGAGACAGTTCGAGACCCAGGCTATGCGTCAGTTCGCGCAGAGCAATGAGCTTGTCGTCGCGGTGCTGGAAGACGTGTTTCAGCCCCAGAGCGGCGGCGCGCTGGGTGACCATCGGCGATTCGCGACCGGTGATCAGGGCGACCTCGATACCGGCTTGGCGCAGCAGCTTGATGCCATGACCGTCCTGGGTGTGAAAAGCCTTGATCTCGATGCCGTCGGCCTGGAAATAGAGGCGGCCATCGGTGAGGATGCCGTCGACGTCCAGCGCCAGCAGGCGGATCTGGCGGGCGCGATCGACAAGCTCCGGGGGAAGCGTGGACTCGGGTGTCATGACATCTCCTTAGATGACGCCGCTTCTCAGCAGGTCGTGCATGTGCAGGGCGCCAATCGGACGCCCTTGCGCATCGACGACGGCCAGCGCGCTGATGCGGCTGCCCTCCATGATACGCACGGCTTCGGCTGCAAGCACGTTGGCGGAGGTGCGCTTGCCGGGTGAGGTCATGACCTCATCGACGCTCAGGGCGTGCAGGTTGCTGTGCTGGTCGAGGGTGCGTCGCAGGTCACCATCGGTATAGACGCCAGCGAGCAGGCCTTCGCTATCGATCACGCAGGTGAAGCCGAGCCCTTGGCGCGTGATTTCGATCAGCGCATCACGCAGTGGGCTGCCCAGCGGTACCTGAGGCAAGCGTTCGCCCTGGTGCATCAGGTCGCCCACGGTGAGCAGCAGCCTTCTGCCAAGGCTGCCACCGGGATGCGAGAGGGCAAAGTCTTCGGCGGTAAAGCCGCGAGCCTCGAGCAGCGCTACCGCCAGGGCGTCGCCCAGTACCAGGGCGGTGGTGGTCGAGGCGGTCGGCGCCAGATCCAGCGGGCAGGCCTCGCGTTCCACACCTGAGTTAAGGTGGGCCTCGGCATGGCGAGCCAGGGTCGAGCCGGGGCGACCGGTCATGCTGACCAGAGGTACGCCCATGCGCTTGAGCAGCGGCAGCAGCGCCGTTACCTCGGCGGTTTCGCCGGAATTGGAAAGGGCCACGACCACGTCACCGGGAGTGATCATGCCCAGGTCGCCGTGGCTGGCTTCGCCGGGGTGGACGAAGAAGGCTGGGGTGCCGGTACTGGCAAGCGTCGCCGCAATCTTGCCGCCGATATGGCCTGACTTGCCCATGCCGGTCACTACGACGCGGCCCTGGCAGCCGAGCAGCAGCTCGCAGGCGCGATCGAAGTTAGCGTCGATGCGAGTGGTGAGCGCCTCGATAGCGTCGCGCTCGATGTTCAAGGTGCGGCGGGCGCTTGCCCGGTAGGGCGAGTCGTTGGTGTCAGTCATGACGAAATTGTTGCCCGTTGTCAGGTTTCACTCAAGCACCCGTGATGCTTGACTGGATCAGCAGGCCCAGATAGCCGACATAGATCAAGGTCAGCAGGGCGCCGGGGATACGGCCTAGGCTGCCGCGGCGCTGCCAGAGCAGCCAGCTGCCGAGCAGCAGGGTCAGCAGCAGCATGGTGGGGTAATCGCGGCTGATGGCGTGGGCATCGACCGGGCCCGGCGCCAGCAGCCCGGGCATGGGCAGTACGGCCAGCATGTTGAAGAGGTTGGAGCCGATGACGTTGCCGATGGCGATGTCATGGTGACGCTTGAGGGCGCTGGCCACGCAGGCGGCAAGTTCCGGCAGGCTGGTGCCGATGGCCACCACCGTCAGGCCGATCACCAGCTCGCTGACACCGAAGGCGCTGGCAATCTCGCTGGCGCCCCATACCAGCAGCCGCGAACTTGCGACCAATAGCACCAGGGTGCCTGTCAGCCAGGCCAGTGCCTTGGGCAGGGCCATATCGGGGATCTCGCCGTCCTGGGTTTCTTCACTGCCGGTGCCTCCGTCTGCCCGGAACAGCCACCACAGGCTGAATACCAGCAGGGCGGTGAGCAACAGGGCGTCATAGAGGCCCAGGTCACCGTCTGCCAGCGCATAGCCGGCAAGGCCGGTGGCGCCGAGCAGCAGGGGAAGTTCGCGTCGTACGATTGAAAAGCGCACCGGGATGGGCACGATCAAGGCCGTGATGCCGAGCACCAGGCCGATATTGGCGATGTTGGATCCCAGGGCATTGCCGGTGGCGAGATCGGGCGTGCCGTCCAGCGAGGCCATGATGGCGACGATGATCTCTGGGGCCGAGGTGCCCAGCGCGACGATGGTCATGCCGATCAGCAGCGTGCTCATGCCGGCGCGGTAGGCGGTGGCGGCCGCGGCTCCCACGAAGCGGTCGGCACTCCATAGTAGGCCTACGAAGCCAAGTGCGACGGCAGACAGGGGTAGCAGCATCATCATGGGGTCCGTGTCGGTCAGTGAAGAGCGGCCAATTAAACGCGTTGGAGCGCCGCGAATCAAGGTGACGTCACCGGTCGCGCCCTTGGCGCTAGCGGTGATCATGGCGGTTAATATACAATGTTCGATAATTTTCGGGTGGAGGTTAGGACACCATGAATGATTCGCCCTTGGTCGTGGTCGAAGGGCTGCGTTTTTCACGTGGCGATAGGGATATCTTTCGGGGTGTGGATCTCACCATTCCCCGCGGCAAGATTACTGCGATCATGGGGCCGAGCGGCTCCGGCAAGACGACCCTGCTCAAGCTGATCGGTGGCCAACTGGCGCCAGAGGCCGGCCGGGTGACGATCGACGGTCATGATGTCCACGCCCTGTCCCGCAAGAAACTGTTCGCGCTACGTCGCCGGATGGGCATGCTGTTTCAAAGCGGTGCGCTGTTTTCGGACCTTAGCGTTTTCGAGAACGTGGCCTTTCCGCTGCGCGTGCATACGGACCTTCCTGACGCGATGATCCGCGACGTGGTGCTGATGAAGCTCGAGGCCGTGGGGCTTCGCGGCGCCCGTGAGCTGATGCCCGCCGAACTGTCCGGCGGCATGGCCCGACGGGTAGCTCTGGCACGGGCGTTGGCGCTGGATCCCGAGCTTATCCTTTATGATGAGCCCTTCGTCGGCCAGGATCCCATTTCCATGGGCGTGTTGGTGCAGCTGATTCGTCGCGTCAATGATGCGCTGGGACTCACCGCCGTTGTGGTTTCCCATGATATCAAGGAGACACTATCGATCGCCGACTACGTCTACGTGATCGCTGACGGCAAGGTGATGGCTCACGGCACGCCGCAGAGCCTCAATGTCGACCAGGACCCACGCGTCAGCCAGTTCATGCACGGCGAGCCTGACGGGCCGGTGCCGTTCCACTATCCGGCCGACGACTTCTACCGCGATATGCTCAATGCGGGGAATGCGGGAGAGATGCGATGATGACGCGAATAACCCGCTTGGGGCGCCATGGCTGCGATCTGGTCGAGGCGCTTGGCCGTGCCGGCATGTTCCTCGGACAGTCGCTGGTAGGGCGTCCCTCCGTTGAAGGCTTTAAACTCTGGCTGCGCCAGATGCACTTCATCGGCGTGCTTTCGCTGGCGATCGTACTGGTGTCGGGTCTCTTCATCGGCATGGTGCTGGCGCTGCAGGGCTTTACCATTCTGGTGGATTTCGGCGCTGAGGATGCCCTGGGGCAGATGGTGTCGCTGTCGCTGCTGCGCGAGCTGGCGCCGGTGGTGGCGGCGCTGCTGTTTGCCGGGCGTGCCGGTTCGGCACTGACCGCCGAGATCGGCCTGATGAAGGCAACCGAGCAGCTGAGCAGCATGGAGATGATTGGCGTCGACCCGCTCAAGCGGGTGGTGGCGCCGCGCCTCTGGGCGGGCTTCGTGTCGTTGCCGTTGCTGACCGTCGGCTTCAGCGTCATTGGCATCTGGGGCGGCCATCTGGTGGGCGTCGAGTGGCTCGGCGTCTATGAGGGCTCTTACTGGGGCAACATGCAGTCCAGCGTCGACTTCGTCGATGATATCGGCAACGGCATGCTCAAGAGCCTGGTGTTCGCCCTGGTCGTGACCTGGATTGCGGTCTTCCAGGGGTATGACCTGGTGCCGACCTCGGAAGGCATTTCACGCGCTACCACAAGAACGGTGGTGTATTCCTCGCTGGCAGTATTGGGACTGGATTTCGTGCTGACCGCGCTGATGTTTGGAGAACTGGGATGAAGCGCAGCAAGATGATGGAATTTGGGGTCGGGCTGTTCATGCTGGCCGGAATTGTCGGGATTATCTTCCTGGGAGTGAGTGTCAGCGGCCTAACTGTCGGCGGCGGTAAGGACACCTATACGCTGCAGGCCAATTTCGCCAATATCGGTGGCCTCAAGTCGCAAGCAAGGGTCACCATGGCCGGTGTTACCGTGGGTCGGGTGGAGAATATCGAACTGGATACCGAGTGGTATGACGCCCGAGTGACCCTGGCGCTCGACAGCCGCCTGGAAGACCAGCTGTCCCGTGATACCACGGCCTCGATTCTCACTTCTGGACTGCTCGGCGAGCAGTATATCGGCCTGTCGGTGGGCGGTGACCCCGATACGCTGGCCGACGGGGACACCATCACCGATACCCAGTCGGCGCTGGTGTTGGAGCAACTCATCCAGCAATTCGTCGCCAATATGGCTACGGATTAATCATGATCTGCCTTGAGAGACGACTTATGCGAGCCCAATCAAGTTTCTTTTCCCGCTGGTTCTCCCACTCGGTATTGGCCCTGTTGCTGTGCCTGATAATGCTGCCGGCTCAGGCCCAGTCAAAGACGCCCGACGAGACGCCGGAGCAACTGATCCGCGAAAGCATCGACAACCTGATGAGCAAGATTGAGGGCCGCCGCGGTTACTTCTCCGAGCACCCCAGCGAGCTGGAGTCGTTGGTCGATGACAGCCTTCGGGACGTGGCCGACTTCCGCTATATCGGCGCCAGCGTCATGGGCCGCTATTTCCGGAATGCGAGCCCCGCTCAGCGTTCGCGTTTTGTCGACACCTTCCGCCAGACCCTGATCGATACCTATGCCAAGGGCCTGGTGACCTTCGACTACCGCGAGGTACGGGTGCTGGATCAGCAGCAGGACTCCCGTCAGTCCGATCAGGCCAGTGTCGGCATGGAAGTGGTCGCCAACGATGGCACCATCTACCCGGTCAGCTATTCATTGCGGCTGGATGACGGGCAGTGGAAAGTCGTCAACGTGATCGTCAATGGCATCAATCTGGGGCTGACCTTCCGCAACCAGTTCGATCAGGCGATGCGCGACAACGGTCGAGACTACGATGCCACCATCGATGGCTGGTCGCCCGATGTCGACGTCACGAAAGAAGGTCAGGACGCATGACGCGTCTCTTCGACGAGCATGATGTGTGCCTCGAGGCCGCAGAGGGAGAGCTTGCCGTGAGCGGCGACGTGGACTTTGACGTCGCCGCCCCGCTTGCCGCCGCTGGTGCCAAGTGGATCGCCGACCAGCCTGTCACCGATGCGCTGCAGTTTGATCTGCGCGGCGTTGATCGGGTTAGCAGTGCCGCGCTCAGCGTTATGCTCGAGTGGCTGCGTAGTGCCCAGCGTGCCGGTATTGAGGTGGCCGGGGTGCAGCTTTCCCCGGCGTTGGCCAAGCTCACGGCGTTGGCCGGACTGGATTCCCTCCTGCCGCAGGCGGACGTCCACAGGGTTGCCGCGGCCGACTGAGTGCGTCGGCCACGGCTCTGGCCAAAAGCACCGGTGTTTTCTGCCATCGCCATCGACGGCGCTTTTGATTACCATGTGGCCTTTCTTCTCTTCGTCTCGTGATGCGGTGACGTGTCTGCACCGTATCCTTCCCGTGTTTCCAAGGAGGCATCCCCATGCAACCCCAAGACGTCAAGGCGCTGCTTGAGACGCGCATTGCCGACTGCGACTTTCATATCCAGGGTGAAGGCTGCAACTTTCAGGTCGTCGCCGTGGGCGAAGTCTTCAATGGCCTGACGCCGGTCAAGCGACAGCAGCTGATCTATGGCGCGCTTTCCGAAGAAATCGCCAGCGGCGCTCTGCATGCCGTCAGCATCAAGACCTATACCCCGACCCAGTGGCAGACCGCCGCCGAAAATGTCGGGGCTTGAGTGACGGACTTTCATGGATAAGCTGATCATTACCGGCAACGGCCCACTCGATGGCGAGGTGTGGGCCAGTGGTGCCAAGAACTCGGCCCTGCCGATCCTGTGTTCGTCGCTACTGGCTCAAGGGCCGGTGACGCTTGGCAACCTGCCGCATCTGCAGGACATCACGACCTCTCTCGAGCTGCTGGGGCGCATGGGCGTCGATCTGGTGATGGGCGACAAGATGGCCATCCAGCTCGATGCCTCTCAGGTCACCGAATGTCATGCGCCTTATGATCTGGTCAAGAAGATGCGCGCCTCTATCCTGGTGCTGGGTCCGCTGCTGGCGCGCTTCGGCAAGGCCGACGTGTCGCTGCCGGGCGGGTGCGCCATCGGCTCGCGCCCGGTCGATTTGCATATCCGTGGCCTGGAGGCGATGGGCGCCGACATCAATGTCGAGAACGGCTACATTCGTGCCACGGCGCCGGGTGGTCGTCTCAAGGGGGCGACGATCTTCTTCGACGTGGTGACCGTGACCGGCACCGAAAACCTCTTGATGGCGGCCACGCTTGCCGAGGGCACTACGGTGCTCGAGAACGCAGCCAAAGAACCCGAGATAGCCGATCTCGCCGAGTGCCTGATCAAGATGGGGGCACGGATTCGCGGTCACGGTACCGATACCATCACTGTCGAAGGCGTCGAGCGACTGCATGGCTGCTATCACGACATCATGCCCGATCGCATCGAGACCGGCACCTTCCTGGTGGCCGCTGCGGTGACTCGTGGTCGCGTCAGAGTCCGCCGGACGCGTGCCGATATTCTCGAGGCCGTGCTGGCCAAGCTCGAGGAAGCAGGTGGTCATGTCACCACCGGCGAGGACTGGATCGAGCTCGACATGAAGGGGCAGCGCCCGCGGGCGGTCAATGTGCGTACCGCACCTTATCCGGCCTTTCCCACCGACATGCAGGCGCAGTTCGTGGCCATGAATGCGGTGGCCGAAGGCACCGGGCGGGTCGTCGAGACCATCTTCGAGAACCGTTTCATGCATGTCCAGGAACTCAACCGAATGGGCGCCAAGATTGCCCTCGAAGGCAACACTGCGGTGGTCACCGGCGTCGATCAGCTCTCAGGTGCACCGGTGATGGCCACCGATCTGCGCGCCTCGGCCTCGTTGGTGGTGGCGGCGATGATCGCCAGGGGCGAGACCATGGTCGATCGCATCTATCATATCGATCGCGGCTATGAGTGCATCGAGGAAAAGCTGCAGCTGCTGGGCGCCAAGATCCGCCGCGTGCCCGGCTAGTCATCCACGGAATTGCGAACCCCATCATGTCCAAGCAACTGATCCTGGCCCTCTCGAAGGGCCGTATTCTCGACGAGACCCTGCCGCTGCTGGCGGATGCCGGCATCTGGCCCGCCGAAGACCTGGGCAAGAGCCGCAAATTGCTGTTCGATACCAACCTGCCGGACGTCAAGCTGGTAGTGATTCGTGCGACCGATGTGCCAACCTATGTGCAGCTGGGCGCTGCCGACCTGGGGGTCGCCGGCAAGGACGTGCTGCTCGAACATGGTGCAGAGGGACTCTATGAGCCGCTGGATCTCGAGATCGCGCGCTGCAAGCTGATGACCGCTGGTATCACCGGCGCCGAGCCGGCCCGTGCCCGGCGTCGTGTGGCCACCAAGTTCGTCTCGGTGGCGCGGCGCTATTACGCCGAACAAGGTATCCAGGCCGAGGTCATCAAGCTCTATGGAGCGATGGAGCTGGCGCCACTGATGAACCTGGCCGACGAGATCGTCGATATCGTCGATACCGGCAACACCTTGCGCGCCAACGGCATGGAGCCCCGCGAGAAAATCGCGGATATCAGCACCCGGTTGGTCGTCAATCAGGCCGCGATGACCATGAAGCATGATCGCCTGAAGCCCTTGCTCAACCGGCTGCGCGAAGCGGTGGCCAGCCGCCGCGGTTAGGTCGCCTTGCGACCCACCAGGTCGAGCGCGGAGTCTGCCAGGCCCGCGCCTGGCCTGCGGGCACGATAGCTTGTGTGTCTCGGCCTTATAGCATCGCCTCCCTTGTCAGTCAGAGGGCGGCGACCCATGATTGGCGTCTCATTCTTATTCCATCGTCTGTGTAGAGAGCATCATGACCGATTCCGTTGCCGCTTCCCTCGAGATCTCCCGATTGTCCACGCAGGATGCCGATTTCGAAGCCCGCCTCGAGGCACTGCTGGCCTGGGAAGGCGTGTCCGACGCCGACGTCCAGTCGCGAGTCGAGGAAATCCTGCGCGGGGTGCGTGAGCGCGGTGATGCAGCGCTTGTCGAGTACACCAACCGCTTCGACCGGCTGTCGGCCCAGAGCATGGATGAGCTTACGATCGGCGCCGAGCGGCTGCGAGAGGCCTTCGACGGGCTGCCTGCCGAGCAGCGTGAGGCCCTGGCAGCGGCCGCCGAGCGGGTGCGGGTCTACCACGAGCACCAGAAGCCGAGCTCCTGGCAATACACCGAGGATGACGGCACCGTGCTTGGCCAGCAGGTCATGGCGCTGGATCGCGCCGGCATCTACGTGCCCGGTGGCAAGGCGGCCTATCCGTCGTCGGTGTTGATGAACGCGATTCCGGCCCATGTTGCCGGCGTGCGCGAGATTGTAATGGTGGTGCCCACGCCGGATGGCATCCTCAACGAGCTGGTGTTGGCGGCGGCTCACCTGGCGGGCGTTGACTGGGTCTTTACCCTTGGTGGCGCTCAGGCTGTGGCAGCGCTCGCCTATGGCACCCAGACGGTGCCGCGGGTCGACAAGATAGTGGGGCCCGGCAATATCTATGTGGCCACCGCCAAGCGAGCCGTGTTTGGTCAGGTGGGTATCGACATGATCGCCGGCCCTTCGGAGATCCTGGTAATCTCCGACGGCAGGACCGACCCGGACTGGCTGGCCATGGATCTCTTCTCCCAGGCCGAGCACGACGAGGACGCTCAGGCGATCTTCGTCAGCTGGGACGCCGAACATGTGGCCGCGGTCGAGGAGGCCATGAGCCGCCTGCTGCCGACCATGGAGCGAGCACCGATCATTCGTGATTCCCTGGCCGGTCGCGGGGCCCTGATCACCTGTCGCGACCGCGACGAGGCCGTTGCGCTGATCAACCGCATCGCACCTGAGCATCTCGAACTCTCGCTAGAGGACCCCGAGGCGCTGCTGCCAGAGATTCGCCATGCGGGGGCGATCTTCATGGGCCGCTATACCGCCGAAGCCCTGGGCGACTACTGCGCCGGCCCGAATCACGTGCTGCCGACGTCCGGTACCGCGCGTTTCTCCTCGCCGCTCGGGGTCTATGACTTCCAGAAACGCTCTTCGGTCATTCACTGTTCGGCGGATGGTGCTTCGATGCTTGGGCGTACTGCGTCGGTGCTCGCCCGGGGCGAATCGCTCACCGCACACGCACGCTCTGCCGAGTATCGTATCAAGGATTGAGGTGAATCAGAGGTGCTTGCTTGCACACTAAATAGGCCCCGCCTTGGCGGGGCCTATTTGTATCCGTCTAGTGGCTGCTCTTCCTTTGGGTCTGGCTTTCCTTTAGGTCTGATTTTTTAGAGGCTAGATGGTCATCAAGGCGCGCCGATATGGTCACTCGGCCGCTCAAGGAAGCGCTGCCTCGTGTAAGGCAGCCTCCCTGTCAGACGTCTGGTTGCCGCCGAGGGCCCGGTGCATAGGCTACGGCTGGGGTTGAGGTTGTGACTGGGGCTGGCTGACCTCGGCGGTGGGGCGCTCGCCCACCTCAAGCGTCACGTCCATACGCTCGCCGTTGCGCACCAGGCTTAGCGGCAGCTGGGTGCCAGGAGAGATGGCGGCGATATCGGTCATCACCGCCTGGGCATCGCGGATGGTGCGACCATCGACCTTGATCAACACATCGCCGGGCTGCAGGCCCGCTGCATCGGCTGGGCCATCTGGGACTATGCCCGAGATCACGACCCCGGCTACGGAGTCCAGGCCGAAGGAGGCGGCTAGCTCGCGGGTCATCTCCTGGGCCTCGATGCCCAGCCAGCCGCGAATCACTCGGCCCTGAGTGACTAGTTCGTTGAGGATTTCCCGTGCCAGGTTGGCCGGAATGGCGAAGCCGATGCCCTGTGAGCCGCCGGAGCGGGAAAAGATAGCGGTGTTGATGCCGACCAGCGCGCCTTCGGGGTTGATCAGAGCACCGCCGGAGTTTCCCGGATTGATCGCGGCATCGGTCTGAATGAAATCCTCATAGGCATTCAGGCCCAAGTGGCTGCGGCCAGTGGCACTGACGATGCCCATGGTGACGGTCTGGCCGACGCCGAAGGGATTGCCGATGGCCAGGGCGACATCGCCTACCGCCGCCTGTGTCGAGTCGGAGATTGCAATGACCGGCAGATCTTCGAGATCGATACGCAGTACGGCCAGGTCGCTCTCCGGGTCGGTGCCGATGACATCGGCGAGCGTTTCGCGGCCGTCGCGCAGGGCTACCTGGATCTGATCGGCACCCTTGATGACGTGATGATTGGTCAGCACATAGCCCTCATCGCTGATGATGACCCCCGACCCCAGGCTAGAAAGCATACGCTGGCGGCTGGGCGTGTCCTTGCCGAAGAACTGACGGAAAAAGGGGTCCGACATCAGCGGGTGCTGCTCGCTTTCGACGATACGCGAAGAGTAGATATTGACTACGGCGGGCGCCGCTCTCTCTACCGCCTCTGAATAGCTCACCGGACCGGCATTTCGTGATAATGCCGGGGCATTCTTGACCTCGGGAGCCGGGCGTTTGACCTCGGGGGGCGCCGCCGTCTGTTGCGCGGGCTGTTGACTGGCGGCCGGCGTCGACACGGAAGGGGCTTGGCCGCTGAGCTTAGGGAAAGCAATCAGCAGTACGATGGCAACCAGGACACCGGCCACAGTCGGCCAGACGAGGGGCAGGAGAAAACGACGCATGAAGAATCCTTGTCATCGGTGGCGGTCGCTGGGGGCCGACTCAGCCGGTACAATTGGCGGATTGTATCATTGCTCATGTACCGATGCCCGGAGGCCCGAATGATATCTCGCGATGACCTGGTCAGCGCCTGCGACGAGCGCATGCAGCCGACGCGCTTCAAGGATTACACCGTCAATGGCCTGCAGGTCGAGGGGCGCAACCGTGTGGCCCGCGTGATGACTGGTGTCACCGCCTGCCAGGCGCTGGTTGATGAGGCGATTGCCTGGCAGGCGGACCTGCTACTGGTTCATCACGGCTACTTCTGGAAGAACGAGCCGGTCGAGGTGGTCGGCATGAAGCGGCGCCGGCTAGCGGCCTTACTGGCCAACGATATCAATCTGCTGGCCTACCATTTGCCGTTGGATGCCCATCCCGAGCTTGGCAACAATGCTTGCTTGGCCGAGCGGCTAGGCTTGGTCGTGGATGGCTGCGCCGATGGTGAGCTGGGTGAGGGGCTTGTGTGGCTGGGGCGCCCTGGAGAAGCGCTGATCGGTTCGGATGACAGTGACCAGGCCCTCGATGAGCGTGGCTTGGCGAAGCATGTCGCCGAGCAGCTAGGTCGCAAGCCACTTCTGATCGAGGGGCATCGAGGGCCGGTCAAACGTATCGCTTGGTGCACCGGCGGTGCTCAGGACATGATCACTGCGGCTCATGCGGCGGGCGCAGATGTTTTCATATCGGGCGAGATTTCCGAGCGCACCACTCACCTGGCACGCGAGCTGGGCATTGGCTATCTAGCGGCAGGCCATCATGCCACCGAACGCTACGGCGTTCAGGCCATGGGAGAGTGGCTGGCCGCCAAGTACGGCGTCACCCACCGTTTTGTGGATATCGACAATCCGGCCTGACATTCCCCTGAAAACTGCCCCACAAACGCAAGCGCCGGCCCTCGAGGCCGGCGCTTGCGTCGGTAGGGGCGGCGAGGTCAGTAGCGGGGAGGCTGAGCCGGGTTTTGCTCGTCGCCACGTTGCAGGCCAAAGTCCTCGGAGAGAGTGCCGTGACCGCCGTCGGCATAGTCGCGCGGCATATCGAGGGTTTCATCAGGCTCTGGCTTGTCGGTCTCCGGGTGGAGGCGGCGCTTGATCTGCTGGTCCTGGCCGAGCTGGTCAGCCCCCAGCGCCAGCTGTTGTTCCAGCTCGCGGCTCTGGCGCTGAATGCTGGCCACTAGGTCGGCCGCTCGTACGAAATGGTCGTTCAGTGAGTCCTTGACCTGGTGAAGCTCGAGTTCAGTCTCGGCCAAGCGCTGGCGCACCTTCTGATTACGCGCCACGTTGGCGTTGAGCAGATGGTAGCCCAGCGCGCCAATGCCGATGCCGGCAAGCCCGCAGGCCAGGGCCAGGATCCAGTCGATGTTGCTCTCGTACACGTCGTTCCCCTTATGGTTCTGTCTTCCCGGCACCGGTACTTGACTGCCGGGGGTGGCGCGTTATCGAGGTCGCGACCTGCGCCTCCCCTAGTCCCATTATATGAGGGAGAGCGAGACTCAGGTCAATGCGCAGGCGCTGCCATCATGGCTGCCCTGTGCGCTCGACGTCTCGATACGTATAATGTTCGCTTTCGATCACCACCGTCCGAGGTAGCCAAGACGCTGATGTGTGCGACAACGACTTCCGCTGGTTCTTCTGCGTCCGCTCAGGCGGGCACGCCCCTGGCTCGCTACCAGGCCGACCTCGAGCGCGAGGGATTCGCCTACGATGAGGCTCAGGAGCAGGCGGTTCGCCATCTGCAGCGGCTCTATGATGACCTGCTGGCCACACCCCAGCGAGCGCCGCGTCCCCCCGCCGGTGAGCGCAAGGGACTCAAGTCCCGTGTCGCTGGTCTGTTTGGCGCCAAGCAGGCCGCCTCGCCTTTCGAAGCGCCGCCAGCGGTGATGGGCCTGTATTTCTGGGGAGGAGTGGGCCGCGGCAAGACCTATCTGGTCGATACGTTCTACGAGGCGCTGCCCTTTTCCGAGAAGATGCGCACGCATTTTCATCGCTTCATGCAGCGCGTGCACAATGAACTCGAGCACTACAAGGGCGAGAAGGACCCGCTGAAGCTAATCGCCGCCAAGTTCGCCCGCGAGGCGAGGGTGATCTGCTTCGACGAGTTCTTCGTCAAGGACATCACCGACGCCATGATTCTCGCCACCCTGCTCGAGTCGCTGTTCGAGCACGGCGTGGTGCTGGTGGCGACCTCCAATATCGTGCCTTCCGAGCTGTACAAGGACGGCCTGCAGCGGGCGCGCTTCTTGCCCGCCATCGACCTGCTCGAGCGTCATTGCGAGGTGGTCAACGTCGACTCGGGTGTCGACTACCGGCTGCGCGCCTTGCAGCGTGCTGCCATCTTTCACGCACCGCTGGATGAGGCCGCCGACGACGAGCTGGCACGCAGTTTTCGTGAGGTCGCCGGACACGATGGCGAGCAGGGCGAGCGCATCGAAATCAACCATCGGTTGCTGCGTTCGCGCCGTCTGCATGAAGATGTGGTGTGGTTCGACTTTGCCGAGCTGTGTGACGGTCCCCGCAGCCAGAATGATTACATCGAGCTGGCCCGCGAGTTTCATACCGTGCTGGTGTCCGGTGTGCCGAGGATGGGGCGGGGCAGCGACGACCAGGCGCGGCGCTTCATCAATATGGTCGACGAGTTCTATGACCGGGCGGTTAAGCTTCTGATGTCTGCCGAAGTACCGGTCGAATCGCTCTACACCGAAGGCAGTCTCGGTTTCGAGTTCGATCGCACGCTCTCGAGGCTGCAGGAAATGCAGTCCCACGAGTATCTTGCGCTGGCGCACAAGCCATGAATTTCCCGTGTGGACTCTTAACCTGATCGAACGAGTCGTGTACACTGCGCGCTCGCTCGAACGTTGTCGCTCGTTTTTGCCGTTTTGGCAAGCGGTCGACAACCAAGAAAAATAGGGATGGTAGGCGGCGTCATTAGACGTTTTGGTCCTACCCCATGCGACAATTGGTGATTCAACCCATGAAGACGTTTTCTGCTAAGCCGCAGTCCGTCGAGCGCGACTGGTATGTCGTCGACGCTACGGACAAGACCCTCGGTCGCCTGGCCACCGAGATCGCTCGCCGCCTGCGTGGCAAGCACAAGCCGGAATACACCCCGCACGTCGACACTGGCGATTACATCGTCGTGGTCAACGCCGAGAAGGTGACGGTCACCGGCAACAAGGCACAGGCCAAGACCTACTATCGTCACACTGGTTATCCGGGTGGCCTGCGCTCCATGAACTTCGAGAAGATGATCGGTCACGCTCCTGAGCGTGTCATCGAGTCTGCCGTCAAGGGCATGCTGCCGAAAGGCCCGCTGGGTCGCGCCATGTACTCGAAACTCAAGGTCTATGCCGGTACCGAGCATCCGCATGCCGCCCAGCAGCCGCAAGAACTGAACATCTAAGGGGTAGATTGCCATGACTCAACAGTATTACGGTACCGGTCGCCGCAAGACGTCCACCGCGCGCGTCTTCCTCAAGCCGGGCACCGGCAAAATCACCGTCAACAGCCGCGAACTCAACGAGTTCTTCGGTCGTGTCACTGGCCGCATGGTCGTCCGTCAGCCGCTCGAGCTGACCGAGACACTGGACCAGTTCGACGTCTACGTGACCGTCAAGGGTGGCGGTGGCTCGGCTCAGGCCGGCGCGATCCGCCACGGCATCACCCGTGCGCTGATGCAGTACAACGAAGATTTCCGCAAGCCGCTGCGTGACGCCGGCTACGTCACTCGTGACGCCCGCGAAGTCGAGCGTAAGAAAGTCGGCCTGCGTAAAGCACGCCGCAGCCCGCAGTTCTCCAAGCGTTAAACGTTTCGAGAGCCCGGCAAACGCCCGGTCCCCGTTGGGGGCCGGGCGTTTTTTTATGCCTGTTCAATGATTTGAGTCAGCTATGCTGCGTCATGTGGCAAGGCTTTCGCTTGTTTTAGTTCAGGCGGTTTTCTAACATGAAGATCATCTTATCCGTAGGTCGCGACAGTGTCTGGCGCGGTCAGGCAGCGGGTGATTGGATAGGGAGCATGACAAGATGGCGGACAAGGGCGTGAACAAGGGGCGGCGTCGCTTTCTCGTCGCTGCTACGACCGTCGTCGGCGCGGTGGGTGCGGTGGGTGTCGCTGTCCCTTTTGTTGCCTCCTGGCAACCCAGTGCCAAGGCGCGGGCAGCAGGAGCTCCGGTGGAGGCGGATGTATCCAAGCTCGAGTCCGGCCAGCAGATGACCGTCGAGTGGCGTGGCAAGCCCGTGTGGGTGGTGCGGCGCGACGATGCCATGATCGAACAGATCCGGCGCATCGACCCTTCCCGCCTGCGAGACCCCGAGTCCTCGGCACCGCAGCAGCCGAGTTACGTGGACCCTGAACTGCGCTCCATCAAGCCTGAGGTTTTGGTGCTGGTGGGCATCTGCACGCACCTTGGTTGTTCGCCTACCTTCAGGCCTGAGCCTGGTGTTGCTGATCTAGGCGGTGATTGGCCGGGGGGCTATTTCTGCCCCTGCCATGGCTCGCGCTTCGATCTGGCGGGCCGGGTTTTCACTGGGGTGCCGGCGCCTTTGAACCTGGAAGTGCCACCGCATCGCTATGACAATGACAACATTATCGTTGTCGGCGAAGACAAGGGGGCGGCCTGATGGGTAATCCGAATCGCGTCAAGGCAGAAGGTGGCATCATGCGCTGGATCGATGATCGCTTTCCTGCCACCCAGATGTGGGAAGAGCATCTGGCCAAGTACTATGCCCCCAAGAACTTCAATTTTTGGTACTTCTTCGGCTCACTGGCTCTGTTGGTGCTGGTTAATCAGATACTGACCGGGGTGTGGCTGACCATGAGCTACAACCCTTCTGCGGAAGGGGCCTTTGCCTCTGTCGAGTACATCATGCGAGATGTCGAGTTCGGCTGGCTGATTCGCTATATGCACTCCACCGGGGCTACGGCATTCTTCGTGGTCATCTATCTGCACATGTTCCGCGCGCTGCTTTATGGCTCCTACAAGGCGCCTCGCGAGCTGGTGTGGATCTTTGGCATGACCATCTATCTAGCCTTGATGGCCGAAGCCTTCATGGGGTATCTGCTGCCTTGGGGGCAGATGTCCTACTGGGGAGCGCAGGTCATTATCTCGCTTTTCTCGGCCATCCCGGTGGTGGGAGCGGACCTGACGCAGTGGATTCGCGGTGATTTCCTGGTCTCCGGGATCACCCTGAATCGCTTCTTCGCCCTGCACGTGGTGGCTCTGCCGATCGTGATTCTCGGTCTGGTAGTCCTGCATATACTGGCGCTTCACGAAGTGGGATCCAACAATCCCGATGGCATCGACATCAAGGCCAAGAAGGACGAGAACGGCAAGCCGCTGGACGGCATTCCGTTCCACCCCTATTACACGGTCAAGGATCTGGTGGGGGTGGCGGTATTCCTGTTCGTGTTCTGCGTGGTGATCTTCTATTTCCCGGAAGGGGGTGGGTACTTCCTGGAAAAGCCCAACTTCGAACCCTCCGACCCGTTGAAGACACCAGACCACATCGCGCCAGTGTGGTACTTCACGCCTTTCTACGCGATGCTGCGCGCCATCACCTTCTCGCTGTTCGGCCTGGATTCCAAGTTCCTGGGTGTGATGGTCATGGGAAGTGCGATCGCGATCCTCTTCGTGCTGCCATGGCTGGACAAGAGCCCTGTGCTTTCCATGCGCTACAAGGGCTGGCTGTCGAAGGTCATGCTGGCGTTGTTTGCGATCAGTTTCGTGGTGCTCGGGGTGATTGGCGTGCTGCCGTCGACGCCAGGGAGAACCCTGGTGGCTCAGATTTGCACAGCGGTGTATTTCGCCTTCTTCCTGCTGATGCCGATCTACACGCGGCTGGAGACCACCAAGCCTGTACCGGAAAGGGTGACTGGCTAATGAAAAAGCACTTGTTCGCCTTGCTCGTGGCGCTGATGCCGATGACCGGGTTTGCTGCGGGTGGCAATGAAGTTCATCTCGACGAGATGACCCCGGACCTGTCCGATAAGGCATCGCTACAGAATGGCATGAAGCTATTTACCAACTACTGCATGGGCTGTCACTCTCTACAGTATCAGCGTTATTCCCGGGCCGCCGAGGACCTGGGCATCCCCCAGGATCTGGTCGAGCAGCAGTTGATATTTTCCGAGGACCTGGCGTTCAATGATCAGATGCGCAATGCCATGCAGAAGGGCGATGCCGTTTCCTGGTTCGGTGCCGCGCCGCCGGACCTGACCCTCGAGGCGCGCCTGCGCGGCACGGATTGGATCTATACCTATCTGCGCAGCTTCTACAAGGACCCGGAGCGCCCGTTGGGCGTGAATAATACGGTGTTCCCGCTGGTGGGCATGCCCAATGCGCTGGAGCCGCTGCAGGGTGTGAAGGAAATGGTCTGTGCTGAGACTGATCGGCCGGTTCCCGGGCATGAGCCCGACCCGCTGACAGGCAAGTATCAGTCCTGCGATGTGCTCAAGGTGACCCAGGCGGGTAAGCTCGAGCCGGAGGCATTCGATCGGGCGGTTTATGATCTGACTAATTTCCTGGCCTACGTCGGGGAGCCGTCCAAGCTCCAGGCTCAGGCTCTGGGGCCCAAGGTGTTGATGTTTATCTTCATCTTCGGTGTCATCGCTTATCTGCTCAAGCGTGAGTACTGGCGCGACATCCACTGACATGACCCAGTGGATGCATGGGGGCGCATGGCCGTTGGGCATGCGCCCTTGTCTATTTTCCATGGCCCGTATCGCGGGTCTCGACGCCTGGAAGCGCGGTCAACGTGTTATCATCCAGGCTCGAACTGTTGCGAGGAATGTTAAATGGGTGTTGTGGCCAAGCGGTCGTCGATGACCTTCTACTCCGGTAGCGATGATCACTTTAGTCATCGCGTGAGAATCGTGCTGGCAGAAAAAGGGGTTGCCGTCGACATCCTGGAAGTCAAGGAAGACAGTCATCCCGAAGAGCTGGCGGATCTCAATCCGTACAATAGCGTACCGACGCTACTGGATCGCGATCTGGTGCTCTATGAGTCCAAGGTGATGATGGAGTATCTGGATGAGCGGTTTCCGCATCCCCCGCTGCTGCCTGTCTATCCGGTAGCCCGGGCGCAGAGTCGCCTGTGGATGCACCGCATCGAGCGGGAGTGGTGCCCGCTGATCGAGCAGATCCAACAGGGCAGCAAGAAGGATGCCGAGAAGGCACGCAAGGAACTGCGTGAGAGCCTGGTCGGGATCTCGCCGATCTTCGAGGACATGCCGTTCTTCATGAGCGAAGAGTTCTCGCTGGTGGATTGCTGTCTGGCGCCGCTTCTGTGGCGATTGCCGGTACTAGGCATCGAGCTTCCTGAGAAACAGGTCAAGCCGCTGATGAACTATATGGAGCGCACTTTCGAGCGTGAGTCCTTCAAGGCCTCGCTGTCGGAAGCCGAGCGCGAGATGCGTACCTGATACCCGCGACCGGGCCATAACGCCCGGTCCACTGACAATGGAGGCCCGAGATGCTATCGAGTCGTCCCTATCTTGCCAGGGCTCTGTATCAATGGCTCCTGGACAACGATCAGACCCCTCATGTCGTCGTCGATGCCAAACAGCCTGGCGTCGAGGTGCCGGAACAGTTCGTGCAGAACGGCCAGATCGTGCTGAATATCGCGCCGCAGGCCGTTGAAGAGCTGTTCATGGAAAACGATGCGATCAGCTTCAGCGCTCGCTTTGGCGGCAAGTCAATGCGGGTGATGATACCGATCGATGCCTTGATCGCGCTCTATGCCCGTGAAAACGGTGTGGGCATGGTGTTTGGTCACGAGCCGGTCATGCCGGGCCATGAAGCGGAAGAGGCTGACGCCGAGGGTGGCGCCGAGAGTGGTGAAGCAGCATCCGAGGAGCGCCCGTCACTTTCGAGCGTCGAGGATACCGGAGACGAGGCCAGTAGCGACGATGAGAGTGATCCCAAGGCGCCGCCCAAGGGTCGGCCATCGCTGCGGGTCATCAAGTAGACTCAGTTGATGCTTTTCTTTCTGAGTTCAGGCTTGAGGGGGCGGGCATCTTCTCTATAGGGAATACTCTTTGAGTCAGCCTCTTTAGTAAGCCTCTTTAGTCAGCCCCTTGAGTCAAAAAGCCCTTGAACGCAAAACGGCAGGCCCTCGGGCCTGCCGTTTTGCGTTTGCGTCATTGGGCTCTGCAGAGCGCCGTCAATCGAGGTATTCGAAGACCTTGACGATCCGTTGCACGCCTCCTGTAGCGGATACGGCGGAAACGATGCGCTCGCTTTCGGCGCGGGTCACCAGGCCCATCAGGTAGACGCTTGCGTTTTCCACCACGATGTTAATGCGGCTCGCGTCGATGTTCTCGTTGGTCGCCAGGCTGGTCTTGAGGCGAGTGGCTAACCAGCCGTCGGACAGGCGCTGGCTCATCGGCAGGTTGGCGGCAATCGCCAACTGGTTGTGTACCTGGCGCACGTTGCGCACCTGTTCGGCGACGCTGGCGGCCTTGTTCTTGAGCTCATCGCTCGGTACCTGGCCGGTCAGCAGTACCACGCCATTGAAGACGTTCACGTTGATGCGGGCATCGGCCAATCGAGCGTCGGTCTTGCCAAGGTTGACGCTGACCTTGGTCTGGATGCTCTCGTCCTCGACCTTGCTGCCCAGGGTGCGTTCGCCATAGTTCTCGCCAATCGGGCCATCGTTGGTCACATTGGCAATGGTGGTACAGCCGCCAAGGCCGAGGGTCAGGGCAAGAACGAGGGTGGGGATAATTGCGTTACGCATGGAAATCACTCGCTTGGGCCGAAGAGTTGTTCATCGATCAAATCACACAGGCAGTGGATGACCAAGAGATGCACTTCCTGGATGCGCGCGGTAGAGGTGGCGGGCACGCGGATTTCACAGTCCTCCTGACCCAACAGCGATGCCATGTCGCCACCGTCTCGGCCAGTCAAGGCGACTACGGTCATGTCCCGGTCATGGGCGGCCTGGATGGCCTGGACCACGTTGGCCGAGTTGCCACTGGTGGAGATGGCGAGCAGCACGTCGCCGGGCTGGCCGAGGGCGCGGATCTGCTTTGAATAGACCTCGTTGTAGCTGTAGTCGTTGGCGATGGAGGTCAGGGTCGAGGTGTCGGTGGTCAGTGCCAGTGCCGGCAGGCTAGGGCGTTCACGCTCAAAGCGGTTGAGCAGTTCGGAAGAGAAGTGCTGGCTGTCACCGGCGCTGCCGCCGTTGCCGCAGGCCAGGATCTTGCCTTCGCTCACCAGGCACTGAACCATCATCTGGCTGGCGACCTCGATGAAGGGTGGCAACACTTCACTGGCGTAGGTCTTGGTGTCGATGCTGGCGTTGAAGTGTCCGAGAATTCGTGATTGGAAATCCATCTTGGCTTCCTGGTCCTATAGCGATCAGAACGCATCGAAGGCGCCCTTTACCCAGAGAAATTCCAGGTCGGGGGCGGTGCCGGTGACGGCGACTACATCGAAGCGGCAGGGACATGATAGCCCGTTGCGGGCGAGATAAAAACGCGCCGCCTTGATTAGGCGGCGCTGCTTGCTGGCCGTCACCGTCTCCAGCGGGTGACCGTGACGGCTATTGCGACGGTGGCGAACCTCGACGAACACCAGGGTTTCTCCCTCGCGCATCACCAGGTCGAGCTCGCCACCCTTGGCATGCTGGTTGCGTGCCAGAGGAGTGAGGCCACGGGCGGCGAGCCAGTCGTTGGCCAGGGCCTCGATGGCAGCGCCGCGCGCCCTTGCGTCAGCGGAGCTCGCCATTGCTCAGGTCACCATCGCCTAGTCCGCTGTTGGTAAGCTCGCCATCACTGGTGTCGGCATTGCCTCGACCGTTTGTTTGCCCGGCCTGGGCTCCCTTGCCTGAACCGGAGCCGATCACTCGTTGGCCTTCGGCCTCCAGGGGCGGCTGTGGCAGGCCGTCGATGAACTCTGCCCAAGGCAACTGGCGCTGGATGCGGCCGTCACTGGCGGCGCGCAAGGTGCCGGTAGCGCCGAACAACTCGCTGCCGCTAATGGCCTGGAACTGGGGAAGACGCACGCCGAGTTCATAGGCGTCGACGCCCATGGCCATTAGCTTCAATAGCGCAGGGTCGTCGGCTTCGGCAGAAAGGGTGCGATAGCTCGCATAGAAGGGTAGCGCCTCGACGCCACCAACGGCCGCATCGGGAATCAGCCAGGGGATCTCGACGAAACGCACGCCGTTCAGGTCACTGTCGGAGCGCGGCTGAGGCCGCCCCTCGTAGGCCTGAGATGTCGCATAGACCGGCAGGTCCGGCTGTTTCTGATAGTCGAGCGTGGGGGGAACCTGGCGAGCATAGCTTGGCAGTCCGAGCAGGAACATCATATCGACCGGTCCGCTCAGGTCGAGCAGGCGCTTGACGCTGTTATTGACCAGGGCTTCCGGGTCGTAGTGCATCAGGTGACCGATGTCGCCGCCCTGGTCTTCCCAGCTCTCACGGAAGGCCGTGCCGACTCGGCGCCCCCAGTCATTGTTGGGCACCATCGCCGCGGCGCGACGGTGGCCGTCTCGAGCAGCGCGGATGGCCACCTGGCGTGCTTCATCTTCGACGGAAAGGCCGTATTGAAAGAGGTTTTCGGCGCCGTTGCGCTCGGCTGTGCCGTAGTTCAGGGCGAGTGTCGGCAGCGGCAGTCGCTGGCGTTTTTCCAGCTCTTCGACCTTGCTCTTGGCCAGGGGGCCGATCACGACCTGGGCGCCACGCATGGTGGCTTCGGCATACAGGGTGTTGAGATCCTGTTGGCTGGAGTCGATGAAATCTAGCTTGGGGGTGAAGGCGCCCTGTTGGCCAGCCTGTTCATGACGGGTTTCGATGCCGCGGCGGATGCGTTCGGCGACGGACGCCAGCGAGCCCGATTCGGGCAGCAGGATGGCAATGCGCTCGACCCGTGTGCCGCGCAGGTCGCGCAGGGCCAGCAGCTCGGCGGGCGGCTTGCGGGCAGCGGGGTGGGGGCGGTTGGCGTCGCGCCAGTTGGACAGCTGGCCGAGCAGTTGATCAATATCGCCACCGCTCTGGCGTTGCAGCTCCAGCAGCGACAGCCAGCCCTGGGTCAGCTCATCGGCGTTGCTGCGCAGGGTCATCAGCTCCTGTGCCGAGAGACGGTTTAGCTGCTTCCAGATAGCGTCGTTGGGGACATCGCTGCCGGTGGCTGCCTGGGCTTTCAGCATGGCCTGAGTCGAGGCCAGCGGTTCGCCGAGCAGGCCAAGCGCCAGGCCGCGGCGGTAGCGCAGGTTGTTGGCGGCATCCTGATCAAGTTGCGCGCCGGCTTCAAGCAGGTCGGTGGCCTGAATCACGCTCCAGCCGTCTTCGGCCTCCAGCCCCAGGCGCGACAGCAGCAGTGCCCATTCCTGGCGGCGCTCGGCGCTGAGAGCGGTGTCGTCGAGCTGGCTGGCGACTTCCTGGGCCTTAGCCGCCTCGCCGCGGCGTGCTAGGATGATGGCCGCTTCGAGTCGGCTGGCGGCAGCCTGAGCGGGAGCCTGCTGCTCGGCCTGGCCGAGCAGGGCCTGCGGCGAACGCTCGGTCGACATCATGCTGGGGCCGGCGCAGCCGCTGACCAGCAGTGCAAGCAACGCCGCAGCCAGCAAGCCGCGTGACGATTTGTTCATGAATCCCTTCCTTTGATAACCCGCTTTCGGAATCGTAATGACAGTTTCAGATATTGGAGCATTGTACGTGGTCGCCACGCCGATTGGGAATCTCGACGACCTGTCGCCGAGGGCCCGTCAGGTGCTGGCCGATGTCGCTGTGATTGCGGCCGAGGATACCCGCCATAGCGCGCGCCTGCTGCGCCACCTGGGGCTCGAGCGGCCGATGCTCTCGCTGCACGAGCACAATGAAAGCGGGCGAGTCGCTCAGCTCAAGGCGCGGCTGGCTGCCGGTGAGGATGTGGCCTTGATCAGCGATGCCGGCACGCCGCTGATCTGTGATCCAGGCTTCCTGCTGGTCCGCGAGCTGCGGGCCAGTGGCTATCGGGTGGTGCCGATTCCTGGCGCCTGCGCCTTCGTGACGGCGCTTTCTGCGGCGGGGCTGCCCACCGACCGCTTCCTCTTTCAAGGCTTTTTGCCCGCTAAGGGCAGCGGGCGCCGAGGACGGTTGGCGGCGCTGGTGGAGCGAGAAGAAACCCTGATCTTCTACGAATCGCCTCATCGTATTCGTGGCACCCTCGAGGATATTGCCGGCAGTTTCGGCGCGCGGCGGGTGGTCCTGGCCCGAGAGCTGACCAAGACCTTCGAGACCTTCCTCGATGGTGATGCCGCTTCCTTGTTGACACGCATGGAGGCGGACCCGGACCAGGCGCGGGGAGAGTTCGTGGTGATGGTGGCCGGGGCCTCGCCGAAGGCGGAGGACGATGAGGCGCTGGTCGAGGCCGAGACGCTGCTCAAGGCGCTGCTGGCCGAAGGGGTGGGCGTCAAGCAGGCGGCGGCGATCACCACCCGTCTGCTTGGGGGCACCAAGAAGGCCTGGTACGCCCGCGCTCAGGCGCTCAAGGACGAGGCTGAATGACCTGGTATGGCGGAACTCATTGCTTGAGGGGGGATGGCTGCGCTGGTATTCTTCGCCGCTGGGAGTCAGCCAGACAGTCGCCGCCGAGGGCCTCTAGGGTCATCGGGGGAGGAAAGTCCGGGCTCCATAGGGCAGAGTGCCAGGTAACGCCTGGGCGGCGTGAGCCGACGGCTAGTGCAGCAGAGAGTAGACCGCCTACGTCTCCTTCGGGAGGCCGGTAAGGGTGAAAGGGTGCGGTAAGAGCGCACCGCGCGCCTGGCAACAGTGCGTGGCACGGTAAACCCCACTCGGAGCAAGACCAAATAGGAACCCATTGGCGTGGCCCGCGTTGGGTTCGGGTAGGTTGCTTGAGAAAGGTGGCGACGCCTTTCCTAGAGGAATGACTGTCCACGACAGAACCCGGCTTATCGGCCGACTCCCTTCCATTCCCCATCACCGGCTGGCCATGCATGGTCGGCCGGTGTTTATGTTCGTATCGAGACCTGCATGACCTCACCTGAGAACGCCGCGGCCCCGTCTTCCTTTCTGCATGAAAGCGTGCTGCTCGACGGGGCGGTCGATGCCCTGCTCGTCGACCCCACCGGTGCCTATCTCGATGGCACCTTTGGACGCGGCGGGCATTCCCGGCTGATCCTCTCGCGACTGGCGCCGGAAGGGCGCCTGTTGGCCATTGATCGTGATCCTCAGGCCTTGGACGAGGCGGCCAGCATCGATGATGCCCGCTTTGGCATCGAGCGCGGTGAATTCGCAAGGCTTGGTGAGATCGCCAGCGCACACGATCTGCACGGTCGGTTATCCGGCATTCTGCTCGATGTGGGCGTATCGTCTCCCCAGCTCGACGATCCCGAGCGTGGTTTCAGTTTCATGCGCGATGGTCCGCTGGACATGCGCATGGACCCTGACCACGGTGAGAGCGCCGCCGACTGGCTGGCGCGGGCCAAGGTCGAGGACATTGCCTGGGTGTTCAAGACCCATGGCGAAGAACGCTTCGCCAAGCGTCTGGCCCGAGCCATCGTCGAGCGTCGCCAGGAGCGCCCCTTCACTCGCACCGGCGATCTGGCAGAAGTCATCAAGACGGCGCACCCCGCCTGGGAAAAGGGCAAGCATCCGGCGACGCGTGCCTTCCAGGCATTGCGCATCCATGTCAATGGCGAGCTCGACCAACTGGATGCCGCCCTCGACGCCGCTCTTGAGGCCCTGGCGCCGGGCGGCCATCTGGTGGTCATCAGCTTCCATTCTCTCGAGGATCGTCGCGTCAAGCGCTTCATTCGCGAGCATGTGCGCGGCGACACGCACTTGCCCCGTGGCATGCCGATCCGCGATGATCAGCTCAATCGCCGCCTTGAAGCCGTCGGCAAGGCTCGGCGGGCCAGCGCCAGCGAGGTCGAGGCGAATCCTCGTGCCCGCAGCGCCGTGATGCGAGTGGCACGCAAGCTGAAATAGTCAGCCTTAATAGTGAGCCCCCGCGATTTGCTGGCAGCCAAGAGACCGCAGCTAAGACGCAGCAGCTAAAAGGAGCGACATGAGCCAGGGACGAGTCTGGATGCCAGGCCTGGAGGCGAGCCAACTTCCGAAGCTGCGTCTCCTGTTGGTGGTGGTGCTGGTCGTGGCGGCCTTGGTGAGTGCCGTGGCCGTCACCACCAGCAGCCATTTGACCCGGGTGCAATACGCCCGCCTCCAGCAGCTCGAACGCGAGCAGAACCAGCTACAGACCGAGTGGGGGCAGTTGCTCCTCGAAGAGAGCGCCTGGTCGAGCCCGGCGCGTATCGAGCGGCTCGCCAGTGAGCGCTTGGAGATGCGCCTGCCCGATATCGAGCGGGTCGAGGTGATCGGCCCATGAGCACCACCCAGCGCCGCGCCGCCACACCGCGCCGCCCGCCTCCCAGTGCTCCCTTGGGCGCTTTTCGTTACCGGCTGATGCTGGGGCTGATCCTGCTGGCCCTGTGCACGCTCGGCGCGCGTATCGCCTATCTGCACGTCATCGACCGCTCTTTCCTGCAGGGGCAGGGCGATGCCCGCACCCTGCGCGTCGAACCGATCAGCGCTCACCGTGGCATGATCACCGACCGCAACGGCGAGCCGTTGGCGATCTCCACGCCGGTGGTCAGCCTCTGGGCCAACCCTCAGGAATTGCCGCCCGACGATATCCAGCGCCTGGTGCTGGCCAGGGCCCTGGATGTCGACCTGGATGACCTGAATGCACGTATTGCCCGCTATTCCGAGCGTGAGTTCATGTATCTGCGCCGGCAGATGACGCCCGCCGATGCCCAGGAGATTCTCGATCTCAACCTGCCGGGCATCTACCGCCAGCTCGAATATCGTCGCTACTACCCCTCGGGCGAGGCCTCGGCCCAGCTGCTGGGCGTGACCAACGTCGATGATCATGGGCAGGAGGGGCTGGAGCTTGCCTACAATGGCTATCTATCTGGCACGCCGGGCAAGCGCCGGGTGCTCAAGGATCGCCGGGGACGCCTGGTACGCGACCTGCACCTGCTCAAGGAGGCGGATCCCGGCGGTGAGCTGGTCCTGGCGATAGATCAGCGACTCCAGTATATGGCCTACCGGGAGCTCAAGGCGGCCGTTCAGGAACGTAACGCCGACGGTGGCACGCTGGTGATGATGGATGCTCGCACCGGCGAAGTGCTGGCGATGGCCAACCAGCCGTCCTACAACCCCAACAACCGTGCCGGTCTCGATCCCCGCAGTCTGCGTAACCAGGCTATCGTCGATGTCTTCGAGCCAGGTTCGGTGATGAAGCCGCTGGCGATGTCGGCAGCCCTCGAGACCGATCGCTATTCGCCCGATACCGTGGTCGATACCTCGCCCGGTTGGATGCGCCTGGACAACCGTTTCACCATCCGCGATTTTCGCAACTACGGCAAGCTGACCCTAGGCGGGATCCTCAGGAAGTCCTCGAACATCGGCATGAGCCGCATTGCGCTCGATTTGCCCGATACGGCTGTGGTCGATACCTATCGCCGCCTGGGGCTCGGGCAGTCGCCTGGCACCGGCTTCCCTGGAGAGGCCGACGGCAGCCTGCCGGCTCCCGTGCGCCTGGCCGATAGCCAGCGTGCCAGCCTGGCCTACGGCTACGGCCTGTCAGTGTCGGCTCTGCAGCTGGCCAGCGCCTATACAGCGATTGCCAACCATGGACGCCGCTTGCCCGCTTCGCTGCTCAAGCGCGACGGGCCACCCGAAGGGTCTGTGGTCATCGAGCCACGGGTTGCCGATGAGCTACTGGGCATGATGGAGCAGGTGGTGCAGCCGGATACCGGCGCGCACCGTGGCGTGGTGCCGGGCTACCGGGTGGCCGGCAAGACCGGTACCGTGCACAAGGCGTCCGGGGGTGGTTATGAAGAGGACGCCTATCGCGGTCTCTTCGTCGGCATTGCCCCGGCCTCGAATCCGCGGCTCGTCACGGTCGTGATGATCGACCATCCCCGCGGGGGAGACTACTATGGCGGCTTGGTCGCGGCGCCGGTGTTTTCGACCGTCGTCGGCAACGCCCTGCGCCTGCTCGACGTGCCGCCCGACCAAGACACTCTCTCGTCCGCCGACGCCCCTTGATTCCAGGAGACACGCATGCAGGTCGACAACTCGCGACTCCTCGCCAGCCTTGAGGCCTTCTGGCCCGGCATCACCGTCTCGCTTCCCGCTCAGCCCGAGGGGCCGCGCCGGTTGGTTCAGGACAGCCGGGCTGTAACGCCGGGCGATGTCTTCATCGCGCTGCCTGGCGTGCATGTCGATGGCCGTGACTATCTGGCCCCGGCGCTTGCGGCCGGTGCCGCGCTGGTGCTTTGTCATTTCGATGCCGAGACGCCTCCCCTTGAGGAAGCCGATGATCCGCAGGTGCTGATGCTGACCGGCCTCAGTCACTGTGTGGGCGAGCTGGGCCGGGCACTGTTCCAGGTGCCTGAGCACCAGCAGCTAATCGGTGTCACCGGTACCAACGGCAAGAGTTCGGTGACGCACTACATTGCCGCCCTGAGCGAGGCGGTCGGCCGTCCCTGCGGGCTGATCGGCACGTTGGGCAGCGGTCGCCCGGGGGCGCTGGTGGATAGCGGCCTGACGACGCCGGGGCCGCTGACGCTGCAGGAGAGTCTCGGTGAGATGGCCGCCCAGGGTCTTGATCGCGTGGCCATGGAAGTGTCGTCTCACGCCCTCGATCAGCAGCGCCTCGAGGGCTGCCGGGTGCAGGCCGCGGTGTTTACCAACCTGACCCGCGATCACCTGGATTATCACAGCGGTATGGCCGACTACGCCGCCGCCAAGGCAAAACTCTTCAAGCGCTCGGAACTCGAATTGGCCGTGGTCAACGGCGATGATTCGCTAGCAAGGCTGATGCTGGCCGGTCTGCCCAAGGGCGTGCGGGTATTGGCCACCGGCGAGCAAGAGGCCACCACCTTCAGGGTGCTCGATTGGGAGCCGCGTCCCGACGGTCAGCGAGCCCTGATCGCAAGCCCCGACGGGGAGTTCGCGCTGGCGCTGTCACTGATGGGACGTTTCAACCTGGATAACGTACTGCTGGCGATGGCCACCCTCTATGGCCTCGGCGAATCCCTTGAAGATATCAGCGTGGCCGCAGGCAAGCTGACCCCGGTGCCGGGGCGCATGCAGCTGATCACCCGTCCCGGCCAGCCGTCGGTGGTGATCGATTACGCCCATACGCCGGATGCGCTGGACAATGCCCTGGCCGCGCTGCGGGCGCACCTGGGCAAGTCCGGCCAACTGTGGTGCCTGTTTGGCTGCGGCGGTGATCGCGACCGTGGCAAACGCCCGCTGATGGCCCGCGCGGCCGCTGCTCACGCCGACCGGCTGGTGATCACCGACGACAACCCGCGGGGCGAGGAGGCGGCGGAGATCCGGGCTCAGGTCCTCGAGGGGCTCGAACCGGCTCAGCGCAACGCGGCCTGGTGCCTCGAGGGGCGTCGCGCGGCGATTCGCGCCTGTCTCGAGTCCGCTGGTCCGGACGACGTGATACTGGTCGCGGGCAAGGGGCACGAGACCTATCAGGAGATCGGCGGTGTACGCCATGACTTTTCCGATGCCGAGGAGATCGCCAAGGCCCTGGATGACCTCGCACCCTTGCCCAGGGATGCTGGGTCGGAGTCGCGTTCATGAGTGGCGCCGGCCTCGAAACACTGGGTGCGCTGGCCGAGCTGCTGGGCGCATCCTGTCCGGTCGAGCCTGACTCAAAGGTCGCCGGCATCACCACCGATACCCGGGCGCTGGCGCCGGGTCAGGTGCTGGTGGCGCTGGTCGGCGAGCGTTTCGACGCCCACGATTATCTCGCCAAGGCCCGGGAGGCCGGGGCGCTGGCCGCGGTGGTGTCACGACCGGTCGAAGACCCGCTGCCCCAGCTGGTGGTCGCCGATACCCGGCTGGCGCTGGGCGTGCTGGCCAAGGCCCGCCGCCAGGCCTGGGGCGGGCCACTGGTGGCCGTCACCGGCAACAGCGGCAAGACCACGGTCAAGGAGCTGCTGGCGACACTGCTCGCGGCAGGCGGCAAGGGGCTCGCGACTCGCGGTAACCTCAATAACGACATCGGCGCACCGCTGACTTTGCTGGGCCTCGCCCCCGAGCATCGCCATGCGGTGCTCGAGCTGGGCGCCAATCATCTCGGTGAGATCGCCTGGACGACGCTCCTGGCAGCACCTCAGGTGGCGGTGATTACCAACGTTACCGGCGCCCATGTGGGTGAGTTCGGTGGCATGGGATACATCGCCCAGGCCAAGGCCGAAATCCTCTCTGGCCTCGGTGCCGACGGGGTGGCCGTGCTCAACCACGATGATGTGTTTTACCCGCTATGGCGCCGCCTGGCCGAGCCGCGCGAGGTGTTGGACTTCGGCTTCGAGGAGGGCGCTCGGGTGCGGGCGGCCGATCTGGTCTGCGATGACCAGGGGCGCTATGCGTTCACACTCCTCGTCGACGGACGTTCGCTGGGTCGCGTGCAGCTGGGTCTGCTTGGCCGTCATAATGTGGCCAATGCCCTGGCGGCCGCAGCGGCCGCCCTGGCCATGGGGCTCGATGAGGCCTCGCTGATGGCGGGCCTGTCGGCGGCAATGCCGATGCCCGGTCGCCTGATGGTGGTGCCGGGAATCCGCGATTCACGTTTGCTCGACGATACGTATAATGCCAACCCCGGTGCGGTGAAGGCGGCGATAGACCTGCTGGCCGAGCTACCGGGCCCCCGCTGGTGTCTGCTGGGGGCCATGGGTGAACTGGGAACGGCGTCCGAGCGGCTGCATGCCGATATTGGGCGCCATGCGCGGGAACGAGGGATCGACTTCCTCGGCACTCTGGGCGCGCCGGCCGAGTCGGCGAGTCTTGCCTTCGGAGAAGGCGGGTGTCATTTCAACGATTGGCAGGCGCTTGCACGCCATGCCCACAACCATCTTCCGCCCGGGGCCAGCGTATTGGTCAAGGGCTCGCGCAGCGCCGGCATGGAACGTCTGATTGCCGAGCTGCGCCTGGATGCATCAAGGTGAACGCGACCCATGCTGCTTTTTCTTGCCGAGCTACTGGCGCACTACAATAACGCCTTCAACGTCTTCAGCTACCTGACCCTGCGCATGATCCTGGGGACCTTGACGGCCCTGCTGCTGTGCCTGTGGCTGGGGCCGATGATGATCCGCCGTCTGGTCGAGCGCCAGATCGGTCAGGCGGTGCGCGATGATGGCCCTCAGTCACACCTTTCCAAGGCCGGCACGCCCACCATGGGCGGAGCGATGATCCTGATGGCGATGGCCGTCAGCACCCTGCTGTGGGGCGATTTGACCAACCACTATGTCTGGATCGTGCTCGGCGTCACCCTGGGCTTCGGCGCCATCGGCTGGGTCGATGATTTCCGCAAGGTGGTCGAGAAGAATCCGCGTGGTCTGCCGGCCCGCTGGAAGTACTTCTGGCAGTCGGTGATCGGGCTCGCCGCCGCGCTGTTGCTCTACCTGACGGCGGCGAGCCCGGTCGAGACCAGCCTGATCGTACCGCTGTTCAAGGATGTGGTGGTGCCGCTGGGGCTGTTCTTCGTGGTGCTGACCTATCTGGTGATTGTCGGCAGCTCCAACGCCGTCAACCTCACCGATGGCCTGGACGGCCTGGCCATCATGCCCACCGTGCTGGTGGCCATGGGCCTCTCCGTGTTTGCCTACGCCAGCGGTAACACCGTCTTCGCGAACTATTTGCATATCCCCTTGATTCCCGGCGCCGGCGAGCTTGCCGTCTTCTGCGGCACCATCGCTGGTGCCGGTCTCGGCTTTTTGTGGTTCAACACCTATCCGGCCCAGGTCTTCATGGGCGACGTGGGCGCCCTGGCGCTGGGCGCTGCCCTGGGTGTCGTGGCGGTGATCGTGCGTCAGGAAATCGTGCTGTTCGTCATGGGCGGGGTCTTTGTCATGGAGACGGTGTCGGTGATCCTGCAGGTCGGTTCCTACAAGCTGACCGGACGTCGCATCTTCCGCATGGCGCCCCTGCACCATCACTTCGAACTCAAGGGCTGGCCCGAGCCGCGGGTAATCGTGCGCTTCTGGATCATCACGGTAGTGCTGGTGCTGCTGGGACTCGCGACCCTGAAGGTGCGCTGATGGCTGTGGTCCCCAAGGGGATGACCCTGGTGGTGGGGCTCGGCGTGTCGGGCCGCGCCATTGCTCGACACCTGTCGCGCCTGGGTACTCCCTTCATGATCGCCGATACCCGTGACGCTCCGCCCGGCCTCGATGCCGTGCGGGCGGAGCATCCTGGCGTTGCCATCCACTGCGGGTCGCTCGACTCGCTCGACATGTCGGCGGCCACCGAAGTGGTGCTGAGCCCCGGCGTCGACCCGAAAACGCCGGGCCTGCCATCGCTTTCGGCTGTCGATAAAGAAGGGCGGCCGCGCCTGGTCGGTGAGATTGCACTCTTCGTGCGCGCGGCCCGTGCGCCGATCGCCGCCATTACCGGCGCCAACGCCAAGTCCACCGTGACCACCTTGCTCGGCGATATGGCCCTGGAGGCCGGCCGGCGCGTCGCGGTGGGCGGTAACCTGGGTACGCCGGCGCTGGATCTGTTGGCAGAGGTGCCCGATGCCGAGCTCTACGTGCTGGAGCTGTCGAGCTTCCAGCTCGAGACCACGCCTTGGCTCGGCGCCGAAACGGCGGCCTTTCTCAACCTCTGCGAAGACCACCTGGACCGCCATGGCGACCTGGCAGGGTATCGCGCCGCCAAACTTGGTATCTTCCGCGGAGCGGCGCATGGCGTCGTCAACGTCGATGACCCCATGACCTGGCCGGCTGCTCCGCTGCCGGCACTGGATCGCTTCACGACCGGGGCGCCGGCCGCTGATGACTGGGGCATTGCGGACCATGATGACGGTCAGGGCACAGCGCCCTGGCTGATGCATGGCGACATCCCTCTGATGCCGGCTGCCGCAGTGCGCCTGCCCGGGCGTCACAATCAGGCCAATGCCCTGGCCGCAATGGCCATGGGAAGGCGCCTGGGGCTGCCACTTGTGGCCATGCGGAGGGTGCTCGAGCGTTTCGCCGGGCTTGCCCACCGTGGCGAACTGGTGGCCAAGGCCAATGACATCCTCTGGATCAACGATTCCAAGGGCACCAATGTGGGCGCCACCCTGGCGGCCATCGAAGGCCTGGGGCCGACACTCGAGGGTCGCCTAGTGCTATTGGCCGGCGGCGTGGGCAAGGGGGCCGATTTTTCCCCCCTGGCCGCGCCGCTTTCCCGTCATGCCCGTGAAGTGGTGGTGTTCGGTGCCGATGCCGCGCGTTTGGCGACGGCTCTGAACGAGAGCGTCACCGTGACTCGGGTCGATGATCTGACCTCTGCCCTGAAGCGGGCGCATATGGTTGCCCGGCCCGGGGATGCGGTACTGCTCTCGCCGGCCTGTGCGAGTCTCGATCAGTTCCCCCATTACATGGCCCGCGGAGATGCCTTCCGCGACTGGGTGCTGACGACGCTGGGAGAGGGCGAATGAAAGGGCTTCGCGAGCGCTTGTCCACCGCACACCAGCCCTTCGATGGTTGGTTGTTGCTGTCGGCCCTGTCGCTGATGTTGGTGGGCTGGGTGATGGTCACCTCGGCTTCCAGTGAAGTCGCGTCGGGGCTTACCGGTAATCCCTTCTACTTCAGTATTCGCCATGGACTCTTCGTGGTCATGGCGATCGCGGTGGGCTATGCGGTGCTGTGGGTGCCGCTGGGCTGGTGGCGGGTCAACGGCCAATTACTGTTGGGCGTCGCCGTCTTTTTATTGCTGGTGGTGCTTATCGTCGGCCGTGAGGTCAACGGCAGTACCCGCTGGCTGTCGATCCCCGGTTTGCCTCTCAACTTGCAGCCCTCCGAGATCGCCAAGCTGTGCATGATCGCCTATATGGCCGGCTATCTCGAGCGCTTCTTGCCGATGGTACGCAAGACCTGGGGCGCCTTCCTGCGGCCCTTGCTGGTGACGGGCGTGGTCGCCTTGCTGCTGATTCTAGAGCCCGATTATGGCTCGGTGGTGGTGATAACCGGCTGCGTGATGGGCATGCTGCTGATGGCGGGGGCGCCGATGTGGCGTTTTCTGCTGCTGTTGGTGCTGTTGGCGGCGCTAGGGCTTCTGCTGGCAATCGCCGAACCCTACCGCATGGCGAGGCTGACCAGCTTCTCGGACCCCTGGGCGGACCAGTTCGCCAGCGGCTATCAGCTGACCCAGGCGCTGATCGCCTATGGCCGCGGCCACTGGTTTGGCCTGGGGCTGGGCAACAGCGTACAAAAGCTCTTCTACCTGCCCGAGGCGCATACCGATTTCGTTTTCGCGGTGATTGCCGAAGAGCTGGGTCTGATTGGCGCCATCACGGTGGTTGGGCTTTTCGCACTGCTGGTCATTCGGGCACTGGCGGTGGGGCGGCGCGCGGAGCTTGCCAAATTGCCGTTCGCTGCCTACCTCAGCTACGGTATCGCCCTGATCATCGGCGCCCAGGCCTTCATCAATATTTCGGTGAGTACCGGCATGCTGCCGACCAAGGGCCTGACCCTGCCGCTTCTGAGCTACGGCGGCTCGAGCTTGGTGATCAGTGCCGTCATGGTGGCACTGTTGCTGAGGGTTGATATCGAGACGCGGCAGGTTGTGCGTCGGGCTCGCCCGACGGCGCCCCGGCCCTCATCGAGCAAGGCCCAGCCTAACCAGACACCGACTCGCAGGGAGAGCGTGCGTGACTGAATCAAGACTTGAGCGGGTGCTGATCATGGCCGGCGGCACCGGCGGGCATGTGATTCCGGCGCTGTCGCTGGCTCGCGGCCTCGAGGCCCGTGGCGTGCGCGTCGAATGGCTCGGTAGCCCGCGGGGCATCGAGAATCGCCTGGTACCCGAGGCCGGTATTGTGCTTCACCAGATTGATATTGCCGGGCTGCGCGGCAACGGGCCGGCGGGCTGGCTGTCGGCACCCTGGCGGCTGAGTCGAGCCATCTGGCAGGCCCGGGGGGTAATCGCCCGTTTCAAGCCGGACCTGGTGGTGGGCATGGGCGGTTTTGCCAGTGGTCCGGGCGGCCTGGCCGCCTGGCTGACCCGCTGTCCGCTGTTGATTCACGAACAGAATGCCGTGGCCGGCATGACCAACAAGGCGCTTTCGCGGCTAGCGCGACGGGTCTATGCCGCCTTTCCGGGGGCTTTCCCCGGTCGCGCCGAGGTGATCGGCAACCCGGTGCGCGCCGATATTGCCGCTCTGGGTGAAACTCCCCGCGACGTGGCCACGCTGCGCAGCCGCCCGCTGCGCCTGCTGGTGGTGGGGGGGTCGCTGGGCGCCAAGGCGCTCAACGATCAGCTACCGGCGGCGTTGGCCAAGCTCGCGGCGGAACAAAGACCCGAGGTGCGTCATCAGGCTGGGCGCGACAAGGACACGGCAACTCGCGAAAGCTATGCCGAGCAGGGCGTGACCGCCGAGGTCAGCGCCTTCATCGATGACATGGCAGAAGCCTATGACTGGGCCGATCTGGTGGTATGTCGCGCTGGCGCCCTGACCGTGGCCGAGCTGGCAGCGGCCGCCAAGCCCGCGCTGCTGGTGCCTTTCCCGCATGCGGTGGATGACCATCAGACCGCCAATGCCCGGGTGCTGCTGGATGTCGGCGCCGGTGAACTGATGCCTCAGGCCGAGATCACGCCGGCCGCGCTCGCCGCGCGGCTCGAGACGCTCTTGGTCCCCGATACCCTGGCCACCATGGCGAGCCGCGCCCGAGCCAACGCTCGGCTGGATGCCGTCGATCGCCTGGTGGCCGGTTGCATGGAGATAGACAGTGAACGATAGCAAGCAATCCCCGCTGGCCGGCGGTGACGTCCGTGGGCCTGGCATGCGCCGCATCCGGCGCATTCATTTCGTCGGCATCGGCGGCGCCGGCATGTGTGGCATCGCCGAGGTGCTGGCCAATCAGGGCTACCAAGTCAGCGGTAGCGATGTGAAGGAATCCCCGGTGGTCGCCCACTTGCGCCAGTGCGGCATCCGTGTGGCGCTGGGGCACGCCGCCGAGAACGTCGAGCAGGCCGATGTAGTGGTAGTGTCCACCGCCATCGACCCGTCGAACCCCGAGATTCGCTGGGCCCAGGAACACCGTGTGCCGGTGGTGCGTCGCGCCGAGATGCTCGCCGAGCTGATGCGCTTTCGCCACGGCATCGCGGTGGCCGGCACCCATGGCAAGACCACTACCACCAGTATCACCTCGACGCTGTTGGCCGAGGGCGGGCTGGATCCGACCTTCGTGATTGGTGGCAAGCTGACCAGCGCTGGTACCAATGCGCGCCTCGGCGAAGGTGATTATCTGGTCGCCGAGGCCGACGAATCGGATGCTTCCTTCCTGCACTTGCAGCCGATGGTGTCCATCGTCACCAACATCGATGCCGACCACATGAGCACCTATGGCGGCGACTTCGAACGCCTCAAGGGCACCTTCGTCGAGTTTCTGCACAATCTACCCTTCTACGGTTTGGCCGTGCTATGCATCGACGATGAACACGTGCGTGGGCTGTTGAGCCAGGTGCATCGCCAGTTCGTCACTTACGGCTTCAGCGAAGACGCCGACTACCGCATCACCGAGTTTGTCCAGGAGGCCGGTGAAGTGCGTTTCACCGCGCTGCGCCCGGACGGCCAGTCGCCGCTGGCGGTACGCCTGGCGATGCCGGGTGAACACAATGCCCTCAATGCCCTGGCGGCGATCGCTGTTGCCTGCGATGCCGGTGTCTCCGACGCCGCTATCCTCAGCGGCCTGGCCAGCTTTGCTGGCGTCGGGCGCCGCTTCCAGGTGCATGGTGAATTTCCGGCGCCGAGCGGTGAGGGCGAGGTCATGTTGGTCGATGATTACGGCCACCATCCCCGAGAAGTGGACATGGTGATTCGGGCGATCCGTGCCGGCTGGCCCAAGCGGCGACTGGTGATGGTCTATCAGCCGCACCGCTATTCGCGTACTCGTGATCTGTATGAGGACTTCGTGCGGGTGCTGTCTGGGGTCGATACGCTGGTATTGCTGGATGTCTATGCTGCCGGCGAGACGCCGATTCCCGGCGCCGAGGGCAAGACCCTCGCCGGCTCGATCCGTCAGCGTGGCCGGGTCGATCCGCTGTTTGTCGAACACAAGGCGGAACTTCCCGATCTGCTCAAGCGCATTCTGCGTCCCGACGACATCCTGATCACCCAGGGTGCCGGCGATGTCGGTGGAATCGCGCTGGGTCTCGCCGAACAACGCCTCGAGCTCGATAAGGTGGTGCTATGACCAATGATGCAATGATGACGAAGCCAGACGTGGGCGCCGAGCGCTTTGGTCGGGTGGTGGTCGTTTATGGAGGTGCATCCGCCGAACGTGAGGTGTCGCTGATCAGCGGCAGTGCGATCCTTGCCTCTCTCAAGCGCAGCGGCGTCGATGCGATTGGTTATGATCTGGCCGAGAGTGGCCTTCCTGGCCTGCAGGCGCTGGCGCCGGACCGGGTCTTCATCGCCCTGCACGGCGGTGTCGGCGAAGACGGCACCCTGCAGGGGGCGTTATCGCTGCTCGAGATCCCCTTTACCGGCAGCGGTGTACTGGCCTCGGCGCTGGGCATGGACAAGCAGCGCACCAAGGCCGTCTGGCACAATGCCGGGCTGCCCACGCCAGAGAGCCTGACCCTGAATGCCGCCTCCGACTGGCAGTCCGTCTGCGAGACGCTGGGTCTGCCGCTGATCGTCAAGCCGGTGCATGAGGGCTCGACGATTGGCATCGCCATCGTCGAGAGCCCCGAAGCCCTCGAGACAGCGTACCGTGACGCCTCGCGTTTCGATGCGGCCGTGATGGCGGAACGCTTCGTCCAAGGGCCTGAATATACGGTGTCGCTGCTCGGCGACAGCGTGCTGCCGGCGATTCGGGTCGAAGTCCCTAGCGGCTTCTATGACTACGAGGCGAAGTACCTGTCCAACGAGACCCTGTACCATCTGCCCTGCGGGCTCTCTAGCGAAGACGAAGCGGCGCTTGGCGACTTGAGCCGTCGCGCCTTCGAGGCTATCGGCGCCAAGGGGTGGGGGCGCGTCGATATGATGCGTGATGCCGACGGGCAGTTCTGGTTGCTCGAGGCCAATACCGTGCCGGGCATGACCGATCATAGCCTGGTGCCGCAGGCGGCGGCGCATGCCGGTATCGGCTTCGATGCACTGGTGCTGCGCATTCTCGAAAGCAGCCTCAACGCTGCGCGGGAGACCTGACCGGTAATGGAGCGTTCCCGAGGGCCATGGTTGGGTCTGATTCTGTTCATCGTGCTGCTGGTGGCCGGTGGTCGCGTGATGTGGCTGTGGCTGGACCGTCCCATTGAGCGAGTATCGATCCGTGGCGAACTCGAGCACGTCAACGCCGATTACCTGCGAGACCAACTGGCGCCGCTGGTCGAAGGGCAGTCGTGGCTGGCACTTGATCTCGGCGAGCTGCGCCAGCGAGTGCGTGATATAGGCTGGCTCGACGAGGTGAGGGTGTCGCGTCGCTGGCCTGATGCCCTGACCCTGGAGCTCTTCGAGCAGGAGCCGGTGGCACGCTGGCATGACGATGAACTGCTCAACCCCCGCGGCGAGCCCTTCGCTTTCGGTTCGGTGCCCCCCCCCAAGGGACTGCCCGACTTGGCCGGGCCGGATGGAAGTGGAGCAGAAGTCCTTGCCTATTATGATCGTTTGCGGCAACAGCTCGCGACGCTGGGCGTCGATATTCGTCAGCTGCGCCTCGAGCCTCGAGGGGCCTGGCGGATGCAGTTTGGTAGCGGTGTCTGGATCATGCTCGGCCGTAGCGATCGGGAGGCCCGGCTGGCACGACTCGAGTCCGCTTGGCGGCGTCAATTGGGCAGTGAAGCGTCGCAAATTCGCTACATCGACCTGCGATACCCCAACGGCGTAGCGGTTGCCTGGCATGGCGAGACCGCTCCCGTCGAGCCGTGAAGATTTAATGAGGGCAGACACCTTTTTTCGGTGCAGCTCCCGCCAGCTGGGAGTTCAAGGTGTTTCTTTCCGTGAAAAAACCGCTTATTGTGTGGCATGTTTTTATGCTGGGGTGGTGAAAGTGGGGTAGTTGTTCCTATAATTGCCTCAATGTAACTTTTTTGCAGATTCACGGATGATCATCCGGACAGTTTCTAGGAGTATTCCCGACCCATGGCAGGACATTCCAACGCTTCCAATATGGTAGTCGGGCTGGATATCGGAACATCCAAGGTGGTGGCGATCGTCGGTCAGCCCAGCGACGATGGCGGCATCGAAATTGCCGGCATCGGTTCGCATCCCTCTCGGGGGATGAAGAAGGGCGTGGTGATCAATATCGAATCGACCGTTCAATCGATTCAACGGGCCGTCGAGGAAGCCGAGTTAATGGCCGGCTGCGACATTCATTCGGTTTATGTCGGCATTGCCGGTAGCCATATCAGTTCGATGAACTCCGATGGCGTGGTCGCCATCAAGGACCGTGAAGTGTCTTCTTCCGACATCGAGCGAGTGATTGACTCAGCTCGGGCAAGGGCGATATCCGAAGGTCAGCGTGTGCTGCACGTGTTACCTCAGGAATTCGCTATCGATACCCAGGAGGGAATTCGCGAGCCGCTGGGGATGTCGGGTGTGCGTCTGGAGGCGCGGGTACATTTGGTGACGGCGGCGCTCAATGCCGTCCAGAATATCGAGAAATGCGTGCGTCGCTGCGGCCTCGAAGTCGATGCGATCATTCTGGAGCAGCTGGCATCGAGTCATGCGGTACTCACCGAAGATGAGCGTGAGCTGGGTGTCTGCATGGTCGATATCGGCGGTGGAACCACCGATATAGCGGTCTTCACCGAGGGGGCGATTCGGCATACGGCGGTCATTCCCATTGCCGGTGATCAGGTCACCAATGATATCGCCATGGCGTTGCGTACGCCGACCCAGTACGCCGAAAACATCAAGGTCAAGTATGCCTGCGCGCTGACTCAGCTGGCCGCAAGCGATGAAATGATCAAGGTGCCAAGCGTCGGCGACCGCCCAGCACGTGACCTGTCGCGACAGGCACTGGCCGAGGTGGTGGAGCCGCGCTATGAGGAGCTGTTTACGCTAGTCCGAGAAGAGCTGCGCCGCAGTGGATTCGAAGACCTGGTCGCGGCTGGGGTGGTGCTGACGGGTGGGACATCACGCATGGAAGGCGTGGTGGAGCTTGCCGAAGAGATCTTCCACATGCCTGTGCGTATCGCTTGCCCCCAAAACGTGCGAGGGCTCGCCGATGTGGTGCGCAACCCGATTTATTCGACAGGAGTCGGTTTGCTACATTACGGCATGCGTGATGCCAGGCAGGGGCAGGGCCGGGTCGTTTCGGCGCAGCCGAAGAGGGAGGACGTCTCCCGGGGATTCAAGGAAGCGATGCCGGCTCTAGAGAGAATCAAGGGCTGGTTCAAAGGAAATTTCTGACACGGACCGCATGCGGTCCAGGAGACGGGGCATATGTTCGAACTGGTTGATAACGCACCTTCAAGCAGTGCGGTCATCAAGGTGGTCGGTGTTGGTGGCGGCGGTGGCAATGCCGTCAATCACATGGTCGAGAGCAACATCGAGGGCGTGGAGTTCATCTGTGCCAATACCGATGCTCAGGCCCTCAAGCGAGTGGCCGCCAAGACCGTTCTCCAGCTGGGTAGCGAGATCACCAAGGGGCTTGGTGCGGGTGCCAATCCCGAGGTGGGTCGCCAAGCAGCAATGGAAGATCGTGAGCGGATCGCCGAACTGCTGGAAGGTGCCGACATGGTGTTCATCACCGCCGGCATGGGGGGTGGCACCGGTACCGGCGGTGCACCGGTGGTCGCTCAGGTGGCCAAGGAGCTTGGCATCCTGACCGTCGCCGTGGTGACGCGTCCGTTCCCCTTCGAGGGGCCCAAGCGCATGCGCGCGGCTGAGGAGGGCATGAAAGAGCTCTCCGAGCACGTCGACTCGCTGATCACCATTCCCAACGAGAAGCTGCTGTCGGTGCTTGGCAAGAGCGCCAGCCTGCTGACCGCTTTCAGCGCCGCCAATGACGTGCTGCTGGGCGCCGTTCAGGGGATCGCCGAGCTGATCACCAGCCCCGGTATCATCAACGTCGACTTTGCCGACGTGCGAACCGTGATGTCCGAGATGGGCATGGCGATGATGGGCACCGGTGGTGCTACCGGCGAGAACCGTGCGCGTGAGGCCGCAGAAAAGGCCATTCGTAGCCCGCTGCTCGAGGATATCGACCTGCACGGTGCCCGCGGTATTCTTGTCAACATCACGGCAGGTCCGGATCTGTCCATCGGCGAGTTCAACGACGTCGGTGCAACGGTTCAGGAGTTTGCTTCTCAGGATGCCACCATCGTGGTCGGAACTTCCATTGATATGGAAATGTCCGACGAGCTGCGTGTCACCGTGGTGGCGGCGGGTCTCGATGGTCGCGCACCCAAGGCAGCCTCCGCCCCGCGTGAAACGGCAGCCTCACGTCCTGAGGCCACCGATTATCGCACTCTGCAGCAGCAGCCTGCAGTGATGCGTCAGCAGGCCGCCAAGACGGCCGACCAGGAAGCCGCCAAGGCCCGCGCCGACCAGCGCAAGGCCAAGGATATGGATGACTACCTGGATATCCCGGCATTTCTGCGTCGTCAAGCCGATTGAGGCAATCTATTGTTGACATAGGGTTCGCCGGGGTGAGTTTTCTTTGTTGAAACATTCGTTCGATGGTATAGTGAACACTGTTTGATAACTACATATCACGGCTCGGCGATTGCCCATGATTAAGCAACGTACTCTCAAGAACACCATCCGCGCTACTGGCGTGGGTCTACATTCGGGCGAAAAGGTCTGTCTGACCCTGCGCCCGGCACCGGTCAATACCGGCGTCATCTTCGTTCGTACCGATCTCTCTCCCGAAGTGCAGATCCCGGCGAATGCCAACCTCGTGACCGACACTTCGCTGTGTACGTCCCTGTCTCAGGGTGACGTCAAGGTGGCGACGGTCGAGCACTTGATGTCTGCCTTTGCGGGCCTGGGGATCGACAACGTCTTCGTCGAACTGAGCGCTGGCGAAGTTCCGATCATGGACGGCAGTGCAGGTCCCTTCGTGTTCCTGATCCAGTCGGCAGGCATCGAAGAGCAGGCGGCGGCCAAGACCTTCATTCGCATCAAGCGCGAAGTGGTGGTCCGCGATGGTGACAAGGAAGCCATTTTCCTGCCCCATCACGGCTTTAAGGTTTCCTTCTCCATCGATTTCGACCATCCCGTGTCGGAGCTGCGCAACCAGACCGCGGTCGTGGACTTCTCCACCACTTCCTTCGTCAAGGAAGTGTCCCGCGCACGCACCTTTGGATTCATGCGTGACCTGGAATTCCTGCGCTCCCAGAACCTGGCGCTGGGCGGTAGCCTGGATAACGCCGTGGTGGTGGATGATTATCGCATCGTCAACGAGGGCGGCCTGCGTTACGACGACGAATTCGTCAAGCACAAGGTGCTGGACGCCATCGGTGACCTCTATCAGCTCGGTCACAGCTTGATCGGCGAGTTCCGCGGCGTGAAGTCCGGCCATGCGCTCAACAACCAGCTTTGTCGCGCCATGCTGGCGCAGACTGACGCCTGGGAGTTGGTGACCTTCGAGGATGCGCACCAGACTTCTCCGATCTCCTACGCGGCGCCGGCCATGGCCTGACGCCCGGGGCATGCGCCTCTTCGCCGAGTCGTCACTCTGGCAGGCAGGATAGCCATGGCTGACGTTATTGCTTGACGCCGTTTCCCTCTCGGGGAGCGGCGTTTTTTGTAGGTTTCTGGTACTCCGCGTTGCAAGTACCCCGCGTTCGCACGCCTGGCAGGGTGAGTCGTGAGCGACAGCTGGCAGGATAGCTCTTGCGGGCTAGGTCGAGACGAGATCGGTAGTGCGTGTTGCAAGACCGCCCGGGCCGGGCTAGCCCTGCCGAGCCATTCCTGCCGAGCCATTTCGGCTAGTCGTTTTTCGTGTCGTTATCCGTGGGCTTGTTATGGTCGTCGGCGTGAGAGGCCAGGCGCTGCAGGGCGCGTTTCAATCGTGGATCTTCGGTATCTTCGGCACAGCTGGCAATTTCTCCGGCGGCGCTGGTCGAAAGCCGCCGGCTATGGCGCGGCGGGGCCTTGGGAGGGCGTATCGGGCGGACCTTGAGCGTAAATCCCAGCACGGCCTCGAATTCCGGTCGTCGTTTCAGCAGCTCCAATAATCGAGGCTGTTCGTAGCGTAGCCAGGTGAGCCAGACCGCGCGATCGGTAATCAGGGTCAGCTTGCCGTCCCGGTAACCGCCCACGAACACGTGGTCGCGGACTTCTTCGGGAAGATGTTCGCGCAGTTCCTGCTGGGCCCGGTCAATCAGGCCGGCCATGCGCATCAGGCCGCCGAGTTTACCGCGGCCGCCGAGCAGCGACGTGACGGGCTGGGCGCGGAAACGCTTAACCTTTATACTCATGGGCTGCACTTTTGACGCCAATCGATAACCGGCAATTTATCATGCCCGCGAGACCTCCAACAGCATGAACGGCTCTACTAACGCTAGCCCAAGTCGGCCTGCCGATACGGCCTCGCGCCGTCGCACGCGCTGGTGGTTGGCAGGCTTGCTGGTGGGCTGCCTGTTGCCGGCGGGCCTGGTGCAGGCCGACGGCGTGCGCTTGGTCGAACGGGTGGTACATATCTGCTGGCTGGCGCCGGCGGTCATTCGCGCTGAAAGCCGTCGTCAGGCGAGCCAGCGTCGTTGGCGGCCGCTGCGCCGCTGGCGCCTTCAGTTGCCGCGTCGCCCGCTGCCACGTCATGTGGTACGGGTTCCCGCCGCCGCTCATGATGTGTTGACCCGTCGCGGCCCTCCTTGCCAAGTCGTCTGAGATGCCCGCCCGTTGGGTGGATAGTGGGTGCCAGTACCTGGCCAAGGTGCTAGGCCCGGATTCGGATACTTGGTAGAGAACGGACGTTTCATGATCAATAATTTATTGCGCAAAGTGGTCGGCTCCAAGAACGACCGCGAGGTCAAACGCTTTGGCAAGGTCGTTGCCAAGATCAATGGCATGGAGGCGCAGTTCGAGTCCCTCGGCGACGACGCCCTGCGCGCCAAGACCGGCGAGTTTCGCGAGCGTCTGGCGGCGGGGGAATCGCTCGACGCCCTGCTGCCCGAGGCCTTCGCCGTGGTGCGTGAGGCCAGCAAACGTGTCATGGGGATGCGCCATTTCGATGTCCAGATGATTGGCGGCCTGGCGCTGAACACCGGCCGTATTGCCGAGATGAAAACCGGCGAGGGTAAGACCCTGGTGGCCACCCTTGCCGTGTACCTGAATGCGCTGCCGGCCAAGGGCGTGCACGTGGTCACGGTCAACGACTATCTGGCACGCCGTGACGCCGAGTGGATGCGCCCGCTCTACGAAAGCCTGGATCTATCGGTGGGGTCGATCTATTCCGGCCAGAATTCCGATGAAAAGCGCCAGTCCTATGCCTGCGATATTACCTATGGCACCAACAACGAGTACGGCTTCGACTATCTGCGCGACAACATGGCCTTCTCACTGGAGGACAAGGTTCAGCGTGGGCTCCACTACGCCATCGTCGATGAGGTCGACTCCATCCTGATCGATGAGGCGCGCACGCCGCTGATCATCTCCGGCCCGGTGGAAGAAAATACCGAGCTCTACAAAGTGGTCGATCGCCTGGCAACTGACCTGGTGCGAGGCGAGCACAGCGAAGACGATGACGTGCCGCCGGAGGGCGACTTCATACTCGATGAAAAGCAGAAGCAGGTCGAGATCACCGAGGAAGGGCACCACAAGGTCGAGGCTCTGCTGCGCGGCGAAGGGCTGCTGGGTGAGGATGACTCCCTCTACGCTGCCCAGAACCTCAACCTGCTTCAACACATGCATTCGGCACTGCGGGCGCGACACCTCTACCAGCGCGACATCGACTACATCATCGATGACGGGCAGGTGGTGATCGTCGATGAACACACCGGGCGCAGCATGCCGGGCCGCCGCTGGTCCGAGGGTCTGCACCAGGCGGTCGAGGCCAAGGAAGGGGTGACCGTGCAGCGCGAGAGCCAGACCCTGGCCTCGACCACCTTCCAGAATTATTTCCGCCTCTACGACAAGCTTTCCGGCATGACCGGGACCGCCGATACCGAGGCCTTCGAATTCCGTCAGATCTATGGCCTGGATGTGATGGTGATTCCCACCAACCGGCCGTTGATCCGTCGTGACCAGAATGATCTGGTCTACATGACCGCCGAGGAGAAGTTCGAGGCAATCATCAAGGATGTGCAGGCAGAGACCGAGGCCGGCCGCCCGGTGCTGGTCGGTACCGCCTCCATCGAAACCTCGGAGTACCTGGCTGGGCTGATGCGCAAGGCCAATATGAGCTTCAACGTGCTCAACGCCAAGCAGCACCAGAGCGAGGCCCAGATCATTGCGCAGGCCGGCCGCCCCGGCGCGGTGACCATCGCCACCAACATGGCCGGTCGCGGTACCGACATCATGCTCGGTGGCAGCTGGGAGGCAGAGGTCGCCGAGCTCGACAGCCCCGATGAGGCCAAGATCGAAGCCATCAAGGCCGCCTGGCAGGAACGTCACGATGCCGTGCTGGCCGCCGGTGGCCTGCACGTTGTCGGTTCCGAGCGCCACGAGTCTCGGCGCATCGATAACCAGCTGCGCGGTCGCTCCGGTCGTCAGGGGGATCCGGGCTCGACGCGCTTCTTCCTGTCGCTGGAAGACAATCTGATGCGCCTGTTCGGCTCCGACCGGGTCCAGCGGCTGATGCAGGCGCTGGGGCTCGAGCGCGGTGAAGCCATCGAGCACAAGATGGTCTCCAATGCCGTCGAACGCGCCCAGAAGAAAGTCGAGGGGCGCAACTTCGATATCCGCAAGCAGTTGCTCGAATACGATGACGTGGCCAACGACCAGCGTCGCGTGATTTACGAGCAGCGCAACGACATCCTCGAGGCGGAAGATGTCTCCGAGAATGTGCTGGGCATTCGCGACGAGGTCCTGGGCGAGGCGATCAGCGACTTCGTGCCGCCCCAGAGCCTGCCCGAGCAGTGGGACCTCGCCGGACTGGAGGCCCACCTCAAGGCCGAGTTCAATCTCGATACTCCGGTGACCCAATGGTCTGCCGAGGATGCCCGCCTGAGCGAGGAGCAGTTGCGCGAGCGCCTGTATGAGGCGCATCGCAAGCTGTATGAGGAAAAGGTGGCCGCCGTCGGCGAGCCCCTGATGCGTCGCTTCGAGAAGCAGGTGATGCTGCAGGTGCTGGATACCCGTTGGAAGGAGCATCTCCAGTCGATGGATCATCTGCGTCGCGGTATCCATCTTCGCGGCTACGCCCAGAAGAATCCCAAGCAGGAATACAAGCGCGAAGCGTTCGAGCTTTTCCAGGGGCTTTTGAGCAACATCAAGGCCGATATCACGCGCATCCTGAGTCACGTCCAGGTGCGTCGCCAGGAAGAGGTCGAGGAGCTTGAACAGCAGCGCCGTGAGACGCTGGCTCGTGAGCAGGCCGGCGCCGCCAGCCGACGTGACGATGCCGCGGCGGGCACCGCCGAGGCGCCGGCCGAACAGTCGGCTGCTGAGGGTGGCGATGGTCGCCCGGTGCGCCGCGACGGGCCCAAGGTGGGGCGCAACGAACCCTGCCCCTGTGGGTCCGGCAAGAAGTACAAGCAGTGTCACGGCACGCTTAACTGATCGCTGTCGGCATCATCGCCGGCGGGAAACGCAACAGGGAGTAAATGCATGGCAGTGGGGGAAACGGTCTTTCCGCAGATGCCGGTGATCAAGGGCTTGCGTCTTGGCACCGCCAGTGCGGGTATCAAGAAACCGGGGCGTCGCGATCTGGTAGTGATCGATGTGCCGGAAGGGGCCAGCGTCGCCGGTACCTTCACCCGCAATGCGTTTTGTGCGGCGCCGGTTCAGGTGGCCAAGCGTCATCTGTCGGCCCGCTGCGAGCGGGGCCTGGCCCCGCGCTACTTCGTGATCAATACCGGCAATGCCAATGCCGGAACCGGTGCCGCCGGCATGCGTGATGCCCAGGCCAGCTGCGACGAGCTCGCAAGGTTGACCGGCGTCGAAGGCGAGTCGGTGTTGCCGTTCTCGACCGGTGTGATTGGCGAGCCAATGCCCATGGAGCGACTGCTGGGAGCCTTGCCCCAGGCCCTCGAGGCGCTTCGCGAAGATGGCTGGGAGGATGCGGCCGAGGGTATTCTGACCACCGATACCCGACCCAAGGGCGCGACCCGCTCGCTCACCATCGATGGTGAGACGGTCACCATCGCCGGCATCAGCAAAGGGTCGGGGATGATTCAGCCCAACATGGCCACCATGCTCGGGTTCGTGGCGACCGACGCCGCCATTCCCCAGCAGCGGCTCGAGGCCTTGTTGCGTGATGGCGTCAGTCGCTCCTTCAATTGCATCACCGTGGACAGTGATACCTCCACCAACGATGCCTGCATGCTGGTGGCTACCGGACAGGGCGCGACGCTTGAGAGCGACGAAGCGCTCGAGGCTTTTCGCGCCGCCCTCGATGAGGTGCTGGTCGAGCTTGCTCAGGCGATCATTCGCGATGGCGAGGGGGCAACCAAGTTTGTGACCCTCGACGTCGAAGGGGCCGCCTCACGTCAGGAAGCCCTGGACGTGGCCTTTACGGTCGCGCATTCGCCATTGGTCAAGACCGCGCTCTATGCCTCGGATGCCAACTGGGGGCGCATCTTGGCCGCGGTGGGGCGTGCCCCGGTGGCGGACTTCGATGTCGATCGAGTAGTGATCGACCTGGGCGATGTGCGTCTGGTCGAGCAGGGCGGACGCGCCGACGGCTATACGGAGGCCGCCGGCAGCGCCGTGATGGCGGGCGAGGAGATCCCTATCCGCATTCGACTGGGACGCGGAGAAGCCCAGGCCACCGTCTGGACCTCAGATCTGTCCCACGACTATGTCTCCATCAACGCCGACTACCGCAGCTAGGCCTGGCCTGTTGTTGCCGGGGTGCCCCTCAGGGGCCTCGGGTCGCGCGTTATTCATGTTTGAAAGGTAATACACACAATGGTCAAGAGAAGGGTACATGTGGCTGCCGCCGCCATCGTCAGCGAGGATACGACCCAGGTGTTGATCGCCCGGCGCCCCTCCAATGTCGATCAAGGCGGCCTGTGGGAGTTTCCCGGCGGCAAGCTCGCGCCCTATGAAACCGGCTTCGAGGCCCTGAAGCGCGAGCTGCATGAAGAGCTCGGCGTCGAGATTCAGCGTGCCCAGCCGTTGATCCGGGTCAATCACGAGTATCCCGACAAGCATATCCTGCTCGACGTCTGGCAGGTGCATGCCTTTGCTGGCGAGCCGTTCGGTCGTGAGGGGCAGGCCGTGCGCTGGGTCGACAAGAATGACCTGTTCAACTATCCCTTCCCGGCGGCCAACCTGCCGATCCTGCGGGCGGTGATCCTGCCCACAGAGTGCCTGATCACCGCCGAAGAGGACGATGAGGAAGTCTTCTTCACCAAGCTCGAGCGGGCGCTGGTCGAGGACAAGGTGCGTCTGGTTCAGCTGCGGGCCAAACGGTTGGACCGCGATGCCTATCTAGCGCGTGCCGAGGGCGCTCTGGCGCTGTGCCGTAAGCATGGGGCGCGCCTGTTGCTCAATGGCGAGCCTGAGCTTCTCGATGAGGTGGATGCCGATGGCATTCACCTGACCAGCGAGCGGCTGATGAGTCTCGAGCGCCGTCCGCTGGCCCAGGGCAAGTGGCAGTCTGCCTCGACCCACAACAGTGAGCAGCTGGAACAGGCCGGCCGAATTGGTTGTGATTTCGTGACGCTATCGCCGTTGCGCACCACGCCGACCCATCCGGATGCGGCACCGCTTGGCTGGCATGACTTCCAGCAATTGGTGGAGACGGCGGCGATGCCGGTCTTCGCGCTGGGGGGCATGACCCGCTTCGATGCCAATCATGCGCGAGCCGTGGGTGCCCAGGGGATCGCTTCCATCCGCGACTTCTGGAAGTAACCCCAGTCGGAAGCTTGAAGCTGGAAGCTGTAAGAAAACCCCCATGGACCTTGCCTGTGGGGGTTTCCTCATAGAGGGGGGTGATCCGGGCTTCGAGTGAGCGGCGCCGGGGTAGCCGCGTGCCCGTAGCCTTCGCCTAGTCGCGATAGCGGCGCGTCAGATCGCCGTAGGCATCGATGCGCCGGTCGCGCAGGAAGGGCCAGATACGCCGGGTGTCCTCGGCACGGCGCATGTCGACCTCGGCCAGCAGCCGCTGGCTGTCCTCGCCGGCATGGGCCAGCAGTTCTCCCTGAGGGCCGCAGACGAAGCTGCCCCCCCAGAAGTCGATGCCATCGCTGGCGCCGCTGTGATCGGGTTCATGGCCGACCCGGTTGGCGACCACCACCGGGAGACCGTTGGCAACGCCATGGGCGCGCTGGATGAGCGTCCAGGCGTCCTTCTGGCGGGTTTTCTCGGCGTCGTCGTCGGCGGGCGTCCAGCCGATGGCGGTGGGATAGAGCAGCAGCTCGGCGCCGGCCAGGGCCATCAGGCGGGCCGCCTCCGGGTACCACTGGTCCCAACATACCAGCAGGCCCAGGCGCCCCACCGAGGTGTCGATGGGCGCAAAGCCACCCAGCCTGTCTCCGGCGGCGACGCCCTCGGCGTCTCCCGGGGTGAAGTAGAATTTCTCGTAAAACCCGGGGTCGTCGGGAATATGCATCTTGCGGTAGTGGCCGACGGCGCCCTGGGCCCGGTCATAGACCACGGCGGTGTTGTGATAGAGCCCGGCGGCTCGGCGCTCGAACAGCGAGCCGACCAGCACGATATCGAGTTCGGCGGCCAGTGCCGCCAGCCGGCTGCCGGTCGGGCCGTCAAGCGGCTCGGCCAGGTCGAATACCGCCGGGTCCTCGTACTGACAAAAATAGTGGCTGGCATGCAGCTCCTGGAGCAGCACCAGCTCGGCGCCCTGAGCCGCGAGTTCGCGGACACCCGCTTCGCTCTCATCGAGGCTTTTTACCTTGTCGGGCCAGGCGCGCTGTTGGACCAGGCCAACGGTTAGGGTCTGGGACATGCGATCACTCCTGAACGTCAGCGGCTGCGTCGCTGTTAGCATCGTTGTCAGCATCGTTGTCAGCGTCGTGGCTGGCGGCGCTGGCAAGGTGAGAGGCGGCCAGGCTGCCCTTGGGCAACTGCATGGTCAGACAATGCAGGCTGCCGTGCTGGCGGATGGCTTCACGACAGTCGATGGGCACCAGGTCGCGGTCGGGGAAGGCGCTGGCCAATGCGTCAAGCGCGGTGCTGTCCGCCGCATCGCCATAGACCGGCACCAGCACGGCACCATTGATGATCAAGAAGTTGGCATAGGTGGCCGGCAGGCGGTGACCGTCTTCTGGATCGAAGCAGGGCCTTGGCCAAGGCAGCGGGATCAGTCGGTAGGGCGTACCGTCGGCCTGGCGCAGCGCCTTGAGCTCATCTTGCATGGCGCAAAGCGCCGCATAGTGCGCATCATCGGGGTCATCACAGCGCACATAGGCGATGGTCTGCGGGTCGCAGAAACGCGCCAGGGTATCGACATGGCTGTCGGTGTCATCGCCTTCCAGATGCCCGTGTGCGAGCCACAGCACTCGGGTGACGCCGAAGTCCTCGGCGAGCCGGGCCTCGATCGCCGCCCTGTCCAGGCTTGGGTTGCGGTTCTGGTTGAGCAGGCAGGCCTCGGTGGTCAGCAGCGTGCCTTCGCCATCGCTCTCGATGGCACCGCCTTCCAGTACCAGGGTGCGGGATTCTAGCGGGGCGGCGAAGACACCCTGAGCGGCCAGTGACCGGTTCAGAGCATCGTCTCGGGCGGCGGGAAACTTGCCGCCCCATCCGGTGAAGCGGTAGTCGAGCAGGGTCAGGCGGCCATCGCGCTCGATCCCTATCGGCCCGTGGTCCCGGGCCCAGCTGTCATCGCTTGGCACCACGCAGAACCTGAGCCTTGGCGCGGGGACACCGAGGTGGGCAAAGGTGTCCGTCAGCCGTGCCCGGGTCGCGGTATCGGCGACGCTGATCAGCACGCGCTGGTAGCGGGCGATGGCCGTGACCATGCGCTCAAGTGTGGCTTCGATGCGCGACAGCATGGGAGCCCAGTCGCTGTCGGCACCCGGCCAAGTCAGTTGCACGGCATCTTGTGGGTGCCATTCGGGGAACAAGCGGTTAGCCATCGCAGTCTTCTCACGGGTATGCTCATCGGGGCCTTGCCCCGGGGACGGCGCAATGTAGGGTGGGCGCTGCCGGGATGCAAGGGATCCTCTCGGGATAATCGCCTTGCTCCGCGCGCCACGCATGCGTCGCCAGGCAAAAAACCGTACCATGAGCGCCCGCTGACAAGGAACCGATCGCGATGCTCGACCGTCTGCCATTTATGCTTGGACTGCGCTACGTGCGTGCCAAGCGACGCAATCACTTTATTTCCTTCATTTCCCTGACCTCGATGCTGGGGTTGATGCTCGGCGTCGCCGTGCTGATCCTGGTGCTGTCGGTGATGAACGGCTTCGATCACGAACTGCGATCCCGGGTGCTGGGCATGGTGCCCCATACCCGCATCGAGGCGCCCTCAGGGATGACCGACTGGCAGCCGCTGGCTGACCGGCTAATGCAGCGCGAGCGAGTGATCGGCGCCGCACCCTTCGTGCAGCAGCAGGGCATGTTTTCGATCGGCGGGCGCAATGAGGGCGCCATGGTCAATGGCATCGAGCCACAGGCCGAGGCCAAGGTGTCGATCATCGATGAGAATATGGTGCAGGGGAGCCTCGGCGACCTGAAAGCCGGAGAATGGAAGGTCGTGCTCGGTGAGCTGCTGGCCAGGCGGCTGGGCGTCGGGGTCGGTGACCGCGTTACCCTGCTGGTACCCGAGGCCTCGATCACCCCGGGCGGGGTCTTCCCGCGTCTGAAGCGCTTCACCGTGAGCGGGATCTTCAGCGTCGGGGCCGACCTGGACGCCAGTCTGGCCTATGCGCATATCGCCGACATGCAGACCCTGGCGAGGATGGGCGATGCCGTCGGAGGACTGCGGCTGGAGTTCGATGACCTCTTCGCCGCTCATGGCGAGACGCGCAAGATCATCGATGAGCTGGGGCCAGGCTATCGCGGTATCGATTGGACCCAGACCCACGGCAACCTCTTCCAGGCGATCCAGATGGAGAAACGCATGATCGGCCTGCTGCTGACCGTGATCGTCGCCGTCGCTGCCTTCAATATCGTGTCGACCCTGGTCATGGTGGTCACTGACAAGAAAGCGGATATCGCCATTCTGCGCACCATCGGTGCGACGCCTGGCTCGATCATGGGTATCTTCATCGTCCAGGGGCTGGCGATTGGCATCATCGGCATCCTGATCGGGCTAGGCGTCGGGGTGACACTAGCGCTGACGATTGCCGACCTGATCGCTTGGTTCGAGTCGGCCACTGGCATCCATTTCCTGGACGCCAACGTCTACTTCATCAGCTATCTGCCGTCTCGCCTGGAGTGGTCCGATGTGGGCGTGATTACCTCGGCGGCCTTTGTGTTGACCTTTCTGTCTACCCTGTATCCGGCCTGGCGTGCCTCGCGCATCCAGCCGGCTGATGTGCTGCGCTACGAATGAGGCCCTCGATGAGCAAGGAGACAATCATGACCGAGGAGCACGCCTCCCCCAAGGCTGGCCAGGTGCTGCTTGAATGCCAGGGACTGACGCGGACCTATCATGAAGGCCCCCAGGACGTGACGGTACTCGAGAATTTGGACCTCGAGGTGTGCGCCGGGGAGCGGGTGGCCGTGGTGGGCAGTTCCGGTTCGGGCAAGACGACGCTGCTTAACCTGCTGGGCGGCCTGGATCGGCCCAGCGCTGGCTCCGTCAAGGTGGCGGGGCAGTCTCTGGCCGTGCTGGGAGAAAGCCAGCTGGGGCGCTTTCGAAACCGCCATATCGGCTTCGTCTACCAGTTCCACCATTTGTTAGCCGAGCTGACTGCCCTGGAAAACGCGGCGCTGCCGCTGATCGTGCGTGGGCAATCCCGTAAGCAGGCCTGCCAGCGTGCCGCACAGATCCTCGAGCATGTCGGCATGGCCAAGCGGAGCGATCACAAACCCGGTGAGCTCTCCGGCGGTGAGCGTCAACGGGTGGCAATCGCCCGGGCATTGATTACTGATCCCAGCCTGGTGCTCATGGATGAACCTACCGGCAACCTTGACAAGACCACCGCTGCGAGCATCCTTGCGATGATGGACGAGCTTGCCAAGACGACTGCCTGTGCCTTCGTGGTGGTGACCCATGACACCGACCTCGCCGCCCACCAGGACCGGGTGATGAAGCTGGATGACGGCCGGTTGACAGTGGACAGCTAAAGCGGGATGAAGATATGAAGATGGTTGGGCCTGGAGCGCTACCCTTGGCTATTCAGGCCTGACCATCCAGCACCCAGGCTTCGTTTCGTAGTCGTGATCAGCTGTCGCTACTGCGGGCTTTGCCGGCCAGCGCGGCGCGCAGGCGGCGCTCCTTGCGGCGTCGCCGCCAGCTGCGTGAGACCTGCCAGCGCCAGATCAAGCGGATGCCGGCGTTGGCGGCGAGGCCGGCGACCACCGCCGCGACCAGCGAGCCCAGCGCCAAAGCCGGCAGGATATCGACCAGTTGTTCGGCTACCCACTGCGTCGATAGGGTGTCGGGTGCTGCCCTGGGCGGCGTGGCCAGTAGCCAGGCGCCTAGCCGATAGTTGCCGTAGAAGATGATCGGCATGGTCAAGGGATTGGTGATCCATACCAGCCCGATAGAGAGCGGCAGATTGCAGCGCAGTAGGCAGGCGCCGCCCGCGGCCAAGACCATCTGAAAGGGAATTGGCAACAGGGCGCAGAACACGCCGATCATGAAGGCATTGGCTACCGTGCGGCGCGACAGCATCCATAGTGAGGCATCGCCGATCAAATGGCGCATGAAGCGCAGCGAGCGATTACCCTTGAGGGCATCGGGGTGGGGCATGTAGCGCTGTAGGAAGCGGCGCGGCATGGCAGGCTCGCAGGCGATGAATGGTACGGATCACAGGATTCGCAGCCATTATCCATACAAGCCATGCCCCTCGCCACGGCTACGGCCGGTTCGGGGGTAAGACAGCGCCAGGGAGGGCCGAAGTCTGTCATGGGTACCATGCGCAGTGGGCTCGGCATGCCGTTGGCAATCGCCGCTATGGTGGGTGCCGGGCTCGCCATGCAAGCACCGGACGGGCTCCTGGTGGCCTGGGGCGTGGCGGGGCTGCTCATCCTGGCACGGCTGCCCCGTCAGTGGCTTCATCTGGTGCTGTTCGTTGCTGCCACTGTGGTCGGTGGCTCGCTGCTGCTGACGCGGGAAGCCGAACTGCCCCGAGGCCTTGTCGGCCAGGATCTCCGGCTCGAGGGGCGCATTCTCTCCTATCAGCAAGGTCATCCGGCGAGCCGGCTGCGTTTTGCCGTCGATGATTGCCACCCCCAGCAACCTGGTCTCGCCGACTGTGACGCCCTTAAGCGGGTGCGGTTGTCGGTTTATGGCGGTCCCACCATGGCGGTAGGCGAGCGTTGGCGCCTGACGGCACGGCTGCGACCGCCATCGGGTTTCGCCAACCCCGGCGCCTTCGATTACCGCGCCTGGCTGTGGCGTGAGGGGCTGGGCGCAACCGGCTATGTGCGACACGCGCCGCCGGCCGAGCGCCAGGCCGCCGCGCCTTTTTCACTTCGCCAGTCGGCCCTAACCTTTCTCGATAGCCATTATCCCGAAGGCTTGAGCCGCCGCTGGCTGGCAGCTTTGACGCTGGGCGCCGCCGAGCGACTCAATGATGATGACTGGGCGCTTCTGAATGCCAGCGGTACCACGCACCTGGTGGTGGTGTCGGGGCTACATGTGGGATTGGTCGCGACCTGCGTGTTATGGCTGATGCGTGGTCTGGCGCGCTGTGTCACGCCCGGGCGCTGGCGCATGGCAGTCTGGCCCTGGGTCATGGCCGGCGTGGCGGCGAGCGGCTATGCCTGGCTGGCGGGCCTCGAACCGCCGGCGTTTCGTGCCCTGATCATGACCCTGGTCGGCCTCTGGGTCGCCTGTGGTCGTCACGCACCCGGGCCCTGGCAGGCCTGGTGGCTGGCGTTTTCGATGGTCGTGCTGGCCGACCCCCTATCGCTCTGGCGACCAGGGCTGTGGCTGTCCTTTCTGGCCGTGGCCTGGCTGATCCTGATCTGGCAGGGGCGCTCCCGGCCCCAGGGGCTCAAGGGCTGGGCCTGGGCGCTGGTGCGCACTCAGTTGCTGCTGTCGCCATTAATGTCCGCCGCCGTGATCATCGCCTTCGGACGGCTGGCGCCGGGGTCGGCCATCATCAATCTGCTGGCAGTCCCCTGGGTCAGCATCTTGATGGTACCACTGGGGCTGCTGATCTGGGTGTTAAGCGGGGTGCCGCCCCTGGCCCATATCGGCTGGCAGTTTTTCGAGGTGCTGGCTACCTGGCTGCAATCGGGCCTGGAAAACGCCGTGGCCGTCATGCCGTTGCTGGTGCTGCCCGACTGGCAACGTCTGCCGGTGGCGCTGTGTCTTGCCGGTGTCGCCCTGGCCTGGGGGCTGGCTGGTGTGACACGGTCACTGCGGGTGGCGGTGTCACTGCTGATGGTGGCCGTGTCGCTCAACCTTGAACCGCCGCTGCCGGCCCAGGGGAGTCTGCGCATGCGGGTCTATGATGTGGGCCAGGGCCAGGCGATCGAACTGACAACAGACTCGCCGAGTACACCCATTCGTACCAGCCGCCACTCTGATGCCGACGAGACCAGGAATGTAGCCCGCCAGGAGAGCGTCGATGGCGGTGTGGATGACGGCATTCAGACGACGCGACTCTTGTACGATACCGGGCCGCGGTTCAGCTCTGGCTTCATGCCGCTCGCCGGTCTTTGGCCTCCTGGTCAGGCGTTCTCGCGGGTCATCGTGAGTCACGGCGATCAGGACCATGCGGGCGGCGTGCCGGCGCTTGCCGATCACCGGGTGGGCGAATGGCTGGCGCCCCGCGGGGAGGCTATCGGGCACCAGGCGCGCCACTGCGTCGCCGGCCAGCGCTGGAGCAGTGGCGATATTGATTTCAAGATACTCTGGCCGCCGGATGGGGCGCTCGATGAATGGTCCGCGAATGACCGCTCCTGTGTGCTCTTGGCGCGTCTTGGCGACAAGGCGGTATTGATCACCGGTGATGCCGGACAGGCAGTGGAGCGTCGCCTGCTGCCAGTGTTACCCGAGCGTATCGACGTGCTGGTTGCCGGACACCATGGCAGTCGCACCAGCTCCAGTGAGGCCTTCGTGACGGCGACGAATCCTCGCCAAGTCATTATCAGTGCCGGGCGTGACAACCGTTTCGGTCACCCAGCCGCCGAGGTGGTGCGGCGCTTTCGCCGACAGGGTAGCTGCCTTTGGAATACCGCGCTTGACGGGGCGGTGGCGGTCACCTTAACCCCGGGCGAGCCGATCCTGGTGAGCGCCGAGCGACAACCGAGCTGGCGACGCGGTGTCGATGGCGGCTGCCATGGGGTAGAATCTCGCCCCTAGATGACGGTCATAGCGTCCCCGGCGGTGATGGCATTTTGGAGACTCTGATATGGATATGCTCGGTGCACTAGAGGTCGGTGGTTGGTTGATGTTGCCGCTGCTGGGCTGTTCCCTGGTCGCTAGCGTGATCATCATCGAGCGCCTGTGGACCTTGCGCGCCGCTCGCATCGCCCCGACTGGGCTGGGCGGAGAGGTCTGCGCGCTGGTCGCACAGGGCCAGGTCAATCTCTACTGGCTGGAAAGCCACTCACCGTTGGGTGGCGTGCTGGCGGCGGGGCTTCGCAATGCCAGGCTCGGTCATGATCAGGTGCGTGCCCGGCTGCAGGAGGCGGCTGTCGCGGTGATCCATGACATGGAGCGCTTTCTGAGCCCGCTGGGCACCATCGCCGCTATCGCGCCGCTGGTCGGCCTGTTAGGCACCGTGGTCGGGATGATCGAGGTGTTCTCGGTACTGGTCAGTGCCCAGGGGGCCGGGCGTACCGCAGAACTGGCCGGTGGAATCTCCCAGGCATTGGTGACCACCGCCGCCGGTTTGACGGTGGCAATACCGGCGCTGATGTTTCACCGCTTCTTCCAGCGCCGGGTCGAGGACATCACCGTGCGCATGGAGCAGCAGGCGACCCAACTGGTGGACTTTCTGGCTCACTATCCGGGTGAGTTGAATCTCAGCGAGCGCGACGATTCCCTGGCTCCGGGAGTGCCCGGCGCATGAAGTTTCCGCGTCGTCACCGGGAACCGGTGGAGATCAACCTGACGCCCCTGATCGATGTGGTGTTTCTGCTGTTGATCTTCTTCATGGTCTCGACCACCTTCGAGACCCGACAGGCGCTGGAACTCGAGCTTCCCGAAAGCGCCAGTGCAGCGCCGGCGGAAACCGCGCCGGTGGTGCTTTCGATCACGGCCGACGGCGACTATCGACTCGATCAGGCATCCGTCGGTCAGCATGAGCTGGCCGCGGCGCTGACCGCTCGGGCCGATGCTGCCCGGGACCATGGGCTTGTGATCGAGGCCGACGGCCGGGTCGCCCATCGCCGAGTGGTGGCCGCTCTTGATCAAGCGGCTGCCCTGGGCATTACGCGTGTGCGCATCGCCACTCGCGAAGCAACCGACAGTACCACTCAAGCGGAGACACCGTGACCTACGATTCAGGATGGGCTCTCTACAAGCGCCTGCTCGACTATGTCAGGCCCTATTGGCGTTCTTTCATGCTGGCGGTGGTCGGCTATGCCATTTACGCCGCGTCCAGCACGGCCCTGGCGGAGATGATGAAGCGCCTGATCGATGGTATCCAGAACCCGGATGCGGCCTTCCGGCTGTTCCTGCCGATGTTCGTGGTGGGCATGTTCGCGGCCCGGGGGCTGGGGACCTTTCTTGGCACCTACTTCATGAGCCAGGTCGCGCGTAACGTGGTGCACTCCCTGCGCTGCGATGTCTTCAACCACATGCTGCACCTGCCGGGACGCTTCTTCGATGAGCACTCGAGCGGCCAACTGGTGTCACGCGTGACCTACCACGTCGAACAGGTCACCGGGGCGGCGAGCAGTGCCGTCACGGTGATCCTGCGCGAGGGGCTCTTCGTGCTGGGGCTGCTGGGCTATCTGCTGTGGACCAATGCACTGCTGACCCTGGTGTTCATGGCGGTTACGCCGCTGATCGGGCTGGTCGTCAGCTATGCCAGCAAGCGCTTTCGGCGCCTTTCCCGGCGCATTCAGCGCTCCATGGGGGATGTCACCCATGTGGCCTCCGAGGCGCTGTCCGGGTATCGCGTGGTCCGTACCCACGGCGCCGAGGCCTATGAGAAGCGCCGCTTCGCCCAGGCCAGCGACGACAACCGCCGCCAGAGCATGAAAGAAGCATTGACCAAGGGGATCAGCACCCCGGTGATCCAGCTGCTGGTGGCGCTGGCCCTGGCGGGGCTCGTGTGGCTTGCCATGTCACCGGCCCTGCTCGACGACATGACGCCGGGCGAGTTCGTGGCCTTCATTACCGCCGCCTCGCTGATGGCCAAGCCTGTGCGTCAGCTTACCGATGTCAATAGCGTCATCCAGAAAGGCATTGCCGCCTCTGGCGAGCTATTCGGACTGATCGAGGAGCCGGCCGAACCCGACGAGGGGACGACCGAGCCGGGCCGTCTGACGGGGCACGTGCTCTTCCAGGGCGTGCGCTTCACCTACGCCGAAGGCCAGAACGAGGTGCTGAAAGGCATCGATCTGGAGGTGGCGCCGGGCCAGATGATCGCCATCGTCGGTCGCTCCGGCAGTGGCAAGTCCACCCTGGTCAACCTGCTGCCGCGTTTCTATCGGCCCTGCGAGGGCGCGATCAGCCTCGATGGGGTGGCGCTGGATGATTTCAAGTTGTCACCTCTGCGTCGTCAGATCGCGCTGGTGTCTCAGCAGGTCACCCTGTTCAACACCACCATCGGCCAGAACATCGCCTATGGGATCGATGATCCCGATCAGGAGGCCATTGAAGCCGCCGCCCGGGCCGCCTTCGCCCATGATTTCATCATGGAATTGCCGAAAGGCTATGAGACCCCGGTGGGCGACAACGGCGTCATGCTCTCCGGCGGCCAGCGTCAACGGCTGGCAATCGCCCGGGCGATCTTCAAGGACGCACCGTTGCTGATTCTCGATGAGGCCACTTCGGCGCTCGATAGTGAGTCGGAGCGCTATATCCAGAAAGCCCTGGAAGAAGTCTGTCGTGGCCGAACCACCTTCGTGATTGCCCACCGGCTCTCCACCATCGAGCGCGCCGATCGCATTCTGGTGATGGAGCAGGGCGAGATCGTCGAGCAGGGCAGCCATGCTGAGCTGCTCGCCCGCGATGGGGCCTATGCGGCTCTGCATCAGCTGCAGTTTCAGGAAAATTCATGAAGCACTATTGGGACCGGTTCAGCGAGCGTCTCGGCGAGGTGATGCTGTCCGCCTGGTACAACGATGCCGCCTGGCTTGGCATGCTGCGGCCGCTGGAGGCGCTTTATCGCCGCCAGGTGGCCCGCCGCCTGGCGGATTTTCAGACCGGTAAACGGCCGGTGCATCATCCCGGCGTGCCGGTGGTGGTGGTTGGCAACCTGACGCTTGGCGGGACCGGCAAGTCGCCGCTGGTGGCCTGGCTGGCGCGATATCTCGCCGAGCGAGGCTACCGTCCCGGGATTCTATCCCGTGGCTATGGCGGCGAGAGCGCCGACTATCCGCTGCGGGTTACCGCTAAGACGCCGGTCGAGGTCTGCGGCGACGAGCCCTTGATGCTGTCGGCTCAGGCCGGGGTGCCGGTGGTGGTCGATCCCCAGCGCGCCCGCGGCGCCGAGCGGCTGCTCGACGAAGGCTGCGATATTCTGATCAGTGACGATGGCCTGCAGCATCTCGCGCTGGGGCGTGATCTGGAACTGGTGGTGGTCGACGGACAGCGTGGCTTTGGCAATGGCCACTGCCTGCCGGCGGGGCCGCTGCGCGAGCCGCTGTCCCGGCTCGCAAGCGTCGATGCGCTGGTGGTCAACGGTGCCAACGGCAATGACGTGACGGGAGCCGAGGCCGCGACAAATCGCTTCAGCATGACCCTGACGCCGGTTGCCTGGCGCCGGCTGAGCGACGACCAGCGTCTGCCGCTCTCGCCGCTGCCTTTCGATCACCAGATCCATGGTCTGGCCGGCATCGGCAACCCGCCACGCTTTTTCGCGACGCTCGAGGGGCTGGGACTAGGCGTGACACCGCACCCCAAGCCTGATCACCATCGTTTTACGTCCCAGGATCTGCAGTTTGGCGATGAAGCGCCGGTGGTGATGACCGCCAAGGATGCCGTCAAGTGCCGTGGCTTCGCCGATGCGCGCTGCTGGGCACTGGACGTGGAGGCTCGCCCGTCGGCTGGCTTTATCGAATGGTTTGCCACGCAACTGGAAGCGCTGACGCGTGTCGCGCAAGGGGAAAGACAATGATGGATAAGGAATTGCTGGCCATGCTGGTCTGCCCGCAGTGCCAGGGTAAGCTCAAGTACGACCGTGAACACGCCGAGCTCAAGTGCCACTTCGATGGCCTGGCCTTCCCGGTTCGTGACGATATTCCGGTCATGCTGGCCGAGGAAGCCCGCGTCATGGACGTCGACGAGAAACTCGGCAAGGCGACGCCTAATCGTGGCGAGGCAGGGGGACAGGCATGAGCGACTTCGTCGCCGTGATCCCAGCTCGTTTCGCCTCCAGCCGGCTACCCGGCAAGCCGTTGCTCGACATCGCCGGTGAGCCCATGGTGGTGCGTGTGTGGCGCCAGGCCCTGGCCAGCCAGGCCAGTAGGGTGGTGGTGGCCACCGATGACGCGCGCATTAGTGAGGTGGCAGAGGCGGCCGGCGCCGAGGTGGTGATGACCGCTGCCGATCATCCCTCCGGCACCGACCGGCTTGCCGAAGTCGCCGAGCGGCTGGGACTCGCCGAGGACGCCATTCTGGTCAACGTCCAGGGTGATGAACCGCTGTTGCCGCCGGCGCTGATCAATCAGGTGGCCGCGCGTCTCGAGGAAGACGCCGAGGCGTCCATCGCGACCCTGGGCGAGTCGATCAGCGACGTCGAGATGCTGTTCAACCCCAATGTGGTCAAGGTGGTGCGCGACTTCTCTGGCCGGGCGCTGTATTTCTCCCGCGCGCCTATCCCTTGGGATAGAGAGGCTTGGGACCGAGAGGCCTTCGCCAGCCGCCCGGAGTTGCTCGAACATGATGCCTGGCTGCGCCATATCGGCCTTTATGCCTACCGCGCCAGTTTCCTGGCCGCTTATCGCCATTGGTCCCCGGCACCGCTCGAGCAGCGCGAGCAGCTCGAGCAGCTGCGCGCCCTGCAGCACGGCCACCGTATCCAGGTCGCCCTGGCCGGCGAGCCGCATCCCGCCGGCGTCGATACCCAGGCCGACCTCGAGCGCGTGCGTGCCCTGTTCGCGGACGCCGCCGGTTCCCGGCCAGAAGGCACCTCATCAGAAAGCAGCCGGCCCAATACACTCGACTAAAACTTTGGCTAAAACATTGGCTAAAACTTTTGACTAAACACAAGGAGCGCTGAGATGCGTGTGCTGTTCGTCTGTCTCGGCAATATCTGTCGCTCGCCGACCGCCGAGGGCATGCTGCGCCACAAGCTCGAAGCGGCTGGCCTTGCCGAGCGCGTGACCATCGACTCCTGCGGGACCGGCGGCTGGCATGTGGGCAAGGCGCCGGATCGTCGCGCCGTTGCCGCCGCCGCCAGCCGGGGCATCGATCTCAAGGGGTTGCGGGCGCGCCAGCTCGACCGCAGCGACTTCGATCGCTTCGATTATCTGTTGGCCATGGATCACGACAACCTGGCAGATCTGCTGGCGATGCGCCCGCATGACTGTGATGCCCATGTCGGGCTCTTCCTCGACTTCGCCGGTCGGTCGGGTGCGGCGGTACCGGATCCCTACTACGGCGGTGGCGATGGCTTCGACGAGGTGCTGGATCTGGTCGAGGCCGCCGCCGATGGGCTCGTCGAGGTCCTGCGCGAGCGGCTGGGTCCGGCATCGTGAGCCTCACCTGGCAGGCACATCATGATCTGAGCGGCGCCAATACCCTTGGGTTGCCCTGTGTGGCCGAACGTTTCGCGACACCCGCGACCCCGGCCGAGCTCGCTGCGGTACTTCATGAAGCCCGCGCGGCCGGCTGGCCGGTCACGGTGCTGGGCGGTGGCAGCAACCTGATTCTCGGCGACTGGCTGCCAGGGTTGGTGGTCCAGCCTGTGTTCGCCGCCTATCGCTGCGAGACATTGGACGACGAGTCGCTGAGGGTGCACGTCGATGCCGGCATGAACTGGCATCAACTGGTCATGAGCCTGGCCGAGCAGGGCCTGTGGGGCATCGAGAATCTGGCGTTGATCCCCGGTCAGTGTGGTGCCGCTCCGATTCAGAATATCGGCGCCTATGGCGTCGAACTCGCTGACGTGCTGGAGCGCCTGCATCTCGTGCACCTCGGCGATGGCCGCGAGCAGGTACTCGAGGCCTCTGACTGCGCTTTTGGCTACCGTGATAGCCTCTTCAAGCGTGCCCTCGATGGGCGAGTGGTGATCACGCGCCTCGAACTCTGCCTGTCCACTCGACCAGCGCCACGACTGGGCTATGGCGATCTGGCGAGCCGTGTCGGACCGGCACCCACGCCTCTTGAGGTTGCCGAGGCGGTTTGTGCCCTGCGCCGGGAGAAGCTACCGGACCCGATGGTGCTCGCTAATGCCGGTAGTTTCTTCAAGAACCCGGTGGTCGAGGCCGAACTGGCCGAGACGCTACTCAGACGCCATCCCGATATGCCGCATTTCTCCCAGCCTGGCGGTCGTTTCAAGCTGGCGGCCGGCTGGCTGATCGATCAATGCGGGCTAAAGGGGCATCGCGATGGGGCCTTCGGCGTACACGACCGCCAGGCTCTGGTGCTGGTCCACCATGGTGGTGGTAATGCCGAGGGGCTTTTACGCTTCGCTGACAGCATCGCCTCAAGGGTGTTGGAACGCTTTGGTGTGGTGCTTGAACGCGAACCGAGGCTTGTCGGTATCAGCGAGCCGAAAGGAAGGCAGAGAGGAAGCTAAGTGGCTCTATTGTCATAGGCCATGCCGTTAGCTTCAGGATAGTGGGGTAGCAATCGGGGATTTCCATCGGCGCCCATAAAAAACGCCCTCAGGCTTGGCCTGCGGGCGTTTTTGTTTGCTGCCTGTCAGTGATGGCCCGGGAGTTCCCGGGCCTGCCGATCAGGACTGGCCGTCTTCGGCTTCGGCTTTGGCTTGCTGCTCGCGACGGCGGATTTCGCGCGGGTCGTTGTGAGCGCGACGCCGGCGACGCGCCTTGGGCTTGGGCTCCTCTTGCTTTGGAGTCTCTGCCTTGGGCGTTTCAGGCGCGGAGAGTTCAGGCTCAGCCGCTTCCTGCGGCTGCTCGGCCTGCGGCGTCTCTTGCTTGGGAGCCTCTTGCTTAGGCGCTTGCTGCTTGGGCGCTTCGGCCTGCGGCGTCTCTTGCTTGGGAGCCTCTTGCTCAGGCGCTTGCTGCTTGGGCGCTTCGGCCTGCGGCGTCTCTTGCTTGGGCGCTTGCTGCTTGGGCGCGTCGGCCTGCGGCGTCTCTTGCTTCGGCGCTTGCTGCTTGGGCGCTTCGGCCTGCGGCGTCTCTTGCTTCGGCGCTTGCTGCTTGGGCGCTTCTGCCTGCGGCGTCTCTTGCTTGGGAGCCTCTTGCTTCGGCGCTTGCTGCTTGGGTGCTTCGGCCTGCGGAGCCTCTTGCTTCGGCGCTTGCTGCTTGGGCGCTTCGGCCTGCGGCGTCTCTTGCTTGGGCGCTTGCTGCTTGGGCGCTTCGGCCTTCGTCTCTTCTTGCTGCGGCGCTTCAGAGCCGGCCTGTTGCGCTTCAGCCTGCAGGCGTTTCTGCTCGGCTTCGGCTTGCGGATTCAACGCCTGCTTGCGGGTGCGGTTGCGCGGATTGTTGCGGGTGCGCTTGGGCTTGCCGTCGCTCTTGGCATTGTCCTTGGCCGCAGGCTGTTCACCTTGGCCAGACTTGTCAGCGGACTGCGGCTTCTTGTTGGCAGCCTGCTGAGGCTTGTCCTTGCGCTCGCCCTGGCTCGACTTCTTGTCGCCTTGGCCTTTATCGGCCTGGGGCTTATCGGATTGGCCTTTATCAGCCTGGGGCTTGTCGTTCTGGGGCTTGTCTCCCTGACTCTTGGTCGAAGACTTCTGCTGACGACGCTCATCGTCCTGGCGTCCTCGGCCTCGATTACCGCCTTGGCGGTTGCCGTCGCTACGGCCCTCTGGCTTGGCGTCACGGTTATCGCTGTTGCCGTCGCTGCGGTTGTCCGGCTTCTTGCTGCCCTGACTGCGGTTGTCGTCACGGCCGCGGCGGTTGTTGCCACCACGTCCGCCTCGACCGCCACGGTTGTTGCTATTCTGGCGAGACTCGCCATCGCGGTCTTCGTCGCGACCGCTCGTCTGGCGCTGTTCGGCCTGCTGCTTGTCGCTGCTGGCTTGGCTGCCTGTCGCGGCGGGAGAGGCTTCACCGCTGCCGAGCAGCTTGCCGAGGCCCTTGAACAGACGAGAGATCACGCCGCTTTCGTCGGCTGTTGGCGTTGGCGCGGCGGCGGCCGGTGCCTTGGCCTCGGGGGCGGCAGGCGCTTCCTGCAACGAGGCAGGGGCCGGCGCGGTGTGGACCACGCTCTTGACTGCGGCTTCGGCGCGCTGTACCGGCTTGGCGATGCTCGCATCCGGCTCCTTGCCGACCTCGGTGTCGGTGGGCAGCTCATAGCTGGACTTGACCGACTCGTCCTCATCGACGTGGTCGTCGCGCAGGCGCTGGACGTCGTAGTGAGGAGTGTCCATCTCCGGATTGGGCAGCACCAGCAGGCGCACGCCCTGGCGGCGCTCGATCTCGGCGAGCACGGCGCGTTTCTCGTTGAGCAGATAGGTCGCCACCGGTACCGGCAGGATGGCGCGAATCTGAGCGCTGCGCTCCTTCATGGCCTCTTCTTCGAGCAGGCGCATGACGGATAGCGACAGCGAGCGAACGTCGCGGATGGTGCCTTGGCCATCGCAGCGCGGGCAGACCACGCCGCTGGTCTCGCCAAGCGAGGGGCGCAGGCGCTGGCGCGACATTTCCATCAGGCCGAAGCGTGAGATGCGGCCGATCTGGACGCGGGCGCGGTCGAGCTTGAGGGCGTCGCGCATGCGGTTTTCGACCTCACGCTGATTGCGCGCCGGGCTCATGTCGATAAAGTCGATGACCACCAGGCCGCCGATATCGCGCAGGCGCAACTGGCGAGCGATTTCATCGGCCGCTTCGCTGTTGGTCTGCAGCGCGGTTTCCTCGATATCGCTGCCGCGAGTGGCGCGCGCCGAGTTGATGTCGATGGAGACCAGGGCCTCGGTGTGATCGATGACGATCGAGCCACCGGAAGGCAGTTTCACTTCCCGCTGGTAGGCGGTCTCGATCTGGGATTCGATCTGGAAGCGCGAGAACAGCGGCACCTCGTCAGCATACAGCTTGATCTTCTGCTGATAGGAGGGCATGACCTGGCGGATGAAGGCCAGCGCTTCCTCATGCACCTCGGGGCTGTCGATCAATACCTCGCCGATGTCGTTGCGCAGGTAGTCGCGCATGGCGCGGATGATGACGTTGGATTCGCGATAGATCAGGAAGGGCGCTGGGCGCTTGCCGGCTTCTTCGGTAATGGATTCCCATACCTGGGCCAGGTAGTCCAGGTCCCACTGCAGCTCTTCGGAGGAGCGGCCGATCCCGGCGGTGCGCACGATCACGCCCATTTTGTCGGGCAGCGTGAGCTGACCCATGGCGTCCTTGAGCTGCGCACGCTCTTCGCCCTCGATGCGACGGGAAATGCCACCGGCTCGAGGGTTGTTGGGCATCAGGACCAGAAAACGACCGGCCAGGCTGATAAAGGTGGTCAGGGCGGCGCCCTTGTTGCCGCGCTCTTCTTTATCGACCTGGACGATGACTTCCTGGCCTTCCTTGAGCACTTCCTTGATGTTGGGGCGCCCGCTGGGCTCCTTGATGAAGTACTCGCGGGAGATTTCTTTGAGCGGCAGAAAACCGTGGCGGTCGGCGCCGAAATCGACGAAGGCGGCTTCTAGGGAGGGTTCTACGCGAGTGATCTTGCCGCGATAGATATTGGCTTTCTTCTGTTCTCTGGCACCGGATTCGATGTCCAGGTCGTAAAGGCGTTGTCCATCGACCAGAGCGACCCGCAGCTCTTCTGGCTGGGTCGCGTTGATGAGCATCCGTTTCATGTTGTCTCGCTTGCTGGCGCGCACCGGATGGCGCCCGAAAGCGGTCGACGAAGGCGAACCTCTGGGTGCTGCGTGCTTGTGCTCAGCGCATGTCGCGGATGCTTGTGCGCCCGGCTCGGGCAGTGGGGAGGTCCCATGACTGTTCGAGCGTGATCATGTTGAGTACGCGGCGGTGGCGGGACATGTTTCGGCGGGCATCACGCCCTGCCGGCCCCGCGGTCTACCGCCAGACACCTGGCATACATCGATTCGCCAACGCCGGCCTCCGGCTCGCTGTTGAGTATTCCCGTGGCCTGCGGGTCGTTCCGTCTTGGGAACGGCCCGGGGTCCGGGCGTGGCGTTCAAGTTTCGCTTTCTTCTTACAGTGGCGCCGCGACCCTGATTCGGGCAGTCGTCGTGGCGGCCTGATTCGTGGCTCTGGTCTGCTTGTCTGAGGTGCAGACACCATGGTGGAGCGCTATTAGCCCCATTTGAGCGAATCGGAAATATACCAGCAATGCCCAATAGCAGCAATTGGCGCAGTGAGGGCGTCGGTGCGGTAGAATGGTTCATCTATCGAGCGCAAGACATGACCAGGTGAGACGGAGTAACGAATGGCCGAGGGGCGAGAAGTACAGTGGATTGAGGTCACCGAGGGCCAGGTAGGGCAGCGCATCGACAATTTTCTGCGTACCCGATTGAAGGGGGCGCCGAAGGCACTGATCTACCGCATCGTTCGCAAGGGCGAAGTGCGGGTCAACAAGAAGCGAGTCAAGGTCGATTATCGCCTCGAACTCCATGACCTGGTGCGAGTGCCACCACTGCGGCTGGCGCCGGAAGAGGCGGTGCGCGAGGTCAGCGATAATCTGCGTAACCTGCTGGCTGGCAGCGTCTTGGTCGAGGGGCCGGGCTGGCTGGTGATCAACAAGCCCTCGGGGCTCGCCGTCCACGGCGGTAGCGGCGTCAAGATTGGCCTGATCGAGGCCCTGCGCCAGGTGCGCGAGGACCTGGATTTTCTGGAACTGGTGCACCGACTGGACCGGGATACCTCGGGCTGCCTGCTGCTGGCCAAGTCGCGTCCTGCGCTGCTGTCCCTCAATGAGTCCCTCAAGGGGCGCAAGATGGATAAGCAGTACCTGGCGCTGGTGGCTGGCCGCTGGCCGGCACGGCGCGACTATGTCAGCGCGCGGCTGGACCGCTTCGAGGCCGGTAATGGTGAGCGCCGTGTGCGGGTCGATCCGGCGGGCAAGGTGTCCAGGACCCGTTTCGGGGTGCGCGAGACCTTCGCTAATGCCACCCTGATCGAGGCCGAGCCGGTCACGGGGCGTACCCACCAGATACGCGTCCATGCCGCCCATGCCGGTCATCCGCTGCTGGGCGATGACAAGTACGGGACTCGCAGCGGCGAGGCGCTGGCCGGGCGGCTGGGGCTCAACCGGCTCTTCTTGCATGCCGCAGCCTTGACCTTTCCCGAACCAGATAGCGGGCGCCCGGTGCACGTCAAGGCGCCGCTCGGCGAGGAGCTCAGTGCGGTGCTGGATCGCGCCCGCCAGCAGTCCTGATCCCGTTACCTTCATCTTCAAGCAGGCATGCAAGTAGGAGAGTTATGCGTTACCGACTGGTGATCTTCGATTGGGACGGCACCCTGATGGATTCCGAAGCGCGCATCGTCGCCTGCATGCAGGCCGCCGCGCGTGATGCGGGGTGGGGCGAGCTGGCCGGCGAGGCGGTCAGCGATATCATCGGTCTCGGCCTGCCGGAAGCCATCGCCCGGATGTGCCCGGGGATCGGCGCCGAACAGGCCGAGCGACTGCGTGAGTGCTATGCAAAGCACTTCGTTGCTGCCGAGGCCGAACCCTTGTCATTTTTCCCCGGCGTCGAAGCCGGGGTGGCGAGGCTGCGCGAGCCCCCCGACATGCGTTTGGCGGTAGCCACCGGCAAGAGTCGCCGTGGGCTCGATCGGATCTTTGCCGAGAACGGCAGCGGTGCCTGGTTCGATGCCAGCCGCACTGCCGACGAGACGCGCTCCAAGCCGCATCCGCGGATGCTTGAAGAGCTTCTTGAGGAGTTCGGTGTGTCGGCGAGCGAGGCCGTGATGGTGGGCGATACGGAATATGATCTGGAGATGGCGCGGGCGCTGTCGATGGATCGTGTCGCCATGACCTATGGCGTGCATGATCGCCAGCGACTGGCCGCCAGCCACCCGACCTTTACCGCCGACAGTTTTCCCGAGCTGATCGACTGGCTGCACGGCTGAGCCAGTGCGGCCGCTGTTGGCGGCGTGAGCGGTTTCGAAAGACCATCGCCATTGTTGCGATGCGCAGAGCGTCGCGATGACACTGGCGGAAAGATGCCATTATGGTGTCACTCAGCCATTTTTTGATCTCGAGCAGGATGCCCATGAGTGATGACAAATCGCAGGATCCCTGGACCCAAGGGCCGGAACTGAGCCAGGAAGAAGCGCGGCACGCCAGCCAGCAAGACCCTCGTAGTGGCGACTCCGGGGGCGATGAAGATGCCGAGGTCCTGCGCGAGCGCCAGCGGCTTGCCCAGCTAGAGATGATGGATCGCTGGATCGGTGGCGTGCTGACCGAGCAGCGGCGTTCGCGTCGCTGGAAACTGTTCTTCCGTTTTCTGTTTGCTGCGCTGATCCTGACCATGATCGCGACCACCTTCTATAGCCTCTTTCGGGCCGCGCAGCCGTCGGAGATGACGGCGCAGCATCTGGGGGTCGTTGAGGTGGAAGGCGTGATCGACAGCCAGTCGCCGGCCAATGCGGAGCGCATTATCGAGGGGCTCAGGCGTGCCTGGAAGGCACCAAGCGCAACGGCGGTGGTGTTGCATATCAATAGCCCCGGCGGCAGCCCCGTGCAGTCGCAGCGCATTTATGAAGAGATCATGCGACTGAGGAATCAGGGCGACAAACCGGTCATTGCGGTGGTCGAGGATATCGGTGCCAGCGGTGCCTACTATGTCGCCTCGGCGGCCGATGAGATTGTCGCTGCGCCAGCAAGCCTGGTGGGCTCTATCGGAGTGATCTTCTCCGGCTTCGGTCTTGAGAAAGCCATCGACCGCCTGGGGATCGAGCGCCGGGTCTTCACTGCGGGCGATAACAAGGCGTTCCTTGATCCCTTCAAGGGCATTTCGCCTCGCCAGCGGGCGTTCTGGCAAGAAGTGCTCGATACTACCCATCGTCAGTTCATCAATGACGTCAAGGAAGGCCGCGCCGGGCGACTCGCCGATGACCCTGAGCTATTTTCCGGCTTGGTGTGGACCGGCGAGCAGGCCGTTCCGCTTGGCTTGGTGGACCGGCTGGATACCCTGGATGGGGTGGCTCGAGCACGTCTGCAAGAGCCGCGCCTCAAGGACTACACGCCGGGGCTAGATCCCTTCGATCGTCTGACCCGGCGCTTCGGGCGGGTGGCGGCCGAGTGGATGGGGCTGCCCCAGGCCCAGTCGCCGGTGCGCTATCAGGCCTACTGAGGGCATCGCTCGGTCGCCTCAGGGCCTAGGGGGTCGAGGCCTGCCTCTCTGAGCATGGCGCATAGGCGAATCAGCGGCAGGCCAATCAGGCTGTTGGGGTCATCGCCTTCCAGGCGCTCGAAGAGGGTGATGCCCAGGCCTTCCATGCGGAAACTGCCGGCACAGTCCAGCGGCTGCTCGCGAGCGATATAGCGGGCTATTTCGTCTTCCTCGAGGCGACGAAACACCACGTCATAGGTGTCGTGGCCGAGCCAGTGTCGAGCGCCAGCAGTATCAAGCACAGCAAGGCCCGTCAGGAAGCGCACTCGCTGGCCTGAAAAGCGCAGTAGCTGAGCCTGGGCGGCGGCTTCGCTGCCAGGCTTGCCGAGTATTTCGCCCTCGAACACTGCCACCTGGTCGGAGCCGATGACCAGGTGGTGAGAAAAAGCCTCTGCCAGGCGACTGGCCTTGCTCAGCGCCAGGCGATGTACCAGGGCCTCGGGCGTCTCGCCAGAATAAGGCGTCTCATCGATCTCGGGGCTTGCCCAGGTGAAGGGCAGTCCCAGGCGCTCTAGCAGTTGGCGGCGCCAAGGGGAGCTTGAAGCAAGAACCAGGCGTGTCATGCGGTCTCCAGGGGGCAAGTGAATGAGCGTATACAGGCGGTCGAGCGTGCCCTTCGAACTCGGAAGCATACCGCCTTGCCAGGATGTTTTGACACCCGGCGGGGGAGTGCCTATCATTGCGCGCCTATGTTGACCACACGACTCCCCTTGAAGGTTGAGCCCCACCGGCTCGCCGCCAACGCCGAACATCTCGAAGGCCTTGTGGCACTCGATGCGTTCGCGCGTCTCGCTGAAGATGCCGGGCCCCAGCAGGGCGATTGCCAAGTTTGGCTGGACTTCGCCATCGACACTCAAGGGCGTCGAGTGATTGAGGGGCGGCTGGAGGCCGATGTGCAGCTGCCTTGCCGGCGCTGCCTGGAGCCAATGCCAACCCACGTCAGTAGCCATTTCCTGTTGGGTGTGGTCAGCAGCGATGCGCTTGCCGCCGACTTGCCGAGCACACATGAACCGGTAGTGGTGGAAGACGAACAGCTGAATCTCCTGGTGGTGATCGAGGATGAGTTGATCCTCAGTCTGCCGCAGGTGATTTACCACGATGAAGCGCAATGTGGCGTTTCATCAGACCAGCTGAGCAGCGGCGACGCGTCCGAGGCCTCGGCAACGCCTGCTGATAGTCCTTTTGATGTGCTGCGCACCTTGAAAGGCAAATCCTGATAGATCATCGATGCACTCTGGAGTGAAATCCCATGGCAGTTCAAAAGAGCCGTAAGACCCGTTCCAAGCGCGGCATGCGTCGTGCCCACGACTCACTGACCGCCCCGACCCTGTCTCAGGACAAGGAAACCGGCACCACGCACCGTCGCCACCATGTGGCTGCCGACGGTTTCTACCGTGGTCGTCAGGTCGTCGAAGCGTAAGCCAGTGCTTCGACTGGCGACGCTCTGCGTATTGACGTGAGAATCGCCATCGACGCGATGGGCGGGGACTTCGGTCCCCGTGCCACCGTGTCAGCCGCCGTTCGGGCCCTTCAGGCCCATCCTCGGCTGCAATTGAGCCTGTTCGGCCAGCAGCCCGCCCTTGATGAAGCACTCGCGCACCTGGTGCGATGTGATGCATCCTCGCTTTCCCGCCTGACCCTGCACCATTCCCCTGCTGTTGTTGCCGAAGACGCCAAACCCTCGAGTGTTTTGCGCGGATCCAAGGATTCTAGCCTTTCGATGATGCTCGACTGCGTGGCCTCCGGCGAGGCGCAGGCAGCGGTGTCGGCCGGTAATACGGGGGCCTTGATGGCGCTGGCGCGTCGCGCGTTGGGGACAGTGGCGGGGATTCCGCGCCCGGCGATCAGTACAGCCGTGCCGACCCGGGGCAAGGGGCATTGTTACCTGCTGGATCTGGGGGCCAACGTCGAGGCCGATGCCGAGCGGCTGGTCGACTTCGCGCTGATGGGTGAAGTCATGGCGCGACGTATCGATGGCCTGAGAAGGCCGCGGGTCGCGTTGCTCAATGTAGGCATCGAAGGAACCAAGGGTACCGCCAGCGTCCGTGAGGCGGATGCACGCTTACGCGATTTTACCCACCTGGATTACCGTGGGTTTATCGAAGGCGATGGTATCTACTCTGGCCTTGTAGATGTGGTAGTGTGCGACGGTTTCGTTGGCAATGCCGTGCTCAAGGCAAGCGAAGGGTTGGCGAGAATGCTCATTCAGCGTGTGCAGCAGACCTTCGAGGCACACTGGGGCAGTCGGCTGGTGGGGCTTCTGGCGCGGCCTGCGCTGCGTCGTTTGCGTGGCGAGCTGGACCCGGTGCGCTATAACGGCGCCAGTCTGCTTGGGCTGGACGGTATCGTGGTCAAGAGTCATGGCAGTGCCGATGCCATTGGCTTTGCCCATGCCATTTCACGTGCCATCCAGGAAGTCAGAGAAGACTTGCCGTCACAGTTGGCTCATGAACTCGGTGAAAGGCGCCCTGTTATCGCGTCGGCCGCGTGCGGTCGAGGCGATAGCGGGATGGATGCCCGTTGTCAGACCAACGAATAGAAGACGTAAAGGTGAAAGTCATGACGCAATCCCTGGCCCTCGTGTTCCCGGGGCAGGGCTCCCAGCAAGTAGGCATGATGCGGGAGCTGGCTGAACGATACAGCGTGGTACGAACCACCTTCGAAGAGGCCTCCGACGCCCTGGGTTACGATCTTTGGCATGTCGTCCAGGAAGGGCCTGCCGAAAATCTGGACGCTACTGCCTGCACTCAGCCGGCACTGCTGACGGCAAGCGTTGCCATCTGGCGTGTCTGGCAGGAGCTGGAAGGTCCGCGCCCTGGCACCATGGCTGGGCATAGCCTTGGCGAGTACAGTGCCATGGTCTGTGCTGGTGTGCTGCCTTTCGCAGAAGGTGTGCGCCTGGTCAAACTGCGTGGTGAGGCCATGCAGCAGGCCGTGCCCGCGGGTACCGGTGGTATGGCCGCCATCCTTGGGCTCGATGACGGAGCCGTGGAGCAGGCCTGTCGTGAGGCGGCTCAAGGTGATGTGGTGGCCGCAGTCAACTACAATGCGCCGGGACAGGTCGTGATTGCCGGCGGCAAGGCTGCTGTCGAGCGCGCTATCACGCTTTGCCAGCAGGCGGGTGCCAAGCGTGCGCTGCCGCTGCCGGTTTCGGTGCCATCGCACTGTGACCTGATGCGACCGGCCGCTGACCGCCTGTCTAGCGCCATGAATGATATCGAGATGCGTCCTCCACGTTATACGGTGGTGCAGAACGTCGACGCCCAGGCGCATGCCGATGTCGAGACCCTGCGCACTCGACTGGTCGAGCAGCTCTATCAGCCGGTGCGCTGGACGTCATGCATCGAAAACATGGCGGGGCAGGGCGCCGAAGTATTTATCGAGTGCGGGCCCGGCAAGGTGTTGACCGGCCTTGGCAAGCGTATCAATCGCTCCATCAAAGGGTTGGCCGTTAACGACCCGGACAGCCTGGAAAGCGCACTCGAACTGGCGCGCAGTGCCGCTACCGAATAAGGTGGAGGCATGTCGCCACAAGATGACAGCAATTATGCGGATTGGAATATGAGCGAATCTAGAATTGCCCTGGTAACGGGTGCCAGTCGTGGCATCGGTCGTGCGATTGCCCTCGAGCTTGGCCGTCAGGGCCGCGTCGTCATTGGTACGGCTACCAGCGATCGTGGTGCCGAGGCCATCGATGCCTATCTCAAGGAGCAGGGCATCGAGGGTGCCGGTCGCAGGCTCGATGTGACGGACCAGAGCAGCATCGATGCGCTGCTCAAGTCGGTAGGCGATGAGTTCGGCGCTCCGACGATCCTGGTCAACAATGCCGGCATCACCCGTGACAACCTGCTGATGCGCATGAAGGAAGACGAGTGGGATGATGTCATCGACACCAACCTCAAGTCCCTCTATCGCGTCACCAAGGCATGCGTTCGTGGCATGACCAAGGCACGCTTTGGGCGTATCGTCAGCATCAGTTCTGTGGTCGCGACCATGGGCAATCTGGGTCAGAGCAACTATGCTGCGGCCAAGGCTGGCATGGAAGGTTTCTCACGTGCGCTGGCGCGTGAGGTTGCTTCGCGCAACATCACCGTCAACAATGTAGCACCTGGCTTCATCGCCACTGATATGACGGAATCGCTGCCGCAGGCGCAGAAAGATGCCCTGATGTCACAGATTCCGCTGACCCGTCTCGGTCAGCCCGAGGAAATTGCTGCGGCCGTGGGCTTCTTGACCAGTGACGCCGCTGGTTACATCACTGGCGAAACACTGCAGGTCAACGGCGGCATGAACATGCGCTGACGGCTTGGCCGACTCTCATGTTGCGAAGGCCCCTAGCGGTCTATACACTACCCCGCAGCTTTTTTGGGCTTGCGGATTCTATCCGGCTGTAAGTTAACGGCTATCTTGAACGACTGGAGTGAGTAACTAATGAGCACCATCGAAGAGCGCGTGAAGAAGGTTGTGGCCGAGCGCCTGAACGTCAAGGAAGAAGACATCCAGAACACCTCTTCCTTTACCGAAGATCTCGGTGCCGATTCTCTTGATACCGTCGAGCTGGTGATGGCGCTTGAAGAGGAATTCGATACCGAAATTCCCGACGAAGAAGCCGAGAAGATCACCACCGTTCAGGAAGCGATCGACTACGTCAACACTCACCAGTAAGCGGGTGTTGAGATCGCGACCTCAGTGGTCGCCAGGTTCACATAAGTGACCTGACACGGGAGCCACCCTGGCTATCGATGGGTGGCTCCCGTTTTTTTTGGTGCGCGGCGCCGATGTGCCGGCAGTATGCAGGAGCCCCAGGTGGAGACACACCCCCGGGGAGTTCAGGTATAATTCCTGCAACGTCGGTATGCTGCGGCATGCCACCTGAATAGTCTGGAGGGAAGCTGATGCCTCGTAGAAGGGTCGTGGTGACCGGGCTTGGTCTGGTAACGCCCGTAGGAAACACCGTCGATGAAAGTTGGGCGAACATCGTCGCCGGCAAAAGCGGTATTTCCGCCATCGAACATTTCGATACCAGCGGGTTCAACACGCGCTTCGGCGGGTCGGTCAAGGACTTCGATATCAGTCCTTATCTGAACCCCAAGGATGCGCGCAAGATGGACCTGTTCATCCAGTACGGTATTGCCGCCGGCGGACAGGCCATCAGCGACGCTGGCCTGGAGTGCACCGAGGACAACGCTCACCGGATCGGTGTGGCGATTGGCTCCGGCATCGGCGGGCTGCCGATGATCGAGCATAACCACAATGCCCTCAACAAGGGCGGTGCGCGCCGCATTTCGCCGTTCTTCGTGCCCGGCTCGATCATCAACATGATCTCCGGCAACCTGGCGATCCAGCACGGCTTTCAGGGCCCCAACATCGCCATTACCACCGCCTGCACCACCGGCACTCACAACATCGGGTACAGCGCGCGCACCATCGCCTATGGCGACGCCGACGTCATGGTCTGTGGCGGGGCGGAGATGGCTACCACGCCGCTGGGCCTGGGGGGCTTCTCGGCGGCGCGGGCGCTATCGACCCGCAATGACGATCCTAGCGCGGCCAGTCGACCCTGGGACCGAGACCGCGACGGCTTTGTGCTTTCCGACGGGGCCGGCGTCATGGTGCTCGAGGAATACGAACACGCCAAGGCGCGCGGGGCGACCATCTATGCAGAGCTCTCCGGCTTTGGCATGAGCGACGATGCCTACCACATGACGGCGCCGCCGGAAGACGGTAGCGGGGCTGCCATGTCGATGCGCAACGCCGTCCACGATGCCGGCATCGACCCCGCCAGCATCGACTACATCAACGCTCATGGCACTTCCACGCCAGCCGGCGACCTGGCCGAGAGCCGGGCCGTGCAGAAGGTGATGGGTGAGGGCGCCAAGTCTGTGGCGGTCAGTTCCACCAAGTCGATGATTGGTCACCTGCTGGGAGCCGCCGGTGCCGTCGAGGCGGTGTTCTGCGTGTTGGCGATCCGTGATCAGGTGGCGCCGCCCACCATCAATCTGGATAACCCCCAGGACGGCTGTGACCTCGATTACGTGCCGCATACCGCCCGCGAGATGAAGATCGACACCACGCTGTCGAACTCCTTCGGCTTCGGCGGCACCAACGGCTCGCTGATTTTCACCCGGATCTGAGTCAACGATGAGTGAGGCAGCGCTGCCGCTGAATGACCGCGGTCTGGCCTACGGCGATGGCGTCTTCGAAACGGTGCTGGTACGAGACGGCACGCCTCTGCTGTGGGACGCCCATCTGGCGCGCCTCACCCGAGGCTGCGAGGGGCTGGGCTTTCCTGCTCCGCAGCGTGACGAGCTGGATCCGTTGCCTGCCCGGGCGCCGGCCGGCCTGAGTGTGCTCAAGCTGATCGTGACGCGCGGCAGCGGTGGGCGGGGCTATATGGCGCCGGCCGATCCCGAACCGCGCCTGCTGGTACAGCACCTGCCGTTTGCCCCCGCCGAGTCACGCTGGCGTGAGGGTGTGCGGGTGCGGCACTGCGCCTTGCGGCTGGGGATTCAGCCGCGGCTCGCCGGACTCAAGCACCTCAACCGCCTGGAGAACGTGCTGGCCCGCGATGAGTGGTCGGACCCCGACATCGCCGAGGGACTGCTCTGCGACAGCGAGGGGCGGATTATCGAAGCCACCTGCATGAACCTCTTCTGGCAACGTAACGGGCGCCTGGAAACCCCGCGGCTCGATCGCTGCGGCGTCGCCGGCACCCTGCGTCAGGCGCTGCTCGACGAGCACTCGATCGCCGAAGTCGAGGCCATGCCGGCGTGCCTTGAGCAGACCGAGGCGCTGTGGCTTGGCAACTCTCTGCAAGGCCTGTGGCCGGTAACCCGGCTCGATGACAGCGATGGCCATGCGCTCACCACCTGGACGATTGGCGAGACGCATCGCCGATTGCAGAACGACGCCCAGCGCCTGCTGGGCTATCCGTCGTTGCCCTGATCCCGGCCGGCGGTGGTTCCTTGAGGAGACATCATGCGAGTGGGAAAAATTCTGCTGGCCCTGCTAGCCGTGACGGCTGCGCTGGCGATCGGCGGTTATCGTTATTGGGAAAGCCGACTGGTCGCGCCGATCAATGTCACTGAACCGACGCTCTACGAAGTGTCTGCCGGTGCCGGCTTTCATCAAGTCGTATTGGACCTGGCCAGTCGTGGTATTCTTGAGGATCCTTGGGCGTTTCGCCTGCTGACTCGCCTCGATCCGGCGTCGGTTCCCAGCCTCAAGGTTGGCGAGTATCGGCTCGAGCCGGGTATGACCGGCCGTGAGGCGCTGGCCCGGCTGGGCAGCGATCAGGTGGTGACCTACCCGCTGACGATTCCCGAAGGCTGGACCTTCGCTGAAATGCGCGCACGCCTGAATGAAGCCGATAAACTGGTTCATGAGACAGCGGGCATGAGCGACGCCGAGATCATGGCCGCGCTGGATCGTGACGACGAGCACCCCGAAGGCTGGTTTTTCCCCGATACGTACCGCTATCACAAGGGCGTCACGGACATGGAAATTCTGCGCCAGGCTCACGAGCGCATGGAGACCATCCTCGATGAGGTCTGGGAAGGTCGCGACAAGGATCGCCCGTTGCCCATCGATAACCGGTATGAGGCGTTGATCATGGCCTCGCTGATCGAGCGGGAAACCGGGGCCAGTCAGGAGCGCCGCGCCATCGCCGGGGTCTTTGCGCGTCGCATGGAACGCGGCATGCGCCTGCAAACCGATCCCACCGTGATCTACGGCATGGGCGACGACTATGCCGGCAACATCACCCGGGCCGACCTGCGTGAGGCCACGCCCTACAACACCTACGTGATCGATGGCCTGCCGCCGACGCCGATCGCCATGCCCGGACGAGCGGCCCTCGAGGCAGCTGTGGATCCGGCGCCGGGCGATACGCTGTACTTCGTGGCCAAGGGCGACGGCACTCATCACTTCTCGCGTACCCTGCGCGAGCACAATGCCGCCGTGCGGCGCTACATTCTCAACCGCTGACGCCAGGAGCCTTATGGACACCCGCGGACGCTTTATCACCCTGGAAGGCGGCGAAGGCGTAGGCAAGACCACCAACGTGGAGTTGGTGTGTCGGTTTCTCGGCGAGCGAGGCATCGAGGTGGTGCGGACCCGCGAGCCTGGTGGCACCCCCCGAGCCGAGGCCATTCGCGGCCTGTTGCTCGACCCGGATATCGACGAGCCGCTGGATGACGATGCCGAGCTGCTGCTGGTATTTGCGGCACGCGCCCAGCACCTGGCGCGCTGCATTCGGCCGGCGCTTGCGCGTGGTGCCTGGGTGGTCTGTGATCGCTTTACCGACGCCACCTTCGCCTACCAGGGCGGCGGCCGTGGCCTCGACCCCTCGCGTATCGCCACCCTGGAGCGCCTGGTGCAGGGCGAGCTGACGCCGGACCTGACGTTACTGCTCGACATGCCGGCCGATGCCGCCCAGCAACGCCTGGCCTCGCGCATTGACGGACAGGGTGGTCAGCGTGATCGCTTCGAGCGCGAGCGGCTGGGTTTCTTCACCCGGGTTCGCGACGCCTACCTCGCCCGAGCCGACGCTGCCCCCGAGCGCTTCGCCGTCATCGACGCCGGCCAGAGCCTCGCGGCCGTTCAGGCCGCGATTGTCACAGCGCTTGAGGGTCAACTGGGCCTGGGGTCGGCCGAGGAGGGCGGATGAGCGCCGCGACGATGCCGACGCCGCTACCCTGGCAGGCCGGGCTTTGGCAGCAGCTGGTCGCCCTTCAGGATGGCGGGCGCCTGCCCCACGCGCTGCTGCTTTCCGGGCCCAAGGGCGTCGGGCCTCAGGCGCTTGCCGAGGCGTTGATCGCCCGTACTCTGTGCCATCGTCCCGGAGACGTCGCCTGCGGACACTGTCATAGCTGTGCGATGCTGGCCTCGGGGTATCATCCTGATCTGAAGCGCGTAAGCCCGGCGGACAAGGGGCGTCAGATTCGCATTGATCCGATTCGCGAGGTCAATGCTTTCGTCAATCAGACCGCCCAGCAAGGTGGGCATCGGGTCATCGTGATCGAGCCCGCCGAGGCCATGAACGTGGCCGCCGCCAACGCCTTGCTCAAGAGTCTCGAGGAGCCCGGTGCCAGCACCCTGTTCGTGCTGCTGGCGGAGATTCCCTCGCGGCTGATGCCCACCGTGCGCTCGCGCTGCCAGCAGTGGCGGCTGGCCACGCCCGAACCGCAGGCGTGCCAAGCCTGGCTCGTCGAGGCACTGGGGGAACATCAGGATGCCGCCTTCTGGCTGCAGGTGGCCGGTGGGCTGCCGCTGCTGGCCCGTGACCTGGCGACCGGTGAGGCCCGTCAACTGCGCCAGACCCTGCATGAGCTGTTCGATGCCCTGGTGCGGGGCGCGGAGCCGGTGGCCGAGGCCTCGCGACTGGCCGGCCAATCGGTCGAGGCCATCCTGTGGTACGGTATCGGCTGGCTGGAGGACCTGATCCGCCTGGGCCTGTCCGGTGACAGCGCGGCGTTGCGCAACCCGGATCTGCTGCCGTTATACCGCCAGGCCGTCAAGAATGCTCGGGTGCGCGACTGGTTCCGGCTGCTCGACTTCGCTCGCGAGCAGCGTCGCCTGCTTGCCTCCGGCGGTAACCCCAACCCCCAACTGGTGTTGGAAGCCTGGTTGGTGCGCTGGTCGGCACTGCTGCGCTCATAGCGCCAATCACGTCGTTCCATTGACCACGAGGAATCATCATGGCCGGTCAGAAAGCGCTGTCACTGACGATTCAGGATCTGCCGACCCTGCTGTCGGCCTACATGCCCTCGCTGGAGCGGGGCGGTATCTTCGTGCCGACCCGCGAGCACTATACGCTTGATCAGGAAGTCCTGCTGTTGCTGACCCTGCCCGGCGATGAAGAGCGCTACCCGGTCACCGGACAGGTGGTCTGGGTCTCGCCGCCGGGTGTCACAGGCCGGCGGGTGCCGGGCATAGGCCTGCATTTCCGTGATGAGGACCAAGGCGTGCGCAACCACATCGAGACACTGCTGGCCGGCCAGCTCGATAAGGGCGCCCCGACCTATACCCTGTGATGTTGTCTCGTTTTCCCTCTTTTTCGCTGACCGAGTGACCCATGTTTGTCGATTCCCACTGCCATCTCGATCGTCTCGACCTGAGCGCCCACGATGGCGACCTGAATGCCGCACTCGATGCCGCTCGAGCCCGCCGTGTGCGCCAGTTCCTGGCCATCGCCGTGACCCTCGAGGACGTGCCCGGGCTCGCCGAGATTGCCCGCGCGCATGACGATGTGGTGATCTCCGCCGGTGTGCATCCGCTGCACGAGGTGGCCGAAGAGCCGACGGTGGAATCCATCAAGGCATGTGCCGAACGTCACGAAGCGGTCGCCATCGGCGAGACCGGCCTCGACTATCATTACGATGGCGTGTCTCGGGCGGTGCAGTACGAGCGCTTTCGCCGCCATCTGATGGCCGCCACCGAGCTCGAACTGCCGGTGATCATCCACACCCGCGAGGCCCGCGAGGATACCCTGGCGTTGATTCGTGAGTACACCGACCCCAGTGTCGGCGGCGTGCTGCACTGCTTCACCGAGGACCTGGACATGGCGCGGGAAGCGGTTCGCCACGGTTTCTTCATCTCGCTGTCGGGTATCGTCACCTTCCGTAATGCCAAGGCGGTACGCGAGCTGGCGCGCAAGATTCCGCTGGATCGCCTGCTGATCGAGACCGACAGTCCCTACCTGGCACCGGTCCCGCACCGTGGCAAGCCCAACGAACCCCAGTGGGTCGTCGAGGTGGCCGAGTGTATCGCCGCGGAGCGTGGCATCAGCGTCGATGAAGTGGCCATGCAGAGCACCGCCAATTTCTATCGACTCTTCCGTGCCGCCGTGCCGGAAGCGCCCGGCGACGTCAGGGAGTCCCTGGCCCAATCCGGTTTGATCTGAGCCCGTCGCCGCCGTCGAGGAGGACATCCGATGCCGATCAATCACCCCCCGCTAGAGCCCCTGCTGGGGCATATCGAGGTCGATGGGGCGATTCCGCCGCTCGAGGACTGGCACCCGCCGCTGTCGGGTGAGATGGATCTGTGCATCCGGGCCGACGGTCACTGGTGGCACGAGGGCAAGCCCATCGCTCGTGGCCGGCTGGTGCGTTTGCTCTCGACCATTTTGCGTCGTGAGGACGATGGGGAGCATTACCTGCTGACGCCGGTCGAGAAGTGGCGGGTCGAGGTCGAGGACTGCGCCTTCCTGATCGTCGATGCCGACCACCATGACGGCGCCTGGACCCTAACCACCAACGTCGGCGATCGGCTGACGCTGGATGGCGATCATCGCTTGAGCCTGGATCGGGATATCCCCTCGGTGCCGGTGCGTTTTGGTCTGGCGGCGCGGTTGCATCGCAATGTTTACTATCGGCTGGTCGAGCAGGCCGAGAGCCGGATGGTCAGCGAGGGTGGCGCGCCCCAACAGGAGTTGGGCATCGAGAGTGCCGGCGTCTGGCAACCGCTGGGCCGCTTTTCCGAGGAGGGCTCGTGAGGCTGACCGCTGAGCAGCAGGCGGTGGTCGGTCATCCCGGCGGGCATGCGCGGGTGGCCGCCGTGGCCGGTGCCGGCAAGACCACCACCCTGGTGGCCCGGGTGCTGCATCTGCTCGCATCCGGCGTGCCGCCCAGGCGCATGCTGGTGCTGATGTTCAATCGCGCCGCCCGAGAGGATTTTACCGCCAAGCTGGTGGCCCGGGCGCCGGCCGGCACACCGCTGCCCGATGTGCGCACCTTTCATTCACTGGGCCATCGTCTGACCCAGAGCCTGACGCGTTGGGGAGCCCTGGCGCCGCGCCAGTTGCTGGCCGCCGACTGGCAGCGCGAGCGGTTGTTGCGCCAGGCCGTGCAGCAGACACTGGCCGGTGACCAGGCGCGGCTGGAGGATGCCCTTGAGCCCGATCGTCTGGAAGCATTCGGGCATTTCTGCGAGCTGGTGAAGGCCGAACTCGCCGACCCCAGCGAGCTGCATGAGCGCCTCGATTACAGCGCCGATACCGGCCACTTCGTCGAGGCCTTCGATACCGTCGAGACCCTGCTCGCCGACCATCAGCAGATGACCTACGCCGACCTGCTGTATCGCCCGCTCAAGGCACTCGAGCGTGAACCGGCGCTCAAGGCGCGGGTGCAGGGCTTCCTCGACGAAGTGATCATCGACGAGTATCAGGACATCAACGCCGCCCAGCAGCGGCTGCTGGCCCTGTTGGCCGGCGAGACGGCGGCGGTCATGGCGGTGGGCGATGCCAATCAGTGCATCTATGAATGGCGCGGGGCCCGCCCCGACACCATGCTCGACGACTTCACCGCCATCTTCGGTGCGGCGCGGGACTATCCGCTGTCGACCACCTTTCGCCATGGCCATGCCCTGGCATTGGCCGCCAACCATGCCATCGCCGCCAACCGGCGTCGCCCGGATCAGCTATGCCTGGCGATTCCCGACAACCCGGTCACCACGCTTCGGGTGGCGCAGGGCGGGCAGCGGCTCGCCGAGGCGCTCATCGGCTGGCAGCGTCAGGGGCGGATGCTTTCGGAGAGCTGCGTGCTGGTACGCAGCTGGGCGCTATCGGTGTCGGTGCAGTTGACCCTGCTGCGGGCCGGCATCCCCTTTCGGCTGTCCCGGGACGACCGCTTCGTGTTCCGCCTGCCGCTGGTGCAGGCCCTGGCCGGCTACCTGATGCTGGCCCGTCAGCCCGAGCTGCTCAAGGACCCCGGCCATCTCGAGCTACTGCTTGCCCAGCCGACGCCCTTCGTCGCCCGGGAACGGCTGGGTGCCCTGGCGCAGCGGCTGGCCGAGACCCAGAACTGGCCGGATCGTCAGGACCCGCTGCTGCAGAGCCTCAAGCCCCTGCAGCGTCGTAACCTCAAGCGGCGCTGGGAACTGCTCTGCGAGCTGCCGCGCCTGACGGCCTGGCCACCGGCCAAGCTGCTCACCCATGTGGTCGAGCGGCTGGATGCCGAGAAGGTTCTCAAACGCGCCGCGGCCCGCCGTGAGAAGGGCGAGGAGGACGTGCGTCTACTCGACGTGCTGATCGAACAGGCCGGGGAACTTGCCCACGACCCCGACGCCTTCATTGCGTTGCTGCGCGAACCGGTCGAGAGCCGCGAGGATGGCGTGCTGATCACTACCGTGCACGGCGCCAAGGGTCTCGAATGGCCACTCGTCGCCCTGTGGGGCACCAACGAGGAAGATTTCCCCCACTACAGCCGCGAGAACCCGCTCAGCGACGAGCGTCTCGAGGAAGAGCGCCGGCTCTTTTATGTCGCCATCACGCGCGCCCGGGAACAGCTTTTGATGCTGCATGACGGCGGCGAGCATCGGCCCAGCCGCTTTATCGCCGAGACCGCCTGGCAGGACTGCCAGCGACTGGCCGAGGCGCTGAATGAGGGCAGGGCTCACGGCGGTACGCACCCTACGGCATACGGCGAGGGTGTCGCCGAGCCGCCGGTGCCGGCACCGCTGGAGGTTGAGCAGCCGGCCCTGGCCGAGCGCTATCTCGCCGCTCAGGGGTGCTCGATTGCGGTGACGATAAAGGCCGACGCCTCTGCTAGCCGGGGTGTCAGCGGCGCTGGATCGGGGGCCGGTTTCCTGTTCAGCGTTGGCCAGCGCCTGCGACATGCGGTATTCGGTGAAGGGGAGGTGGACCTCGTCGAGGGCGATCCACGCGATCCGGTCATCGAAGTCCGCTTTGCCCAGGCCGGTAAGCGCCGGCTGATTGCCAGCCGTGCCCCCATCGAGCCGCTGTCGGCAGCGCCGGTCACCGAATAGGGCAGGACCCAGGCCGAGAGTCCGTCAGGAGCCTATTACGAGCCCGCCAAGAGAGACATGCTATGAACCCACTGATCGATAGTGCTTCCCTCGCCGCCGCCCAGGCGTCATCACGTCGACCGCTGGTGTTCGATTGTCGTGCCCGGCTCGATGACGCTGACGCCGGGCGAGCCCTGTGGCGGGGCGGCCACCTGCCGGGCAGTCAGCACCTGGCCCTGGAACAGGATCTGTCGGCACCGGCAGGCGAGGGCGGTCGCCACCCCCTGCCGAGCCATGAGGCCTTTACGGCGGTGATCCAGCGGTTGGGGATTACCCCGGATGTGCCGGTGGTGGTCTATGACGATATGGGCGGCCAGCTCGCCGCTGCACGGGCCTGGTGGATGCTGGCCTGTTGGGCGGGACATGCCGATGTGCGCGTGCTCGACGGCGGTCTGTCGGCCTGGCAGGCCAGCGGCGGGGCGCTGGAGGCCGGCGAGACGGTGGCGCCGGCCTCCAGCGATTGGCAGCCGAGCCTTGACGACAGCGCCCTGGTGAGCGCTGCCGACATCACGCCGGGGCAATCGAAGCTGATGGATGCCCGGGCGTTGGCGCGTTTTCGCGGCGAGGTTGAGCCCATCGACCCAGTGGCCGGTCATATTCCCGGTGCCTGCTGTCGGCCCAGTGCCGACAATCTGGACCCCGACGGGCGCTTCAAGCCGGCCGCGCAGCTTGCCGCCGAGCTGGCCAATGTTGATTCCCAGGCCGGCGACGAGCTGATCGCCTACTGCGGCTCCGGCGTGACCGCCTGCCATGACATTCTTGCCTACGCCATCGCCGGTCTTCCGCTGCCGCGTCTCTATGCCGGCTCCTGGAGTGACTGGATTCGAGCCCCCGACCGACCCATCGCCACCGGGAAAGGGTGAGTCGGCAAGGAAGCGCTCGAGTCCGCGATAGGCAAGGCAAGCTTCCTTCAACGACAACGCCCCGCAAGCCAGTGTGGCCTGCGGGGCGTTTTTATGAGTCCTGGTCCTGGGGGCCATCAGCACGGAACGGCTCGCTGACACCGGGACGAAACCCCGACGCTTCGCGAGCCGGGCGACCCGCTCGGGCCGGAACAAGGTCCCTCTTGCCGGCCCTGAATCGACATCCCTGTCGATTCGCGCTGCCCGGCTCTCGCTGCGCCGGCGTCCCGGCGAAATCGCTCGCCGTGCATGCCGATTCTGCCGCTCTGACCGGCTTAGATATTGGGGTAGCCTGCTACATGAGGACACCGAACGGGCCGGCGATCAGAGTACCGCCGGCGGCCAGGATTCCGTGCGCAGCAATGTATCAGACTTTCCCTTACATATTGGGGTAGTTAGGCCCGCCGCCGCCCTCCGGCGCCACCCAGGTGATGTTCTGGGCCGGGTCCTTGATGTCGCAGGTCTTGCAGTGCACGCAGTTCTGGAAGTTGATCTGGAACTTGGGCGTGCCGGCATCGTCCTCGACGATCTCGTAGACACCGGCCGGGCAGTAGCGCTGGGCCGGTTCGGCGTATTCCGGTAGGTTGACCCTTACCGGCACCTCGGGATCGGTGAGGCGCAGGTGGCAGGGCTGGTCCTCCTCGTGGTTGGTGTTGGAGAGAAACACCGAGGAGGACTTGTCGAAGGACAGCTTGCCGTCGGGCTTGGGATAGTCGATCTTGTCGCACTCGCTGGCCTTCTTGAGGGCGGCATAATCGGCGGTGGTGTCGTGGACGTTAGGCAGCTTGCCGCCCAGGAGCTGATCGAGGAAGTTGTAGGCGCCGCCGCCCACGGTGCCGTATTTGTGAATCGCCGGACCGAAGCTCGCGCTTTCCTTGAGCTCCTGGTAGGCCCAGCTGGATTGCCACTTTTCGGTAAAGGTGGTGAGCTCATTGCCGCCTTCGTCACCGGCCTTCAAGGCCTCGAAGACGCTTTCGGCGGCTACCAGACCGGACTTCATGGCAGTGTGCAGGCCCTTGATCTTGGCGAAGTTGAGCGTGCCGGCATCGCAGCCGATCAGCAGGCCGCCGGGGAAGGTCATCTTGGGCAGGCAGTTGAGGCCGCCCTTGGTGATGGCGCGGGCACCGTAGGCCACGCGCTTACCGCCGTCCAGGTACTGCTTGAGCACCGGGTGGTGCTTCATGCGCTGGAATTCGTCGAAGGGCGACAGGTAGGGGTTCTGATAGGAAAGATCCATGATCAGCCCGACGACTACCTGCTGGTTCTCGGCGTGGTAAAGGAACCAGCCGCCGTGAGTGTCCTTGTCCAGCGGCCAGCCGGAGCCATGCAGCACCAGCCCCGGCTCGTGCTGCTCGGCCGGCACGTCCCACAGCTCCTTGAGGCCGATGCCGTAGTGCTGAGGATCCTTGCCGGCATCCAGGTCGAATTTTTCGATCAGGCGCTTGCCTAGGTGGCCGCGGGCACCCTCGGCGAACAGCGTGTACTTGGCCCGCAGCTCCATGCCCGGCATGTGGCCGTCCTTGGGCTCGCCGTCGGCGCCCAGGCCCATGTCGCCGACCAGAATGCCGCGCACGGTGCCGTCTTCGTCATGCAGGGTTTCCTGAGCGGCGAAGCCAGGGAAGATCTCGACGCCGAGTTCCTCGGCCTGCTCGCCCAGCCAGCGGCACAGGTTGCCGGCGCTGATGACATAGCGCGTCTGGTCGCCGCCAGTATTATGCATGGACTTCGGCACCAGGGCGTTGGGCAGTCGCTGGGCCTTGTCCGCGTCCTTGAGCAGATAGAGTTCATCGCGAATGGCGGGCGTGGTCAGCGGGGCGCCGCGGCTTTCCCAGTCGGGGAAGAGCTCGGCCAGCGCGCGGGGCTCGAAGACCGCCCCCGAGAGGATGTGAGCGCCGACTTCAGAGCCTTTCTCCACGACGCACACCGATAGTTCCTGCTCGGCCTCGTTTGCCTGCTGCATCAAACGGCAGGCCGCCGCTAGGCCGGAGGGGCCGGCGCCGACGATGACCACGTCGAAATCCATGTATTCGCGTTCTTGCTCTTCCACTTGATCTCTCCTCTTATTCGATGCCGCGGTCTGGCAATGCCCGTGCGAATTACGCCAGATTTATAGTGACTATTGTGCGGTATTAGAGCCCGCTGGGGTAGCCGACTTGATTGAGAGCGTATAATTTTAAACGGTCGTTTGCTTCCATGTCTCGCCCATGGTAAGCATACTGATAGAAAAGCGTTGCAGCACGGGGCTCGACGAACGACGAAAGTCGCTTCTGTCGCCTCTTTTTACGGTGGCTTTTGACGACGATGCTGCCGAATAGCAATGGATGGGATCATGGCCCGGTCAGGGCCATTCATGTCGTCAATATTGTGGCGAAACTGGCCCTGTGGCAGATTACGCACCTGCCCGGGATTTGTTGGTTGATCATGCACTTAACGAATGAATATAACGACCTGCCCATCGGTGATAACGGGGCGGCCGATGCATGATAGCGCCATCCCGAGTAACGCCTCAGCGAGGCCCCAGCGTACAGCGAGGACACCATGAAAGTATTGGTCGCGGTCAAACGCGTCATCGATTACAACGTCAAGATCCGCGTCAAGCCGGATCACTCCGACGTCGATCTCACCAACGTCAAGATGGCGATGAACCCCTTCTGCGAAATCGCCGTGGAAGAAGCGGTCCGCCTCAAGGAAAAGGGCGTGGCTAGCGAAGTGGTCGCCGTGACCGTAGGTCCCAAGGCGGCTCAGGAACAGCTGCGCACAGCCATGGCGCTGGGTGCTGATCGCGCCATCCACGTGCAGACCGATGACAAGGTCGAATCGCTCGCGGTGGCAAAGCTGCTCAAGGGTGTGATCGACGAAGAGCAGCCGGGCCTGGTGATTCTCGGCAAGCAGGCCATCGACACCGACAATAACCAGACCGGCCAGATGTTGGCGGCGCTGGCCGGCCTGCCTCAGGGTACCTTCGCCTCCGAGGTGGATGTCCAGGGCGAGAAGGTTGCGGTGACCCGCGAGATCGATGGCGGGCTGCAGACCGTCGAGCTGTCGCTGCCGGCGATCGTCACTACCGACCTGCGCCTCAACGACCCGCGCTACGCCAAGTTGCCGGATATCATGAAGGCCAAGAAGAAGCCGCTGGACGTCAAAACGCCAGAAGACTACGGCGTGGCCACCGGCAGCAAGGTTAGCCTGATCAAGGTCGAAGCGCCGGCCGAGCGTAAGGGCGGCGTCAAAGTGGGCTCGGTGGATGAGCTGGTCGATAAACTCAAGAACGAAGCCAAAGTGCTTTGATAGGAGCTGATCTCATGAGCATTCTGGTACTTGCCGACCATCACGACGGACAGCTCGCCGGTACGACGGCCCATGTGGTAGCCGCAGCGCAGGAGATTGCCAGGGCCGGCGGTGGCGATATCGACGTGCTGGTGGCCGGTGAAGGCGTCAGCGCCATTGCCGAAGCGGCGGCCAAGCTCGATGGCGTCAGCCGGGTATGGGTGGCGGATAACGCCGTTTACGCCCACCAGTTGGCCGAGCCTTTGGGCGCGCTGCTGGTCGAGCTGGCCGATGGCTACAGCCATGTGCTTTCCAGCGCTTCGACCACCGGCAAGAACGTCATGCCGCGCCTCGCCGCGCTAAAGGATGTCTCCCAGCTTTCCGACGTCATCGCCGTCGAGGGCATCGACACCTTCTGCCGCCCGATCTATGCCGGCAACGCCATTGCGACCGTCAAGAGCGATGACGCCCTCAAGGTGATGACCGTGCGCTCCACTGCCTTCGACGCCGTGGCGGCCAACGGCGGTGCCGGCATCGAGTCGGTCGACAAGGTGGTAGACAACACCCAGTCGAGCTTTATCAAAGAGGAGCTGGCGCAGAGTGATCGACCCGAACTCGGCGCCGCCAAGGTGGTCATCTCCGGTGGCCGTGGCATGGGCAACGGCGAGAACTTCAAGCTGCTCGACGGTATTGCCGACAAGCTGGGTGCCGCCATCGGTGCCTCGCGTGCCGCCGTGGACGCTGGCTATGCGCACAATGACATGCAGGTCGGCCAGACCGGCAAGATCGTCGCGCCGGATCTGTATATCGCCGTGGGCATCAGTGGTGCCATCCAGCACCTGGCGGGTATGAAGGATTCCAAGGTGATCGTTGCCATCAACCAGGATGAGGAAGCGCCGATTTTTCAGGTGGCCGACTATGGCCTGGTTGGCGATCTTTTCGAAATCCTGCCGGAGCTCGAAAGCAAGCTCTAAACCGCCATGGTAGTGCGATCGTCTGCGACCGGCCTTCCTTCGGGGAGGCCGGTCTTTTGGTATGCGCTATCGATGTGATGGCCTGCTGGTTGGCGCTGAGTGGAAGCGTTATGGCTATGGCTGTTATTGATAATTGTTACTGTTTGAGGTAGCGTGTCATCCACTTGTTGCGACCCCTTTGCAGGAGAACATGGTGCGACACATCCTGAATCGATGGCAGGCAGGGCTGGCCCTGTCGCTTGTCCTGGCAGTGCCGGTCGCGCAGGTTTCTGCCGATGAGGGCCCGCAAGATGAGGCCATGAGTGCAGACAGCCTAAGTAAAGAGGCCCTGGCGGCCGAGGAAGCCCAGGCTGCGCTGCAAGCTCGCATCGATGCTGCCGACGACGCCACTCGCGCCGATATTGAGGTACTGCGCGAGCGGCAGGCGGAACTGCGTCAGTTAACCGCTTATAACCGCGAGCTGGCGCCGCGCCTCGACCAGCAAGCCGCCACATTGGGTGAACGGGAAGCGGCTCTGGATGCTCTTGGCGATACCCGCGAGGCGTTGCCGGGCATGCTACGCGATCTGGTCGAGCGCTTGCGCCAGTGGGTCGAGGCGGACCTGCCGTTTCTGAAGAAAGAGCGACTGGCTCGGGTGGACAGCCTCGAGGGCCTGCTGGCCGACGGTGAGGTGAGCCACTCCGAGGCGCTTGAGCGTGTGCTGGCTGCCTGGCGGCGCGAGCTAGATTACGGGCGCCAGCTAGATGCCTGGCGGGGACTTGTGGACGTCGACTCGGTGCAGGCCAAGGCGAATGACGCCTCGACCGAGCCTGCCCAGGCGGGAGCAGGAGAATCACTGCCACGCGAAGTCGATTTCCTGCGTATCGGTCGTGCCGGGCTCTATTATCTGACACCAGATGGCCATGAGGGCGGCGTGTGGAAGGCGGCGGCAGGCGAGTGGCAGCCTCTCGATGGTGCCGAGCGGGCCGAGCTCGACAAGGGGCTACGGATTGCCCGCGATCAGCGTGCCCCAGAACTGCTCACGCTGCCGATCTCCCAGGCTGTCAGTGACGCCCCGCGTGCGTCTGCGACCTCGGCGGTCTTGAATCAGCGTTCAGAGCAGGAGGGTGACGCATGAAACGATTGCTGCGCATTGCCGTTGCTGCCGTCTCTCTCGGCCTGATGCAAGCCGCGCTCGTCCAGTCTGTTCTGGCCCAGGATCAGGCGCAGGAGGGGAGCTCGGCATCGCCCATTCAGACGCTCAAGGCTGAGCGCGAAGCCGCCGAAGCGCGTGACCGGGCGCGCCTGTCAGCGCTGGTCGAAGATAGCGAGGCTCTGTCGGCACGCTTGGCCGAGGTCACATCGCAACTGGAAGAGGCCCGGGCGCGTCGCGAACGTCTTGACGCTCGCCAGGCGGAGCTCGATGCCCGGCGCGAGGCGCTGGCCGAGCGACGCCGTCAGGCGGGGGACGAGCTGGATGCCATTGCGGGCACCCTGTCGAGCCAGACCGGCGCGCTGCGAGATGACCTCGCCGACAGCTTCCTGATCTTGGGCGACACCCGCTTGCCACCGCGATTGGGCAAGGATGCCCTGCCACGTCTCGAGCATCTCGAGGCCCTGGCCGACAGCCTGATGTCGCTCACCGTGGCGAGCGGCCAGGCCCTGCGCTTTACCGCACCTGTGGCCGATGCGAGCGGTGAACGCCGGCCTCAGGAGGTGATTCGTGTCGGTGACATGCTGGCCTTCAGCGACGGTCAACTGCTGCATCGCCCTGGCCCCGAGGGGCAGCTGTCGGCGAGCGCTCACACCCCTGGGGCCGCTGAAGATACCCTCAAGAACTTCCAGGCCGGCCGTGGCGACCATGTGGTGATGGACCCGTCCCAGGGGCAGGTAATGGAAGTGCTCGCCCAGCAGCCGAGCTTGCTCGAACGTTTCCAGCAGGGCGGCGTGGTTGGCTACGTGGTCGTGACCCTAGGGGCGCTGGGGTTGCTGGCGGCGATCCTTCAATATGCTTACTTGGTAGGGATCAGTCTGGCCGTGCGTCGTCAGCTCACGGACCTCGGTCGTCCCCGCGATGACAACCCGCTGGGTCGAGTGATTCGGCGACTGGCCTCGCTGTCCCGTGATCATGCCCCTGAGGCCCTCGAGGCCCGGCTCGATGAGGCACTGCTTGCCGAGCAGCCGCGGCTCGAACGCGGGCAGCCGCTGGTCAAGCTGCTGGCGGCGGTGGCCCCGTTGCTTGGTCTGCTGGGGACGGTGACCGGCATGATCGGAACCTTTCAGGCGATCACGGTCTTCGGCACCGGGGACCCGCAGATGATGGCCGGCGGTATCAGCCAAGCGCTGGTGACTACGGTGCTGGGCCTGATCACTGCGGTGCCGTTGCTGTTTGCGCATACGGCGCTCGCCAGCCGCAGTCGTTCGCTGGTGGGGGTGATCGAAGGTCGTGCCAGTGCCGCCCTGGCTGAGCGCCTCGAGCCGGCCACTGCGACTCCGGTTGATGTCAACAAGCAAGGATCCGCGCCCCATGCCAACCTGGCTTGAGCCGCTGAACTGGTTGTTTCGGGCCGGCGGGCCGGTGCTGGTGGCGATTGCCCTGGTGGCCGTGGTTCTGTTCAGCCTGGCGTTGGAGCGCTGGTGGTATTTCCGCCTGACCTACCGGCGGGCACGGCGGGCGCTGATTCGGCGCTGGGTGGCGCGAGACGATCATGTCAGTTGGAGCGCCCTTACCCTGCGCGAGGCCTGGACACGCGAGCTGATCGCACGGCTGCGCCGACCCTTGCCCTGGCTCAAGTGGCTGGTGGCGGTCTGCCCGCTGCTGGGGCTGTTGGGCACGGTCACCGGCATGATAAGTGTCTTCGATAGCCTCTCGCTCAGCGAAGTCAATCAGGCGCGAGCGATGTCCGATGGCGTCGCTCGTGCCACCCTGCCGACCCTGGTCGGTATGGCGGTGGCGGTAGTCGGGCTGTTGTTCACTACCCGCCTGGAACACATCATTCGTCGCGAAGACCAGAAACTCCACGATCGGATGGCTCGCGCCACGGAGGACTCACATGCGTAGGCGTCGCCTGGAGGGGGATCACGGTAGCGAGGGAGAGGTCAACCTGACCCCCATGCTCGACGTGGTCTTCATCATGCTGATCTTCTTCATCGTCACCACGTCCTTCATCAAGGAGAGCGGGGTCGAGATTCAGCGCCCCGAATCCAGCGCCGCCACCCCGCGACCGGATGCTCAGGTCATGGTGGCCATTACCAACGAGGGTGCGGTTTGGGTCGACGGTCAGCCGGTGGACCTGCATCGCCTGGGCGATACCGTATCAGACCTTGTGGCCGATGAGGGGGCGGTAGTGATCCAGGCAGATCGTGATGCTACCACCGGCCTATTGATCGAGGTCATGGATAGCCTGCGCGAGGCTGGCGTCGAGGATATGGCAGTAGCGGCCAGTCGAGAGGCCTCCTGATGCGACACCTCGTCGCCTTTATGGGGGGTGTCATGCTGGTAGGTGCGCTTTTCGTCCTGCTGGCACTGCTGGTGGCGCCGCCGGAAGATACGCCAACGCTGGATGTGCCGTCCGTGTCGATGGCCATGGTCGAGGCGCCGAGCCAGCAGTCAGCCAACGCCGCACCGCGTCCAGCCCCTCCGGCTCCAGCGGCAGCACCGCCGCCTCCGGCCCCTGCGCCGGCTCCTCAGGTGCAAAGCGCGATCGAGCTCCCTGAGCCCGAGTTGCCAGCGATGCCTGAAACCTCGGTGCCTGCTGAGATGACCCTTCCACCTTTGGAAGAGCAGCCCCCCGAACCGGCGCCGACGCCAGAGCCGACACCGGATCCTACACCTGAGCCTGTTCCCGAGCCTGTCGAGTCGACCGCGCCGTCGGAAGATGCCGCCAAGGCCGCCGAGGAGGCCAATACCGCATCGACCTCCGGGGATGGCGCAAGCAGTGAAGAGGCCCAGGCGGCCGGCCAGCAAGCGGTCAGCGCCGCACCGCGACCGACGCGCCGCGTGCCGCCTGAGTATCCATCGCGGGCACGGCGCCGTGGCCTGGAGGGGCATGTGGTGGTGGCCTTCACGATCCGCCCGGATGGCGAGGTCGAACGGGATTCGATCAAGGTGGTCGAGGCCGACCCCGCTCGGGTCTTCGACCGCGCCGCTGCTCGGGCCATCGCCGGCTGGGAATTTCCTGCGGCCGGCTCGTCGCGGCGGGTCCGTCAACGCCTGGAATTCCAGCTGAGGTGATGCCCATGCCCGTGACAACGTCTGCTTCTACCATGCGGCGCGTGTTGGCAGCACTACTGTTCACGACCATCTGGGTCGCGGCTCCCTGCCTGGCTGCGCCGGCGTTGCCTGGCGGCATCCTGCGGGACCTTGAGTCCATCGAGCAGGACCTCGCAGCGGCCGACGGCTCCAGCGAGGTCGCGGCGCTGGAGGATCGTGCGCTGTCCCAGGCCGAGCGCCTGGCGGGCGGCAACGCCGCCGACCGTTGGGCGCGGGCGCTCTACCTGCAGTTGGCCTCCGAGGCCGCCGTTCACCGCCAAGCCTATCTCGAAGCCGCCGAACACATCGCCCAGGCGCGAGCGGTGCGCGGCATCGATGCGGCCATGCGGGCACGCTGGCAGCGTCGGGAAGCGAGCCTGCGCCTGGGCGGCGGCCAGCAGGCGAGGGGCGCAGACCTGCTGTCAGACTGGCTGGATGAGCATCGGGGCGACGCCGCCGATTACTGGCAACTCGCCGGCGCGCAGGCGCGGCTCGAACGCTGGGATAAAGGGAAGAGGGCGGTCTCTGCCGGTTTGGCGCGCGATGACTCGCCGACCGATGCACACCTGATGCTGGCCGCCAGCATCTTTCAGCAGGCCGGCGAGGATGACCAGGCACTGGACATGCTCCAGCGGCTGTTGGCCCGCGCCCCGGAGAATCCTGATACATGGCGGCGGGCCGCCGGTCTCGCGCAGCGGCTGGGGCAGCACGCTCAGGCCGCCGCGCTCTGGGAAGCCGGCTGGCGCCAGGGGGTGCTCGGCGGCGAGGCCGCACTCGAACGTCGCGTTCGGCTGCATCTGGCGGCCGGCACCCCGGCGCGGGCCGCTGAGCTGTTGAAGGCCTCGCTTGAGGGCGGCCGACTTAGCGACAGTCTGGCGCGTCGGCGCCTGCTGGCGACGGCTTATCAGCAGGCGCGGGCTCGTGGCCCGGCGCTTGCGGCCTGGCGCCGTGTCGCCGAACGCAGCGGCGAGGCCGAGGACTGGCTGTATGTCGGACAACTGGCGGCGGAGTGGGGCAGGGATGCACCTGCTCGCGAGGCGCTATCACGGGCACAGTCCTTGGGCAGCGAGCAGGCCAGCGCCTGGCTGAGCTATCTCGATCAGCACCCGCTGGCAACGCAGTAACATGTCGTGGGCGCAGGCAGAAACGCGTTACAGGCGGCCCAGGGCGCGTCTAGGCGACGCGCCGTGAGCGCTAGAGTGCCAGTTCGGTCCACACCGGGGCGTGGTCCGATGGTTTTTCCATGCCGCGCAGCTCATAGTCGATGCCGGCATCGGTGACCTTGTCGATTAGCGGGCGGCTGACCAGGATGTGGTCGATGCGCAGGCCGCGCTTGGGGTCGCGATCGAAGCCCTTGGAGCGGTAGTCGAACCAGCTGAAGTGATCGTCGCGAGTCGGGTGTACCAGGCGATAGCTGTCGGTCAGGCCCCAGTCCTTGACCCGGCCCAGCCAGGCCCGCTCGATGGGTTGGAAGCTGGTCTTGCCTTCGCGCAGCCAACGCTTGCGGTTGGATTCGCCGATGCCGATATCTCGGTCTTCCGGCGAGATATTGAAGTCGCCCATGATGGCGATGCGCTCGTCTGGCTGGCAGTCTTCCTCGAGCAGCCGCGAGAGCTGCGCGTAGAAGCGCTCCTTGTAGGGAAACTTGGTGGGGTGTTCGACGTTCTCGCCCTGAGGGAAGTAGCCGTTCCACACGGTAAGGCTTTCCCCATCGGCCAGCCGCAGTCGTACGCCGATCATGCGCCGCTGGGCATCGTCGTCATCGTCGGGAAAACCGTAGTGGACTGCCTCGGGCTCCTGGCGGCACATCAGGGCCACGCCATAGTGACCTTTCTGGCCATGGAAATAGACGTGGTAACCCAGTGCCTCCAGGGCGGCACGGGGAAACTCGCTGTCCTGGACCTTGGTTTCCTGCAGCCCGATAACGTCCGGCGCGTGAGCAGCCACCAGGGCTTCGAGCTGGTGAGGGCGTGCCCGCACCCCATTGATGTTGAACGACACCAGCCGCATTATTTGCCCTCGTCGTCGGGTCGGGAGTTTTTGTCTGGATGAATCTCGATCGACTGCGCCCGCTGCATGCGCTCTAGCTTGCGGGCGGCCTGCTGCTTGCGCTGATCCTGCTTCTTGGCGGTGAAGCGGCGCGACGGAGCAACCTCATCGGGGTGGTCGTGGCGCCACTGCTTGTAATCCTTGCGCCGGCCGGTGCGGATCGTGACCTTGTCGGCCAGCGAGCGAGTCTTCTTTCTGCGTGTCATGACATCGTGTCCTTTCCTGAGCGACAGCCATTCTAGCAATCACCGGGCGCTATCAACAGCAATCACCGGGCGTCGTCGGCTATGGTCAGCAGTTCAGCGTTAACGACCCTGGCGCTTCATCGCCTGTCGCGCAGGCGAGCTCGGCCTTATCGAGCATCGACCATAGGGGTATCCTGCTTGGCCAAGATGTCACCTGGACAAGCCGAGACGGTCAAGGGCTGGTACAATACCTCACCCGGAACTGGCCTGACCCTGGCGTCAGTGCATCACATCCACTGTTATTGGGACCTAAGCACAGCCTATGAGCGAGTCGGAACAGAATCCCGCCCCGGCGCAGACCCGCAAGCCGAAGCGTCGGCGCCGCAAACCGCGCAAGTCACAGTCCAACTGGGACATTCGCCAGTTCCAGGTGCCTGCCGTCGCGGGCAAGTGGCGTTTCCACGACTTCGACCTGCCCCTGCCGCTGATGCGCGCCATCCATGCGCTGGGCTTCGAGTATTGCACGCCTATCCAGGCCGAGGCGCTGGCCCAGACCTTGCTGGGTGGTGACGTGGTTGGCAAGGCTCAGACCGGCACCGGTAAGACCGCCGCCTTCTTGATCTCGATGATGGCCTACTTCCTCGAAGAAGAGGCGCCCGATGGGCAAAAGCCCGGCGCGCCGCGCGCCCTGATCATCGCGCCGACCCGTGAGCTGGCGCTGCAGATCGAAAAGGATGCCAAGGCTTTGGCGCGGTTTACCAAGCTGAATGTCGCCAGCGTCGTCGGTGGTATGGACTATCAGCAGCAGCGCGACCAGTTGGGCAAGAAGGTCGATGTGCTGGTGGCGACTCCTGGCCGGCTGCTCGACTTCCATGAGAAGCGTGATGTTGACCTCACCCAGGTCGAGGTGCTGGTGCTCGACGAGGCGGATCGCATGCTGTCGATGGGCTTCATTCCCGACGTCAAGCGCATCATCCGCCACACCCCGAAGAAGGAAGAGCGTCAGACCTTCCTGTTCTCGGCGACCTTCACCCCGGATATTCTCAATCTGGCGAGCCAGTGGACGCTGGACCCGGCACATGTGGAGATCGAGGTCACCGTCGACAATGCGGCCGACATCGACCAGCACGTTTACCTGGTCGGCGATGAGGACAAGTCACGCCTGCTGATCAACCTGTTGAAAGACGACAGCCTCGAGCGGGTGATGGTGTTCTGCAACCGTCGTGATCTGGTCCGCAAGATCGACGACCTATTGCGTGAAGCCGGCGTCAATGTGGCGATGCTCTCCGGTGACGTGCCGCAGACCAAGCGCATCGAGACTCTCGAGCGCTTCCGCGAAGGCGACGTGCGGGTGCTGGTGGCGACAGATGTGGCCGGTCGCGGCATTCACATCGAGGACGTCAGCCACGTGATCAACTATACCCTGCCGGAAGATCCGGAAGACTACGTGCATCGCATCGGCCGAACCGGCCGCGCCGGCGCCAAGGGCGTGTCGATCAGTTTCGTGGGTGAGGAAGACGCCTTCTCGCTGCCCGAGATCGAGCGCTACATCAACGACAAACTGCCCTGCGAGCACCCGCCGGAAGGCACGCTGTAACGGCGAAGGCCGTAAGGACGATATCGACGATGCTGGACGAGGCGCTCAAGGGCGACATCCAGACCGCCTATCGGCGGGTTCTCGAGGGCCTCGAGCTGACGCCGCGCTACGGTCAGCGGCTGATGATCGCCGAGATCGCCCGTACTCTGGCGGGGATCGAAGCCGATGATGCCGGCAAGCGGACCTCCGACGAGCACGTCTGCGTGCTCGAGGCCGGTACCGGTACCGGCAAGACCTTGGCCTATCTGCTGGCGGCGCTGCCTGTGGCCAAGGCACGTGGCAAGCGGCTGGTGGTTTCCACCGCCACCGTGGCGCTACAGGAACAGGTGCTGCACCAAGACTTGCCGGCCCTCAAGAAGCACAGCGGGCTCGACTTCGACTATGCCCTGGCCAAGGGGCGCGGTCGCTATATCTGTGTGGCCAAGCTCGAACAGGCACTGGATGGCGTCGAGGATAACCCGACCCTGTCGCTGTTCGAGCAGGCGATGGAGTCCCGCGATGGCGACGACTTTCATGCGCTGGTCAAGGAGTTGGCCGATGCTTACGGCAACGGCCGCTGGGAAGGGGACCGCGACAGCTGGCCGGTGGCCATCGCTGACCCGCAATGGCGGCGTCTGACCACCGATCATCGTCAGTGCACCAACCGCCGCTGCGACCACTTCAGCGCCTGCGCCTTCTTTCGCGCCCGACGCTACCTGGACAGCGCCGACATCATCGTCGCCAATCACGACCTGGTGCTCGCCGACCTAGCGCTGGGCGGGGGCGCGGTGCTGCCAAGTCCCTCCGATTGCATCTACGTTTTCGACGAAGGGCATCATCTGCCCGACAAGGCGATTGGCCACTTCACCCATCGTTTCGCCGTCAACGGCGCGCTGCGCTGGCTGCGCACCCTCAAGAAATCGTTGACCGAGCTTAATACGGCGCTCGGCGTTCAGCCGACCCTGGCGCGCCTGCTGGGGGGCTTCCCCGAGGCGATCGCCGCTCTCGAGCCACGTCTGGGTGAGGTCTTTGCGCTGGGTCACCAGCTCGCCGAACTGCCCAATGGTGCCGGCGAAGAGACCCGTCAGCTGCGTTTTGACATGGGCCGCGCCCCCGAGGCACTGCGCGAGCAGGCCGGTGCTCTGGTGACGGTCTTCGCCGAGCTGTCTCGCAATCTCGAAACCATGGCCGATATCCTGCGCGAGAGCCTTGACCCGGAGAAGTCCACCGGGCTGCCTCGTGAGCAGGCCGAGCCCTGGCTGCCGCTGATCGCCCTGCTGCATGGCCGCGCTCTGGAGGCCCACGCCCTGTGGCTGGCCTTCAGCGAGGTCGATGACACCCAGGAGCCACCGCGGGCCCGCTGGCTGAGCTTCGAGCAGGTCGGCGGCGAGCCGGAACTGATCTTCGCAGCAAGCCCGGTCTCGGCTGCCAACACCCTGGCGCGGACCCTCTGGGGCAGCTGTCACGGTGCGGTGGTCACCTCGGCGACCCTTACGGCCCTGGGACGTTTCGAACGTCTGCAGGAGCGTGCAGGGCTCGCCAACCGCTACCGCTATCAGCGCCTGCCCAGTCCCTTTGACTATTCCCGGGCGGTGCTGAGTGTTCCTCGCGAAGCGGTCGACCCCGGCGATCGTGAGGGTCACGAGCGCGCCATCGTCGACTTCGTTCAGGGACTAGAAGACCACGAAGCCGTGCTGATGCTGTTCTCGTCGCGGGCCCAGTTGCGCGCCGTGGAGAAGGCATTGCCGCGCTCCTATCGCGAGCGCGTGCTGGCCCAGGACCGGCTGCCCAAACGCGAGCTGATCGAGCGCCATCGCACGCGAATCGACGCCGGGGAGGGCAGTATCATCTTCGGCTTGGCAAGCTTCGCCGAGGGCATCGACTTGCCCGGCAAGTATCTGACCCATGTGGTGATCACTCGTCTGCCCTTCGCGGTCCCTGACGACCCGGTGGGGGCGACGCTTGCCGAGTGGATCGAGAGCCGTGGCGGCAATCCTTTCATGCGCATCACCGTGCCGGATGCCTCGATAAAGCTGGTGCAGGCCTGTGGCCGACTGATTCGCAAGGAAGACGATCGTGGGCGCATTACGCTGCTCGACCGGCGAGTTTTGACACGCCGCTATGGTCAGGCGCTGCTCGATGGCCTGCCGCCCTTTACCCGCGAAATCGATGGCGTGCTGCAGGATGCTTGAGGCATCTCGTCGCGTGATGCTTACTGAGTCTGGAAGCTGAGTTTGGAAAAGCTCGCTTGGCGGGGCTCTGGGCCCCACGGCATGTCGTCAAAAGGGAAAATGGCTATGTATATTGCACTGAAATGGGACCACAAGATCGGTGCCCACTTCGTCTCCTGGATCGTGGTCGAATGTTCTGCGGTAGGCGAAAAGTTTGGTTTACCCCAGGCGTTGCCGCCAAGGCGCGATGTGGCCTACTTCGTGGACCCGGATACCGCGGAGCAGGATGCCAAGGCGTTTGCCGAGTACAAGAACGGTGACGTTACCACGACGGCCAGTGAGTACAGCCCCTATCTCTCCGATCATCACGGCTATTGTCACTATCAATGGGATCACAATTACCTGGAAGAGTTGGTGAAGCATGCGGTGCTGTACTGGGAAGACGGCCAGCACCGGAGGCCAGCGCCCGTGCGCGATGATATCGCCTACTTCGTCTGTCCCGATGCATCCGAGCAGGACAGCCGCTTTTTCGCCCAGTACAAGCTTGAGCGCGCTGGCCTTCAGTTGGCCTGAAGACAGGCGAGGCGAGTCGCTAGAGCCTCAAATGGCCTTCATCATCCCCAGGCGGACAGTAGCGAAAATGCCGTTATAATACGCCAAACGCCCGCGATGATCGCGGGCGTTTTCTATTGCAGCCGATGACGGCAAAGGCTGCGTGAGCCTCTAGCGGTGCTAGTCTCGACGCTTGGACAGCACCGGGGTCAGTTTTTCGTTCATGGCGGTGAAGGTGGCAACGGTCGTGTCCCAGTCGATGCAGGCATCGGTAATCGAGACGCCGTAGGTCAGGTCTGCTTTGTCACCCTTGATCTTTTGGTTGCCCCAGCCGATATGGGACTCGACCATCAGGCCAATGATCGAACGGTTGCCCTCGAGAATCTGGTTGGTGACGTTTTCCATGACCAGCGACTGCAGTGCCGGGTCCTTGTTGGAGTTGGCATGCGAACAGTCGATCATAATGTTCGGCTTGATGCCTTCCTTTTCCAGCTCTTTCTCGGCAAGCGCCACACTGACGCTGTCGTAGTTGGGCTTGCCGTTGCCGCCGCGCAGCACGACATGACCATAGGCGTTGCCGCGGGTGCGAATGATCGCGACCTGGCCGGCCTGGTCGATGCCGAGGAAGTTGTGCGGGTGCGCCACCGATTGCAGGGCATTGACCGCCACGTCGAGGCTGCCGTCGGTGCCGTTCTTGAAGCCGACCGGGCAGGACAGGCCGGAGGCCATCTCGCGGTGGGTCTGGGACTCGGTGGTGCGGGCGCCAATCGCCGACCAGCTGATGCAGTCCTGAAGATACTGCGGGGAAATCGGGTCGAGCGCCTCGGTGGCCAGTGGCAGGCCCATCTCGGCGAGATCTACCAGCAGCCGGCGCGCAATGTGCAGGCCTTCCTCGATCTCGAAGGAGCCGTTGAGGTGCGGGTCATTGATCAGGCCCTTCCAGCCGACGGTAGTGCGCGGCTTCTCGAAATAGACCCGCATCACGATGTACAGGCTGTCCTTGACCTCATCGGCCAAGCGACGTAGACGCCGGGCGTAATCGAGCGCCGCATCCACGTCGTGAATGGAGCAGGGGCCGACGACGACCAGCAGTCGTGGATCGCTGCCATCCAGAATGCGCTGGATGGTCTCGCGGCCCTCGATGACCGTGCGTTCTGCGGCGTCGGTCAGGGGGACTTCCTGCTTGAGCGTCTCGGGAGTAATCAGGACATCCTGGGCCAGGACGTTGAGGTTGTTGACCTGCTGTTGTGACATGCCGCTACCTGTGACGTGGATACACGCGTGAAAATGATGAATAGACGTCTACTATCGCCCGTGGGCCTAGTGAAAATCAACGGCGACAGGGAACTCGTTACCAGTGACTGCTGTCCCAGCGGTTCGTTACCGCTGGCATGCTGTGTGCTTGATGGAATGCCAATAAACAGGAACACTGACGGATAATCATCATCGAATGCCACCAGGTTTCCACATAGACGTTATGACTGCTTGTTTGCTTCCAGCGTTCACCGAGAGTTCGGCCCTCGGACGGTGCCTCCCCGTGGGGCTGCCTTTTGGAGCGTCGATTGTACGCCCTGCCTACACCAGGGGGGGCTGAATGGATACCCGGGAAACCGATCAGCAGCTCGTTGAACGAGCTCAGCGGGGAGACACGAGGGCCTTCGACCTGCTGGTAAAGAAGTATCAGCACAAGATCATTGGCCTGATCGGCCGTTACGTGCATGACCACGCCGAGGTCCAGGATGTGGCGCAGGAGGCTTTCATCAAGGCCTACCGGGCGCTGGGCAAGTTTCGTGCCGATAGCGCCTTCTATACCTGGCTATATCGCATCGCCATCAACACCGCCAAGAACCATCTGGTGTCTCGTGGGCGCCGTCCTCCGGGCAGTGACATGGACATCGTCGATGCCGAGATCGTCGATCAGAGCGGTCGGCTGTCCGATATCGAGTCACCGGAAGCGTCCATCGCACGAGATCAATTGGAAGCGGCGGTCTTCGAGGCGATCGAGGATCTGCCAGAGGACCTGCGTACGGCGATTACTCTGCGCGAATTCGATGGTCTGTCCTACGAAGACATCGCCCACATCATGGACTGCCCGGTCGGCACGGTGCGCTCGCGTATCTTTCGTGCGCGTGAGGCCGTCGATCGCCATATCCAGCCGCTGGTGGTGACCGCCAGGACGCAGGACATGGTGCACGAATAATCGATACCAGCATTTTTGACCCTGAGGCTGAACTGTTGTCGCCTTGTGGCGTCACATGCATGGGTCGAATGTATCGCGGTGGCAATGCCTGAGAAGGGATGGTCTGACGATAGCCGTCTTGCTCATCCGGGTAGGCAGGTCGTAAAGGCACGTTGTCACCACTTGAGTCGACAACTGATCTAAGGGCGACACGCCTTAAAGTGTGAGGGTGTAAGTGATGAATCAGAATTCACAGGAGTCATTGTCTGCCTTGATGGACAGTGAGGCAGACGATCTCGAACTTCCTCGGGTGCTCAAGACGCTGGACGAGTCCCCGGAGGTCGGCGAGACATGGCGCCGCTACCATCTGGCTCGCAGTCTTATGCAGCGTGACCGGGACATCGATGTGACCACCGATCTGTCGGCAGGCATCATGGCGAGGCTCGCCGATGAGCCGTCACCGCAAATCGATGCACCAGCTGCGCCGTCGCGCAGTCTGTTTTCCCGTGCTGGCTCCTTTGCCGGCAGTGCCGCTGCTGCTGCCGCTGTCTCGTTGATGGTGATTACCGGCGTACAGTTTTATAACTCTTCCGACGAGCGCACCCAGCCGGGCCAGCCGGGCCTAGTCAGCACGCCGAGCGGGGGCGGTGACGTCTCTAATCAGGTACAGCGACCGTCCTTGGTCGACCTGCCGCTGTTTCAGTCGTCCGCGGCCGACCGCGGTTTGAGGAATGTCGGTGCCACCGTCGAATCGCCGATGATGATGGCACCCAGTGTTCGTCAGTCGCAGCGCGGCGATCAGCAGCAGGCTCGCTTGCTGCAGTCCTACCTCGACCGCCATGCGGAAGGCGCGGCATATCGTAGCGGCGATGCCTGGATGCCGCTGCTGAGGGCTTCAGGCCAAGAGTCACTGGGCCTGCGTTGATGCTGGTACTCCCTGTCATGAACCGAGATATCGGTCGCCGGCGGCCGCTTTCCCCCGTGTTGACGTTTGCGGCCTTGCTGGCAATGACTTGGCCAATGACATCGGCCCTGGCGGCCGATGAGGCAGTCGGTGAGTCAGTCGATGAGTATGACTGCCAACGATTGGTGGCACAGTCAGCCCCCAGCACGGCCAGTGAATGGTTCGGGCGCAGTCTCTGGGCCAACCACTGCTATGAGTTCAAGGCGCGTGCCGTGCGCATCGGCAGCGACGGTGTGCGCACGCTGGCACTGACCCATAATATCCGAGACGGCATCGAACATGAGGTGGCGCGCTTTCTTGACGGTGACCCCGTTATATTCGAGCGCCGGGGCCGCATTGGCCGCGGCAGCTGGGCGTCAGGCGACGCCAAGGCGCCGGCCTCGCCACAGGCGATCATGGCCAAGCTTGGCGAGCACTATCGTCTTAGCCTTGGCGGCGAGGAACGAATTGCCGGCCGAGCCGCCGTTCGTTTGGATATCGAACCGCTCGATGACATGCGCTTCGGGCAGCGTCTGTGGCTCGACAAGATAACGGCGCTGCCTCTCAAGCAGATGCTGCTCGATACCCAAGGGCGGGTACTCGAAACCTTCCAGATCACCGACATCGAACACCCCTCGGTGTTCGAGGGTCGGATCAAAATGGACCGGGTGCGTCCCCAGCCCAGCGATGCCTGGCAGCCCGGGTGGCTACCGTCTGGATTCGTCCCTCAGCCGGTGGCCACGGCCGATGCCCGTCATGCCGGTGCGGTGCATCACCGCCTCTACAGCGATGGTCTCTCCAGTCTCAGCATGTTCGTCGAACCCCTCGACCCCGAGCGTCCCGCGCTGGCCCCAGGCCTGCACCGCCTCGGCATCTCCTACGCGGCAGTCCGGCACCTGGTCCTGGGCAGCCAGCCCATGCAGGTGGTGGCAATGGGGGAGTTGCCGCCTGACGTTCTGATCAGGGTGGTCGAGCAGGTGGGGCTTGCCGGCGCCGAGAGCAGTAGCCAGGCGCTCAACGGTGAGGCCTCGGGCGAGGCACTGATCCCACAGGAAGCGCCATGAGCCTGAGCGTTGGCATGAGGGCGGAACACTGGCTCGAAGCCACGGCGCGGGTCGATGAACGCTTGCCGGAAGGTATTCGTGTCAGCGTGCTTACCCAGAGCGGCTGTGCGGGCTGTGCTTCCCGGCGGGGGTGCGGCACAGGCCTGCTGGCCACCAGGCGCAAGGCTCGCCCCCGGCAGTTCACCATCGCAACTTCAGCCGATTTGACGGTAGGCCAGACGGTGCGAATTGGCCTGCCGGCTCGGCGTTTCCTGCAAGGGGCCCTGACCATCTATGGCCTGCCGTTGACGACGTCATTGTTGGCCGGTGGCGCGGCCGAGGCCTGGCTGGCGCCCGGCCACCCGCTGGTACCGGTGGCGTTCCTTGCCGGGCTTGCCTGCGGCGTGCTCGGCCTGGCCCTTTGGGGCCGGTATCAGTCGCCCGTCTATCGACCGGTGCTGCTCGACCCTTCGCCGCCGTGAGCACCGGCCACGCCAACAACATATAACGATGATATCAGGGGTAATTCAAAGGAATGGCCGAGGCTCCGCAGAAGTGGGGTCGCTGGCACTCACCATTGCCGATCCACGCATTGCCTTTCCATGCTGTTGCAGGAGTGATTATGGAACGCACACTTCGTCATTCTTTGATGTTTGCCTTGCTGTTAATGCTGTCTTTGGCCTGTGCCACGGCTCAGGCTCGGGAGTTACCTGATTTCACTGAGCTGGTCGACCAGGCTGCCCCCGGGGTGGTCAATATCTCGACGACGCGGACCGTCTCCTCGGGTGGGTTTTCCTATCACGGCCCCGGCGGTGAGGATATTCCCGAGATATTCCGGCGCTTCTTCGGCGACCAGCTGCCCATGCCGGGTGGTGGCCAGAAGCAGGAACACGAGCGTCAGTCGCTGGGGTCGGGCTTCGTGATCAGCGAAGACGGCTACATCATGACCAACGCCCATGTGGTCAAGGACGCCGATGAGATCCTGGTGCGTCTCAATGATCGCCGGGAACTGAAGGCCGAGTTGGTGGGTGCTGATACCAAGACCGACGTCGCGCTCCTCAAGGTCGATGCCGAGAACCTGCCGACGCTGGATATCGGCGATTCCGATACCCTTGAGGTGGGTGAGTGGGTCGCGGCCATCGGTTCGCCCTTCGGTTTCGACCATTCGGTCACCGCTGGCATCGTCAGTGCCATCAACCGCACCCTACCGTCCGATGCCTATGTGCCTTTCATTCAGACCGACGTGGCCATCAACCCGGGCAACTCCGGTGGGCCGCTATTCAATCTCGATGGCGAAGTAGTGGGCATCAACTCGCAGATCTTCACCCGTAACGGTGGCTATATGGGCCTCTCGTTCGCGATTCCGATCAGCGTGGCGATGGATGTCGCCGATCAGCTAAAGAGTGAAGGCCATGTCAGCCGCGGCTGGTTGGGCGTCGTGATCCAGCCGGTCTCGCAGGATCTGGCCGAGTCTTTCGGCCTGGAGGGCCCGAACGGAGCCCTGATCGCTGATCTCGACCCCGAGGGCCCGGCCGCTCGCGACGGCCTGGAAGCCGGCGACGTGATCGTGGGCGTCAACGGTCAGGACGTCGATCGCTCCAGCACCTTGCCGCGACTGATCGGCCGGGTGCGTCCGGGCGATGACGTCGACCTGGACGTGATGCGCGATGGCCGCCAGCGTGAGATCACGGTCACCGTCGGTGACTGGCCGGATACACCAAGTGGCAACCGGGCCTCGAGCCAGTCCAGCAACAGCCAGACGCGTCTGGGGCTGACCGTCACTGCGCTTGATGATCAGGTCCTCGAGCGCCTGGGGATCGACGGCGGCGTGGGTGTTGAATCGGTCGAATCCGGTGGTGTCGCTCAGCAGGCGGGTATTCGTCCGGGCGATGTACTGGTCTCTGTCGACCATCAGGCCGTCTCCTCGCCGAAGCAGCTGATGTCGGTCATCGACTCTCTGGAAGCCGACCGCGCCGTGCCGGTGCGCCTCTATCGCGAGGGCCGTTCCCTTTATGTCGCGTTGCGGCTCGATGCCGACGACTAACCACACTCGACACCATCGACGGGGCCTGCGGGCCCCGTCGTTCGTTGGGAGGAGCTTCCCGGCGGCGTCGCTGTTCCTGTCGAGCCCTTGCCGGTACAATGCCGGCATTCTTTTTCAAGACGCCCCACCCATCGGGCCTTGCCCGATGGTCGACGGGATGCGTACCAAGAACCGGATGACTGTGCATGAGCAACAACGCAACGAGCAAAGACCTGAGCCTGATTCGTAACTTCTCGATCATCGCCCACATCGATCATGGCAAGTCGACCCTCTCGGATCGCATCATTCAGATCTGCGGCGGCCTGACCGATCGCGAGCTCAAAGAGCAGGTGCTCGACTCCATGGATATCGAGCGCGAGCGCGGCATCACCATCAAGGCGCAGTCGGTCACTCTGGATTACCTGGCTGAAGACGGTAAGACCTACCAGCTCAACTTCATCGATACGCCCGGGCACGTCGATTTTTCCTACGAAGTCTCCCGTTCGCTCTATGCCTGTGAGGGCGCATTGCTGGTGGTCGACGCGGGTCAGGGGGTCGAGGCGCAGTCCGTGGCCAACTGCTATACCGCCGTGGAGCAAGGGCTCGAGGTGCTGCCGGTACTCAACAAGATGGACCTGCCCCAGGCCGACCCGGACAAGGTCAGCAAGGAGATCGAGGAGATCATCGGCCTGGACGCCACCGATGCCTGCCAGGTGTCGGCCAAGAGCGGCATGGGCATGGAAGGTCTGCTCGAGCGTCTGGTGCGCGACATTCCGGCACCCAAGGGCGATCGAGACGCACCGCTGCAGGCGCTGATCGTCGATTCCTGGTTCGACAATTATCTGGGCGTAGTCTCGCTGGTGCGGGTCTTCGACGGCACGCTGAAGAAGGGCGACAAGATCCGCATGACCTCGACAGGCCGCGATTGGCCGGTCGGCGAGGTGGGTATCTTCACGCCGCTGCGCAAGGAAACCGGCATCCTGCGCGCCGGTGAGGTCGGTTTCGTGGTCGCGGGCATCAAGGATATTCATGGCGCGCCCGTGGGTGACACCATCACCCATACCAAGACGCCGGACGTGCCGCGCCTGCCCGGCTTCCAGAAGGTCAAGCCGCAGGTCTATGCGGGCATGTTCCCGGTCAGCGCCGATGACTACGAGGACTTCCGCGATGCGCTCGAGAAGCTGGCACTCAATGATGCATCCCTGGACTACGAGCCGGAGAACTCTGATGCCCTGGGCTTCGGTTTCCGCGTTGGCTTCCTCGGCACCCTGCACATGGAAATCATTCAAGAGCGTCTGGAGCGGGAATACAATCTCGACCTGCTGACCACGGCGCCTACGGTAGTCTATGAGCTGGCGATGGACAGCGGCGAGATCATCTATGTCTCGAACCCCTCCAAGCTGCCGGACATGGCCAACGTCGACGAGATGCGTGAGCCAGTGGTGCGGGCGAGCATCCTGGTGCCCCAGGAATTCGTCGGCAATGTCATTACCGAATGCGAGCAGCGCCGTGGTACCCAGCTCGACATGCAGTTCCTGGGCAGTCAGATTCAGCTGACCTACGAACTGCCCATGTCCGAGGTGGTCATGGACTTCTTCGACCGCCTGAAGTCGATCACCAAGGGCTATGCGTCACTTGATTACAACTTCGAGCGCTTCGAAGCCGCCAAACTGGTGCGCCTGGACGTGCTGATCAATGGCGACCGAGTCGATGCCCTTGCGGTTATCATCCACCGTGATCATGCTCATTCCCGTGGTCGCCTGCTCGTGGAGAAGATGAAAGAGCTGATCCCGCGCCAGATGTTCGACGTGGCGATTCAGGCGGCGATCGGTGGCCAGGTCGTGGCCCGGTCGACGGTCAAGGCACTGCGCAAGAACGTGACCGCCAAGTGCTATGGCGGCGACGCATCCCGTAAGAAGAAACTGCTCGAGAAGCAGAAAGCGGGTAAAAAACGCATGAAACAGGTGGGTCGGGTCGAGATCCCGCAAGATGCCTTCCTCGCCGTGCTCAAGGTGAACGACTAGGAAACACTGACAAATGGATTTTTCGCTTCTGCTGGTGGTGGCCGTCACGGTCACCGGGTTGATCTGGTTGCTCGACAGTGTCTGGTGGTCCAAGCGCCGCCAACAGCGCGTGGCGCTTGCCGGTGAAGGACAAGGGCTGGCGGATGGGGCTGGTCACGAATCAGGCAGTCACGAGGGCGGTGGGGCATACGCTGCGTCAAGCAAGGCCACCCAAAAGAGCGCCAAGGAGCCTTGGCTCGTCGACTATGCGCGTTCCTTCTTCCCGGTGCTGCTGGTGGTGCTGGTGGTGCGCAGCTTCGTCGTCGAGCCCTTCCAGATTCCCTCGGGGTCGATGCGTCCGACTCTTGAGATCGGCGATTTCATCCTGGTCAACAAGTTCACCTATGGTCTGCGTCTGCCGGTGACCAACACCAAGCTGATCGATATTGGCGAGCCTGAGCGGGGGGACGTGATGGTGTTTCGTTTTCCCCAGGACCCTTCGGTCAACTTCATCAAACGGGTGATTGGCCTGCCGGGTGATCGCATTCGCTACGAGGGCAAGCAGCTCTATATCAATGGCGAGGCGGTCCCCAAAGAGCTGGTCAATGAAAGCGATACTGATCAGCTCGAAGAGGTATTGCTCCAGGAAAGCTTGGGCGATACCACACACCCCATTTACAATGATTTCCGTGACCCAGGGCCGCAGATGCGCGAACTGCGGGTCCCCGAGGGGCATTATTTCATGATGGGCGACAACCGTGACCACTCCAACGACAGCCGCTACTGGGGCTTCGTGCCGGAAGAAAATATCGTTGGCGAGGCCTTCGCGGTGTGGATGCACTGGGACGGCGGACTGCCGAGCTTCAGCGAGGTCCGGGTGATCGACTGACCCTGACGCGGCTCATCGGGCCGCGCACGGTGAGATCTCAATGCCCATCGATGATGACAACCTTTCAGAGAGTAGCAGGAGTTTCGTGAGCAACCCCTTGAATACCTTCAGCCGCCGGGTCGGCCATGAGTTCGCCGATCCCGGCCTGCTGGAGCTGGCCATGACCCATCGCAGCTTTGGCGGCCAGAACAACGAACGGCTCGAGTTTCTCGGCGACTCGATCGTCAATTTCGTGATCGCCGAGGCGCTGTTCCGGCGCTTTCCAGAAGCTCGCGAAGGCCAGCTTTCGCGCCTGCGTGCCCGCCTGGTCAAGGGGCAGACCCTGGCCGAACTGGGTCGCGAGTTTTCCGTCGGCGAATGCCTGCGGCTCGGTTCCGGCGAGATGAAGAGCGGCGGCCATCGTCGTGACTCGATTCTTGCCGATGCCGTCGAGGCCGTGATCGGTGCCATCTATCTGGATGCCGGCATGGACGTGGCCAAGGCCCGCGTGCTGTCCTGGTTTGCGACCCGCCTGGAAGCGCTGGATCTGCAGGACACCCAGAAAGATCCCAAGACGCGACTGCAGGAATTCTTGCAGTCGCGTCAGTCACCGCTGCCGCGCTATGAGGTGGTCACCGTGGATGGCGAGGCGCATGCCCAGACCTTCACTGTCGAGTGCCACATCGAAATGATCGGCGAGCACACCGTTGGGGTGGGTTCAAGCCGCCGCCATGCCGAACAGCAGGCCGCCGAGCTTGCCTTGACTCGCCTTGATCCCCGTGGAGGTCGCTCATGACTCAATCCTGTGGCTTTGTCGCCATCGTCGGGCGTCCCAACGTCGGCAAGTCGACGCTGATGAATCGCATCCTCGGTCAGAAGGTCTCCATCACCTCGCGGCGCCCGCAGACCACGCGCCACCAGGTAATGGGCATCAAGACCGAAGACGAGACCCAGTTCATCTATGTCGACACCCCCGGCATGCACATCATGTCGAAGGATCGCAACAAGGCGATCAACCGCTTCATGAATCAGGCGGCCACCCAAGCCCTGCGCGACATTGACTGCGTGGTCTTTATCATCGACCGCACCCGCTGGGCGCCGGAAGACCAGGTGGTGCTCGACAAGCTTGAGCATGTCAGCGCACCGGTGATTCTCGCCGTCAACAAGGTCGACTGGCTCGAGGACAAGGCGAGCCTGTTGCCCTGGCTCGACCAGGTCGGCGCCAAGCGCGATTTTGCCGCCATCCTGCCGATCTCGGCCAAGCACGGCACCAATGTGCCCGAGCTCGAGGCCGAGGTCGCCAAACACCTGCCGGAAGGCATTCACCACTTCCCAGATGACCAGATTACCGACAAGAGTTCGCGCTTCCTGGCCGCTGAGCTGGTACGCGAGAAGGTGATGCGGCAGTTGGGTGATGAGCTGCCGTACCAGATGACCGTCGAGATCGAGGAATTCAAGGCCGATCAGCGCGGTACCCTGCATATCAGTGCGCTGATGATGGTCGAGCGTCAGGGGCAGAAGAAGATCCTGATCGGTGAGGCCGGCGATCGCATCAAGAAGATTGGTCGCGAGGCGCGCCTGGAAATGGAGCGCGCCTTCGATGCCAAGGTGATGCTCAACCTCTGGGTCAAGGTCAAGCGCGGCTGGTCCGACGATGAGCGAGCCTTGAAGAGCCTGGGCTACGACCTCGACTGAGCCCCGTTATGCAGCCTCAGCCGGCATTCCTGCTGCACAAACGCCCCTATCGTGAGACCAGTGCCCTGGTCGATCTGCTGACCCTGGATCATGGCCGCATTCGCGCCGTGGCCCAGGGCGTACAGCGACCGGGCAGCCGCTCTCGGTCGCGCCTGCAGCCCTTCACGCCCCTGCACCTGACCTGGGTGGGGGGAGGGGAACTCAAGCGCCTGCGCCTGATGGAGAGCACCGGCAGTGCGCCAATGCTGGCCGGCGAGGGGCTGTTGTGCGGCTTCTACGCCAACGAGCTCTTGACCCGGCTGCTGCCGCTGGAACTGCCGGTGTCCGAGGTCTTTGCCTTCTATGGCGCCGCCCTGAAGGAATTGCCGCTGCCCGGTGAGCGGGCCGGTGCGTTGCGGCGTCTGGAGTTTGCCTTGCTGGAGTCTCTGGACGCCGAGCCCATATTCTGCGATCTCGACGGCGTCGAGCTCGACCCCCAGACTCGCTATGTCTACTGGGCTGGCGCCCGTCGTTTCAGTCCCCTGGTACCAGGGGATGCTGGCGGTCTTGATGGCCGCACGCTCAAGCTGCTGGAGCAGGGCGACTGGGCAGCGCCTGGGCTCGCCGCACCGGCACGCTCACTGGCCCGTGCCGCGCTAGCGCCACTGCTCGGCGAGCGCCCCCTGCGGGCTCGTGAGCTGATGCAGCAGCTGGCCGCGCGTCGCCGTTCCGGCTGATATCTTGCCGCTATTTACTCGCTGCTCGTTACTCGCTACTCGCTACTCGCTACTCGTTACTCGTTACTCGTTACTCGCTACTTGCCCCAATTTACTTGCCCCTATCCGCTGATTTTCCCCTGACGATTTATTGGAGAGATTGCCATGCTCCCCCCTCGTATCCTGCTCGGCGTCAATATCGATCACATTGCCACCCTGCGCCAGGCCCGCGGCACCCGGTTTCCCGATCCCGTTCAGGCGGCTTTGCTCGCCGAGGAGGCAGGGGCCGATGGCATTACCGTGCACCTGCGTGAGGACCGTCGCCACATCCAAGAGCGCGACGTCAGACTCCTCGCCGAGGTGCTCAATACGCGCATGAACCTCGAGATGGCCGTGACGCCGGCGATGCTTGAACTGGCCGAAGAGATCCGTCCGGCGCATATCTGCCTGGTACCGGAAAAGCGTGAAGAATTGACCACCGAGGGTGGGCTCGATGTGGCCGGTGCGCGCGAGACCATCGCCGCCGCCTGCAAGCGTCTGGCCGCCGTCGGTTGTGAGGTGTCGCTATTCATCGACCCGGAACCCGTGCAGATCGAAGCGGCCAAGGACGTGGGGGCTCCCGTGGTCGAGCTGCATACCGGGGCCTATGCCGAGGCGTCCGGTGACGAGGCTCGGCGCGAGTACGCGCGCCTGAGCGCCGCCGCCGAGATGGCGCTGGAGCTTGGGCTGGTGGTCAATGCCGGGCACGGCCTGCATTACCATAATGTCGAGGCGATCGCCGCCATTCCGGGGCTTACCGAGCTCAACATCGGCCATGCCATCATTGCCCGCTCGCTGTTCGTGGGGCTCAAGGACGCCGTGGCCGACATGAAGCGTCTGGCGATCGCCGGCCAGGAAGCTGGCCTGGTGGCCGCTATGGAAGCTCATGACCACGACCACGACCACGACCACGACCACGACCACGCTTAGGACTAGCCGATATGATCCTCGGCATTGGGACCGATATCGCCAGGGTGGCGCGCTTCGAGACGGCCATGGCCCGTCATGGTGATCGCTTCGCGGCGCGTGTACTTGGCCCTCATGAGCAGACGCGGTTGGCCGAGCATGGCCAGCCCGCCGCCTATCTGGCCAAGCGTTTTGCCGCCAAGGAGGCCTTCGTCAAGGCCCTGGGGACCGGCATGCGACAGGGCATGCGCTGGTCCGAGATTCAGGTAGTCAACGACCGCCTGGGCCGGCCTTCGCTAGCACTCTCGGGCCAGGCCCAGGCACTCGCTGCGCAGCTGGGCGTGACCGGCATGCACCTATCGATCTCAGATGAGGCCGAACTGGCGCTGGCGCTGGTGGTGCTGGAAGGGTAACGGGCTTTGTGCGCTCCTGAATCTCGAGGTCATGGGGCTTGAGAAGATGAGGCTTGATGCCTGGGCCTTAGGCCTGTCGCGACTGCCAGGCGCGCAGGCGCCCCATGGCAGCGTATAGCTCCTTTAGCAGCGAGCCGACCGCCGCCACACCCTGCACCCGAAGCCGGGTCTCCAGGGTCTCGGCGAGCAGGGCCAGTTGTGGCACCCCGCAATAGCGGCAGGCGCCGTTCAGGCGGTGGATGGCGTCAAGAAGGGCTTCTTCGTCCTCGGCCTGCCAGGCCGCATCGAGGCTGGCCTCGCTCTCGTCGAGGCTTTCCAGCAGCAGGGTCAATGTCTTGCGCGCCAGGTCCTCCCGCCCGCCGGCAAGCCTGGCCCCCATCTGCATATCCACGACCGCAAGCTCACCGTCAGCCTCGATATGGCTATCGCCGGATGCCAGCTCCAATGCTCCACTCGCACCCTGACCCGGGGCCGGCAGGGTCAGCGCCAGATGCTGGCTGAGCAGTTTGACCAGCACCTTGGCGTCGACGGGCTTGATCAGCACATCGTGCATGCCGCAAGACAGCAGGCGTTGGCGCTCGTCTTCCCGCGCGTGGGCGGTGACGGCGATGACCGGACAGGTTTTCCATACGCCCCCCAGTTGGCGTAGTGCTTCCAGGGTGGCTTCGCCATCCATGCCGGGCATGCGGATGTCCATCAAAACAAGGTCAATACGCTCACTCTGGGCCAGTGCCAGAGCCTCTCCTCCGCTCGCGGCCAGCAGCGACATGATGCCCGCTTCGCGCAGCAGCTCCTGCAGCAGCAGGCGGTTGGACGCCACGTCGTCGACCACCAGCACTCTCGGCGAGTCGGCAGCGGCGAGTTTGGGCAGCGAGGTTTGCGAGACCGGAAGCTTGGATGGTGCCGTCAGGCCGAGCTGTTGCTTGATCGTGTCGGCCAGCGCCTGGCGCGAGATGGGCTTGGTCAGCGTCTCGCCTCCCCGTGGCAGGCGCAGTTCCGGCATATCGTAAGGGCTGGCATTGGCCATCAGGATCGTTGGACAGGTGCTTTCATCCAGACAGGCCTGCCAGCTTGCCAGCCGGTCGGGGTCCAGATCCCTTGCGTCGAGACTGGCAAGCACTAGATCGGGCGGCGAGGGCGGAGCGGTATGGCCGTCGCCACCCAGAATCGGAACCTTGGCGTTCCAGGTCGAGAGCAGATGGTTAATGGCGCGCCGGGTCGCGAGGTGAGGCTCGTAAAGGGCCACCACTCGACCGCCGAGATCGAGTTCCGGAATGCGATGTTCGTGGCGCGTGGCCAGCGGCAGGTTGAAGGAGAAGGTCGAACCGTTACCGGGCTCGCTGGACATGGTGATAGCGCCGCCCATCTGCTCGATCAACTGGCGACAGATCACCAGACCAAGCCCGGTGCCGCCGAAATGGCGGGTGTCGCTCGAATTGGCCTGACTGAAGGCCTTGAACAGCCGATCGCGTTGTTCCTTGGGGAGGCCGATGCCGGTATCGCTGACGTTGACTCTCAGGGTGACCTGATGCTCTCGAGATTCTTCGAGCATCACGCGCACGATGACCTCGCCACTTTCGGTGAACTTGATGGCGTTGTTGACGAGGTTGGTCAGCACCTGGCGAATGCGCAGTGGGTCACCCTGCAGATCGGTCGGCACGTCGTCGAAGACCAGTCCCAGCAGGTGCAACCCTTTCTGGTGCGCCTGGGGCGCCTGCATTCCCAGCACATCATCGACCAGGTCGACCATGTCCAGATGGACGGTCTCCAGTTCGAGCTTTCCCGCCTCGATCTTGGAGAAATCCAGGACGTCATTGACCAGCAGCAACAGGCTGTTCGAGGTCTTCTGCATATGTTCAAGCCAATCCTGCTGGCGACTGTCGAGCCGTGAGCGCCCGAGTAGCTGACAGAAACCGATGATGCCGTTGAGCGGCGTGCGGATCTCGTGGCTCATGTTGGCCAGGAATTCGGATTTGATACGGCTGGCTTCCAGGGCACGGCGGTGAGCGATGTCGAGTTCGATATTCTTGACCTCGATGGTCTCCATCGATTCCTGCAGGTCCTGGGTGTTCTGCTCGATCTGTGCCTGCATGTCTTCCTGTACACGCTCCAGGTGATCGCGCAGGGCATTGACGCTCGTCATGATCTGGGCCGTCTCTTCGGGCCCCGTTTCGGATAAGCGAATGCCATGATCGCCGCGATTGAGGCGCTCCAGTGCCGCCTGAATAGCGACCAAGGGCTCGGTGATGCGACGGCTCAGCGAATAGGCCAGCAGAAAGAGGCCCAGACCAGCCAGCAGCAGGCCCAGTCCGTGGATCAGCAGGTGACGATAGTTGCTCAGCGTAAGACCCAGCGTCTCGACTTCGACCGCCAGCCACTTGTCGGAACCGTTCAAGGGCAGCGTCAGTTGCCAGCCCGCGCAATCGGTATCGAGCGTTGGCTCGGTTGGTGGGCGTGCAGAGGTGCGGGGTGGCTGGCCAAGTGACATCAGGGGGCCGCCTGTCCCTGAGAAGAGGCGCACCGAGCGTATCTCTTCGATCTCGAGCAGGCCCTCGCCCAGTGTTCGCAGAGCATCGTCCTGTTGATTGGCCAGCGCCTCACTCATCGCCTTGGCGGTCAGGGCTGTGCTTTCCATCAGGTGTTGCTGAAGCGATGAGCGACGCTGATTGGTCTCGTGGGTCAGGTTCAGGGCAGAGGTGATGGCCAGCAAACTCAGCGGCAGTAACATCAGCCATAGCAGCAGGCGCGTCTTGATCGACATGCATGATTCTCTAGAAACTTCATTTGCGTGCAGTATGCCACAGCCATGGCCGATCCCTGTCACCGGGACACGCCCGGCGATATAATGGCGACAAAGACTTTTCCAGAAGGAAGGTTAGATGCAATTTCCCACGCTCGAGGATGTGGTCGGCAACACCCCCTTGGTGCGCCTGAAGCGCATCGCTGCCGGACGCAACAACACCCTGCTGGCCAAGCTCGAGGGCAACAACCCGGCGGGGTCGGTCAAGGATCGGCCGGCCCTTTCGATGATCGCCGAGGCCGAGGCGCGCGGCGAGATCACTCCCGGAGATACCCTGATCGAGGCCACCTCCGGCAATACCGGCATTGCGCTGGCCATGGCGGCCGCCATGAAGGGGTATCGCATGGTGCTGATCATGCCCGACAATGCGTCCAGCGAGCGCAAGCAGGCCATGGCGGCCTTCGGTGCCGAGTTGATCCCGGTGACTCAAGAGCAGGGCATGGAGGGGGCTCGAGATCTGGCCGGCACCATGATCGCCCGCGGCGAGGGCAAGCCCCTCAATCAGTTCGCCAACCCCGATAACCCCATGGCGCACTACCGCACCACCGGGCCGGAGCTGTGGCGCCAGACCGAGGGCACCATTACCCACTTCATCAGCTCGATGGGCACCACCGGCACCATCATGGGCGTGTCTCGCTATCTCAAGGAGCAGAACCCCGAGGTGCAGATCATCGGCCTGCAGCCCGAGGACGGCGCCAGCATCGCCGGCATCCGCCGCTGGCCCGAGGCGTATCTGCCGAGCATCTTCGAGCCCGCACGGGTCGACCGGGTGATCGATATCGGTCAGACCGAAGCCGAACAACATATGCGCCGGCTGGCGCGGGAAGAGGGCATCTTCGCCGGCGTTTCCTCCGGCGGTGCTCTTGCTGGTGCTCTCAAGGTAGCCGAAGAGGTCGAGAATGCGGTGATCGCCTTCATCGTCTGCGATCGTGGCGATCGTTATCTGTCCACCGGCCTTTATGCGCCGGAGCAATAAGATGGCGATGCTAGGCAAGCGCCGCACGCCAAAATCCGCTGCCAGGAAAGCCCCGACGATGCCACGCGGGGCTCAGCAGGCGGCTGCCGATGACCAGGGCGTGGAGATTTTGCGTCTCGCTCACGATGGCCGAGGCGTGGCGCGCAATGCGGCCGGCAAGACCCTGTTCATCGATCGCGCACTGCCCGGTGAGCGGGTAGAAATAGCCGTGCACAAGAGCCGCCAGCGCTTCGATGAGGCGCATGTTCGTGAGGTGCTCAAGGCGGCGCCCGAACGTGAGACGCCGGCCTGTGCGCATTTCGGCGTCTGCGGCGGCTGCGACCTGCAGCACCAGACACTGAATGCCCAGCGCCGCCATAAGCAGCAGGTGCTGGTCGAGCAACTGGCTCGTCAGGGGCTTACCCTGGATAACGCGCCGGCGCTGCTGAGCTCCGACGGGTTCGGCTATCGGCGCCGGGCGCGGCTCGGCGTCAAGGTCGATGCCGAGGGCCGCATCCATCTGGGCTTTCGCGCCCGGGGTAGCCACCATCTGGTCGACATGGCAGCGTGTCCGGTGCTGGTGCCTGCCCTCGAGGCCTTGCTGACGCCGCTTCGTGAGCAGCTCGTGAGCCTCGAGGCGCCGCGTCAGGTGGGGCATCTCGAGCTTATCGCCAGCGACGAGGGCATCTGTCTGGTGGTGCGTCAGCTGCGCGCTCAGCCAAGCGATGCCCATCGCTGGCAAGCCTTTGCCGCGGCCCACGAGCTATCGCTTGGCTGGTTGCTGGGCCGTGAGTCGCCGCGCCTCGAATGGCTCACGGAGGCGCCCGATCTGCACTATAGGGTGGTACTGGATGGGCGGACGCTGGCTGGGCCCGAGCGCGAGAATGACCAGGCAACCGTGTCTGAAGCCAGCCGTGAGCTGGTGCTTGGCTTTGCGCCGGGTGACTTCCTGCAGGTCAACGCCTCGGTCAATCAGCGACTGGTCGATACGGCCCTCGAATGGCTGGCGCCTCAATCCGGTGAGCGCGTGCTCGACTGCTTCGCTGGCGTCGGCAACTTCAGCCTGGCACTGGCCGCATACACCGGCATGGTGACCGGCGTGGAAGGCAACCCGCTGATGGTCGAACGCCTGGCCGCCAATGCCCGGCGCAACGACCTTTCCGGGGTCAGCGCCCGCCAGGCGGACCTGAGTCGTGAGGATCCGGTCCGCGCACTACTCGACGAGAACGACTGGGACCTGGTGGTGCTGGATCCACCCCGGGAAGGCGCAGAAGCCTTGTCGCGTCAGCTGGCCAGGTCCGGGGTCGCGCGGATTCTCTATGTTTCCTGTGACCCGGCGACCCTTGCCCGGGATGCGGCATATCTGGCCGCCGGTGGCTATCGGCTGGTGCGCTCGGCGGTTGCCGACATGTTTGCCCAGACCGCCCACCTCGAGGCCGTGTTGCTGTTCGAGCATCCCGAAATTCCTGCGTCCGACGTGACGCCGGCGCAGATGCCAAAGGAGTGAAGCACCATGGTAAAGGTGCGTGATGACCAGCCGTTGACCGATGACGGCGCGGTGGACCTCGACCAATGGCTGGCTCGCCTCGGCGAGGAAGCCGTGCTGACCAACGCAGAACGGATGCGTGAAGTCTGTGAACTGGCCTGCAGCCTCGCCGATGAGGCCAGCCAAGCGCAGCAGTTCGGGCTTGGCAACGGGTCGAGCTATCGCATGGGGCTTGAAATGGCCGATATTCTCGGCGAACTCAGGCTCGACCAGACCGCCTTGGAAGCCGCCGTGCTCTATCGTTCGGTGCGCGTCAAGTTGATCTCGGTCGAGGCCGTCGAGAAGCGCTTCGGCCAGGAAGTCGCCACCTTGATCGAAGGCGTGCTGCACATGGCGGCGATTAGCCATCAGGCCCTGCCCAGTCAGGATATGTCCCAGTACAGTCAGCAGGACAACCTGCGGCGCATGCTGGTGACCATGATCGACGACGTGCGCGTGGCGCTGATCAAGATCGCCGAACGCACCTGCGCCCTGCGTCAGGTCAAGGATACTACCCGCGACAAGCGCCTGCGGGTGGCTCGCGAAGTGTTCGATATCTATGCTCCGCTGGCGCACCGGCTGGGCATCGGCCATCTCAAGTGGGAGCTCGAGGACCTGTCCTTCCGCTACCTCCACGAGGCCGAGTACAAGTCGATCGCCAAGCAACTGGCCGAGAAGCGCCTCGACCGCACGAGCTATATCAACGATGTGGTGGGAACGCTCAAGGAGCTTCTGGAAGCCCAGGACATCCACGAGTACGACGTCGACGGCCGTGCCAAGCATATCTATTCGATCTGGCGGAAGATGCAGCGCAAGCACATCGATTTCTCCCAGGTCTATGATGTGCGCGCCGTGCGCATCCTGGTGCCTCGGGTGGCCGACTGCTACACGGTGCTGGGCATCGTGCATTCCCGCTGGCACCACGTGCCCAACGAATTCGACGATTACATCGCCAACCCCAAGAAGAACGGATATCAGTCGCTGCATACCGCCGTGTTTGGCCCCGAGAACAAGGTGCTCGAGATTCAGATCCGCACCTTTGCCATGCACGAGGAGGCGGAGCTCGGCGTCTGTGCCCACTGGCGCTACAAGGGCCACGACACCAAGGCCAAGAGCCGCAGCTACGAAGACAAGATCGCCTGGCTGCGTCAGGTGCTCGAGTGGCAAGAGGAAGTCGGCGGTTTCGGCGACCTGCGTGAAGGGCTCTCGAGCGATGTGGCGCCGGATCGCATTTATGTCTTTACCCCCGATGGCCACGTCATCGATCTGCCGCGGGTGGCCACGCCCATCGATTTCGCCTACCGGGTGCACACCGAGATCGGCCATCGCTGTCGCGGCGCCAAGGTCAACGGCCGCATCGTGCCGCTGACCTATGAGCTCAAGACCGGCCAGCAGGTCGAGATCCTGACCGCCACCAAGGGGGGGCCCAGCCGCGACTGGCTCAACCCCTCGGTGGGCTTCGTGCGTACCTCCCGCGCCCGGGCCAAGATTCAGGCCTGGTTCAAGCAGCAGGCGCGCGGCCAGAACCTGGATGAGGGCAAGGCGCTCTTCGACAAGGAGATGAAGCGCCTCGACGTCGAGGATATCGACCTCACCACCCTGGCGCATAAGGTCAACTACACGACCCCCGAGGACATGTACGCGGCCATCGGCGCTGGCGACCTGCGCATCGGCCAGGTGCTGCATCAGGCCCAGCAACTGTTCGGCGAGCACGATGACCAGGAACAGCTCGACCGGCTGCTGGCCAAACCGCGCCGCGAGAAGCCGGCCGCCGGCGATCAGGGCATCACCGTGCTGGGGGTCGGCAACCTCAAGACCAGCATGGCCAACTGCTGCCATCCGGTGCCCGGCGAGCATATCGTCGGTTTCATCACCCAGGGGCGCGGCGTCACCGTTCACCGCCAGGACTGCCCCAACATTCTTCAGCTGCGCCTGGACGAGCCCAAGCGCATCATCGAGGTGGAATGGGGCGAGCGGGCGGCGACTCGCTATCCGGTGGATATCGAGATCGAAGCCTGGGATCGCTCAGGGCTGCTGCGCGATGTGACCGGCGTGCTGGGTAACGACAAGGTCAACGTGCTCTCCGTGAACACCCAGACCGATGAGGTCGAGGGTCTGGCCAGAATGACCATCACCCTCGAGGTGGATGGTTTGGAGACCCTGGGGCGGCTGTTCTCGCGCATCCAGCAGCTTTCCAACGTGCTCGACGTCAAGCGTCTGAGAAGCGGCGCCAAAGGCAAGGTCCGCGGCAAGGGAGGGCGTTGATGAGCGAACGGTACCGTCTCGATGACTTGCTGACCCTGATGGCGGTGCTGCGCGATGCCGATCGGGGCTGCCCCTGGGATCTCAAGCAGGACTGGGACTCGATCGTGCCGCACACCCTCGAGGAAGCCTACGAGGTTGCCGATGCCATCGAGCGACGCGCCTTTGGTGAACTGCCCGGCGAGCTTGGCGACCTGTTGTTCCAGGTGGTCTATTACAGCCAGTTCGGTCGGGAGGAAGGGCGGTTCGACTTCCATGACGTGGTGCATGTGCTGACCGCGAAGATGCTGCGCCGTCACCCCCATGTCTTTCCCGATGGCACCCTGGCGTCTCGCCGCGACGGTAAGACTGCCGCCGAGGTCGAGACCGCCCACGTTCATTCACGCTGGGAGTCGCTCAAGGCCGATGAGCGAGCCGAGCGAGCTGGTCATAAGGTCAAGGCCGTTTCGGTGCTAGACGATGTGCCCCGCAACCTGCCGGCACTGACCCGCGCCGCTAAGCTTTCCAAGCGTGCCGCACGGGTCGGTTTCGACTGGCCCGATCATCGCGGCGTGCTGGCCAAGATCCGCGAGGAACTCGACGAGGTCGAGGAGGCGTTGGCCGCGGGCGATCAGGAGCATGCCGGCGAGGAGGTCGGCGACCTGCTGTTCGCGGTGGTCAATCTCGCCCGTACCTTGAAGACCGACCCCGAGCAACGCCTGCGCGGCACCAACGCCAAGTTCGAGCGGCGTTTTCGTCACGTGGAGTCGGCTCTGGCCGGCGAGGGCAAGGTGCTCGGCCAGGCCACCCTCGAAGACATGGAAGCACATTGGCAGACCGCCAAGGCGGGTGAAAAGCACGGCGAGGCACTGAAAAAGAACGGTGAAACATCGGCCTGATGGCCAGCATGATCGGCCGCCAGACGGACAAGACACGGCGCTCGCGCGCCAGTGGGAAGGCATCTCATCGCGGCGCGGGAGTCGCCATTGCAGTAGCGGGTCAACAATGCCAATAGCCGACAGGAGGGATGTCTGTGAGCGACGATCTGCATGAATCTTTGCGAGACAATGTGCGCGTGCTGGGCGATAGCCTGGGGCGCACCATCGCCGATGATCTGGGTGAGGGCTTCGTCGACAAGATCGAGTCCATCCGTGGCCTGGCCAAGCGCGGCCGGCAGGGCGATTCCGAAGGGCGCCGTGAGCTGATCGAATATCTGCGCCGGCTGCCGGATCGCGATCTCCTGCCGGTCACTCGGGCCTTTAACCAGTTCCTCAACCTCGCCAATATCGCCGAGCAGCACTACCGGGCGCGCTTTCGTCGCGTCGAAGACTACAAGCCGGGTTCCCAGCCAGAACTTGGCGACCTGATCGCCCGGGCGCGCAAGGCCGGTCACTCGCCTCGCAAGCTGGTCGAGTCGCTGGCCAGCATGCGGGTCGAGCTGGTGCTGACCGCCCATCCCACCGAGGTCATTCGCCGTACCCTGATCCAGAAGTACGATGCCATCGATGATTGCCTGACAGGACTCGAGTCGACCGTCGATTCCCCCGAGAAACTGACTCGGGTCCATGGTCGACTGGAAGAACTGATCAGCCAGGCCTGGCACACCGACGAGATTCGCCACGAGCGTCCTACCCCGGTCGACGAAGCCAAGTGGGGGTTCGCGGTGATCGAGAACTCGCTGTGGCAGGCGGTGCCGGATTTCCACCGCGACCTCGACAGCCTGTTGCTGGAGGCCGCCGGCGAGCGCCTGCCATTGGATGCCGCGCCGCTGCGTTTCGCCTCCTGGATGGGCGGCGACCGGGACGGCAATCCCAACGTCACCGCCAAGGTCACCCGCGAGGTTCTGCTGCTGGGCCGTTGGATGGCCGCAGACTTGTACCTGCGCGACCTGGACCAGCTCAAGGCCGAGCTATCGATGTGGAAGGCCAACAGTGCCTTGCGCGCCGAGGTCGGTGATGCCCCGGAACCCTATCGGGAACTGCTCAAGCGCCTTACCGCCAAGGTCGAAGCCACCCGCGACTGGGCCAAGGCCGGACTCGACGGCGAGCCCCACGAGGGCGGGCCGATCATCGAGCACCGCGACCAGCTCTATGCGCCGCTGCTGTCTTGCTACCGCTCGCTGTGCGATGTCGGCCTGGATACCATCGCCAACGGCGTGCTGCTCGACACCCTGCGCCGCGTCGCGGTGTTCGGCGTGACCCTGACCAAGCTCGATCTGCGTCAGGAATCGTCCCGCCATACTCAGGTGTTCGACGAGCTGACCGATTATCTGGGCCAGGGGCACTATCAACAATGGGACGAAGCCAAGCGCCAGGAATTCCTGCTCGGTGAGCTCAGCTCCCGGCGTCCGCTGATCCCGCGTCGCTGGGAGTGTTCCAGCGAGACCCGCGAGGTGATCGATACCTTCCGGGTGATCGCCTCCGAGCAACGCGAGGCGCTCGGCACCTACATCATTTCCATGGCCGGCCAGCCGTCCGATGTGCTGGCGGTGGCGCTGTTGATGAAAGAAGTCGGTGGCGACGTGGCGCTGCCCATAGCGCCGCTGTTCGAGACCCTGGATGACCTGAACCGGGCCGGCGACGTTATCGATCGGCTGCTGGCGCTGCCGGGCTATCGCCGCCTGGCCGGCGACGAGCAGGAAGTGATGATCGGCTATTCCGATTCGGCCAAGGATGCCGGCCAGCTGGCCGCCGCCTGGGCCCAGTATCGGGCGCAGGAGACCCTGGTCGAGGTCTGCAAGCGCCACGGGGTGGATCTGACGCTCTTCCATGGTCGCGGTGGCACCGTGGGCCGCGGGGGCGGTCCGGCGCACGCGGCGATTCTTTCCCAGCCGCCAGGCTCGGTGAACGGCAGCCTCAGGGTCACCGAGCAGGGGGAGATGATCCGCTTCAAGTTCGGTCAGCCGGACATTGCCCTGCGCTCGATGGAGATCTATGCCTGCGCGGTGCTGGAGGCGACGCTGTTGCCGCCGCCGGCCCCTGAGCCCGCCTGGCGGGAGGAGATGGATCATCTCGCTGAGGTAGCGCACAAGGCCTATGTGGGTGTGGTGCGCGAGAACCCGGACTTCGTCCCCTATTTCCGTGCGGTGACGCCGGAAGGCTCCCTGGGGCGGCTGCCGCTGGGTTCCCGTCCCACCAAGCGGCGTCAGGACGGTGGTGTCGAGACCCTGCGCGCGATCCCCTGGATCTTCGCCTGGACCCAGACCCGCTTGATGCTGCCCGCCTGGTTAGGCAGCGGTGAGGCCTTCGTCCAGCGCCTGGCCGAGCCTGGCGGCCTCGAGCGATTGCAGGAAATGCGCAGCCGCTGGCCCTTCTTCGGCACCTATCTGGACATGCTGGAGATGCTGTCCGCCAAGGCCGATATCGACATTGCCGCCTACTACGAACGGCGCCTGGTCGATGAGCCCGGGCTGCTGGAGCTGGGCGCTGAGCTGCGCGGGCGTTTCACGAAGCTGCAGTCGGCGCTGCTCGATATCCTCGATCAGCGAGAGCTACTCGAGAATACACCGCTGATTCACCAGGCCATCGCGGTGCGCAATCCCTATATCGACCCGCTGCATGGCCTGCAGGCCGAGTTGCTGCAGCGTAACCGGGATGCCGATGGTGCCATCAGCCCGGCCCTGACGCGCGCCTTGATGGTGACCATGGCGGGCATCTCCGCGGGGTTGCGCAACACGGGTTAATGCCCGATGGGCTAACTAACCTCTAGCCCGGAGACGCTCGGTTCATGGTTCAACCGACGCTTAGAACCACCCGGCGATGCGAGTCCGTGCGCATCGCTGGGCGGTCTGGTTGAGCCTTGGCTGGCGCGACATCCTTTTCATACCTTTGGCTTGCCTGGCTGCTTGTCTGACCAGGTCCTTCTCTGAACGAGTCTCCCAGCCCAGCCAGGCTCCTATTACCAGCACTTTTATCCACCACCTTTAACCGGCAGCGTTAACGAGGCCCTGCGGCTAGTACCTTTCGCTAAGACCGTGGGGCTTGACGCTTCGCGGCGGCTGGCGCAAGCTGATCCGTAATCAAACGGCCGTATGAATGCGCGGCCGGGCACCGGCATCCAACCCTGTTTGGAGATGAATGGATGATCTATCAAGGCAACGCCATCACGGTGGCGAGCGAAACCAATAACGGGGGCGAGCCCATCGCCACGCTCACCTTCGATTTGAAGGATGAGTCAGTCAACAAGCTGTCCAGCGCGGTGGTCGCGGAGCTTGGCGAGGCGGTGAAGGCCATCGCCGCGACCCAGGGCCTGAGCGGCCTGGTAATCACCAGTGCCAAGGACGCCTTCATCGTTGGCGCCGACATCACCGAGTTCCATGGCCTGTTTGAGAAGGGTGAGGACTATCTGGTCGAGATGAACCAGCAGGTGCATGCCATCTTCAACGCCATCGAGGATCTGCCGTTTCCCACCGTCACCGCCATCAACGGCCTGGCGCTGGGCGGCGGTTGCGAGGTCACGCTGACCACCGATTTCCGCGTGATGGCCGACACCGCCAAGATCGGCCTGCCCGAAACCAAGCTCGGCATTCTGCCGGGCTGGGGAGGCTGCGTGCGCCTGCCGCGCTTGATCGGCGCCGATAACGCCATTGAATGGATCGCTGGTGGCACCGAAAATCGCGCCGACGCCGCCCTCAAGGTCGGCGCCGTGGATGCGGTGGTGCCGGGAGAGCGCCTGGAGGCCGCGGCGCGGGATATCCTGGCCCGGGCCAATGCCGGCGAACTCGATTACCGGGCGCGGCGCGACGAGAAGACCTCGCCACTCAAGCTCGATGCCATCGAGCAGATGATGGTCTTCGAGACCGCCAAGGGCTATGTGGCCGGCAAGGCGGGCCCGCACTATCCTGCGCCCATCGAAGCCATCAAAGTGATCCAGAAGGGCGCCGGTGAGGGTCGTGAGCGCTGCCAGGCCATCGAGGCCAAGGCCTTCGCCAAGCTGGCGCTGACCGATGTCTGCTACAACCTGGTCGGGCTGTTCATCAATGACCAGGTGGTCAAGAAGAAAGGCAGCCATTACGCCAAACAGGCGCAAGCGGTCAATCAGACCGCGGTACTGGGGGCCGGCATCATGGGCGGTGGTATCGCCTACCAGAGCGCCTCGAAGGGCACGCCGATCCTGATGAAGGACATCAAGGACGACGCCATCGAGCTTGGCCTCAAGGAGGCGCGCAAGCTGTTCGCCAAGCAGGTCGAGCGGAATAAGCTCACCACCGAGACGATGGCCGAGAAGCTCACCAACATTCGCCCGACCCTTTCCTACGGCGATTTTGGCCACGTCGATCTGGTGGTCGAGGCGGTGGTCGAGAACCCCAAGGTCAAGGACGCGGTGCTCACCGAGGTGGAAGGGCAGGTCGGCGAGGACACCATTCTCGCCTCCAACACCTCGACCATCTCCATCACCCGCTTGGCCGAGAACCTCAAGCGCCCCGAGAACTTCTGCGGCATGCACTTCTTCAACCCGGTGCACCGCATGCCGCTGGTCGAGGTGATCCGCGGTGAGAAGACCAGCGATGCGGCCGTGGCGGCCACCGTTTCCTACGCACGGGCCATGGGCAAGACGCCGATCGTGGTCAACGACTGCCCGGGCTTTCTGGTCAATCGCGTGCTCTTCCCCTATTTCGGCGGCTTCAGCCTGCTGGTCGAGCAGGGCGCCGACTTCCGCCGGGTCGACAAGATCATGGAGAAGTTCGGTTGGCCGATGGGCCCCGCCTACCTGCTCGACGTGGTAGGCATGGACACCGCCGTGCACGCCAATGAGGTAATGGCCGAGGGCTTCCCGGATCGTATGGCGCAGGGAGCCAAGAACGGGGGCAAGACCGCCATACAGGCGATGTATGAGGCCGAGCGCTTGGGCCAGAAGAACGCCAAGGGTTTCTATGCCTACGAGGAAGACAAGAAGGGCAAGCCGAAGAAGGTTGAGGACGAGGTAGCGCTTTCCCTGGTTAAAGAGCTTGCCACGGCCAGCCAGGACTTCTCCGACGAGGAAATCATCGCCCGCATGATGGTGCCGCTGTGCCTGGAAACCGTGCGCTGCCTGGAAGACAACATCGTCGCTACCCCAGCCGAGGCTGACATGGCGCTGATCTATGGCATCGGCTTCCCGCCGTTCCGCGGTGGCGCGCTGCGCTATATCGACGCTATGGGCCTCGAGGCCTTCGTTGCCCAGGCCGAGCGCCTGGCCGAGGAACTGGGGCCGCTCTATGCCCCCACCGACAAACTGCGCGCCATGGCCAAGGCCGGCGAGCGTTTCTATTCCGATGCCGGGAAGGCTTGAGCCACCACGTACAGGAGAGGTTGTCAGATGAGTTTGAATCCAAGAGATATCGTGGTGGTCGACGGCGTGCGTACCGCCATGGCCAAGGCCAAGCAGGGCGCCTTCCGCCACGTGCGTGCCGAAAACCTGTCGGCGTCGGTGATGCAGGCGCTGTTCGACCGCAATCCCGGGCTCAACCCCGGGGAAGTCGATGATGTGATCTGGGGCTGCGTCAATCAGACCCTCGAACAGGCCATGAACATCGCCCGCAACGCAGCGATCATGACCGGCATCCCGCGCAGCGTGCCGGCCCAGACCGTCAACCGGTTGTGTGGCTCCTCGATGAGCGCGCTGCATATCGCCAGTGCGAACATCAAGGCCGGCATGGGCGACTTCTATATCATCGGCGGCGTCGAGCACATGGAGCACGTGCCGATGACCCACGGTGTCGATGTGAACCCGGCCGCCAGCAAGCATGCCGCCAAGGCGGCGATGATGATGGGCCTGACCGCCGAGCTGCTGGGCAAGATGCACAACATCAGCCGCGAGCAGCAGGACGCCTTCGGCGTGCGCTCTCATCAGCGGGCCCAGGCCGCTCTCGACGCCGGTCGCTTCGACAACGAGATCATCGGCGTCGAGGGCCATGACGCCGAGGGCTTCAAGGTGCGGGTGGATCGCGACGAAGTGATTCGTGGCGATGCCAGCCTCGAATCCATGGGCGCGCTGAAGCCGGTCTTCGACCCGCGCCACGGCACCGTCACCGCCGGTACGTCTTCTGCGCTCTCGGTGGGTGCCAGCGGTATGGCGGTGATGAGCTACGAACGCGCCCAGGCACTGGGTCTCGAGCCGATCGCCCGGGTGCTGTCCACCGGCGTTGCCGGCTGCGATGCCTCGATCATGGGCTATGGCCCGGTGCCGGCGACCAAGAAGGCGCTCAAGGCGGCCGGCCTGACCATCGATGACATCCAGACCGTCGAGCTCAACGAGGCCTTCGCCGCCCAGTCGCTGCCGGTGCTCAAGGATCTCGGCCTCCACGATCGCATGGACGAGGCGGTCAACCTTAACGGCGGTGCCATCGCTCTTGGCCACCCGCTGGGTTGTTCCGGGTCGCGGATCTGCACCACCCTGCTCAACGTGATGGAACAGCAGGACACTCGCCTGGGGCTTGCCACCATGTGCATCGGCATGGGCCAGGGCGTGGCGACCATCTTCGAGCGGCTTAAATGACGACCCGCTAGCAAGAACGCTTAAGTGAAACGCCAACGGCGCCCCTCCTCGGGGCGCCGTTGGCGTTTCTGGGCGCTGTGTTGGTTAGTGTTGCGCCTGATAGGCATCGAAGGCCTGGGTCAGGATGTCGCGCGCTTCGCTGGCATCGCCGAAACCGTTTAGCTCGATGTCGCCACCGTCCGGCAGGTTCTTGTAAACGCGGAAGAAAGCGTTGATGCGCTCGGCCTGCATCTTGGGCAGATCCTCGATCGCCATCACGTCGGCGTAGGTAGGATCCACGTCGTTGGTGGGCACGGCAATGATCTTGTCGTCGGCTTCGCCGTCATCGACCATGCGCAGTACGCCGATGGCACGGACCTTGATGACCGCACCGGGATAGACGCTGTCGCGGGTCAGCACGAGGGCATCCAGCGGGTCGCCATCGCCACCAGCGGAGCTGGTGATGGACCCGTAGTTGGCCGGGTAGCGAACGGGCATCGAGACGTAGCGGTCGACGATCAACTGGCCGTGCTCGGCATTGATCTCGTACTTGGTGAAGCTACCGGCGGGAATCTCGTTGACCACGTTGAAACTGGCCGGCGCGTCATCGGTTTGCGGATAGTCGAAGACATTCTGCTGCGCTTGAGCGGACGCGGTAAACAGCAGGCCAGCGGCGAGTAGAGAAGAGATGGTAACTTTCATGAAACCTCGTCCTGTCTTGGGATGTGAGATTTCCAGTCTATTCAGTGAAGGGTGACAGGCGCGTGACAGCTTGCCGGTTGCCATGGTCCGAGTGGTGAGCTTGATTGGAATTCCTGGCGCATCTGGCTTGATGACGTTTACCAGATCCCGGTATCCAGCCCGGCGGCTAGATAGAGCCCCGGCTCCTCCACTTGATCGGCGAGGGCCTCCTGCCAATCGCCGCGCAGTACCAGTGGCTCTTGCACCCAACGCCAGCGCAGCCCGGTGATGATCGATTCCATCGCCAGAGTGCTTTGCGCCGATTAATTGAGGGCGTGTGAGTCAACGAAAAGCACGTTAAATTAGGTGGTAGTGAAGCGCTTATCTCCCTGAGGAAGGGGCGTGCCCAAAGCGGCCACGACTGCCAGGAAGGTGGTGCCTGTTTGGCCTCACCCGGCGGAAGTGGCGGGAGGTATGAGATGCGAAGGGACATAAGTCGCGTGGTGGCTGGAACCGACCCGCAGCAGACGTGTTTATTGGTGTTATAAATCAGGGAGTAGCCATCAATGGAGTGGCGCAAGGACGATTGCCTAATCACTGACGACAAATCCAAGGTGCAACTGGATATCGTCCACCGTTTGCTTGCTGCAACCTATTGGGGTGGCCGCCGTCCCCGAGAAACCGTAGAGCGCATGGTTGCTGGCTCCATCTGCTTCAGTCTTTACCGTGGTGCCACGCAGATTGGTTTTGGGCGTGCAGTCACCGATAGTGCAACTTTTACCTGGGTCGCGGACATTGTGGTTGAGCCGGAGTTTCGGGGCGCTGGCCTGGGACAGTGGATCATGGAGTGTTTGGTTGCGCACCCAGCCATAAAGGGAACTCAAATGGTGTTGCAGACCCGCGATGCTCAAGGGTTGTACGAGAAGTTTGGCTTCTCTGGAAATGGTGCTCTCATGAGCACCAAAGTCACTGATTTATAACAAGTTGCAGCAGTACGCGGCCTACGGCCGCCGCTGTGCTCCGCGTTAAATTTTTTGCCGCCCCCTCACTGACTATGATGTAATACACTGTAGTCGGCAAATTCGAGGATATAAGCATGAGCGTCACCACAGTGCGCCTTCAAGCAGAAGTTGAACAACACCTGGAAGCAATCGCCAGCAGGCTGCACCGGAGCAAAGGTTGGGTAATCAACCAGGCATTGTCGGAATACATAGAAAGGCAGCAGCTTGAGCAAGAGCGGTGGAAGCAAACGCTAGAGGCAATGGAGTCTGCTGCCCGGGGCAAGGTTGTTGATGCCAGCGAGGTTCACAGCTGGCTTAATAGCTGGGGAACCGAAAACGAGCAGGATGCGCCGAGGTCAGGTAAGTGAAGCTGGTTTACACGGATGAAGCCATTGATGATTTGAAACGCCTCAGGGAGTTCGTTACGGTGCACAACCCGCCGGCGGCAGCCAGGATTGCCACCGAATTGGTTGGCAAAATCGAATTACTCCCAGACTTCCCCAAAATGGGCACCCCGGTTGAAATGGCACCGGTACCTGACTCTGTTCGAGATATGGTTTTCGGAAAATACGTCGTTCGATATTCAGTTCATGCCAGTGCCATCATTATTCTCCGGGTGTGGCATGGCCTTGAGGGCGAACGATAGCAATTTAACCAAACGCGGCACTCGGACGCCCTTGTCTCCCCTTCGCTGCGTCAAGATCGCCGGTGCGCTCTGCGTTATATCAGTTTCGTCTGAATGACAGCTCCTGGCCGGAAGAGGCTCTCCCAGAACTTCGGCTCATCTTCGGGAGTCAAGTTAGGCATAGTTATTCTACTTCCTCCTGCACTTCATCGATCCATTCCATCCATGTTTCGGTGAGTCGCTGGCCTAGCCGCAGCGTATGCCAAGGTGCGCGCTGGCTGGGCGTCAGCGCCTGTGGATCACTGAACCACTCCCGTTCGATGGCGGCGTAGGTCTTCAGGCGCTGCTTGAGCTGCTCGCGCAGGGTGGTGAGTTCTTCGCGCCGGGCATCGGTGGGCCAGCGCTCCCAGGCGAAGAACTTGGCGAACAGCGGCTGACGAACGGGGCTGGCGGCCAGGGGTTCAGCGAGCCAGGCGTCCAGGGCCTGCAGGCCAATCTCAGTGAGTTGGTAGATCTTGCGGTCCGGGCGTTCGTCCTGGGACACCGTCTCACAGGTCAGTAGGCCATCCCCGCGCATCCTGTCGAGTTCGCGGTAGAGCTGCTGGTGGCTTGCCTGCCATACATGGGCCAGGCCAGCCTTGAAGCGTTGCAGGATGTCGTAGCCTGTGCCGGGCTCACGCTGCAGGGTGATCAATAGAACGGCGCGCAGAGACATGGAGTGACCTGGGTTTCTGAAAATCGATATGCACATAGTTGCATATCAGACGGAGCGGGGCTAGCCTTATGCAACAAGTTGCACTTGGCTGGCAATCAGGCTGTGCCCTGATCTTCGGAGGTCTCCATGGCGTTTACCCTGCACCTCTACACGTCTTTCTTTGCCTTGGGACTTGGGGCCATTCTGCTGCTCGCTCCCAAAGGTACTGGCCCACACCGGCTGATGGGCGTTCTCTGGGTGCTGGCCATAGCGCTTTCGGCACTGAGCTCCTTCTGGTTGGGTGGCGGTACTCTGCCTCTGGTGGGGCATCTGGGCCCAATTCACCTGCTGTCGCTGTGGATGCTAGTGGCCCTTACCATTGCCATGAGAGCCATCTTCAAGGGCAGGGTGGCGCAGCATCGCCGCTGGATGCGAGGGGCATACTTGGGGTTGGTCGGGGCCTTCGTCGGCACCCTGGCTCCGGGACGGTGGGTCGCGGCTCAGCTAGGCTTATGGTGAGCGCTGCAGTAAGCCAATCTGATCGTGGTGGCTTTTTCCAGCCGGTGAGCTAGACAAACTATTCCGATGCCGCTCCAAAGAGCCCGGTACTTTCAGCGTTATATCAGCTCTGTTTGATGGCCCGCTTTGGCCCGAAAGCAGTTATAAGCCGGCTAATCGGAGACAGGCCCTTCTATCCTAATCCAAGGCGGGTGTTGCTCCCTTCATCGCGACCCCATATCGCGGGTCGCTGATGACACGCGAGGCCATTCCCGTTATAGCGTCACTTCCATGAGCATGGTCAGGCGCTTGTGATGCAGGGCGTCGGCGGTGCCTCTGCGGATCCCGCGACCTGAGACTTCCTCGGGTCTTTCCCCCTCGAACCCGCCCCGCTCATACGGCCGCTTTGGCCGGCCGGCGCGGCTTTTCACCTGCTGGATTTTCTCGCCACTCGCTGAGCTGCATTCGACAAAAGTCGTCTCGAGTAAACGTTTACTCTTATAGCGTAAACGTTTACTTTTTGCGTATTACGATGAGTGGCGGCAATTTAATGTCCGCCTGGGCACGACGACGAGGAGGCAGCCATGACGATCCAGGTCACGGTCTGGGGCGAAAACGTCCATGAGCAGACCAACGAGGTGGTGGCGCGTATCTATCCGGAGGGCATGCACCAATGCATCGCCCAGGGGCTAAACGAGGATCCCGAGATCGTGGCCCGTGCGGTCACTCTGCAGGATCCCGAGCACGGCCTGAGCGAGGAGCTGCTAGAGAACACCGACGTGCTGCTGTGGTGGGGGCATGCGGCCCATGGCGACGTGCGTGACGAGATCGTCGACCGGGTCCAGGCGCGGGTGCTGCAGGGTATGGGCCTGCTGGTTCTGCATTCCGCCCACTATGCCAAGATCTTCAAGCGATTGATGGGCACTACTTGCTCGCTAAAGTGGCGCGAGGCCGGAGAGCGCGAGCGCCTCTGGGTGGTCAACCCCGGTCATCCCATTGTTCAGGGCATCGGCGACTACATCGAGTTGCCGCATACAGAGATGTACGGTGAACCCTTCGCCGTGCCCAATCCCGATGAGGTGGTCTTCATCAGTGCGTTCGAGGGCGGCGAAGTGTTCCGCTCCGGCCTCACCTATAAACGGGGCAATGGCCGGATCTTCTATTTCCGCCCGGGTCACGAGACCTATCCGATCTACTACGACGATCAGGTTCGCCGGGTGTTGAAGAACGGCGTGAAGTGGGCGCGTCCCGAGGGCTCGCGGTGGATCGATAGTTGCCCTAACGTGCCGCCCGAGCAGGCACCCAACCCTGTGGAAGTCAAAGGCGAAGGTCTGCACAAGCCCGGTGAGGAGGGATTCAAGTGATACGACTGGCGGTCATTGGTGCCGGCAGCATGGCCGGTGAACATGCCAAACATTTTGGGCGACTGGCAGGAGTCGAGGTAGTGGCCGTGTGCGATGTGGACAGTGCTAGGGCGCAAGCCTTCGCCGAACGGCATGGCATACCCCATGCCTACACCGACCTGGCTGCCATGTTGGCGCGGGATGATATTCAGGCAGTGAGTAATGCCACCCCGGATGGGGTTCACAAAGCTAGCTCCCTTGCTGCCATCGCGGCAGGCAAGCACATCCTTTGCGAGAAGCCGTTAGCGACCAATGCGGCCGATGCCTGGGAGATGACGGCGGCGGCGCGGCAGGCCGGGGTGATCAACATGATCAACCTCAGTTACCGCGATGCCCCGGCCATTCAGCAGGCGCGTGAGCTGGTCGCTTCCGGCGCCCTTGGCAGGGTGATGCACGTTGACGCCAGCTATCGGCAGAGCTGGCTGGTCAGCCACGCCTGGGGGCGCTGGGATCGAGACAGTCAATGGCTCTGGCGGCTCTCGGAAGGCCATGGCAGCAAGGGCGTGCTGGGGGATGTGGGGGTGCATATTCTCGACTTCGCGAGCTTTCCAGTGGGTGACATTAGCCGGGTGAATTGCCGCCTCAAGTGTTTCGAAAAGGCGCCGGGCAACCGCATCGACGACTACGTGCTGGACGCCAACGACAGTGCTCTGATGCAGGTGGAGTTCGCCGGGGGCGCGCTTGGCACGGTGCAGGCTACCCGCTGGGCCACGGGCCATCACAATGCTCTGACCCTCAGCATCCACGGCGATCAGGGGGCGCTTCGCGTTGACTTGGATGCCGCCAAGGACAAGCTGGAGGTGTGTCTGGGCGAGGATGTCCATCCGGCGCGCTGGACCACGCTGGAAGCGAAGGCTACCCCGAGCATTTACCAACGCTTCGTCGACAGCATCGTCAGTGGTCACAACGATCAGCCGGATTTTGCGCGTGGCGCGGCACTGCAGAAGGTGCTGGATGCGTGCTTCCTCGCGCATGCCGAGGACCGAAGTCAGACGCTGGTGGATGACAGAATGGTCGAGCCCGTGACGGCTTGACAAGGTCACCGGCCTCTCTGTCTCAATGAGCCTGACGCCTACGGTCGCCCCGCTGCGCAATTTCCGGCACAATCTCTCGCCGGAAAGGGCGGCGAGGCAGCGATATGAGCAGAGACCGATCGAAGACGGCAACCATTCGGGAAATCGCGCGGCAGGCGGAGGTATCCATCGCTTCGGTCAGCCGCGCGCTCAATGGTAAGCCGGGCCTCAGCGAAGCCCTGCGTGATCATATCTTGACCATCAGCCGTGAGATCGAGTATCGCCCCAGTGCCGCCGCTCGTCAGCTGATCAGCGGTAAGGCGGCGGTGGTGGGCATCTCGCTAGGGCGTCGCGACTTCGAGCTGCGCCCCTATTACATTCTGCTCTACCAGCACCTGACCATGGCACTTCACCGCCAGGGGATGGTGCCGGTCTTTTTCGCTCATGACCAGACGTCGGCTTTGCCCGAGCAGGCCGGCGCCGCCATCCTGCTGGGCGAGTTCGCCGATGACCCGCGTCCTGCGCTGTTGGCGGCGCAAGACGTTCTGGTCGTGCGTATCGGACCGCCGGGCGAGGGATTCTCGGTGGCCCCGGAGGATCGCCATGGCATCTACCTGGCCACCCGCCACCTGATCGAGCGGGGGCGTCAGCGTATCGCCTTTGTCGGCGACGACTTGGCGAGCTCTGATAGCCAGCACCGCCTGAGCGGCTATCGCCAGGCGCTCGACGAGGCCGGCCTTGACGTTGCGCTGATCGATATCCCACCCAACCTTGAGCCGGCGCTGACCGGCTACCGCTGGCTGAGCCGCCGCCTCGAACAGGACCTATACGCCTACGATGGCTTGGTCTGTGAGAACGACGAACTCGCCAGGGGCTGCCTGACGGCCCTGGAAGATCACGGCATCAGTGTGCCTGACGAGGTTGCGGTAACCGGCTTCGATGACCTGCCGGCCTTGGCCGAGTCATTGACCACGGTGCGCCAGGACATCGCCGGCATTGCGGCCAAGAGTGTTGATCTGCTGGGTGAGGCCTTGGCCGGCAAGCCGCCACGCCACATCTCTCTTCCAGTGACGCTGGTAGTGCGCGAGACCGGATAGAGCAGCCCCGAGCCAGCGGGCATCCTGTCGGTTGGTAGCTGAGGCTGGCTGCGGAGAAACGGTGCCGATCAAAGTATCCCGGTATCCAGGCCGGCGGCCAGATAGAGCCCTAGCTCCTCCACCTGATCGGCGAAGGCGTCCTGCCAGTCACCGCGCAGGATCAGCGGGTCCTGCACCCACCGCCAGCGCAGCCCGGTGACGATCGATTCCACGGCCCGGCGGGTGCCGGTGCCGTCATGGCCGGCCCGCACATAGAGCGCGCAGGGCAGGCCCTGTTTCTGCTCGAGCACGGAGTAGTAGCTGCGATCGAAGAAGTCTTTCAGCGCCCCGCTCATGTAACCCAGATTTTCGGTGGTACCGAGCAGGATGGCATCACAGGCGCGGATGTCGTCCGGGCCGGCGTCTAGAGGTGCCTTCACGACCACCTCGATGTCCTCGATATCCGGATGACAAGCGCCGCGCTCGGCTGCCTCGCGCAGGCGTTGGGTATTGGGGGAGGGCGCATGGGCCACGATCAGCAGGCGTCGGGTCATGAGCAAAATAGTGCCAGCCAGCAAGGTGACTGGCCAGAGGCTGGCGAGTGGTTGGCTAGTGGCTAGGTCGTCGGTTTGCTCGGCCTTGGCTCGGCGTCGGCTGTCAGCGCGTCAAGAATCCTGCCGTTGGCTGGCTGACGGCTCGCTAGTCATCGAGGCCGCATAGCAGGGCGGCGAGCTGGGGGCGCTGTCGTCCGCCTCGAGGTCTTCTGCGGCCAGTGCTTCAAGCAGCGCCTCGCGCAGGATCGGCAGGTGGGACTGTTCGAGGTCTCGCGCGGCAGACAGCAGCGTCAGCCGGCCGCGACGCGCCAAGCGCATCAGCGGCAGCAGGCAGTCCTTGGCGTCCGCCATCTCCCAGCGATAGCGGCGGGTGAAGACGCCGTGACTGATCTTGGCCTGGTGCCAGTCACGGCGCAGGCCATTGGAAGGGGAGGCATCGCGGTACCAGTCACTCAGTGCCAGCGTTTCCCGGCGTTTTCCCCGTGGCCACAGCCGGTCAACCAAAACGCGCGCCCCGTCGTCTGCCTCCGGTGCCGCATAGATACGCTTCAACTGAATGTCATGCCCCATGACAAGCGACTCCTGTTGGTGGCCAAGTAGTGGCCAAGCGCGGCCAAGCCCAAGAAAGGCTAGTCAACTGCTCCTTCGCTTGCCACATACTTGAGGGATTCCAGCGAGTCGGTGCCGGTAACGATGGCTTCCAGCTCGTCGCAGAAAGCGGTGAAGGCATCGCTTGAATGCCCCGGCGTGCGGTGCAACTCGATCTCGACATGGCCAAGCGGGGGCAGGCCTTCGTCATCGCCGACGATGCGACAGCCTTCGGGAACACTGCGCGGGGTCTTGACGGTGACCGCCAGACCCGCCTGAACCGGCAGGTTGATGCCGGTGGGTGACTGGCTGGAGTAGCGCACGTCCCAACGCCAGTCGGTAGGGCCCAGTGCCGCAAAGGCGTGGGCGCGGAAGGTGCAACCTTCGGGGTTCAGGGCCAGCGGCAGGGTCTCCCAGTCTGCGACCGAACAGCCATCGGCCACCACCCAGACCATGGGCTCGCGTCCCAGCAGCCGACCGGTCTGTGTCGGCCCGTGGCGCACCACCAGGGCAGCATCCAGCAGGCCCTCCTGAAAGTCATGCACCAGCGAGCCGCTTATGCTGCAGATGACTTCGAGGCGCACCTCGGGAAAGCGGGCGGCGAAGCGCGGCAGCAGCTCAGGCAGGTAGGTACTGGCCTGTTCTTCGGAGGTGCCCAGTCGGATGAGCTCGCCCTGGCGCTCCACACCCATCACCCGACGCGCCTCATCCTGCAGCTTGAGGATATGACGAGCGTAGGGCAGCAGTCGCCCGCCGGGCGGTGTCAGCACCACGCTGCGGCTGGTGCGCTCGAACAGCGACTCGCCCATCTGGTCTTCGAGTCGTTTGATCTGCAGGCTGACGGCAGACTGGGTGCGGTGCAGCACCTTGCCGGCGGCGCTGAACCCTTCGCACTCGGCGACCGTGACGAAGGCGCGTAGCAGGTCGGTATCCATGATCTATGAGCCCTTGCAATCTTTTATATCTTAACCATTCATTTCTATTATTAAACCTGCCTCTCTACCCTGTCTATACGTTATTGATCAGGCAGGAGCAACGATATGCAAAGCCACCGCATTCAGGAAGACGATACCTCACTGCAGGGACTGATCGACCTGGAACGTTACCCCATTCATCGCCTCGATGGGGTCCGCGGACGCGAGCTGATCGCCGAATGCCGACAGCAGCTTGGCCAGGACGGCTGTGTGGTGCTCAAGGGTTTCGTACCCGAAGAGGCCCTGGCGCGGCTCGAACGCGAGACCGAACGCCTGTCGCCGCAGGCGCACTACAACCAGACCGAGACCAACCCCTACAACAGCGACGCTGACCCGAGCCTGCCGGCCTCGCACCCCAAGAACCGCTTCGATGACCGCACCAATGGTTTCGTCGCCGGTGATCGCATCGACGGTGACACCATCATTCGCCAGGTCTATTCCCACCCCGGATTCCAGCACTTCATCGCAAGCGTGGTGGACATGGACGAGATCCATCAGTACGCCGACCCCCTGGCGGACCTGGTCGTCAACGTGTTGCGTGAGGGCTGCCAGCACCCCTGGCACTACGACACCAACGAATTCATCGTCACCATGATGACTCGCCAGTCCGAAGGCGGCGGGCGCTTCGAGTATGCCCCTGGCATCCGCAGTCCCGAAGGCGAAAACTTCGACGCGGTCGAGCAGGTCATCGACGGCGACCGTTCGCGGCTCAAGTCCCTCGATCTTCAGCCGGGCGATCTGCAGGTCTTCTTCGGCCGCTACTCGCTGCACCGAGTCACCCCGGTAGAAGGCGACCGCGAGCGCCATACCGTGATCTTCGCCTACGCCAAGGAACCGGGCTTCATCGGCCGCCCCGAGCGCGCCAAGCGCATCTTCGGGCGCATGGCCCCGGTCCACGAGCGGCTGCTCGAGGAAGGCATGCAGCGCAGCGACAGCCTGGCCGACTGAAGGTGGCGACGCCTCAGCCTGACCTTATGCATTTTCCCCGCGAATACGGCTACGAATAAACAGAGAGCTTGATCATGAGCATCGTCGACTTCGACAACCTGACCGACAATGAACCTGCCACCATCCCGGTGGTGCCTTCGGCGCCCGTAGGCAACGGCGACAGCATTCCTACCGCCTTTGATCCGGTGCAGCTGCGCGGCGGGCGTCTCAAGCGCCTTCGGCAGATGATGGCCGAGCAGGGCTATGGTGCCGTGGTACTGTTTGACCCCTACAATCAGCGCTATGCCACCGGTTCGCGCAACATGTTCGGCTACTTCCTGCGCAATTCCACCCGCTATATCTATGTGCCGCTGGAAGGCCCGGTGATCCTTTTCGAGTACCCGGGCAGCGCCCACGTCTCAACCTGGCTCGAGACCATCGACGAATCGCGTACCTCCAAGGTGGTGTGGTCGGCGGTCAACCAGCGCGACAACCTGTCCTCCGACCCCTTCGGCATCGAGATCGCCGAGCTGATGGAAGAGCACGGTCGCGGCAACAAGAAGATCGGCCTGGACCGTTGCGCGCTGAACCTGGCCCGTTCGCTGGAGGCCCAGGGCCTCGAGGTCTTCGACTGCATGCAGGACACCCTGCATTGCCGCCGCATCAAGACCCCGGAAGAGATCGCCTGCCTGGCCCAGTCGATGGCAGGCTCCGAGGCCGCGGTGGCCGAAGTGGAAGCTGCAATCAAACCGGGTGTCACCGAGACCGAGCTGTTTGCGACCCTCTATGGCAACGTTATCAAGCAGGGCGGCGAGTTCATCGAGACGCGGCTGCTGTCTTCCGGCCCGCGCACCAACCCCTGGTTCAACGAGGCAAGCGACCGCGTCGTGCGCCCCGGCGAGCTGATCGCGCTGGACACCGACACCATCGGCTGTCACGGCTACTACTCCGATTTCTCGCGCACCTTTCATGTCGGACCGGGTCGCCCCAGCGGCTACCAGCAGAGCCTCTACCGGATGGCCTATGACCAGGTGCACCACAACATGTCGATCCTCAGGCCCGGCATGAGTTATCGCGAGATCGCAGAAAAGGCCTGGAAGATTCCCGAGCGCTTCCTCGATCGTCGCTATCCGTCGATCATCCATGGCGTCGGCATGCATGGCGAAACGCCGCTGGTGGCTCACCACATGGACTTCGACCGCTTCTCGAAGGACGGTATCCTCGAGCCCGGCATGGTGGTCTCGGTAGAGAGCTATATCGGCGAGGTCGGCGCCGCCGACGGCGTCAAGCTAGAGGAAGAAGTGCTGGTCACCGACACCGGCATCGAGAAGCTCTCACGCTACCCGTTCGATGAAGCCCTGCTGGGCAGAGAGTTTTAAGAACCACCTTCACAATCCAGCAGTTGGGGCGGGCTTTCCGGCGGCAAGCCTTCTCTAGGGCGCTGTAACCCCGTCCTTGGGCGCTACCTTTGCTATCTGACCGCCATGGAAGGCGGGAATGCCGGCATGGAAAGGAACATTTTCCGGCCATGGCAAAGGACCCTCGCTTCGTTTTGCTCCCGGCGCCCACCGTCGCCGGGAGTGGGCAAGTAGGTTCTGAAAGCCGCGCCGCGCCCCCCCTGACATGATGTCCATAACCTGACATGAGAGAGACGCTATGACAGATCTAGGCCACTTCATCGCCGGTGAAACCGTTAGCGGCGAGCGCACCATCGAGGTGTTGAACCCGGCCACCGCCGAACCCGTGCGCCGCCTGGCCATGGCCGACGGTGCCACCGTCAAGCGCGCCATCGGTGCCGCCCGCGAGGCCCAGCCCGCCTGGCGCGACATGCCGCCGGCCAAGCGCGCCCAAGTGATGTATCGCTTCAAGACGCTGCTCGAACGTGATGCCGATGAGATCTGCGCGCTGATCAGCGAAGAGCACGGCAAGGTGCTCGAGGACGCCATGGGCGAACTCAAGCGCGGCATCGAGAACGTCGAGTACGCCTGCGGCGTGCCGGAGCTGCTCAAGGGCGAGTATTCCCATAATGCCGGCCCCGGCATCGATACCTGGTCGAACCATCAGCCGCTGGGCATCGTCGCCGGCATCACGCCGTTCAACTTCCCGGCCATGGTGCCGCTGTGGATGTACCCGATGGCGCTGGCCTGCGGCAACGCCTTCATCCTCAAGCCTTCCGAACAGGCGCCCTCGGCCGCGGTGAAGATGGCCGAACTGCTCGACGAAGCCGGTTTGCCCAAGGGCCTGTTCAGCGTGGTGCACGGCGACCGCGAAGCCGTCGACGCGCTGATCGAGGCGCCTGAGGTCCGCGCGCTCTCCTTCGTGGGCTCTACCCCGGTGGCGCGCAAGATCTACGAAGGCGGCACCCAGCAGGGCAAGCGCGTGCAGGCCCTGGGTGGCGCCAAGAACCATGCCGTGGTGCTGCCGGATGCGGACATCGACAATGCCGCCAGCACCCTGATCGGCGCCGCCTATGGCAGTGCCGGCGAGCGCTGCATGGCGATCTCCGTGGCCGTGTGCGTGGGCGACGCCACCGCCGACGCCCTGGTCGAGCGTCTCGCCGCCCAGGCCCGCGAACTGAAGATCGGCCCGGGCACCGAGAAGGGCCTCGACATGGGCGCGCTGATCAACGCCGGCCAGCGCGACAAGGTTGCCGGCTACATCGAGCAGGGCGCTGCCGCTGGCGCCGAGCTGGTGGTCGACGGCCGCCAGCATCCGCTGGTCGAGGGATCAAAGGGCTACTTCCTCGGCGCGACCCTGTTTGATCGGGTCACTCCGCAAATGAGCATCTACCGCGACGAGATCTTCGGCCCGGTGCTGTGCGTGGTGCGCGTCGAGACCTTTGAAGAGGCCATCGCGCTGATCAACGCCCACCAGTACGGCAACGGCACCTGCGTGTTCACCCGCGATGGCGAGGCCGGCCGCCGCTTCGCCGATGCCATCGAGGTCGGCATGGTGGGTATCAACGTGCCGCTGCCGGTGCCGGTTGCCTTCCACAGCTTCGGCGGCTGGAAGGACTCGTTGTTCGGCGATCTGCATGCCTACGGCCCAGATGCCGTGCGGTTTTACACCCGCCGCAAGGCCGTCTCCCAGCGCTGGCCACAGCGCAGCGCCCAGGAGAGCGCGCAGTTCAGCTTCCCGTCCTAGCTATTGCCGAAAGTTAGCGGCTCGCAATGACGATGACCACGCCCGCCCCGCTTGCCGGGGCGGGCGCTTTTTGCTGCGGCTACGCCCCGCCGCCTCCCGTGCGGCTTGGCATATAGTGCTTTACACAGGCCGGCTATGTCAGGGGGGTGCGAGACGACGGCCATCAGCAGCCAATCTGGTTCGAAGGCCGCATTCAAGCGCTGGATTTTCAGGTTGACGGTGAACCCATGGTGCTCTGGGTGGCCAGCAATAACCAAGCCGTGCACCGGATGCCAAAACCTTCACTTCGCGCCGGCTTTGTCACCGATGATGGCAGGCGTTATGCCCTTAAGGAGATGCCCCTCAGGCAACATGCGTTTGTGCAGGATTCGGATAACTTCAATAATACCCTCGGCGGCTAGCCGATAAAATATGATGTGGCTCCCCTGAGGGTACTGCCGGTATCCCGGATTTATCTCATCGCAAGCATGCCCTAAGTTCGGATTGTCAGCTAGAAGGTGGAAGCATTGATCGAACTGGAGAACATAGTGGTTTCGTTGATCTCGACCCCATTCACGCTCCGTGTGTAGGGCAATAGATATGAGGTCAGCTTTGGCTTTCCTGGAAAGCTTAAAACTTGGCATCAGCGCCCTTCGTTGTCCAGTTCACGAATAAACGAGTCGTAGGAGTAGTCTTCAAAACCACTGTCCTCGCCTTCCTTGAGCAGTTTACGAAGTGTGGTCAGGCGTGTTTCGGACTCTTCAAGCAGGCGTAATGCTGCACGAACTACCTCGCTGGTTGAGCTGTATCGGCCATTTTTGAGCTGTTCTGCAATGAACGCATCAAAATGTTGGCCTAGAGTGATGCTGGTGTTCTTTTGCACGGTGCCACCTCAATAGTACCAATAATTGGTATATTTTGGTTCGGTTGGTATGGCAATGCAATCCTCGCGACAAGCGCGTGATTGCTGGCGTGCCTACCGGCCGCCGACATGGCGATTCCCGAGCGCGCCGCAGAAGGCCTTTACCCAGGCCAAGCACCAGGCTGGGGTCGAACGGATCGGTGGTATTCACAGCCTGCGCCATGCCTACGCCACGCATGTCCTGGAGCAGGGTATGCCTTTCCATCAGCTTCAACGGTTGCTGGGCCACCGCAGCGTTCAGTCGACGATGCGCTACCGGCACTGGCTGCCTATGTAAAGAAAGCGTACGTTTGTGGGTATGCCTCTCCTACCGAGTCAGTCGACCATACCCCTTCAGGACCAAGGTCCATCTTGAGTCGTCGATCCAAAGTTAATGCGTCACCAGGCCGACCAGCGCAGCCCCGCCAGCCCCGAGACCCAAAGCCTGTGCTCGAAGGCCAGGCGCAGCATCAGTGCGATTAGTGCGTCGCGCAGGTCATCGCGGTTGTCGCGGGCGGCGGGCTGCGGGCTGTCTGGATTTCAGTGGCTTGGGGCTCGGTCAGGGCGGGGTGTCGGGCCGGTCGGGGGCACTCCTGGTCGTGGGGCTGTCCGATTTATAGCCAGAGCGATCCTGCACATGCACAAGGCACCCAAGGAGCCTACATGGAATTTTCGCAAGGTGCCCAGGGGCGCGACCAGGAGCTCGTTGCGCTGTTCACCGCGACTTTCACCGCCTCTGAGGGAGCGTCAGAAGGCACGCTAATTGGCGATTTGGTGCGTAATCAGCTGTCTCGCACGCCAGCGGCGAATCTCTATGTTTTCATCGCCGAGGCCGATGGTGAGGTCATCGGTGGCGCGATCTTCACGAGGCTGACCTACGACCAGGATGATCGCAGCGTCTTTGTACTCGGCCCAGTAGCGGTGGCGACCGAGAGGCAAGGCCAAGGTATTGGGCGCCAGCTGCTGATCTATGCTCTGCAGGCGCTGCGTGAGGCGGGAATCGACATCGCTGTGACCTATGGTGACCCGAGCTACTACTCGCGTGTTGGCTTTGCGCCGGTCACTGAGGCATTCATTCCCGCGCCGTTCAAGCTGCAATACCCCGAGGGCTGGCTCGCACAATCGCTCACGGAGACTGAGATAACGCCGCTGAAGGGAGCGGTGCACTGTGTCGAAGCGTTCAATGATCCAGCCTTCTGGTAAGAGGCGTACCAATCGGGCAAGGTGGACTGTCCATCTGCTGGTACCGGAGATGCCGCTCGCTCTTGGGATTAGGTGACTCTAATGACGTTTCCTGACACCGTTCTCCAGGCGCTGCCAACCGTCCGCATGGACACAGCTCCAGCTCAAACCTTCAGCGGCTCAATCCGGCTGAACTTGGTGGGGTTATAACAAAGATTCTTACGAATCATCGGCTTATTGGAAACATTGTCTCAACAAGATAGAGGAAATGAACACCATGCATACAATTCCAGTGCGAGCTCCTATCCTCACGACGTTGTCCGCCGTTCTCCTTTCAGCCGCAATGCTGACATCGGCTACAGCGGCCGCAGATACGAAGCTCAGCGGTGAGGCTATCGCCTCTGCCGTTAGCGGCCATTCCTATCAGGGCAGCATGAGTGCCCCGGATTCTGGCTTCAACGAATATTATGCGCCGGATGGCACCATTCACGGCGAAGGCTATACAGGCAATTGGACCACCCGCGAAGGGGAGATGTGCTTCGACTATGGCGAAGATACCACCTGCTATCAGGTCAGCATTGACGGACCCTCTATGGTGTTACGCCAAGACGGCACCATCAAAGGCAATGGCATGCTGATTGAAGGCAATACCGTTAACTAGGATGGGCTCGAGCATGCTCTGAGGTGGTCTCCGTGGCCCTTCTTCCTTCCCCTGGAGTCCGGGGTCACCGCCAGTATGAAAATTCCGCTACGTCGATCCTGGCAGCGGAAGATTCCACGAGAAAAAGAAACCCTTGCTCCTCAGAGTATGCCATCACCACGCTCAAGGACCACGATTAGGCGGGGGCTCAGTCGCCGAGCGTCCATCTCTAATAGGGGCAGGTGGCACTTTTTGTTTCCCGGCCGTTTGCTGCCACTTAACCTTTCACGCTGACTTCACCCCGCCTATTTCCCTGACAACCTTATGCATGTTGTCCATGCTGCCCACGAGTCGAGCCCATGCGCAGTCGGGGCAGGTTGTTCGTGTAGTGCCTCGGCATTGCGCGACGGGTTGAATAAGGCGCCTGCTACCATCATTACCTGATGTAGCGCCGTCGCATGCGCGAAGACGCCTGACTTCGTTTCCAACGACATCCATTCCACAGGAGGTTGCCTCATGGCCTTTGCACCCTCGAGCATGCAGCTCACCAGTTCCGCGTTCTCAGCCCACGGGGCAATTCCCGCTAAACACACCGGGGAAGGAGAGAACGTCTCGCCGGCTCTCAGCTGGAAAGACGCTCCTGAAGGCACCAAGGGTTTCGCGGTGATCTGCCATGACCCGGATGCACCGCTGGTACAGAACGGCAGCTATGGTTTCGTGCACTGGCTGCTCTACAACCTGCCGGCCGACACCATGTCGCTTGATGAGGCGACGACGGTGGGCACCAGCGGCGTCAACGATACCGGCAACAACGGCTACAGTGGCCCGATGCCCCCGGAAGGCCATGGTGATCACCTGTACTATTTCTGGGTGCTGGCGCTGGATTCGCCAACCGATCTGCCCGAAGGCCTGACGCAGCCCGAGCTGCTGACCAAGCTTGAGCCGCATATCCTGGGCATGAACCGCCTGGTCGGCACCTATCGCCGCGACTGAATCTCGCCTCAAACTCTTGAGCCTTCAGGCTCTTGTTGTGTGGTGATGGCCAGAGATGATCGCTGGTGATTAGCTTTGGCCGTCCTGACAGGGCACGCCGCGCGACCGTTGAGCAGAGCGTTCAAGAGCGCGTTCAGACGCTTTTATAAGAACGTTCAGATGGTTGTTTAGAAGCCTGTTTATGAAGCCTGTTCCGTTTAGCCCGTCGTCCTGACGGATGCGATGGGCTGAACATCACGCCCGCCCCGGTTTGCCGGGGCGGGCGTTTTTGTTGTGGTGTCATGCTGGTGTCTCTGTGCTGCGCCTGGGCTATTACCAGTGAGCCATGGCATTGCAGCGGTAAGGCAAGTGGATATCAGCCGGCCCCTCATCTGCATGCTTATCTATGCCTGCCTCCGCAACCTGAAGCAGAGCTACACTCAGCGTAGTCAAGGCCGATTGCCGTGGGCTAGCTGCCCACTCAGAGCCGAGTCTCCATTCATGACATCCGGAAGGTACATTCATGAGCACTCTCGTTGAAGATCGCGACCTGGGATCGTCCCGCGACTGCCCGGTCGTCGATGGCAAGCACCAGATTCAGCACGTTAGGCCTCGAACCGCCGAGGTCGGGGGAATCCCCATCAACCGTGTACTGCCCTCGCGGCAACGCCGCTTGGTGGGCGCCTGGTGCTTCCTCGATCATGCCGGGCCGAGCGTCTTCAAGGGCGACTCCCGCGGGTTGCGGGTCGGCCCCCACCCGCACATCGGCTTGCAGACGTTCACCTGGATGATCGAGGGTGAGATCCTGCATCGCGACAGCCAGGGCAACCAGCAGGTGATACGTCCCGGCCAGGTCAATCTGATGACCTCAGGGCGAGGCATTAGCCACACCGAAGAATCGTTGCCCGGCGAGACACATCTACATGCCGCTCAGCTGTGGATCGCGCTGCCTGAAGCGGATCGCCGCACCGATCCGCGCTTCGATCATTATCCCGAGCTGCCGTCCTGGGAAGAGCAGGGCGTCGCCTTCACGTTGCTGACCGGCGAGTTCGATGGCCGGCGGGCGCCGACGCTGGCTTTCTCGCCGCTGGTGGGGTTGGATCTGGCCAGCCGAGAGGCCAGCACCCTGCGGCTCTCGCTGCGGGCAGACTTCGAGTACGGCGTGTTGCCCCTCGAAGGCGAACTGGGTATCGAGGGCGATACGTTTGCGACCAACGAGCTGGCCTATCTGGGCTGCGGGCGAGAGGCGGTCACCCTGTCACTCCCGGCAGGTGGTCGTGTCATCCTGGTCGGCGGCGAACCGCTGGACGAGGAGATCCTCATCTGGTGGAACTTCGTTGGCCACAGCAAGGCCGAGATTGCAGAGGCGCAGCAGGACTGGGAAGCCGGCAGCGAGCGCTTCGGCAGCATCCCCGATTACGAAGGCGGCCCCCTTACGCCGCCACCGCTGCCTTGGAAACTATAGCGAGCGAGACTCACGCTCCACACACTGCCGTGGGCGGCGAAGCACACTACAAAGGACGGCAAGCGATAAAGCATGACCGAACGCCACCTTGCAGCGCCATCGTCGCTCGGTGAAGGCGTTACCATCCGTATCCCGCACCGGTTCAACCCCTATCTCATCGGTTCAACCCCTATCTAACCTGGCTATTTCCACTTGATGCTGCAGCCGATCGACGGCATCTGGTCCAGGTTCGGGGCATCGCCCGAGAGCACCGAATCGGCAGCGGCTCGTAAGTCCTTGCCGGTTACCGGCAGGTCTTTGTTGGGGCGGCTGGAATCGAATTGGCCGTGGTAGGCCAGCCGGTGGTATCGATCGAACAGGAAGAAGTCGGGCGTGCAGGCGGCATCAAAGTCGTAGGCCACCCTCTGCGTTTCATCGACCAGGTAGGGAAAGGTGTAGCCGCGCCAGCGCGCCTCTTCGATCATGTGCTCGGGGCTGTCATCGGGATGCTTAGTGAAGTCGTTGCTGTTGATAGCGACGACCTCGAGTCCATGACCGTGATACTCCTTAGCGAAGTCGGATAATGCATAGGCGATGTGCTTAACGAACGGGCAGTGATTGCAGATAAAGGCCACCAGCAAGGGGCTGTCAATGAACTGCTTACTGCTGAACGACTTGCCGTGGGCATCCCGAAGGTCGAAGGCCGGCATGGGGCAGCCCAGTTGGATTACCTTTGATGATGTAAGCGACATGGCGATTCACCCTCCTGATCCATAGGTGCATAAAAGCGGTGATGAGCCATGCCTAAAGCGTAGCAAACTCGAAGAGCGGCCTAAGCTCGGTGAAGACTAGTGGCGTCGTGGTTCAGGCGGAATCAAGCAGCTGGGCAGGCTCTCGCGTAGCGAACGGGGGATGATGCCCAGGTCGGAGAAGGTACCGACATGACGGCCGACGATGTTGTTCTGCGTCAGCAGCGACAGCTGGTCGTGAGTCAGCGGCGGGTTCGGCAAGGGCGAGAGCAAGGTGGCTAGTACCTGCCATATCGGCATGGGAATGGGCACCAACGGGCGATCACGGCGTAAGTGGGCCATCACTAGCATGATGATGTCGCGATAGCGCATCGTGTCCTCGCCGCCCAGTTCGAAGAGCCGCCAGGCAGGTGGCCGTGATCCCAGCATTTTTCCCACCGCGCGGGCGACATCTCGCACATGGACGGGTTGGAGCTGCCCCTTGCCCTGGCCAAAGAGGGGAATCGCTGGCAAGCGAGTGAGCTTTTCCAATGCTGACAGGAAGGCGTCATCGGGCCCGAATAGCACGCTGGGGCGCAGCAGCGTGGCCTTGGGGAAGGCCTTGAGCACGGCCGCTTCGCCCCGGGCGCGGGCGCTTACATAGCGGGACGCCGAGTGTTCGTCGACCCCGATTCCAGAAACATGCACCAGCCGGCTGATGCCGGCCTCGCGGGCGAGCCTTGCCAGGCGGCCGGCTGCCTCGACGTGTATGGCATCAAACGTCAGCCGGCGCGATTCCACATACAGGCTTACCGCATTGACGACGCCACTGGCCCCTTCCAGCGCCTTGGCGACGCTGGCCTCATCCTGGATGTTAGCCCTGCAGAGCGTGATGGGATCACCATCATCGATATCCTCGGGCAGGCGAGGTGATCGGGCGGCAATGCGCACGCTGTGGCCGGCTTCCAGCAGTTCACGCACGATAGCTCGGCCCAGAAAACCGGTGCCGCCGAAGACAGTGATCGGGCCGTCGGGCATGTGCTCTCTCATCGGGCCGGCATGGGTTGGGTTGGTAGGGTGTGGTCTGGCATGGCGGGGGTTAGCCCATCAGGTCGAGCAGTCGCTCCACGGCCAGCAACAGTTGGCGACGTGGCTGGGCCCCTTCGAGGATGCCGGCATGCTCGCCGTTAAGCGAGAAGCGTAGCCCCGGCACGCCTTGAATACCCAGTTGCTGGGCTGTCCGCTGGTCAGCCAGTACTTGCTCGCGATAGCGCCTTTCATCCAGCGCTTTCTCGAGTGACCCGCCATCCAAATCAAGGTCCTTTGTTACCGCCACCAGTGCCGTCGGATCTGCCAGGTCCAGGCTGTCTTCGAAAAAGCCACGAAACAGTGCCGAGCGCAGGGCATCGGCGCTGTCGAGCTTATCGCCGGTGGTGGTCATTTCGCCAGCGCGCTGGGCATCGACGTCTCTGGCCCAGGCGGTCGCCTCATGAGCCAGCCGAGAGCGCGGCTGGATGCGTGGCAAGCGCAGCGTCATGCCGCGTTCTTCGGCGATGGGGTAAACGGCACGTGCCCAAGTATCGTGCAGATAGTCGCCGTCTGGCTCTAGCGTCGGCGCAGGCTCTGGGCGGAGTTCGAAGGCCCGCCAGCGAATGTCGACTGCCTCACCGAAGCGGGCTTTTAGCGCCGCCAGTTCGGGCTCCTCCAGATAGCAGAAGGGGCAGACATAGTCGCTGAACACATCGATGGTGATGCGAGGTGAGCTCATGGGGTGCCTCGTCGCGTAAATACCGCCACACCTTAGCCCGCCAGCTCCTTTCAGCCAAATGCGTTCCTGACGCATCGGCTCCAGCCGTTTGATATGCCGAGCTCCGTGAGGGCTCACCAGATGGCCGCGATTAGTGCGCGGCGTTGACTTTTTTAGCGGGCTTAATATTATTGTCATATTTTTATGCGTCGTCCCGCTTATTGTTTCATACTTGGCTAAAGGGACTCGAAAGCCTCAGGGCAATGATGGGCATGGAAGACGAATGACCGCTGGACTGCGGTGTCGTGAAGGCAACAAGGAAAGCCGTTGACGTATTTTATTCCAGATGTCTCCGATCAGGCAGCGCTTGAGCTCAATGACAGCCTGCGTATTGGCCGGGGGAACAAGCGTGACTGTTACGTCCATCCGGGCGATGCCGGTCAATGTATCAAGGTGGCGCGCCATCAGGATCGCCTCGAAGAGTGCCAAGAACAGAGCATCGTGGAGTGGTTCTATCTCAATCACCTCAAAGAGCGGCAAGTGCCGCTGACACACATCGTCGATTGCTATGGTTGGGTGAATACCCGCCAGGGCGCAGGGCTCGCCTTGGAGCGCGTTCAGCAAGATTGTGGAAGATCGGCGCTAACACTGCGTGAGGCGCTGCACCAAGGGCAGCTGAACCGCGCGCAACTTGTGCGAATGCTGTCTGAGCTGAAGAGCTGGGCGACCAAGTACGCTGTGGTCATTGCGGACTTGAATACCGATAACCTCATGGTCCGCCCCGGTGATGATGAGAGTGGTGCCAGCTTAGTTCTGGTGGATGGATTCGGTAGCCGCAAGCCTGACTGGAAATTCACGCTCTATCAGCGCTGCCTGCCCTTTTCTCGAATCAAGACTCAGCGGCAGTGGAAACGCCAGGAAGTTACCCTGTTCGATACAGTGGATGAGATATGTGCGTGAGGTGACATTCCTGCGCTGGGTGTGTCAATCGGCTGTCAGGTGAATGCCGTCACATCACAGAATGAGCGCTTGCCCTCGCTCAGCAGGGCCTTCTATCCCCGGCTGTTTCTCCTTCTGCCACCTTTCCTTAGGCAACCCCACCCAGGGGTATCTCAACGTCTGCGGTCTCATCATGAGCCTTTCCGTGCACTGATCTATAGTGAGGGAAGGGCATGCGCCTGACGCTGGAGGCGCTGCTTGAGCAGGGAGGGCACGCAGCGCATCACGGTCTGCTATGTGCCGGGCAGTGAAGCGGCCAGTAACTCTTACGAAAGCCTGGGATTTCACGAGATCGGCAAGAGCAATGGTGAGATGGTCGCAGAGATCGTAGCGCGAGGTGGCTAAGGGCTCATGCTCGTCTGTCGCTGTGAGGCTTCACTCCCCGTTCAGGGTGGCGAGAATCCGCCGTGAACCGCCATGGTCACGATGCTCGCCGAGCCACACTCCCTGCCAGGTGCCGAGCGCCAGGCGGCCGTTTCTCACCGCAAGCGTCAGCTGCGTGCCGAACAGGCTGGCGCCGATATGGCCAGGCATGTCGTCCGGTCCTTCCATCGTGTGTCGAAAGAAGGGCAGGTCGCCCGGTGCGATATGGCGCAGGAAAGCGTCCATGTCGTGGCGTACGTCAGGGTCGGCATTCTCGTTCAGGGTAAGCGAGGCCGAGGTGTGCATCAGCTGCAAGTGCACCAGGCCGACGCGGCATTCGGCTAGGTCGGCAAGGCCGTCCTCAATGTCGCCTGTGATCAGGTGAAAGCCCCGCGAGCGAGGGGCGAGGCGAATCTCGTGCTGTTGCCACATGCTCAGGGCGTCTCCTTCGGGAAGAGTGATGCAAGCTTGGTTGCGGCCGTTTCCTGCCACTTGCCCGGCAGAGCGGAGGCCTGTTCGAGGGCCGTGCGGGCTTCCTGCTGCTGACCGAGGCTGTGAAGCGTCAGGCCCAAGTTGAGCCATGCGGCAGCAAGCTCCGGGTCGTGCAGGGTGGCAAACCGGAAGGCATCGGCGGCGCCGGCTTGGTCATCGCTTGCGTAGCGCGCATTGCCGAGCCCAAACCAGCCCATGGCGAGCCCCGGCCAACGCTCGACGAGTGCCTCCCAACTGGGTTGTAGTTCAACCGCGCCCTGCACCCGCTCGGCATCACTGATGGCGCTAAGTGCTGCCTCGGCGGAGATGCCGCGAGGAATGTCGCCGGGCGGCAGGGCGACCATTGCCCAGCGGTCGCTGCGGGCCCAGGTCGCATCGAAGGTGGAGAGCGCCATGTCCTGGCCGGGCTTGAAGCCGGTGTGCAGCCGAATCGTTTCCTCGTCGAGGTCATAGCCGATGGCCACGGCGTAATGCCAGAGCGGGGCGATCGGCAGCGACAGGTTCTGCATGACCACCACCGGTTGGCCGGCGGCCAGCGTCTCGAGCAGCGATTCGATGTCATTGTCGAGCACGAAGGGAACGCGTCCCTGGCGGCGCGCCGTCGCAAGCATTTCCGGCTGCACGCTGCCCTGGCGGTTGGGCAGGAACAGCTGGGGGATCAGAGCATCGACGCCTATCTCCACGCCGCTGTCGTTGAGCACCATGGCGAGCGCGGCTGGGCCGCACTGATAGTCGCGCTGGCCGAAGAAGGGAACATCCGCGATGCTCGTCTGTTGAGGAATGCCGAGTCGCTCGGGGCTCGAGATGCGCGGCGTGCTGGCACAGCCGGCCAGCAGCAGAAGGCTTAGCACACAAAGCAGAACGCCCGCAGCGCGGGCGTTCGGCAAGTGCCAAATCGATAGGCGTGTCATACGATCAACGCACGAACGGATAGACATTGGTCAGGCCCAGGATATCGGTGACCAGCAGGATCACGAACACCGCGAACAGGGCGCCAACCACGCTGGCACCAGCCGGCATTTCGTCGAGCTGATTGGCCATCTGGGACACTTCCTCGTCGGACAGTGCCGCCACGCGGGCCTTTACCTCCGCCGGCTGAACGCCTTGCAGCAGCAGTTGCTGCTGAACGTCTTCACGGGCTAGCAGCTCGTTGATGCGTTCCCGATCGGAGGCCACTTGCGAAGCGCTGAGGGCATCCTGAGTCGAGACCAGGCCGTTGGCCTGTGTGGCCGGCACGGATGCCACGGCCGGCAGGCTGCCCAGTACCAGGAAGGCAATCAACAGCGGGCTAATGACGCGAGCGAGTTTCTTCATCATGGAATGATCCTTGTTGCTGAATTGGCTTTTGGCTTCTTCTTGATGATCCGAGACGTCCAGGTCTTGGGAACGATCTTTCGACACGCGATGCGCTTCCAGTATACGGGGAGATAACGATGATTTTCATGCTTTTTTGCATGCGCTTGAGAGAGGTATGACCCCTCGCCCTGATGACGAGCGTGGCGGTTTATTAACTCAGGGTATGGTCATATAGATAAGGCTAACTTCACTTTCCTGATCCACTTTGACAGACTCCTGCACTCTTTTTGTGCAGAGGCGGGTGAGTGAAGACATATCTCTCGAAAATGCGCGGCGAACCCATTCAGCGTCCCCGCGCCTGCTGGCGGGATGCGCTATGGTCCTGGATAGGCGCTTTCGCTGGCATGCTGGCCATCAGCTGGCTGAGTGCGCACTGGTTGAGCAGCCAGCTGCTGATCGTGGGATCCTTTGGCGCGACCTCCGTGCTGATTTATGCCGTTCCGGCAAGCCCCCTGGCGCAGCCCCGCAATGTACTCATGGGCAGCATACTCTCCGCCATGGTGGGGGTGGGCTGCTTCCAATTAGTGGGGGAAACGGCGGTGGCCGTGGCGCTGTCGGTATCGCTGGCCATCCTGGTCATGCAGCTAACGCACACTGTGCATCCTCCCGGTGCCGCCGCGGCGCTGATCGCTGTCATCGGCGGCCCTGAGGTACATGCGCTGGGGTGGTGGTATCCGCTGTTGCCGGTGGGTATCGGCTGCGCCCTGATGTTGGGGGTGGCGATCTTGGTCAACAACCTGGCGCGTCACCGGCGTTATCCGGTTCACTGGCGCTGAGCCGTATGGCTGGTATCAGCGATAGCCGGCCATCAGCTCGCGTACCAGCGGGGTGTCGGCGTCTCGGTGAGTGGGCAGTTCGAAGCGGGCTCTGGCAATGGCGGTGCGCGACAGTCGAGCCTCGATCAGCATCTCTCGATCCTCGGCCAGCGCCAGGGTCTCGCCTCTTGGGCCCAGAATGCGTGAGCCGCCCCAGAAGTGGCTCCCCCCCTCGGGGCCGAAGCGATTGGCCATGATCACCGGCGTGCCATAGGTCATGGCATAGAAGTGCAGGTTGATGGCCCAGTTCTGTTCGTTGGAGAAGTCGTCGCTGACGATGCCGGATGCCGAGTTGATCGGCGCGCACAGCATCGTGGGCCTGGCCAGCAGGGCGGCATGCACCAGGCCGGGGTTCCACAGGTCGGCGCAGATCAGCGAGGTCGCGGACCAGCCCGGGCGGACGTCCACGTGGTTAAGCTCGCTGCCGTGAGTGAAGAGCTTACCTTCCTCGAGGCCGCCGTAAGTCGGCAGGTTCAGCTTGCGGTGCACGGCCTGTAGCGCGCCATGCTGACAAATCGCCAGGGCATTGTAGTACTCGCCGGGGCTCGCTTCCTCGACGAAGCCAACCACCACCTGCATATCGCCGGCTGCCTGGGCGAGGTCCGCAAGCCGCGGGTCCTCGGCCGGGCAGGCCAATTCGATCACCTGGTTGCCCAGGCCATAGCCGGTCAGCGAAAGTTCGGGAAATACCAATAGCTCGAGCCCGGCGTGGCGGGCCTTGGCAATCATGTCCAGGTGGCGCTCGAGGTTGGCATCGACATCGCCCAGGGTGGCGTTGATCTGGGCGGCGCCGACGCGCAGGTGATCCTGATAGTGCATGGTCGAATCTCGATGTGGGATGACGGTAGGTGGGAGCGACGAGCCATCGCCGTGGATCATCGCACTCGCATGGCGGTGCTTCAAGGTTCGTTCAGCAGGGCCAGCAGGTCGCTTGCGGGGCGCGCCTCCAGGCTCATCACCACCTCGCGCAGCCGCGTCGCTCTGCTTCCTAGTACGGGCTCCGCCAGTGCCTGATACTTGGCGATCACCTCGGCATCCGTGAGGGGCGTGTCCGGGTTGCCGCGGGCCTCCGCGTCGGCGCTTTCGATCACTTCGCCGCTATCGAGATGCAGCCTGGCACGAGCCCAGCGCTCGGCGGGAAAGCGGGCGTTGAAGGCCTCATCCTCATGAATCTCCACCTTGCTGGCCAGGGCCTTGAGGTCCGGGGCGTTTAGCTCGTCGCAGACGCCGGCGACATCCACGCTGCCGCGGCCAAGCGCGCAGGCCACCGACCAGGGCAGGCTGTATTGGGCCTGCTCGGTGGTGGCGGGATGGGTCACATGCAGGCGCTTGCCCTCGTGGAAGGTGATGATCTCGATGCGCTCGATCCTTGCCGGGTCGCGCTTATCGGTCCGTAGCGCCAGCACGGCTTCTACCGCAGGTTGCGCCCAGCGGCACACCGGATAGGCCTTGAAGTACTGTTCATGCAGGTACCAGCGTTCGCCCAGGTCCTGCCAGATAGAGGCTACCTGAGGCGCCGTTATGGTCAGCGCCGGGGCGCCGGTGAAGCCATCTTCGGCCAGCAGGGCCGCCGAGATGCCGGTCATGGCACCCCAGCCGGAACCGTCCTTGAGCATCGTCGGATGGTCGATGCAGCGCATCATCTGGCTGCGCGGGCCATAGAACTCGGCGATGCCGAGTGCGTGATGCAGGGTCTCGATGCCGAAGCCGCGCAGGCGAGCGGCCACTGCCGCGACGCCAAGCGCGTTCCAGGCGCCCGAGGTGTGGTAGTCCGGGCTGGTGGCGTGCAGGGCAATCCCCGCGCGGGTGGCGATCTCGTAGCCGTAGACGAGCAGGGCAAGAAAGTCGCGTCCCGACAGCTTGGCAACCTCGGGCAGGGCAAGCAGGCCGGGTAGCAGGGCCACGCCTGAATGTCCCTTGGTCAGCACCTGGCCGTCGTGGGCATCGAGGGCATCGATCAGCCAGGCGCCGTGCAAGGCGACGCCGGTGGGTGAGGCCCGCCCGGTTGCGAACAGCAGCGGACGGTCGCCACCGTGCTGGCTGGTCACGAAGCGCACGGCCTTGTCGGCCAGCGCTGTGCGGGTGGCGCCAGCGGCGACGCCCAGCAAGTCGAGCAGGCAGCGCTTGGCCTGGTGCAGGTCGGCCTCGCCGAGGATCGAAAGATCGACCCGGCACATCCAGTCGAGTGGGTCCAGCTCCTTTGTGGGCCCGTGCGCGGTGAGTTCCTGTTTCGTCAGCTCCGGCATGGCAGTGATCTCGTAAGCAAGGCGGGTGGCAAAAAGAAGGCCGCCCCTCAGGGCGGCCTTCGAGACGAGCGCGCAAGCGGGGCGGTACCCGCTCAGGCGTCGATCACAGCAGGTCGTGCTCCTTGAGGAAGCCTTCGGCGACCCGCTCGATGGTTTCTTTCTCGACGTCGACCTGGGCATTGAGGCTGGACATGGTGTCATCGTCGAGCAGGCTGGAAAGCTTGCCCATCTGGCCCTCGAGCTTAGGGTTGGCCGCGAGGGTTTCTTCTCGCACCACCGGGGTCAACGCATAGGCCGGGAAGTAGTTCTGGTCGTCTTCGAGCACCTGGAAGTTGAAGGCCGGAATGCGGCCATCGGTAGCGAATACCAGGCCGACGTCGACCTGGCTGTCACGCAGGGCCTGGTAGACCAGGCCGGAATCCATGCGCTTGACGTCGCCGCGGCCGACGCGGAAGTCATAGGCTTGCTGCAGGGGGCGCCAGCCGTCCTCGCGGGCATAGAACTCGGCATTCAGGGCGAAGGTCAGGCCTTCGTCGTCGTTGACCGCCTGGGCAAGGTCGGAAAGGGTCTTGATGCCACGTTCCTGGGCATCGTCTTCACGCATGGCCAGGGCGTAGGTGTTGTTGGCGTCGGAGGGCGCCAGCCAGACCAGGCCCTTCTCGGCGTCGAGCTCCTTGACACGCGTGTAGGTGTCTTCCGGCGACAGGCGCTCGGTGACGTCGTTGTAGTTGATCAGCGAGGTACCGGTGTATTCCCAGTAGAGGTCGATCTGGCCGTTTTCCTGGGCCTGGCGCAGCACGGCGGAGCCCATGCCGGAACGTTTCTCGACGTCATAGCCCAGTCCGTCGAGATACTGGCTGGTCATGCTGGCAAGGATTTGTTGCTCGGTGAAGTTCTTGCCACCCACCACGATCTCGTTGGCTTGGGCGGTCGCCAGGGTGCCGGCCAGTGCGGCGCCGGTGAGCAGGGTCATCAAGGTTTTCATGGTGTCGCTCCTGTCTGTGATGTGTCGGTCATTAATTATTGGTGGTGAATGACGAGGCGTCAGTCATGCGTCTTGTCGTAGGTCATGCGTCCTTGCCGGGCTTGGGTTCCTGCATCAGGCCCGGCTCGGGTTCACACCCCTTGGCACCAGCAGGAAAGCGCTGACGGCGATCAACATATCCACCACGATCGCCAGCAAGGCCGTGGGGATGGCGCCGGAGAGCATCATGACCGGGTCATAGAGGTCGATGCCGGTGAAGATCAGCTCGCCAAGGCCACCGGCCCCGATCAAAAAGGCCAGTGGCACGGTGCCGACGTTGATGGCCAGTGCCGTGCGGATACCGGCAAAAATGACATACAGGGCATTGGGTAGCTCGACCCTTAGCAGACGCTGGGTGGGCGACATGCCGATCCCTGCCGCGGCTTCCTTGAGAGCCGGCGAAACGCCCTTGAGCCCTGTGTAGGTGTTGCGCGTGATCGGCAACAGTGTCGCCACGAATAGCCCGAATACGGCAGGCACGGTGCCGATGCCCAGGAAGCTCATCGACAACGCCAGCACCGCAAGCGTCGGGATGGTGGTGCCCACGTTGAGCACCTGCATCGCGGATTCGGCAACCTTTTCCATGCTGGGGCGCGATAGCAGGGTGCCCAGTGGAATGGCGACAATAATCGCCAGGCTGCCAGAGATGGCGGTCAGCCACAGGTGCTGCACGGCCAGGTACTGGATGTCTGGTATGTAGAAGATGAAGTCGTCGATCACGCCACTGGACTGGCTCCAGACCCCAGCCACGAAGACGGCCACCAGCACCAGCAGGCGCATTGCCCCAGAGAGGTTCAGCGTCGGCATGGCTTACTCCTTGTCGGCCGGTGACAGCGATGCCGCGGCATCCAGAGTGGCCTGGTCGCGAGAGTGAGTCCGATAGCGCGACCCCAGGTGGTGGGTAATCGCCCGCTGGGTGATCTGGCCGACGATGCGACCATCGTTATCGACGCAGGCTACCCAGGTCATGTCGTTGGCAAACATCAGCGAGGCGACCTTGCGCAGGTCGTCGTCGAGGCTGACCACCACTGGCACGCTCTGGAAGTGGTCCCGGCAATGGCCCTTGGTGGTGCGGGCCACGGCGGCGTTGATGATGCCCACCGGTTGGCGCTTGTCGTTCACCATTACGATGCTGTTTTGATAGCCGTATTCTTCGATGCGCTTGAGCGCCGTCTCGAGGGTATCGTCCGGGCGAACCAGCCCGATCTCGTCGCTGGCCAGGTCGCGCACCTTGACCAGGTTGAGGCGCTTGAGGGCCCGATCCTCACCGAGGAAGGACTCGACGAAGTCGTTCTTGGGCGCGGCGAGCAGCTCGTCAGGCTCCGAGTACTGGACCAGCTTACCGGCCCGGAAGATGGCGATGCGGTCGCCCATCTTGATCGCTTCGTCGATGTCGTGGCTGACGAACATGATCGTCTTCTTGAGGTCCTGCTGCATCTTCAGGAATTCGTCCTGAATCACTGCCCGATTGATCGGGTCAATGGCGCCGAAGGGTTCGTCCATCAGCATCACGGGCGGATCGGCGGCCAGCGCCCGGGCCACGCCGATACGCTGCTGTTGGCCGCCGGAAAGCTCGCTTGGATAGCGCTTGAGGAAGGCGTCCGGCTCCAGCGCGATCATGCGCATCATTTCCCGTGCGCGCTCCCGGTACTTGGCCTTGTCCCAGCCCAGCAGCTTGGGGACCACGGTAATGTTTTCCTCGATGGTCATGTTGGGGAACAGACCGATCTGCTGGATCACGTAGCCGATATTGCGGCGCAGGTCCTGGGTATCGAGGCTGGTGGTGTCCTCACCATTGATGAACACCTTGCCCGATGTCGGGCGGACGATGCGGTTGATCATCTTCAGGGTGGTGGTCTTGCCGCAGCCGGAGGGGCCGAGCAGGATGCAGATTTCACCGCTCGGAACTTCCATGCTGATGTGGTCGGCGGCGGTCACGGCGCCCTTGGGCGTGTCGAAGACCTTGGTCAGGTTATCGAGTCGAATCATGAAGCGGTCCTTGTCTGGTCGGCAGAATGTGGCACGAATGACGGCTCAGGTGGTGGCGGCGGCGCGCTCCATGCCCTTGGGCGTCAGGCGCTTCTGCAGCGCCAGCAGTGAGTAGTCGACGATGATCGCCAGCACGCTGACGGCCACTGCGCCGAGGATCAGCTGGCGCGGATCGGACTGAGAAATACCGCGGCTGATGAAGGTGCCGAGCCCGCCCGCGCCGATGTAGGCGGCAATGGCCATAACGCCGATGTTGAGCACCACGGCGGTGCGCACGCCGGCCATGATCACCGGCACGGCGAGCGGAATCTCGACCATGCGCAGGCGCTGGTTCTGGCTCATGCCGATGCCGCGAGCGGCCTCGCGCAGGGCCGGGTCGACGTTATTGATGGCGGTGTAGGTGTTGCGAATGATCGGTAGCTGCGAATAGAGCAGCACCGCGATGACCGCCGGCATATAACCGATGCCCTGTCCGATGATGGACAGAATCGGGATCATGATGCCGAACAGCGCGATGGAAGGAATCGTCACGATGATCGAGGCGATGTAGAGCACGGTCTTGGCGGCGCGCTCATTCTTGGTGATGGCGATGCCGATCGGCACTCCCGTCAGGGTCGCGATGCCGACCGCTACACCCACCAGCGAGATATGCTCAATGGTGCGGGTCAGCAAGAGCTCCAGATTGTCCAGAGCATATTGAAACAGTTCCAAGCGTCGTCTCCTTGATTATTGTGTCTCAAGGCCGGCAGGCGTTCGCCGGCCCGGGATGACGGTGCTGTGCACTCGGGCCAGCGCCGATAATCACGCGGACAGGGGGTGCCGGCGCGGGAACGGGCTAAGCGTAGCAGAGCGGCATAGCCAATTGTTATCGATATGGATGACGATACAAAATGCCAATTATTGCTGATGGTGATTCAAGCGCATAAGCGACCGCTTACTGTGTGCCGCTTCATGATGTTGCGCAAGGGGAAAAGAGGAGGGCGAGGTAGGAGGCTCGAGGCGCTGGGACCAGCGATCAGTGGTCATATCAGCCGTCAGGCTTTCTCTATATGCTCAATGCGTGAAGGGATTGGCAACTTTGCCGCAATGCGTCGCAATGGAAGGTATCCGGTGTCATGAACACAGAGCATCCCGTTATCGATACTCCTATCGACACTCCTCAGGCAGTCGCCAATTTCGAGGCGGCCCTTGAGCGGTTCAGACAGGCCCGTACGACGGACCCCAAGGCCTCTAGCAACGCGGTGCTGGAGTCGGCCAGGGTCGTCATGACGACGAGCGAGGGGCTGGAAGCACTTTATGCTCGCGTCTCGGATGTAGAGGAGGCGGGAGTCTTCACCGGACGAGATTGGGCACAGCCTTCCATCCTGCAGCCAGTGTTGGCGGTGCGTTCATTGCGACAAAGCAGCGCCGAGATCACGGTCATTGAGGCGCTCAGCGAGCTTCGCCTGCTGGCGGTGGTATCAGGTGACTACTTTCATTCAGGTATTTCTGCCGAACAGGCCAGGAATTTCCTGACCCAGGTGATGGCCCTGAATCTGGACCTGTTGGCCGGGCAAATGAGCGAGGCGGACCGCGAACGCCCACAGGCGCTGGGGGCCATCGTCCAGTCGCTGTATCAATACCTGCTTGCCCGGCTGGGCTATGAAAGCATTCTCGCCAGTCTGGTCGACGAAGTCAGACGCCTGCTGGTTCAACGCCCGATTCAGACCGACAGCATCAAGGAAATGATCGGCCAGATTGCCAAGTGCCTCTTTGACCCGAATATCGAAACCGCTGGTACAGAGGGAGCTGCGCGTCTGGTCAGTGCACTCTTTGGGCCGACCCCGGGCTGCCGCGAAGATCCGGGCGTGACGGTGTATCTCGAGCGCCTGGGGGCCATGGACCGAGACACGCTGGCCGACGAGGCGGGTGCCTTTGCGCATGCGATGCATGAAACGGGACTGGTATCGGCGTATCACGCGGTCTTTCTGCGTCATCTGCGCGGCAAGTTCGACGATTTGATCCCCGACGCCTTGGGGCTGAGCATGACGGGCCTCGATGCCCTGCAATGCTACAGCGCGCTGGTGTACCGGCTGATAGATGAGGCTATTTTTGCTGAAACCAGTCAGGCCGTATATGGCCTGGTCATGATGCTCGAACGTGGCACCTTCTTCGCGCCAACGGTCGCCGCCGGGCTGTGGCGGCAAATCGAACTCAAGCTGTCCGCCGCGACCTCGGAAACCTTGACAGGCGTCTTTGGCGACGCGCACCCACCACGGGTTTACCTGCTTGCCGGCGTGCTGAGTATTCTGGGCCTGCCGCTGGGTGTCGGGCAGGGCAACAACCCTACCTGTCAGTCGGTGATTGGTTTGTCCATGTGGGCCGATAACGACCCGGACTATCTATTGCAGCTCGTCGCCTGGGCGGCGCGTGATGATGAGGTACTGACGCGGTTCGAGGGCCAGCAGATATCGTCCAAGGGGTTGGAGTCTGGCCTCGCCAAGGAGTCCCCGCTGGATGTCGATGCCGTGTCCCTGATTCTGGTACCGCATCTTGATCGCCTCTACATGGAAATGGGGCGTCTTTGCGGTGAGCGTGACGATGACCTACACCGCTGGATCAATCCGGAATTCTACGGCTGGTGGGTGGGTCACGGTTTCCGTGTGGTGGTCAACATCGACACCGGTAACATCGATGACTACGAGGGATTCATTCGTCAGTTCTATGCCAGTTACCACCCTTATTACAACGGCCATATGCCAGTGATCCACCCCCAGCCCGCTGGTATCGCCGTCACTGACAGTGGGGGGCGCTATGTGGGTCGACACGCCATCACCATCTTGCGCGTGGCGTTGGACGCCAAGGACGCAATGCGCGTCTACTTCTATAACCCCAACAACGATAGCGGCCAGGACTGGGGGCAAGGCATAGTCTGCGCGATTCAGGGCAACGATGAGCTGAACGGCGAGGCGTCACTGCCCATCGCCGAGTTTGCCTCGCGGCTTTACGTCTATCACCTGGATCCGCTGGAGCTTGGCGACATCAACGCCGTTCCCGAGGAGGAAGTGGCCCGCGTCATGGCGTTAGGCCGAACCAGTTGGGCGGTGGACGTCTAGGCGTTGGCGCTGCGGAGCAGCGCCTCATTTGGTGCAGACTTCCAGAAGGCGTTATGAAGGTAAGGCAAGATCAGGGTCAGCCGACCTTGTAGGACTGCGGCGATTCCGCCAGCAGGCCGCGACCGCCGGCCAGGGTCAGCGCCAGGTCGTGGAGGCCGTCCCACAGCGGGACGGCACCGGCGCCCTTGATGGCGAGATCCAGGCGCTGGGAAAACAGCAGCAGCTTGTGCAGGCGCTTGACCGGCAGCCGGTTCAGGGCCTGCTGGTAGGCGGGGCGCCGCTTGTCGAAGATCGGCGGCTTCTGGGCCTTGCAGGCATGCTCGAAGCTCTGGCCCTGATCGAGGTGCTGATAGAGCGAGAGCAAAATGCGCAGCTCGCGGGTCAGCGCCCACAGCACGATGGGCGCCTCGAGGCCCTCGCGCTGCAGGCTCTTGAGGATCCGCGAGGCGCGTTCCCGCTCGCCCCGCAGGCAGGCATCGCTCAGGGTGAAGACATCGTAGCGGGCGCTGTCTTCCACCCCCTGGGTGATCGCGGCCACATCGAGCCTGGCGCCTCGCGGCAACAGCAGCGCGAGCTTCTGCAGCTCCTGGTCGGCGGCCAGCAGGTTACCCTCGGTGCGCTCGCCGAGCAGGCGGGCGGCCTCCATATCCATGCTCAGGCCGTGATGGCTGGCGCGATCGCGCATCCAGAAGCCGAGGCGTTGGTGATCCACCGGCCATACCGGCACGAAGAGGCCGGCCTTGTCCAACGCCTTGAACCACTTGCTCTGCTGCTGCCGGCGGTCGAGCTTGTCGGCCATGATCAAGAGCAGGTTGTCGCTGCCCTTCATCTGATCGGCGTAGGCCTCCAGCGCCTTGCCGCCTTCCTGGCCGGGGGCCTGGCCACCCAGGCGAAGCTCGATGAGTTTCGACGAAGCGAACAGCGACAGGCTGGCGGCGGATTCGGTAAGTCGCCCCCACTGGAAGCCGTTCTCGACGTGCAGCACCTCGCGTTCCTCGATGCCGGCCTGGCGGGCGGCAGTGCGCACGGCATCGCAGGCTTCCATATGGATCAGCGGCTCGTCGCCGGCGACGATCACGACCGGCGGCAGGCCCTTGGCGAGCGCCGGGGGGAGCTTGTCGGGAAATACCTTCATACGGCCCTACCTAAAACCTGTCTGCGCTCGCCCATACGGCGTTAAAAGCTCGCTCAAAATACTCATTTACTCCTTTGTAAACTCCGTTTACTCACGAGCTTTTGCCTGGTCTGGCCTTCGCTCGTCGAGGTTTCGAGGCAGGGCCTTGACTATCATTGCTCGGCCAGTGGCCGCAGCCGCTCGAGAAGCTGGCGCGCGGCGGCCTTGCGAAGTCTCTCCCTGGCGGCACGACGGGCGTCATCCTGGGCCAGCAGATCGTTGTCGTTGATGCTGATGCGCTCGCTGACGTTGAGGGTCTGCTGGTCGAGCAGGTAGGCATCGTTGGCCTGGCGCTGCACCGAGAAGGGCACCGTCAGGGTCAGGTCGATGTCGCGACTGCCGGCGCCGGCCATGCCTCGGTTGGTCTCGTTGATGGTTGCTCGCCCCAGGTTGAGGCGCAGGGCGGCCTGATCGTCGATCTGAGTACCGGCACGGGTCAGCGCCTTGCGCACCACGGGGGTGAGGTCATCATTGGCGCCGGCCAGCGCCAAGGCGTCCAGGGCGGGGATGGACTCGCCATAGCCCCGCAGTTGAAAGCCACAGCCGCTGAGGCCAAGCCCCAGCACACTCACGGCGGCCGCGCCCATGGCGACCTTGAGACCCTGCTTCAGAAAGCGGCGGCGTTGCATGATCGACTCCCTCGTGTGCTTGACCGGCTGAACCGACAACCTTTTCTCACCCATCCGTTATCCGGCAATCCGTGACCCGGCAATGTGTTAGCCAGCAGTCCGTTAGCCAGCGGTCCGTTAGCCAACAACGATATTGACCAGCTTGCCCGGCACCACGATGACCTTGCGCACCGTCTTGTCTTCGAGGTGACGCTGGACGTTCTCGGCGGCCATGGCCTGAGCCTCGATGGCGGCCTTGTCGGCGTCGGCGGGCACTTCGAGGCGGGCGCGCAGCTTGCCGTTGACCTGCACCACCAGCTCGAGGGTGTCGCGGGCCAGGGCGGACTCGTCAAATACCGGCCAGCCAGCGTCGATCACCGGCGCGTCGTGCCCTAGCTTGGCCCACAGGCCGTGACAGGCGTGCGGGGTGATCGGTGAAAGCAGCAGCACGCAGGCCTCGACCGCCTCGCGGGCGATCGCCAGGTCCAGCGGGCTGGCAGCTTTCCCCTCGTTCTGGAAGCGGCCAATGGCGTTGGTCAGTTCCATCACCGCGGCGATGGCGGTATTGAAGGTGGTGCGCCGGCCGATGTCGTCGCTGGCCTTCTTGATGGTCTCGTGGGTCTTGCGGCGCAGCTCGCGCTGCTCGTCGGTCAGCTCATTGCTGTGCTGGCTGAAATCGACCTCGCCCGGCGTGCCGGCATTGACGTGCTCGGCGACCAGGCGCCACAGGCGCTTCAGGAAGCGGTGGGCGCCTTCGACGCCGCTATCGGACCATTCCAGCGACTGTTCGGGGGGCGCGGCGAACATCATGAACAGGCGCACGGTGTCGGCGCCGAAGCGGTCGATCATCGCTTGGGGGTCGACGCCGTTGTTCTTGGACTTGGACATCTTCTCGATGCCGCCCATTTCCACCGGCTCGCCGTCTTCGATGAGCACGGCGCTCACTGGCCGGCCCTTGTCGTCGCGCTTGACCTCGACGTCGGCCGGGTTGAACCAGTCCTTGCCGCCGTTGGCGGTGGGCCGGTAGTAGGTCTCGGCAATGACCATGCCCTGGGTCAGCAGGCGCTTGAAGGGCTCGTCGGACTCGACCAGGCCGAAGTCGCGCATCAGCTTGTGGAAGAAGCGCGCATACAGCAGATGCAGGATGGCGTGCTCGATGCCGCCGATGTACAGATCCACCGGCAGCCAGTAGTTGGCACGCTCGTCGAGCATCGCCTCATGGTTGTCGGCGCAGCAGAAGCGGGCGTAGTACCAGCTGGACTCCATGAAGGTGTCGAAGGTGTCGGTTTCGCGCACCCAGCCGTCGCCGAGATCGCTGAACTCGGGCATCTTCTTGAGCGGCGAGCCGGAGGCATCGACGGTGACCTCGGTGGGCAAGGATACCGGCAGCTCGTCGTCGGTGAGCGGTACGGTCTGGCCTTCGGGACCGTACTTGACCGGGATCGGCGCACCCCAGTAGCGCTGGCGCGCCACGCCCCAGTCACGCAGGCGGAAGTTGGTCTTGACCTCGCCGTGGCCCTGTTCGGCCAGCTTGGCGGCGATGGCATCGAAGGCTGCCTGGAAATCGAGGCCGTCGAACTCACCGGAGTTGATCAGCACGCCGTGCTCGTCATGGGCGGCGGCGCTGATGTCCGGGATCAGGCCGTCTTCAGTGGCGATCACCGGCTCGATGGGCAGCTCGTACTTGGTGGCGAACTCCCAGTCGCGCTGGTCGTGGGCGGGTACCGCCATCACCGCGCCGGTGCCATATTCCATCAGCACGAAGTTAGCCACATAGATGGGTACCTGACGACCGGTGAGGGGATGAACGGCCAGATAGCCGGTATCCATGCCCTTCTTCTCCATGGTGGCCATCTCGGCCTCGGAGGTGCCGCCGTGGGCGCACTCTGCGTTGAACGCCGCAAGCGCCGGATTGTGCTCGGCGGCGGCCTTGGCCAGCGGGTGTCCGGCCGCCACGGCGACGTAGGTCACGCCCATCAGGGTGTCGGGACGGGTGGTATAGACCCGCAGCGGTTCGACGTCGTCATGGCCGGTCACGTCGAAGGCCAGCTCGACGCCCTTGGACTTGCCGATCCAGTTGCGCTGCATGGTCTTGACCTGCTCGGGCCAGTCGACATGGTCGAGATCGGCGAGCAACTCGTCGGCATAGTCGGTGATCTTCAGGAACCACAACGGGATTTCCTTGCGCTCGACCGGCGCGCCGGAGCGCCAACCACAGCCGTCGATAACCTGCTCGTTGGCGAGCACGGTCTGGTCGACCGGGTCCCAGTTGACCGTCGACATCTTCTTGTAGACCAGGCCCTTTTCGACCAGCTTGGTGAAGAACCACTGTTCCCAGCGATAATAGTCGCTGTCGCAGGTCGCGAACTCGCGGTCCCAATCATAGGCGAAGCCGAGCGCCTTGAGCTGGTCGCGCATGTAGTCGATGTTCTGGTGGGTCCACTCGGCCGGCGGTACCTGATTCTTGATGGCGGCGTTTTCGGCCGGCATGCCGAAGGCGTCCCAGCCCATGGGCTGCAGCACGTTCTTGCCCTGCATGCGCTGGAAGCGCGAGACCACATCGCCGATGGTGTAGTTACGCACGTGCCCCATGTGCAGCTTGCCGCTGGGGTAGGGGAACATCGATAGGCAATAGAACTTTTCGCGATTGGCGTCTTCTACTGCCTTGAAGCACTGGTGCTTGGTCCAGAACTGCTGGGCGTCGCGTTCGATGTCGTGAGGCTTGTACTGTGCGTCCATCGGTCTGAGTGATTACCTTGTAGCGTAGGTGGCGAAAAGCAGAGGACTTTCCCATGCGCTTGAGAAGCAAAAGGCTTGATGGCACGGGAAGATAGCGTCTAAATGGGGACCAAGCATACCGCAGCGGGGCCTGAGCAGGTAGGGGCCTCGCACTTGGTCAGCGTATGGCCAGATCAAGGAAGGTTCAAAGGAGACTCAGATGAGCGATCAGGATAAGCATTCAGACCATCGCCTGCGTGAGGGCTATGAGCGACTGCTGGGGCGGCTTCAGGATGGCGCCAAGGAGCTGTCATGGGAAAACCTGCAAAAGGATCTCGACGATGCAGTGGAGTTCGAGGCGGAGGTCGAAGACTACACCCGCGACGAGCTTTCACTGCTGCGAGCCTGGGTCGAGCGCGACCTCAAAGACATGCGGCACTATCTCGCCGCTGGCGGCGAAGGCGTGGCCAGCTGGCTGGGTATCGACCTCGACGTGCTGTCACGGCGGATTCGTGAGGCGCTGTTCTCGATCGCCGACCGTACCGTGATCGATAGGCTGCGCTTCGAGGACGACCTGGAAGCGGCTCGCGCCGACTACTGCGAAGGCGAGATGATTGCCCCCGGCCTCTTGAGCTGCGTGCACTGCGGCAGTGAAGTCACACTTAGCGAGGTGGCGCGCCTCGAGCCCTGTCATCAGTGCGGGCACCGCTATTTCGCGCGAGGGCCTCAGGCCGCCAGTCAATAGACCGGCTTGCCTTGGGTTCTAGGGGAGGGCGAAACGTCAGCGATTGTCACGCGAGCGAGCCAGTAATGTCAGGCGACCCCGCTACTGACCGCCCGCGCCACTTAGGGCGGCCAGTAGGCCGATGGCCAGGCACACCCCCAGCGACATGACCAGGGCATAGACCAGGTTGTGGCGCATCATTACCCCGCCGCTGATGCCATAACGGCCCTGCAGCGACAGGTTGATGCCCGACAGTGGTCCGGTGGCCGTTCCCACTGCCCAGGCGCTCAGGGCCACCATGCCGACCAGCGTCTGGTTGGCGCTATCCAGGTTCAGCAGCGATGCCAGGGTCGAAATGCCGATGATCGGATGAAGCCCGATCACGGCGCTGGCGACGATGGCCAGATAGCTGAGCATGGCTTGTCCCGCCCCGAAGTGTTCGAACAGCACCCACTGGCCGCCGGTAGCGGCATCGATAAAGGTCGAGAGCCCTTGGGTGAAGAGACCCGCCGCCAGGAATAGCGAAATTTCACCGCGCATTGCTGGCAGGCGTTCCCGGGTATGCTGGACCATTCGCTTCGAGGTCAAGACCAGGCCGCGGGGCAGGTTGGCGGCAAGCGCGGTGGCGGGTAGCAGAAAGGTGATGATGCTGACGATGGATAGCTCTGGCGTCAGGCCGTAGTGGAAGCCCAGCACCAGCAGCGCCAGACCCACCGGCATCAGCAGGTCGTGCGGGGAAAGGGAGATGCCCTCGACATGCTCAAGATCGAAGCGTCGCGCCAGTTCGAGGCGTGTCAGTACGCCGGAGAGGGCGGCCAGGGGCACACCGGCGGCGAGCACCACGGCAAAGTCGAGCTGGGGCGCCAGGCCCATGGCCACACCCATGGCGGCGAAGAAGGGCGACCAGAATGCCGCGCTCGAGAGTCCGCGGTTGAGTGTCAGTAGCTGGGGGAGGCGCAGACCGTCGCTGCGCTTGAGCTGATCGCCGATCAAGAAAACCGAGGATAGATTCAGGATCGCGCCGAGCAGGTGGACGCTCAGCCAGGTGGTGATCACGCCCCGCCCACCGTGTATCCGAGTGCCGGGCGACGGTGAACGGCGGTTGATCAGGCCGATGAAGCTGACCCCTACCAGCATGGCGACCACGAAGGTATTGCCGTCCAGTACCTGATCCCAGGCAAGCGTTTGGCCATAGAGGGCCCGGCTGATCACCAGCAGCGCCGCGCCGATCGCCGCGAGCGCTCCGACCTGGCGACGGTTGCGGGTGGGCAGGTCGCGCCACAGCAGGGTAATGGCCAGCCAGAAGGCGACGCCGACCAGCGGGGCCACGGTGGCGAGGCCTGCCAGGCGCACGATCTGGAAGGCCAGACCGAGGGCGATGATGAGTCCAGCCAGTCGCTGACGTCCGCTAGTCTTGGCAGGAGCGGTAGCTGATGGGCGTTGCTCGTCCGCTGAAGGCGACGGCGAATGGGGCGGCATGGGCAAGAATCCAAGAAAATTAGCATGCTAGGCAAATCGGCAAGCCCGAGCAAGCTGGGGAATCTGGTCAAGCAGGCACCGGGATGATGAGCCTTCAGGTCTTGGCGGTTGGTGGGGCCCATTGGCGGGCCTCCGGCGTGCGTGCTGCCTCGAGTAGCGCGATCATCGCCTGGGTGGCATTGGAAAGCGTGCGGTTGCGGTGTACCAGGTAACCCAGTGGCCGCTCGATGGGGCGATGGTCGATGGGCAGGATGTGCAGGTCCTCGTCGATCATGCTCTCCGGCAGCACGCTCCAGCCCAGGCCGATCGAGGCCATCATCTTGAGCGTCTCCAGGTAGTTGGTGGATAGCCCCACCTCTACGCTCAGCTCCTCCCGGGAAAAGGTCTCCAGCACGATGCCGCGGGTGAAGGTCAAAGGGCCCGGCAATACCGCAGGGTGTGCGGCGAGTGCCGACATGGACAGCCGCTCATGGCGCTTAGCATGCTGGGCAAGGGGGTGGTCATTGCCGCAGACGAAGCGCAGCCGGTCGATCCATACCGGGACCACCATCAGCTGCGGGTCGGGTACCGGGGCCAGGGTGACCACGGCGATTTCCAGGGCGCCGTCGAGCACGCCCTGATAGGCCTGCTCGGAATCGAGGAAGCGCAGATCCAGGTTGGCGGCCGGGTGGTCGTGGGTGAAAGTCTTGAGCAGGGGCGGCAGCCGGTGCAGGCCGACATGATGACTGGTGGCGAGCGTCAAGCTGCCGGCCACATCGCCGGCAAGGTTCGATAGTGCGCGGCGGCTGTCGTCGACCATCAGCAGAATCTGACGAGCGCGCGGCAGCAGCAGGGCGCCGGCCTCGGTCAGGGTGACCCGGCGGCCGATACGGTCGAAGAGGCGCGAGCCGACTTGCTCCTCGAGCGTGGCGATACGCTTGCTGACGGCGGGTTGCGTCAGGTGAAGCTGGTCGCCGGCCAGTGAAAAGGAACCGCAGTCGGTGACGGCGAGGAAGGCCTGCAGGCTTTGGGTGTCCATGATCGGCTCCTTGAGCGGGCAGCGGTCCCGGGGCCCGGAAACAGGCGCCGGGTCGCCCGGATCGGTGGGGGCGTCGCGCGCCGACTATGATATTCCATTATGGAATCTGTATCATAAATAACATGAATTGCTTTTATGTGTAGTGCCCCCTAACCTCGGACTCATGGCAACGACACCTTAGATGCGCAAAGCATCAGGTGCGGCGAGATCAATCAGAGGGCGAAGACAGCCCCGTGGAGGAGAGACATGGCAGGCCAGACGCTTTATGACAAGCTGTGGTCACAGCACCTGGTGAAGGAGCGCGATGATGGCACCGCGCTGATCTACATCGATCGTCAGCTGCTGCACGAGGTGACCTCGCCCCAGGCATTCGAGGGGCTGCGCCTGGCAAAGCGTCAGCCGTGGCGGTTGGATGCCAACCTCGCCACACCCGATCACAACGTGCCGACTACGGTAATCGAGCGCGCCGAAGGCAATGCCGGCATCAAGGATCCGGTATCGCTGATCCAAGTGCAGACCCTTGACGATAACTGTGAATCCTTTGGCATTGAAGAGTTTCGCATCAACGACGCCCGCCAAGGCATCGTGCATGTGGTTGGCCCAGAGCAGGGCGCTACTCTGCCGGGCATGACGGTGGTCTGCGGCGACTCGCACACCGCGACCCACGGTGCCTTCGCGGCTCTTGCCCATGGCATTGGTACCTCCGAGGTCGAGCACGTGCTGGCGACCCAGTGCCTGCTGGCCCAGAAGATGAAGAACATGCAGGTGCGGATCGAGGGTTCGCTCGGCACTGGCGTCACCGCCAAGGACGTGGTGCTGGCGATCATCGGCCGCATCGGCACCGCCGGCGGGACCGGCTATGCCATCGAGTTTGCCGGCAGCGCGATGCGCGAGCTGTCCATGGAGGGCCGCATGACGGTCTGCAACATGGCTATCGAAGCGGGCGCTCGGGTTGGCCTGATCGGCGTCGACGACACCACCATCGACTACCTGGCCGAGCGCCCCTTCGCCCCGCGTGGCGAGCAGTGGGAGGCCGCCGTCGCCGACTGGCGCGAGCTGGTCTCCGACGCCGATGCCGACTTCGACAAGGTGGTCGAGATTCGTGCCGAGGATATCGAGCCTCAGGTCAGCTGGGGCACCAGCCCCGAGATGGTGACGGGCATCTCCGGCGAGGTCCCCGATCCTGCCGAATCCGCCGATGATACCGTCAAGGGAAGCTACAGCCGGGCACTGGAGTACATGGGGCTCGCGGCCAAGCAGAAGATCACCGATATCCGTCTCGACAAGGTGTTCATCGGCTCTTGCACCAACTCGCGTATCGAGGATCTGCGTGCGGCCGCCGAGGTCGCCAAGGGGCGCAAGGTCGCCGATTCCATCATGCTCGCCATGGTGGTGCCGGGCTCTGGCCTGGTGAAGCGTCAGGCCGAAGCCGAGGGGCTCGACAAGATCTTCACCGAGGCCGGCTTCGAGTGGCGTGAGCCGGGTTGTTCGATGTGCTTGGCCATGAACGCCGACAAGCTCGGCGCCGGCGAGCACTGTGCCTCGACCTCGAATCGCAACTTCGAGGGTCGCCAGGGCTTCGGCGGGCGCACCCATCTGGTCAGCCCGGCGATGGCAGCCGCCGCGGCGATTGCCGGTCATTTCGTGGATGTTCGCCAGTTCGGCACCCATCATGACAACCAGCCCCTGGAGGCCTGAGCCATGCACAAGTTCGAACGTCAGCAGGGCCTGGTGGCACCGCTCGACCGGGCCAACGTCGATACCGACCTGATCATTCCCAAGCAGTTTCTGAAGTCCATCAAGCGCACCGGCTTTGGCGTCAACCTGTTCGATGCCCTGCGCTATCTGGATGAAGGCTATCCGGGCCAGGATGTCTCGCAGCGTCCGCTCAATCCGGATTTCGTGCTCAACCAGCCACGCTACGAGGGCGCCAGCGTGCTGCTGGCCCGGCGCAACTTTGGCTGTGGCAGTTCACGCGAACACGCGCCCTGGGCGCTTGAGGATTTCGGCTTTCGCGTGGTCATCGCACCGAGCTTCGCCGACATCTTCTACAACAATGCCTTCAAGAACGGCATCCTGCTGGTAACGCTCGAAGAAGACGTCATCGAGCAGCTGTTCCAGGAAGTCGAGGCCAATGAAGGCTACCGTCTGGATGTCGACCTCGAGAACCAGCGTGTGACCACGCCGGCCGGTGAAATCTTCGAGTTCGACGTCGATGCCTTCCGCAAGCACTGCCTGCTCAACGGCCTCGACGACATCGGCATCACTCTGCAAGACGAAGACGCCATTCGCGACTTCGAAGCCAGACATCGGGCCGCACGACCCTGGCTGTTCCGCGAGCCAGCCAAGGCCTGATAGCGAACCGGCCCTGCTGGTGTCTGATACCAGTGGGCCAACCTTCCAGCCTCAACGCTGGACACTGAAGAAAAGGGATGCCCTCAGGGGCGAATGCGCAGGGAAGCGCCATCTTCTTTTCGTCAGGCGGGCTCGCCTCGCCTGGCGGTTCAATCATTGAACGACCGGGGCCGCTACGCGGGCCCGATTGCCAAGAGAGCCACAGCACATGAGCCGCAAGATTCTCGTTTTGCCGGGGGACGGCATTGGCCCGGAAATCACCGCTGAGGCGGTCAAGATTCTCAAGGCCTGTCAGGCCACTGGCCTTGACGCCGACATCGAGGAAGGACTGGTGGGCGGTGCGGGCTATGACGCCCATGGTGAACCGCTGCCAGCGCAGACCCTCGAGCAGGCACGCCGCGCGGATGCGATCCTGCTCGGCGCCGTGGGCGGGCCGAAGTGGGACAAGCTTGAAGATATCAGCAAGCGTCCCGAGAAGGGGCTGCTGGGGTTGCGCAAGGAGCTTGCGCTGTTTGGCAATCTGCGCCCGGCGCTGCTCTATCCGCAGCTCGCGGAGGCCTCGAGCCTCAAGCCTGAGGTGGTGTCCGGTCTCGATATCATGATCGTGCGCGAGCTCACCGGCGGCATCTATTTCGGTCAGCCGCGCGGCATCGAGGAGCGCGACGGCCAGCGGGTGGGCTTCAATACCTATGTCTACTCGGAAGCCGAGATCGAGCGTATCGGTCGGGTGGCCTTCGAGATGGCGGGCAAACGCGGCGGTAAGCTGTGCTCGGTGGACAAGGCCAACGTGCTCGAGGCCACCATGCTGTGGCGCGAGGTCATGGAGCGTTTGGCACCGGAATATCCGGACGTTGAGCTTACCCATATGTATGTCGATAACGCCGCCATGCAGCTGGTGCGTGCGCCCAAGCAGTTCGACGTCATCGTCACCGGCAACATGTTTGGCGACATCCTGTCAGACGCCGCCGCCATGCTTACCGGCTCGATCGGCATGCTGCCCTCGGCTTCGCTCAACGCCGACGGTCAGGGCATGTACGAACCCTGCCACGGCAGTGCACCGGATATCGCCAGTCAGGGCGTGGCCAATCCGCTGGCGACCATCCTTTCGGTGGCGATGATGCTGCGCTACTCGCTGAATGAGGCCGCGCTGGCCGAGCGCATCGAGGCGGCCGTCGGCAAGGTGCTGGATGACGGTCTGCGCACCGCCGATATTGCTTATGCCGGTACTCGCCAGGTGTCTACCGGTGAGATGGGCGATGCCGTGCTGGCGGCGTTCAATGCACAGTGAGCCAGGCGTTCAAGCTCGAGTCTGCAGGGCTGGTTTGGCAGGGCTGGGCCAGTGATCCATGTCTACCCGTACAGGGTTGAAATTTCGATAGAACCGGCCCCTTCTGTGCGATGGGGGCGGCTCGTGTATACTTGACGGCTAATTCTTTTCTGGAGGACTTCACATGTTGACAGTCGGTTTCGTGGGGTGGCGTGGCATGGTGGGCTCCGTGCTCATGCAGCGCATGCAGGAAGACAATGAGTTCGTCGGCATCGAGCCGGTGTTCTTCACCACTTCCCAGGTCGGTCAGCCCGGGCCCGATGTCGGTGTGGACGTGCCCCCGCTCAAGGACGCCTTCGATCTGGATGCGCTCAAGGCGCTGGACGTGGTCGTCACCTGCCAGGGCGGCGACTACACCGAGAAGGTCTACAAGGACCTGCGCCAGACCGGCTGGAAGGGCTACTGGGTCGATGCGGCCAGTACCCTGCGCATGGCCGACGACGCCACCATCGTGCTGGACCCGGTCAACCGCGACGTCATCGACGCTCAGCTGGCCCGTGGCACCAAGACCTTTGTCGGCGGCAACTGCACGGTCAGCCTGATGCTGATGGGGCTTGGTGGTCTGTTCGAGGCCAACATGATCGAGTGGATGACCTCGATGACCTATCAGGCCGCTTCCGGTTCCGGTGCCAAGCACATGCGTGAGCTGCTCAACCAGATGGGCAGCCTGCGTGACAGCGTGGCTACCGAGCTTGCCGATCCGTCGAGTGCCATCCTCGACATCGACCGCAAGGTCACCGAGACCATGCGCAGCGGAAGCTTCCCGACCGACAACTTCGGTGCTCCGCTGGCCGGCAGCCTGCTGCCCTGGATCGACAAGCCCATGGAAAACGGCCAGAGCAAGGAAGAGTGGAAGGGTGGTGCCGAGACCAACAAGATTCTCGGTCTCGATAACAACCCGATCCCCATCGATGGCCTGTGCGTGCGCATCGGTGCCATGCGTTCTCACAGCCAGGCCTTCACCATCAAGCTCAAGCAAGACGTGCCACTTGATGAGATCGAAGATCGCCTGGCCAAGCACAACGAGTGGGTGCGAGTCATCGCCAACGACAAGGACGCGACCATTGATGGCCTGACGCCGGCTGCCGCTACCGGCACCCTGAACGTCCCGGTGGGCCGTCTGCGCAAACTGGCCATGGGCGGCGAGTATCTCTCTGCCTTCTCTGTCGGCGACCAGTTGCTGTGGGGGGCCGCCGAGCCGCTCAAGCGCATGCTGAAGATTCTACGCGAGCAATAATCCGCTCTATGGTCGACTCTGACGCCTCCCCGCCGGGAGGCGTTTTTTGTGCTGATGAGCGTCGCCTTGCGCCGGCCTCGTGCGTCCCAAAACCGGATGAAGCGTCGTTGCATATCTTCATCAGCGTTGAAATGGCGGCTCGGTTTGCCTTACTCGACGCTCCCCGTTAGCGCAAACTGTGGGTAGAATGAGATGAAAATTCGATGATTTAGGCTGTCGTGACTCACACTCTTAGTTGAAGCCCCTAATGTGCGAGTACGTTGCCTCCGACACCTGTGTGAGGCCCATCGCCGCCATGAACCGCAAGTTTTCTCTGGTCATCTTGTTGACGTCGCTGTCTGCCATGAGCCCCCTGGCCTGGTCCTTGGGCGTGGGTGAAGCAAAAGTGGACTCGGCGCTGGGCGCGCCGCTTGAAGCGACCCTTCCGCTGACGGATGCGCAGGGGATATCGGCGCAGAATCTGACGGTTAGCCTTGCTGATGCCGATGATTACCGGCGTGTCGGCCTCGAGCGTAGCCTGTTGGTCGATGCCCTGAGTCTGTCGGTCGAACCTCAGTCTGGTGGGCTTGCCGTTCGGGTGCAGTCGTCGCGAGCGGTGCGCACCCCATATCTCGATCTCTTGGTGGACATCAGTGGGCCTGACGTCACCCTGCGGCATCAGGTCACACTGCTCTTCGACCCGCCCGGTTTCGGCTCGCAGTCGGCTACGCCCACCATTCCTGCTGCTGGGAGCCCTCAGCCAGAAGAGAGCCCCCAGCTTGTGGAAAGCGCTCAGCCGGATAACCGGCGTCAAGCCGAGCCTACTCAGACCTCGGTTGCAACCCGCGAGCGGGGCCCTGGCTACGTCGATTCCGGCGAAACCCTGTGGAGCGTCGCCGAGCGACTGCGCCCGGATGCCGACATCTCCATATCGCAGATGATGATGGCGCTGCTGGATGCCAATCCCGAGGCCTTTCCGGGCGGTAATATCAATCGGCTGCGGGCAGGCTATGTGCTGGAGGTGCCATCCCGGGAACAGATTGCGTCACGCTCTACGGAAGACGCCTGGCAGCAGGTGCAGGCCCAGAATAGCGCCTTCGCTCGCGGCGAACCGGCCCCGGAGGTCGCCTCATCGACGGCCTCTCAGCAGGCCGCAGGCTCAGCTGACGACACCGCAAACGCTGCCGATAGGGCTGCCGACAAGCCTGCTCAAGACAACGCCGGTGCCGCACCTGGCCTTGTGCAGGCAGTCGACTCTCTTTCTCAGGCCGCACAAACGTCGGCTGTTCAAGCCGTTGCTTCCCCGGAAGTTCAGCCCGGTACGCAACGCCTGACCCTGCTGACAGATGCTCAAATCGAGTCCGAGGTCGAGGCCGCCATGCCTGACGCGAGCGAACAGAATCAGCGCCTCGACCGGCTGGAGGCTCGCTTGTCTCAGAGCCAGCAGTCCCTTGCCGCCATGCGCGAGGAGCGTGATCGTGCCCAGGCCGAATTAGCCTCGCTGCGTGAAGAGGTCGCCAAACTGCGTGCCAACCTGTCGGCCCTTTCAGAGCGTCAGGCCGAAAGTGTCGATCAGGCCGCAAGCGAGCCGGCGGCAACGGGTCTCGTCGAGCGCTACCTGATGCCGCTGTGGGCTTCGCTTGGCCAGCTGGGGCGCAGTCTTTATGGGCAGCTGGCGGGCGTCGGCTTGGTGGTGTTGCTGGCGCTCTGGTGGCTAGTGCGTCGCCGTCGAGCGGCCGCCCAGGCATATGCCACCGATCAGGTGTCGACTTCCGCCGCTTCTTCGGTGGGCGAGGCCCAGGGGGCCAGGGCGGGCAACGCGTCTGAGCGTTTTGCGCCGGATGCGCAAGACGCACTGATGCCTCGGGCCGAGGCCGTCAGTGAGGCGGATATCTTTATCGCCTATGGCCGCTACGAGAAGGCTCAGGCGCTGCTTGAAGAGAGCCTCGGCGCCGAGCCCGACCGCCCTGACCTGCGACTCAAGCTGGTCAAGGTGCTGGTCGAGCAAGGGCAGTGGCAGCAGGCCCACGCACAGGCGGAACACCTTTCCAGCGATACTGATTCCGCTCGGCAGGCTGAGCTCGAGCGGCTGATGGCTCGTGAGCGAGCTGTGCCGACGCCATCCGAGGCCGAAGCTTCCACTGGAACTGATGACGCTGACGGCGAGCAGCAGACCCCATCGGCAGGCGATGCGGAGGCACCATCATCGATTAGTCTGGCGCCGGTCGAGCCGACCGAGGCGTTCCGCCCGCCCATCGAGCGTGAGCCGGTTGCGTTCGACGGCAAGGGCCGGCATGCCCGGCCGTCCTGGCAGGAAGGAAAGGAAGTGGCGCCGGAGCAGATCAGTGAGGCCTTGAAGAGCGCGTCGAATAGCGGTCAGGATGAGTCGGCTGCAGGTGCCGCTAGCTCGGCGGCTTCTGGCGAGCCCCATAGTGCCAGCCCTGCTGAGGAGGCAGGGGTAGAGGAAGAGACTGGGCGAGACGAAAGCGAACGCAGCACCGCCCACAAGCCGTCCGAGAGGCAGGCAGACGTCAGCGACACCGGGAAGGCGTCGCCTGATGAGAGCGAGCCGCCGGAGTCGACGAACGATCATATGATCGATTATCGCCCGCCGACTCTGGAGCCTGAGCCCGCAGGACATGAAGAAACGCCTATGCAGCCCAGTGTCGAGTTCCCCCCGTCGCAAGCCCCTGCTGCGGACCAGCACGAAGTGCCTTTCGGCGGTGAGGAGGCGCCTGCTGACGATGAGGATACAGATACGCCTGCAGTCGGTGAGGATGCGGGCAGCAACCTGGCTGAGCTGATGCGCCAGGCTGATACCCCGTCCCGTAGCTCGACGTTTGGCGTCAACGAACAGGAATTGGACATTGAGGAGGTGGCTTTCGAGCCGCTGCATCTGGATAATAGCTGGCCTGCCGATTCCCCGCCGAAAGCTCGGGCGCTGGTCAGCGATGCCGAGGCACTCCTCGAGCAGGGCGACCATGACCAGGCGCAAGGTCTGCTCGCTCGGGCACTGGAAGAAGGGGATAGCGAGACCCGCGAACAGGCAAGCCGCCTGATCGCCCAGCACAACCTATGATGAGCCGATGCCCCTTTTCGAGTCCCTTGATGAAACACATCCCCTGACCGGCCGTCTGGCCATGGGGGTCGAGTACGATGGCAGCCACTACTGTGGCTGGCAGCGCCTGAAGCACGCCCCCTCGGTGCAGGGCGCGCTCGAAAAAGCCATGGCCCGTGTGGCCAATACCCCCGTCACCGTTCACTGTAGCGGCCGGACTGACAGTGGCGTTCACGCTACTCGTCAGATTGTGCATTTCGATGCCCCGGCGCCGCGCTCCGAGAAGGCCTGGGTATTTGGCACTAATGCCAACCTGCCGCGTGATATCGCCGTACACTGGGTCAAAGCGGTACCGGACGATTTTCACGCCCGCTTCCTGGCGCTTGGCAGGCGTTACCGCTACGTCATTCTCAATCAGCCCAGTCGCCCAGTACTGGAGCGTGCCAATGCCACCTGGTGCCGTGATCCGCTGGATGTGCCCGCCATGCATGAGGCGGCCCAGGTGCTGGTGGGCGAGAATGATTTCTCTAGCTTCCGCGCCGCGGGCTGTCAGTCCAAGACCACCCAGCGCCACCTGCATTTCATCGAGGTGCATCGCCATGGGGCGCTGGTGGTGGTTGATGTCCAGGCCAACGCCTTCTTGCACCACATGATTCGCAACATCGTCGGTGCTCTGATCGCCGTGGGTCGTGGCGAGCAGGGACGTGATTATCTGGCGCGGCTGCTAGCGCTAAGAGATCGTACTCAAGGTAGCGCCACGGCACCGGGGTGTGGTCTGCACTTCGTCGACTCGGTCTACGATGAGGTCTATGAGCTGCCCCGGGAACCGCTGGGGCCGAACCTGCTTGCGTTCCTGGGCGAGTGGACCGGCGAGCGAGAGCTGCCGGATTGTCCGCTGGTCGATTTTCGCCGTTCCCGACCGATCCATGCCTCGGTGCCGCCAGGGTTCATCGAAGCGGGCCAGCCGCGCTAGAGGGGTGGCCCCGAGCTGTGCTGGCCTGAATTGAGCCGCCCCGAAGAGGGGGCTTAACGCCGCCGACTGCCATGAGAGGCCTGCTATGCAGCGCACGCGTGTAAAGATCTGTGGTCTCACTCGAGAGGAAGACGTTGACGCAGCCGTCGCTGCCGGCGCCGATGCGCTGGGGTTCGTGCTCTGGCCGGGCAGCAAGCGTGCTATCGATCTTGCGCGGCTGGCCGAGCTGAGTGCTCGGGTGCCTGCTTTCGTGACACGCGTTGGTCTGGTGGTCGATCAGGATGCGTCCTTTGTCGAGGCGGCCTGTGAACACCTCGATCTGTTGCAGTTCCACGGCGACGAGACGGCTGATGTCTGCGAGAGGTATGCGCGGCCCTATATCAAGGCCCTGCGTATGCGCGAAGGGGTCGATCTCGAAGCGGCCGCGAGCACCTATGGCAAGGCGCGGGCACTGCTGCTGGATGCCTATAAACCCGGGGTTCCTGGCGGGACCGGCGAGACCTTCGACTGGTCCCGAATCCCCGCAAACCTGGCAAAACCTGTTATTCTGGCGGGAGGTTTGCACGCGATGAACGTACAGCAGGCCATCCGTGCCGTAGGCCCCTTTGCCGTGGACGTTTCCGGCGGCGTCGAAGCAGCGCCCGGCATTAAAGCGGCGGCCAAAATCGACGATTTCTTGCGCCAAGTCCTTACGACCTACCCATCCAAGTTCCAGTGACCCTGTGAGGTGTCTTTCGTGACCAAGTTCAGCGACCTGACCCGCATGCCGGATGCACGAGGCCATTTCGGCGCCTACGGCGGCCGGTTCGTCTCGGAAACGTTGAGCTTCGCCCTGGAGGAGTTGGAAGAGACCTATATGGCTCTTCGCGATGACCCCGATTTCCAGGCCGAATTCGACCATGATCTGGCCCACTACGTGGGCCGTCCTTCGCCGCTTTACCATGCCGAACGCTGGTCGAGGGAGTTGGGCGGTGCGCAGATCTGGCTGAAGCGTGAGGATCTTAACCACACCGGCGCTCATAAGGTGAACAACACCATCGGCCAGGCCCTGCTGGCCAAGAAGAGTGGCAAGCCACGGGTCATCGCCGAGACCGGTGCCGGCCAGCACGGTGTGGCGACGGCCACCGTGGCGGCTCGCCTGGGGCTCGAGTGCGCCATCTATATGGGCGCCGAAGACGTCGAGCGGCAAAAGCTCAACGTCTATCGCATGCAACTGCTGGGCGCTACCGTCATTCCGGTCGAGTCCGGTTCGCGCACCCTCAAGGATGCCATGAACGAGGCGCTGCGCGACTGGGTGACCAATGTCGATAACACCTTCTATATCATCGGCACCGTCGCCGGTCCGCATCCCTACCCGATGCTGGTGCGTGACTTCAATGCCGTGGCCGGCCGCGAGGCTCGGGAGCAGTCTCTCAAGCAGATCGGCCGTCTGCCGGATGCCCTGATCGCCTGTGTCGGCGGTGGTTCCAATGCGCTCGGGCTCTTCTATCCTTTCGTCGAGGATGAGGATGTCGCCATGTACGGCGTCGAGGCCGGCGGTGACGGCGTCGAGACCGGCCGCCACGCGGCCCCACTGACCGGCAATGCGCCGCGGGGCGTACTGCACGGCAACCGTACCTACCTGATGTCCGACGAGGGCGGCCAGGTATCCGATACCCACTCCATTTCTGCGGGACTCGATTACCCGGGCGTGGGGCCGGAGCATGCGCTGTGGAAGGATGTCGGCCGTGTCAACTATGTGGCGGCCAATGACAAGGAGGTGCTCGAGGCATTCCGCGAGCTCACTCACGTCGAGGGCATCATGCCCGCTCTCGAGTCGGCCCACGCGCTGGCCTATGCCAAGGTACTGGCCCCGACCATGCGGCCCGACCAGCATATCGTCATTAACCTCTCCGGGCGCGGTGACAAGGATATCCTCACCGTCGCCAAGCTTGATGGCATCGAGATTTAATCGTGGACCGCGACCAGGACAAGGGTATGAACCGAATCGATCAACGCTTCGCCACGCTCAAGGCGCAGGGCCGCACGGCCCTGATCCCCTACCTCACCGCCGGTGATCCCGCGCCCCAGTACACCGTGGGCTTCATGCATGCGCTGGTCGAGGCCGGCGCCGACATCATCGAGCTGGGGGTGCCGTTTTCCGACCCGATGGCCGATGGCCCGGTCATCCAGAAGGCGTGCGAACGGGCGCTCAAGCACGGCACTCGTCTTGCTCACTTGTTCGCCATGGTGCGCGAGTTCCGCGAACAGGACACCGACACCCCGGTGGTGCTGATGGGCTATCTGAATCCCATCGAGCGCATGGGATACGAGGCCTTCGCCGATCAGGCGCAAGCGGCCGGCGTCGATGGTGTACTGACCGTCGACATGCCGCCCGAAGAGGCCGACGAATTTGGCCCCGTGCTCAAGGCGCGTGGTCTGCAGTCGATCTTCCTGGTGGCCCCTACCACCTCGGATGCTCGCGCCGGTACAATCAGCGCCCATGGCGAAGGCTATCTGTATTATGTCTCGCTCAAGGGCGTGACTGGCGCCGCGACGCTGAACGTCGACGAAATCGATGCTCACCTGGCCCCGCTGCGCAAGCTCTCTGACCTGCCGCTTTGTGTGGGCTTCGGTATTCGCGACGGCGCCACGGCGGCGGCCGTAGGCAAGGTCGCCGAGGGTGTCATCGTCGGCAGTGTGCTGGTCGGACAGATCGCCGCCTGTGTCGACGATCCGGCGGCCATCGCGCCCCGCCTCAAGGATATTCTGGGCGAGATGCGTCAGGCGCTGGATGCCTGACGCCGGTGAGCGCATGACGCGCTGCGACATTTGAATCAACATCGGCCCGGTCGCGCCGGGCCCAGCATGATGGAAACCTTCTGATATGAGCTGGCTAGACAAGATCGTGCCCTCCATGGGGCGCATTCAGCGCAAGGACCGTCGCACCAGCGTGCCTGACGGCCTGTGGCGCAAGTGCCCCAAGTGCGAAGGAGTGTTGTACCTCCCCGAGCTGGAAAAGCACCAGAGCGTCTGTCCCAAGTGCGACCATCATCTGCGCTTGACCGCGCGCAAGCGTCTCGACTGGTTCCTCGATCAGGACAATCGGGAAGAGATTGGGGCCGATCTGCAGCCGGTCGATCGTCTCAAGTTTCGTGATTCGAAGAAGTACAAGGATCGCCTTGGTGCGGCCCAGAAGAACACCGGCGAAAACGATGCCCTGATCGCCATGCGCGGCCAGCTGGATGATATTCCGCTGGTGGCCGTGGCCTTCGAGTTCAGCTTCATGGGCGGTTCCATGGGCGCTGTGGTCGGCGAGAAATTCGTCCAGGCCGCGACACGCTCTCTCGAGGAAGGCATTCCGCTGGTATGCTTCGCCGCCTCCGGTGGCGCTCGCATGCAGGAAGCGCTGTTCTCGCTGATGCAGATGGCCAAGACGTCGGCGGCACTCGAGAAACTCAAGCAGGCAGGCATTCCCTATATTTCCGTGCTCACCGACCCGGTCTACGGCGGTGTTTCCGCCTCGCTCGCCATGCTTGGCGATCTCAATGTCGCCGAACCCAATGCCCTGATCGGTTTCGCCGGTCCGCGAGTGATCGAGCAGACGGTTCGCGAAAAGCTGCCGGAAGGCTTCCAGCGCAGCGAGTTTCTGCTGGAACATGGCACCGTCGACATGATCGTGCACCGTCAGGAAATGCGCAGTCGCCTGGGGGGCGTGCTCCGCAAGCTGACCCATCAGCCGGCTTTCGGCCAGCTGGAAAATGACGAGCCGGACCTGGTCGACGAGGCCCAGCGCGAGGCTGAGCCAGAGACCGAAGACGTTAATCGCGAGGCCTGACACCAGCCGACATGAGCGCAGTTCAACCGCCATCTTCGCGGGTCAGTGACCCCCAGCCCTCGACCCTCGAGGGCTGGCTCGAGCGCCTCGAACAGCAGCATCCGGTCAGCATCGACCTTGGCCTTGAGCGCGTGGCCAAGGTCGCTGCGCGTCTGGGGCTTTCCCAAGCCGGTTCGCCAGATCCTGCCCAAGCCCGCATCGCGACCACGGTGATCACCGTGGCCGGCACTAACGGCAAGGGGTCGACGGTCGCCATGCTCGACGCATTGGCTCGTGCCCACGGGTTGAGCACCGCTACCTACACCTCGCCTCACCTGCTGCGCTACAACGAACGCCTGCGCTTTGACGGTGAAGAGGCCAGTGACGCGACCCTGATCGAGGGCTTTGCCCGGGTCGAGGCGGCGCGTCTCGAGGATGAACCGGTCAGCCTGACCTATTTCGAGGCCGGTACCTTGGCCGGGCTCTGGGCAATTGCTCAGCGCCAGCCGGATATCGCCATTCTGGAAGTGGGGCTGGGCGGCCGACTGGATGCCGTCAACGTCATCGATGCCGATGTCGGAGTGGTCACCACCGTCGCCCAGGATCATGCCGCTTTTCTGGGGACCGACCTCGAAGGCATCGGTCGCGAGAAGGCCGGTATTCTGCGAGCCGGTCGCCCGGCGGTGCTGGGCAGTGCCTCGCTGCCGGCAAGCGTCCATGACACGGCGGCCCGGCTAGGTGCACAGGTACATTGCCTGGCGCGTGAGTTCACCCAGAGCGCAGACGCCTCTGGCTGGTGCTGGCAGGGCCATGACACCCAGGGCCAAGGCCTGACCCTCACGGCGTTGCCCGACCCCGGCTTGCCGCTGGATAATGCGGCCTCGGCTTTACAGGCACTGACATTGGCAGGCGTGACCCTCGAGGCCGAGGCCTGTCAGAGGGCTTTTCGAGAGGTGGTGCTCGCCGGACGCATGCAGTGGCGAGGCAATTGGTGCCTGGACGTAGGGCATAATCCACACGCCGCCGCCTATCTCGCCGAGCGTCTGTCCCAGCGGCCCTGTGCCGGGCGGCGTGTCGCGCTGCTGGGCATGCTTGCTGACAAGGACGCCGAGGGCGTGGTGACGGCCGTGTCCCAGGTCGTTGATGCCTGGGTCCCGGCCAGCCTTGGCGGCGACCGGGCCAGGTCAGCAGGCGATCTTGCCGAGCTGATTCGTGCTCTTGGCGGTGAGGTGCTGTCGCTTGCCGACTCGCCGGCCGCCGGGGCAGCTTGGCTCGAAGCGCACCTCGAGGCTGAGGATGAAGTCCTGGTGTGCGGGTCCTTCTTTACCGTGGCGGAGGTGCTGGCGCGCTGGGAATCGTCAGCAGGTGATCCTCCGTCGCAGGCGTAGCAGAATAAGTGGCGCGCCAGGAAGGCGAGCCGGGGAGGGGTGAATGAAGTACGGAATGCGTGAGCGGATTAGCGGAGCAATCATCCTGCTGGCCTTGGCGGTGATCTTTCTGCCGATGCTGTTCGATGACCCGGTATCACGAGATGAGCGACCCCAGCCGATGCTCAGCATCGAAGCGCCGCTGGAGGTCGAACGCGTGGAAGTCGATGATCCGCAGCCGCCGAGCCGGCTCGATGAGACATCCCGCGACGTGGCAGCCGAGGAGGGCGATTCGCAGCGCTCGGCGGCCGCTGTGACGGAGCCCGCTCAGTCGAGTACCACCAGTGGCAGCGATGACCCTGAGGCCTCACAGGAGCCTACAGCGGCTCCCGCGCAGCCTTCGAATGACTCTGACGCAGACGGATCAACGTCTGTCGCCTCCGGCGAATCATCGGCTGCGTCTCAGGCCGCCTCGGATCAAGGGCAGAGCGACAACGCAGGGACCGAACAGTCGGCAGATCCCATCGCCGAGCTCGCTCGGGCGGCGGAAGCCAAGCGTGCTGCCTCCGGCGATTGGTCGGTGCAGGCCGGCAGCTTCGGTGAGCCTGGCAACGCCGAGCGTCTGGCGAAAAAACTCGAGTCCCAGGGCTTCAGCGTCTTTAGCCGCCCACGGGGCAATGACCTGACCGCCGTTTATGTCGGACCCTATGCTAGCGCTGAGGAGGGCGAGCGTGCGCGCAGCGAGCTCAAGGCCAAGGCTAATCTGCAAGGACTGGTGGTGAGGATGTCACCATGACGCTGACCTGGATCGACTGGATCTTTGTGGGGATACTGGCCGTTACCATGCTCGGCGGTTTCATGCGGGGCCTGATCCAGGAAGGCCTGGGGCTCGCCACCTGGGTGCTGGCCCTGCTGGCGGCGCGGTTTTTCGCCCAACCAGTGGCGGATATGCTGGCCGGGTTGATCGACAGCCCCGATGGCCGCCTGGTGCTGGCCTTCGTGCTGGTGACCTTTGTCGTCATCATGCTTGGTGGCATCGTCATCCGTCTTCTGCATGCCGCCGTCGAGTGGGTCGGCATGGGGTTCTTCAACCGCATTGCCGGTGCCGTCTTCGGCACCCTCAAGGGGGGAGTGATCCTGGTGCTGGCCACGCTGCTGATTGGTTTTACGCCGCTCGAGCAGCTCAGCGCTTGGCAAAATGCCGAGGTCCGCCCGCCCTTCGAGCGTCTCGAGGCCTGGGCGCTCGATCGCGTGGCGGCCTGGGAGCGCCAGGACCCAGAGCGTGCCGAGCAGCTCCGATCCTTTGCTCTGCCAGACGTTCTGGGGCAGGACGCCCCGGCGAGCGACACCGCTCCTGCGCGCGAGGATGGCGCACTCTGAACCCATTTTTCATGGCGTCGGCCCGTTCGGCGTCGAAGCACCATTGCAAGCGAGGTAAGCCGGAATGTGCGGTATCGTAGGCCTAATGGCCAATCAGGCGGTGAACCAGGCGTTGTATGACGCTCTGACGGTCCTTCAGCATCGCGGACAGGACGCCGCCGGGATGATGACCTGGCACGAGGGACGCTTCCTGCTGCGCAAGAGTAATGGCCTGGTGCGTGATGTCTTCCACACCCGCCATATGCGTCGCCTCAAGGGCAACCTGGGGATCGGCCATGTGCGCTATCCGACCGCCGGGTCTTCCAGTGAAGCGGAGTCTCAGCCGTTCTACGTCAACTCGCCCTACGGCATTTCGCTTGCCCATAACGGCAACCTGACCAACTCCGACCAGCTCAAGCAGGAGCTGTTCTCGAGCGATCTGCGCCACATCAATACCAGCTCAGACTCCGAGGTGCTGCTCAACGTCTTTGCCCATGAGCTGGGCAAGCAGGGGTTGAGCATGGGCCCTGAGGATATCTTCGACGCCGTTCGTCGGGTGCATCGTCGCTGCAATGGTGGCTATGCGGCCGTGGCCATCATCAACGGCTATGGCATGGTCGCTTTCCGTGACCCTCACGGCATTCGTCCGGTGGTCTTCGGCACCCGTCAGGAGGAAGGGCGCCAGGAGGTGATGATCGCCTCGGAGTCGGTGGCGCTGGACGTGGGCGGCTTTGAGCTGCACCGGGATCTGGCACCGGGCGAGGCGATCTTCGTCGACCTCGATGGCAATATTCATACCCAGTCCTGTGCCGACAACCCCAAGCTTGCCCCCTGCATCTTCGAACACGTCTATCTGGCGCGCCCGGACTCCATCCTCGACGGTGCCTATGTTTACGGCACCCGCATGCAGATGGGCCGTAAGCTGGGCGACCGCATCCGTCAGGAGTGGCCCGACTACGATATCGACGTAGTGATCCCGATTCCCGATACATCGCGGACCTCGGCGCTGGAACTCGCCCAGCATCTTGGGGTGACCTACCGCGAAGGCTTCATGAAGAATCGCTACATCGGGCGGACCTTCATCATGCCGGGGCAGACGATGCGCAAGAAATCGGTGCGTCAGAAGCTCAACGCCATCGACGTCGAGTTCAAGGGCAAGAACGTGCTGCTGGTGGATGATTCCATCGTGCGTGGCACCACCTGCAACGAGATCATCCAGATGGCTCGCGAAGCCGGCGCCAACAAGGTCTACTTTGCATCCGCCGCCCCCCCCGTGCGCTACCCGAATGTCTATGGCATCGACATGCCGTCTGCCGAAGAACTGATTGCTCATGGCCGCACCGAGGCCGAGGTGGGCGACCTGATCGGTGCCGATCGCATGATCTATCAGGATCTCGAAGATCTGAAGACGGCCTGTCGCGATGTCAATCCGGCGCTCGAGGATTTCGACTGTTCGGTCTTCGATGGCCGTTACATCACCGGCGATATCGACGAGGCCTACCTGAACAACCTGGAAGCCTCGCGCAACGATTCTGCCAAGGATCATAGTGCCGGTGACCATGCCCTGGTAGGCATGCATAATCAGGACGATGATCAGGACGACGATTTCGCTTGAAGGGAGACGGCATGAACGACGAAAGCGACTTTGAGGCCTGGCACGACTGGGCGCTCGATACCCAGGCAATCCGTGCCGGACATGCCCGCACCGCGGAGCAGGAACACGGTGAGCCGATCTTCCCGACGTCCAGTTTCGTCTACGGCAGTGCCGCCGAGGCGGCGCGCAAATTCGGCGGGGAAGAAGCCGGCAACATCTATTCGCGATTCACCAACCCTACGGTGCGCACCTTCGAGAAGCGCTTGGCGGCCATGGAAGGCGGCGAGCGCTGCGTTGCCACCAGCTCAGGCATGGCGGCCATTCTGTCGACGGTGCTGGGGCTGTTAGAGGCCGGCGACGAGATCGTTGCGTCGCGCTCGCTGTTCGGCTCCACGGTCAGCCTGTTCGACAAGTATCTGGCCAAATTTGGCATCGTGACCCACTACGTGGAGCTGTCGAATCTGGAGGCCTGGGACGCGGCGATGACCCCGCGTACCAAGCTTCTGTTTGCGGAGACGCCATCGAATCCGCTCTCCGAGGTGGTGGATATCCCGGCCCTGGCCGAGATCGCGCATCGCCATGAGGCGCTGTTGGCGATCGACAACTGCTTCCTGACCCCGGCGCTGCAGCGCCCGCTGGCGCTTGGCGCCGACCTGGTGATCCATTCGGCCACCAAGTATCTGGACGGTCAGGGCCGTGCGCTGGGCGGTGCAGTGGTCGGTCGTGACAAGGAACTCGAGGCGCTCTTCGGAGTGGTGCGGACCTGCGGGCCCTGCATGAGCCCCTTCAATGCCTGGGTGTTTCTGAAGGGCCTGGAGACATTGAGCCTTCGCATGCGCGCCCACTGTGACAATGCGCTTTCGCTGGCGCGCTTCCTTGACGCGCATCCGGCGGTGAGCAAGGTGCATTACAGCGGCCTTGAGAGCCATCCGCAGCATCGGCTGGCTGCCGATCAGCAGCGCGGTTTCGGCGGGGTGTTGGGCTTCGAAGTCGAGGGTGGCCGCGATGCGGCCTGGTCGGTCATCGATGCGACCCGCATCCTGTCGATCACGGGCAACCTGGGGGATGTGAAATCCACCATTGGCCACCCCGCCACCACGACTCATGGCCGCCTCTCCGATGAGCAGAAACGCGCGGCCGGTATCGCAGAAGGTCTCGTGCGAGTCTCGGTGGGCCTCGAAGATATCGAGGACATCAAGGGCGATCTGGCCCGTGGGCTGGATGCGCTGATGAGCTGACGCTTATCCGGCTCTTGTCCATCAATGACGCCCCGCTTGTCGGGGCGTTGTCGTGTCTGGGAAAGGCCATCGCCATCATTGGTGGAAAGTACATGAAACGTTCATATTTTTCCGCTGTTCCATCCAGGGCCGGTAGGTATGATCAGGAACTCATATACACTCAACCCTTTACGTAGGGGCAGCTACACTGTTTGGCAGCTCCACTGCGGCAGCTCTACTGCGGCAACCATAACTACCAAGGCCAGGAGGGCAGGGGAATGTGGCGTAATACTCGGCGAGGCTGGGGTATCGTCAGCATTGTGTTGCACTGGACCAGCGCTGTGGCAATCGTTGGTCTCTTCGCCCTGGGCTGGTGGATGACCGATCTTGGCTATTATCACAGCTGGTATAACCTGGCCCCCTGGTGGCATCGTTCGATTGGCGTGCTGCTGTTCGCTGCGACGATTTTGCGCTTGATCTGGCGAGCTGCAGGTTCATCACCGGCACTGCCCGGAGCAAGGCTCGAGCGGCTTGCCGCCGAGCTTGGCCACCTTGGGCTCTATGCGTTGCTGGTGGCCGTACTCGTCAGCGGCTACCTTATCTCTACTGCAGATGGGCGCGGCATCAGCGTATTCGGTTGGTTCGAGGTGCCGGCCCTTGTCAGCGACCTGCCTCGCCAGGCAACGCTTGCCGGTACCGTCCACTGGTATCTCGCTCTGGCCTTGATCGGTCTCGCTATCGTGCACATGCTGGCCGCACTCAAGCACCACGTTATTGACCGCCATGACATTCTGGTTCGCATGATTAACCCGCGCATCTCGCGCAAGCCGTGACGGGGTGCTGATGCGTTGCATCAGTCTTCCACTGCCGGGCGACGCTAAGTCATTGCCCAGCCACGTTTTCATTCAAGAAGGAGCAAGACGATGTTGAAGAAGACTGCACTAGCCGCCCTGACCGCTGCTGCCCTGGTGCCGATGAGCCAGGCTCAGGCCGCCGATTACAAGATCGATACCGAGGGGCAACATGCCTTCGTACAGTTCAAGATCAGTCATTTGGGCTTCTCCTACATCCTGGGGTCTTTCGAGGAGTTCAGTGGCGACTTCAGCTACGATCCGGAGAACCTGGCAGCGTCGTCAGTATCCATGGAGGTCGATGTCGAAAGCCTGAACACCAACCATGCCGAGCGTGATAAACATATTCTCAGTGAAGATTTCCTCGATGCGGGGGAATATCCGACGGCCACCTTTACGTCTACCGGGTTCGAGTCGACCGGCGAAGGTGAGGGCGTACTGACAGGCGAGCTGAGCCTGCATGGCAAGACGCAGGACATCGAGATGAATGTCGAGCACATCGGCGGAGGTGAAGATCCTTGGGGCAACTATCGCCAAGGCTTCGAGGGCAGCACTACCCTGACGCTCGCTGACTTCGACATCGATATGAGCAGCATGCCGGAACCGATGCAAACGCTCGAACTCTATGTGACCTTTGAAGGCATTCGTCAGTAACACGCGCCTCGAATGAGTGATGACCAGGGCACTGCCGGGCGACCGGTGGTGCCTTTTTATGTGCTAATGAACAAGTTCAATGGCAACGGTTCGTGGGAACAGGTGCGTAGGGACAGGGCGTGGGGACAGGTTCGTGGGGATAGGTCCGTGGGGATAGGTCCGGTGGCAAATCTATGTGAAAAAGCTCTGTGGCTGGTGCAGCCTGCAGTGAGATAAAAAAACCGGCCAACGACGTTGGCCGGTTCGCGAATTCCTTTCGCTGCTTGCGGGATAGTCAGTCATGTGGCCCCTGTTGTCAGCGGTTACTCCTGGGGTGATTGAACGGTGTTAGAAGACGTTATGCAGCACAGCATCGGGGAAGTGACGACGTAACATGCGGTTCTGAAAGCCATCCACGAAGCGACTATTGATGATGATGATAAAACGCTCGAAGGGACGGCTCGGGTCCCGCTGGGTCATGGCATCGACACTGTGGAAAAGCCGGTCATCATGCAGGTGCAATATTTGTCCGGGCTCGGTGACGTGCTCCAGCAGCGGCTGCTGGCCGGTCTTATCGGCATACAGGCGGTTGGTCGCGCCATCGACGTTATCGCGATTGATGACCAAGATGCTCAGGAATTTGCAGCCGTCGGCATGAATCCCCTGTCCTTGCAGAGGGTCGATCATACCCTTGCCACGGCTGCCGGTGATTTGCATGAGGATCGGCTCACGTGGGCCGATCCCCCACATCTTGGCCCAGGCCTTGATAAAGGCCTTCACGTCCTGACGCTCCGTAAAGCGCTCTTCCAGAGCCGGGTAGTAGCGAAGCTTGTCGGCCATGCTTTCTGCATCGTTGAAGGCACCGCCCTGTGCCATCGGGCAGTTCCCCATGACGTCTACCTCGCCTTCTTCGGTGAGGTTCAGCCACGACATGCGCTTCCAGCGGCGGTTCACATAAGGATCCCTGGGCAAAGCGGGCAGGAAGCTTGCCCAAGCCTCCAGGTCGATATGCGACGAGATGTCGTCCAGGCACCAGCCTTGGCGCGACAACGCCTGAGAGACGCTTGACTCCCAGTAAGGCGGCGGTGTTGGCTGGGCGACGGCGGACAGGTCGTAACCGTGTTTCAGGCTTTCGTTTTTCATGGTCTCATTCCTCGTGAGGTGACGCTGCCAGTACCGGCAGCAGTAAAAGTTGCTACAAAAGCAACCCCTCAAGGTTTGAGATAGTTGGTCAATAAAGCCAATCAAACGTGTAAATTTCTCATTGCCGCGATACGATAAGTCCATATGTCAGCTAGGATGGGGGACGTATAGCGTGTAGCCCTTCAGCATGGAAGGCGCCATGAAGGATCACAGTAGGTTATTGGGGTGCGGGTATTGCCGTACTTCGCTGATGGGCGAGTCCTGAGCGAAGTGACCGGCGGCCTCAACGATGATCTGGGAGACGTTTACTTGCCTTTTGCCTTTCGGCACATACCTAGCGTTTTCAAGCGGCTAGCCACATGGCGATATGCCAGGACGCTGATATTTTCTGGCCTATCCGGTGTCGCCGTCTTGATGTGCGCCACCCTCGATAATCCACACTTGCTCCAGATCGTCGGCATCGTGCTGCTATGCCTGGCGCTTTACGTCTGCCTAAACCGAATTCTGCACGATGAAGCGGCGGTCACATCGGGTGCTGGCGATCTCGCGAGAGTTCAGCGCCACTATTCCGAAAGCGAGCAGCGCTTTCGTGCTTTGCTTGAAAGCCTGCCTAAGGTGGCCGTGCAGGGTTACGATCGCGACCGTCGCGTCATCTACTGGAACTCGGCCAGTAGCGAGCTCTATGGCTATACGCGTGATGAGGCACAGGGCCAGTTGCTCGAGGACCTGATCATTCCCTGCGAGATGCGTTATGGGGTCATTGATGCCCATCGTGCCTGGGTGCAAGAGGGCATCGAGATTCCGGCCTCGGAACTCGAGCTCAAACGCAAGTTCGGCGAACCGGTGGTAGTGTTCTCGCACCATGTCATGCTAGGCGAACACACTGAAGACCCGCTGATGTTCTGCGTCGATGTCGACCTCTCTGACCAGAAACAGGCCCGACGAGACCTGGAGTTCGTCACTCGCTTCGACTCCCTGACCATGCTCCCCAATCGCGGGACCTTTGCGACCCAGCTCAATGAGTGTCTGGTCAATGCCGGAAGGCTAGGAGAAGTGGTCGCTGTAGTCTTCGCCGATATACAAGGCTTTGGCGATGTCAACGATGCCGAGGGTTACGAGCTCGGCGACCGCCTGCTGGTAGAGGTCGCTCATCGCTTGCGTAGCTGCCAGAGAAGCTCCGATCTTTTGTCTCGGTTTGGTGGCGACGAATTCGTGATGGCCTTCCCGCATCTCGAGGCCGGTAGCAACGCCATGCCGTTGGTCGAAAAGGTGCTCTCGGCCTTCGAAGAACCCTTCGATATTGGGCTTGGCGAGTTGCATGTCAGCCTCAAGTTCGGGGTCAGCCTCTATCCGGATAATGGGCGCAGTGCACGCGAGTTGATCCAGAATGCCGATGTAGCCAAGAACCGGGCCAAGCTTGCTACCGGGCAGGCTTACTGGTTCTTCGATCAGCGTCTGCATGATGAGCTGGTTCATGAGTATCGTATGGTCGAGCGTCTGCAGCGAGCGCTGCGCGATGGTGAGTTGCGGCTGTATTATCAGCCACAAGTGGCCGCCACCAGTGGACGGGTCGAGAACCTGGAAGCCCTGCTTAGATGGTTTCCCTGCGAAGGTGGCAGCATTCCGCCATCAGAGTTCATCCCGGTGGCCGAGCGCTCGAACCTGATTTATCGCATTGGCGAGTGGGCCATCCATGAGGCCTGTCGTCAGCAGGCCGAATGGAAAGCGGCAGGTTTGGGAGACTGTCGCATCGATATCAACCTGTCCGGTAAGCAAGTGATCCAGCATGATGTCTTTGCTTATCTTGAAAATTGCATGGACCAGTTCGGCCTGACGACTCGAGATATCGGCATTGAACTTACCGAGAACGTCCTGATACAGGCTGATCAATACATCCTCACTACGCTGCGCCGGCTCTATCATCGCGGCATGAAGATCGCCATCGATGACTTTGTAACCGGCTATTCGTCGCTGAGCTATCTCAAGCAGTTTCCGATCACGTCACTGAAGATCGATCGGGGGTTTTTGCAGGATGCCCCTGAGGAGCCGAGCGATCGTGCCATCATGGCGGCGATGGTCTTCATCGGCCACCAGCTCGGCCTCGAGGTGGTCGCAGAGGGCGTCGAGAACGAGGAACAGCTTGAGCTAGTGCGTGAGTTCGGCTGTGATCTTGTGCAGGGATTTTACTACTTCAAGCCGATGAGCGCCGATGATATCGGTCGCCTGCAGCGCTCGTTGATGACGGTGCGTGGACAATTGCCAAACCACTGACTCAACCACCGACTCAACCACCGATCTAGCCACTGACCCAGCCACCGATCCAGCCACTGACTCAGCATGGATAGCCCGATTTTCGGGCCTGCGCAATGGCGTCGCGGGGAGTACAATATTGCCCTTTTGCATAGTCGCCTGGAGGCAATGTGCCCGTATCGGATGCAGTGAGCGAATCTCTGGGGCGTCGGTTATGGCGCCAGACCTGGCCGATGGCCATCGGTGTGATGGCGCTGCTGGGCTTCCAACTGGTCGATAGTGCCTTTATCGCCCGCCTGGGCACGGCGCCTTTGGCCGCCCAGTCGTTTACCTTTCCGCTGTCCTTCCTGATTATCGGCGTCCAGGTGGGCCTGGGGATCGCCATTGCGGCCCAGTTGTCGCGGGTTTTGGGTGCCGGTGAGCACCAGCGTGCCAAGCGCCTGGGTAGCCTGGTGCTGGTGGTTGCCGGCTGCGTGATCGCGGTGTTGGCGCTATTGCTGTGGATCCTGCAGGATCGCCTGTTTCCCCTGCTTGGGGCTGAGCCCAGCAGCCTTGCCTTGATTCGGTCCTATTGGGGCCCACAGCTCCTGGCGGCCTGGCTGGGGGCCTTGGTCTACTTCGGCTATAGCCTCTTTCGTGCCCACGGCGATACCCGCTTGCCGGGCAAACTGATGGTGGTGACTAGCCTGATCAATCTGTTGCTCGATCCGCTACTGATCTTCGGTGTCGGTGACTGGGACGGCCTGGGACTTCCCGGTGCAGCCTGGGCCACGGTGCTGGCGTTCAGCGGTGGGCTGGTGTTGCTGTCGGGGCGTCTTGCTCGTCATGACTGGTTGGCCTGGCAGGGGCTGCTTGCCGAGTCTCGCCGTTCGGCGCCCGGGTTTGCCGGAATCGCCGCGCCGGCCATGGTCAGTCAGTTGATGCCACCCTTGGCGGCGATGCTGTCTACTCGCATCGTCGCGACCCTTGGCGAGACCAGCGTCGCCGCCTGGGGCCTGGCCAGTCGCCTGGAAACGGTCTCGCTGATGCTGGTGCTGGCGTTGACCATGTCGCTGCCGCCCTGGCTGGGGCGCTGCCATGGCGCCGGTGATGGGGCCACCATTCGCCGCCTGATGGGGCTGGCCGCGCGGGTGATCATCGGCTGGCAGCTGGCGCTGGGCGTGGTGCTGGCCCTGGCCGCTCCCTGGCTGGCGCTACTGTTGTCGGGCAATCCGGAGGTCCGAGACGACCTGGCACTGCTGATCCGCTTCCTGCTGCCAAGTTATGCCTTGCTGGGGCTATGTATGGTAGTGGTATCGGCCGGCAATGCCTTGGGCTGGCCGCTGGGCGCGATGCTGATGTCGGGCGTCCGTCTGTTCCTCTGCTACCTTCCCTGCCTGTGGTTGGGTAGCCAGCTTGCTGGAATGGTCGGGCTGGCCGTGGGCGCGGCCATCGGTAATGTCCTGGCCGGTACTCTCGCCTGGTGGCTATATCGGCAGCGACGCCCGGCGATAGACTATTCACAGTGATAATGTCTTTATTTAGCTTTTTTCCGAAATAAAGCACTGCTTTTTCGGCTAAATTTTGGTCTTTAGTTGTCTATTAAAGACATAATTCAGAATATTTTTCTTAAACGCCTCCCTTATACTCATGTCTCCTGCCAGCGTGGCTGGCGGGGCATGCCCTGATGGCTGTTGGGGCAGGCATGGGGTGCAGCATATCCAACGAAAGCAACAAGACAGCAATATAAAGGGGAGAGGCAATGAAGGTCGTCGTACTCGGCAGCGGTGTGGTAGGTGTCACCAGTGCGTACTACCTGGCGCGCCAGGGCCATGAGGTTACGGTCATCGATCGCCAGGACGCGCCGGCCATGGAGACCAGCTATGGCAATGCCGGCCAGGTCTCATTCGGCTTCTCCTCGCCCTGGGCCGCCCCCGGCATTCCCCAGAAGGCCATGAAGTGGATGTTTCAGGAGCATGCGCCGCTCAAGATCCAGCCCAAGGCCGACCCCACCATGGCACGCTTCATGATGCAGATGTTCAACAACTGCACGCCCGAGCGCTATGCGATCAACAAGGAGCGCATGGTGCGCGTCGCCGAGTACAGCCGTGGCTGCATCAATGCGCTGCGCGAGGATACCGGCATCCGCTACGAGGATCGCCAGAAGGGCCTGATGCAGCTGTTCCGCCACGACAGCCAGGTCGCGGCGGTGGGCAAGGACATGCAGGTGCTCGAGCAGTGCGGCGTGCGCCACAAGCTGCTCAACGCCGAGGAAATCAAGGATATCGAGCCGGCGCTTGCCCGAGTGCCGGGCAAGTTCGTGGGTGGGCTTCATCTGCCCGACGATCAGACCGGCGATTGCCATCTCTTCACCAACCGCCTGGCCAATTACTGCCGCGAGCAGCTCGGCGTGACCTTCCGTTTCGGGGTAACCATCGAGCGCTTGAAGCGCAGCGCAGGCCGAATCGAATCGGTCGTGACCAGCGCAGGCGAGATCAGTGCCGATGCCTATGTGGTCTGCATGGGCAGCTTCTCCAAGTTCCTGGTCAAGGATCTGGACATTCGCCTGCCGATCTACCCGGTCAAGGGCTACAGTCTGACCGTGCCGATCACCGATGAGGGCGGCGCGCCTCAGTCGACGGTGATGGACGAGAGCTACAAGGTGGCAATTTCGCGCTTCAACGATCGTATCCGGGTCGGCGGTACCGCGGAGCTTGCCTCCTACGACATGAGTCTGCTCGAGAAGCGCCGCGCCACCATCAGCATGGTGGTCAAGGATGTCTTCCCGGAGGGCGGCGACGTCGAGCGCGCTGAGTTCTGGACCGGCCTGCGCCCGATGACCCCGGATTCCACGCCGATCATCGGAGCCACCAAGTACGACAACCTGTGGCTGAATACCGGCCATGGCACTCTGGGCTGGACCATGAGCTGTGGTAGCGCCCATCTGCTGGCCGATCTGATGGATCGCCGCAAGCCAGAGATCGACCCTAAGGATCTGGACGTCAGTCGCTACGCGAGCTGATTGCATCCAGCGGGCAGCTTACCGCCCCGTCGGCTTAGCCGGCGGGGCGTTTTGTCGTTCGGGAGGACCTGGAGCAGCCAGGCAAGTGTAGAACGCATCACGCCCGGGACATCTGTCCCGGGCGTGATGGTGTAGCGGGTGATGCCTGCCTGGGCTACTTAGCCTAGTTAGTTGACTGCGGCGAAGGCCTTGGCCAGGTAGGGCAGGTTCTCATCGGAGAAGCCGGCCACGTTGGCCCGGCCCGAGCGCACCATGTAGATGCCAAACTCGTCACGCAGCCGGTCGACCTGCTCCGGGCTGAGGCCCGTGTAGGAGAACATGCCGCGCTGCTCGCCGACACAGGCGAACTTGTCGGCCAGGCCATGGGGCTTCAGGGCTTCGACGAAGTCGCGACGCAGGCCGTTGATGCGATCGCGCATCTCGGTCAGCTCCTCGCGCCACACCGCGGCCAATTCCGCCGACTCCAGAATCTCGGTGACGATGGCGCCGCCATGGGCAGGCGGGTTGGAGTAGTTCTCGCGGGCCACGATGGCGACCTGAGAGCGCACGTTTTCCATCTGCTCATGGTTCTTGGCGATTACCACCAGGGCGCCGGTGCGCTCACGGTAAATGCCGAAGTTCTTGGAACAAGAGCTGGTGATCAGCACCTCATCGAGGCTTTCGGCCAGCAGGCGTGCGCCATAGGCGTCTTCCTCGAGGCCTTCACCAAAGCCCTGGTAGGCGAAGTCGACCAGCGGCAGCAGCTCACGTTCCTGTACCACCTCCAGCACCTGGTGCCACTGCTCGCGGGACAGGTCAAAGCCGGACGGGTTGTGGCAGCAGGCATGCAGCACCACGACGTCACCCACCGGAATCTCCTTCAGCGCCGCCAACATGCCCGGGAAGTCCAGACGATTGTCAGCATCGACGTAGGGGTATTTGCCCAGCTTCAGCTCGGCGGCCTGGAAGATGCCCAGGTGGTTCGGCCAGGTAGGATCGCTGACCCAGATGCCGCGCCCCGGCAGCTGAGTGCGAATGAAGTCTGCGGCCAGACGCAGGGCGCCAGTACCGCCGGGCGATTGGGTCGCACTGGCGCGGTTGGCAGCCAGCACCGGCGACTCCTCGCCCAGCAGCATGGGCAGGATTGCCTTGCCGTAGCGCGGATCACCGTGAGAGCCGATGTAGCTCTTGGTGGTCTCGTTCTTCAGCAGCAGGGCCTCGGCCTCCTTGACGGCCCGCATCACGGGCGTGGTGCCGGCGGCATCCCGGTAGACCCCGACGCCCAGGTCGACCTTCTGGGGGTTGGTGTCGTTGTTGAAGGCTTCGATCAACCCGAGGATCGCGTCCCCGGGCACCCGCTGAATCTGCTCGAACATTTTAGGCTGCAACCTCGTCGGTTCTGGCGGCTAGGATGAAATCGTTCTTGTGCAGGCCCTTCATTTCATGTGACCACCAGGTCACGGTGACCTTGCCCCATTCGGTAAGAAGCGCGGGATGGTGGCCGGCTTCCTCGGCAATATCACCGACCCGATTGGTAAAGGCGAGGGCCTGCTTGAAATTGCGGAACTTGAAGACACGTTCCAGTTGCATGATGCCATCGCGGTCGATGATCTGCCACTCGGGAATCTGCTGGCCAAGCGTCTCGATTTCGCTGTCGGTGACATGGGGGGCATCCCAGCTGCAGGCTTCGCATTGCTGTTCGGAAAGATCGCTCATGGGGTAATCCTCAGGGGTTGGGTGGTGATAATCAGTGGTCTGATGTGTCAGGGACCATCGAATCGGCCGGTCTATTCAACAATGACCAGGGTGCCAATGTCCGGTTGGCAATGATCAGGCACCGACGGCCTTGGGCTTGGGCGGAAACTTGGGAGCATGCAGGCCAAGCTCCATGGCGCGGTGCACGAGTGCCATGATGTCCTGTCGGGAAAGGTCGTGCAGGGTCTCGAGATCGTCAAGAACGTAATAGAGCGGCTGCAGAATGTCGATGCGATAGGGCGTGCGCAGCGCCTCCAGGGCATCGAAGGCATGATGCTCGGGAGTATCGGACAGCGCGTGGACGGTCTCCTTGGGCGAGGAAATGATGCCACCGCCGTAGATGCGTCGTCCCTGTGGGGTATCGACCAGGCCGAATTCCACCGTCATCCAGTAGAGTCGCGCCAGGTAGACTCGCTCCTTGGGACTGGCCGCCAGGCCGAGCTTGCCATAGGTCGCGGTGAAATCGGCAAAGGCTGGGTTGGTCAGCATCGGGCAGTGGCCGAAGATCTCGTGGAAGATGTCCGGTTCCTGAAGGTAGTCGAGTTCCTCCGGGGTGCGTATGAAGGTGGCAACCGGGAAGCGGCGATGGGCGAGCAGCTCGAAGAAAGTATCGAAAGGAATCAGCGCAGGCACCTGAGCGGTCTGCCACCCGGTAGTGGCCTCGAGCACCCGGTCGATTTCGGCGAGCTGGGGGATATGGGTTTCGGGCAGGTCCAGGCGCTCCATGCCGTCGAGATACTCTTGGCAGACGCGGTTCTCGAGGATCGGCAACTGGCGCTGCATCAGGGTCTGCCAGGTGGCGTGTTCCTGGTCGCTGTAGGCGATGTGGCCCCGGGCATCGGGCATTCGCGCCTGATACTTGCTCGGTTTGGCGGCGATCGGTTGGGTCTGCGTGGTCATACTGCAGTCTCCGGTTGGCGTGCTTTTGTTATTGGTCGTTGCGGGCTATCGCGAAAGGCACAACGAGCCCCTCGTGCTTCTCACCTGATCTCAGTCTATGAGAGCCGGAACTCGAGGGAAGTCGCTTTTACGACGCCGGACCAGCTGCCCGGCAGTAAAATCGTCACGAAAAGTTGACGGTTGCGTGCTTGTGACGTCATGGAATCGTCGCTTTCGCTAGCACATGGCCTTGAGACCGGATGAGTGTCACGTTAGCTTTACAGGCGAGTCACGGCGCCTTGACGCCCGTAATGCCCGGTGACGCCATGTCGCGCTCGCGCCACGGGCACACCGCTACCTTGAACAGGGCTTCTTACCGAGATACTGCCATGCGCCTGAAATTTCACTGCCAGAACCGGATCGGCATCCTGCGGGACATCGTCGCCCACTTCGCCGATTACGGCGTCAACGTGGCCCATGGCGAGGTGGGTGGCGATCACGGCAATACCATCTACCTGCACCTGCCGCAGCTGCTCAACGCCCAGTTGGCCTCCCTCAAGCCGACGCTGGAGACCATACCCGGGGTCTTCGGCGTCAAGCGTGTCAGCCTGATGCCCAGCGAGCGGCGTCATCTGGAGCTGGATGCGCTGCTCTCATCGCTCTCCGAGCCGGTGATGTCGATCGACATGGACGGTCGCGTGGTGGCCGCCAACCGGGCCGCCGGGCAGATGCTTGGCGTGCGGGTCGACGAAGTGCCGGGTCTGTCGCTGGATCGCTATCTGCCCGACCTGGATCTTCCCGACCTGATTCGGCGCAACAACGCCCGGGTCAATGGCCTGCGACTCAAGCTCAAGGGCGCCACCTACCTGGCCGACATCGCACCGCTGCACCGGGAGCGCCATGATGATGTGGCGTCGCTGGCCGGTGCCGTGGTGACCCTGCATCGGGCGGACCGTATCGGTGAGCGTATCTACCAGGTACAGCGCCAAGAGCTGCGCGGTTTCGAATCGATCTTTCAATCGAGCCCACGACTTGCCACCCTGATTCGCGAGGCCCGGCGCATGGCGCCGCTGGACGCGCCGCTGCTGATCGAGGGCGAGACCGGTACCGGCAAGGAATTGCTGGCCCGGGCCTGCCACCTGGCCAGCCCCCGCGGCCAGGCCCCCTTCATGGCGCTGAACTGTGCGGGGCTGCCCGAATCGATGGCCGAGACCGAGCTGTTCGGCTATGCCTCGGGCGCCTTCGAGGGCGCCCGGCCGGAGGGCAAGCTGGGGCTTTTGGAACTGACCGCCGGTGGCACCATCTTTCTCGATGAAGTGGGAGAAATGAGCCCGCGGCTGCAGGTCAAGCTGCTGCGCTTCCTGCAGGATGGCGGCTTTCGCCGGGTGGGCAGCGACGAGGAGACTTACCTCGACGTGCGGGTGATCTGTGCCACCCAGCAGGATTTGCCGGGGCTCTGCGCCACGGGACTGTTTCGCCAGGATCTGTACCATCGCCTCAATGTGCTCTCGGTGCAGGTGCCGCCGCTGCGTGATTGCCTCGACGGCATCGAGGACCTGGCTGGGCACTTTCTCGACCGCGCCGCCCGCCAGATCGGCTGCCCGCTGCCCAAGCTCTCGCTGGCGGCTCAGGCACGGCTCTCGAATTATCACTGGCCGGGCAACGTGCGTCAGCTCGAGAACGTGCTCTTCCAGGCCGTTTCACTATGCGAAGGCGGTACCATCGAATCGTCGCACCTGCGCTTGCCTGAAGTGGGCCAGGGGCCAGGGCTCGCCGGAGTGGATCTGGAGGGTTCGCTTGGTGAGATCATCGGCGACGTCGAAAAACGCGTGCTTGCAGCCCTCTACCCTGAGCACCCCTCGAGCCGTCAGCTGGCGCGTCGCCTGGGTGTATCCCACACCACCATCGCCAACAAGCTCAAGCGCTACGGGATTGGCGACGAGGCCGATTGAGGGGTAGCCATGTTTCAGCGCTCGCCCTTGACCGATTCGCGTATAACCAGCCTTGGTGGCAGAGCCGTCAGCGGGACGAAAGGACGCTGATGCTCCAGCCGGTCGATGAGCTGGGCGATTGCGGTGGCGCCCAGCTCATAGATGGGCTGATGAATCGTGGTGAGGGCAGGGCAGTTATAGCGGCCGACGTCGATGTCGTCGTAGCCGATCACGGACAGCTCGTCCGGCACGCTGAGCCCCGCCTCGATGGCGGCGCGAATGGCGCCGATAGCGACCAGATCGTTGAAGGCGAACACCGCCTGGGGCGGCTGGCCCTTTTCAAGTAGTTCGCGCATGGCGGCATGGCCGCCGTCAGCCAGCAGGTTGGTGGCAATGATGCGCTCGGTCGGCAAGGCCAGGCCTGCATCCTCGCAGGCGTCCAGCGCGCCGGCCAGGCGCTCCTGAGAGCGCGGGTGGTCGGCAGGGCCGGTGAGCAGGGCGATATCCTCAAGGCCTTGGGCGAGCAGATGCTCTATCGCAAGCCGTGCCCCCAGGCGGGAGTCGTCGTTGACCACGGCGATGTCCGGGCGCGGGGCTGAGGCCGCATCCAGCATCACGGTGGGCAAGGCCTGACGGTTCAGAGCCTCGATAAACCCAGGGCCGTTGCGCGAAGTCATCACGATCAGCCCATCGATACGGCGCTCGAGGAGCGTGCCGAGGTAGGCCACCTGCTTGTCATCGACGTCGTCGGCATTGCACAGCATCAGGCTGTACCCGCAGTCGAAACAGTGATCCTCGACGCCGCGAATGAGCGCCGAGAAGAAGGGGTTGTCGGCGCTGGTCACGATCATGCCGATGGTGCGGCTGCGCCTGGATTGCAGCGAGCGCGCAATGGTATCCGGGCGATAGCCAAGCTCCGCGATGGCCCGTTGCACCCGCAGTCGGGTCGCGGGTGCAACGGCGCGGCTCTGGTTGACCACGTGCGAGACGGTGGTGATCGATACCCCCGCCTGCTTTGCCACGTCCTTCAGTCGAGCCATGGGCTCTGCTTATTCCTGGGTGATCAGCTTTAGCGGCACCGGGATATTGGCTTCGACGCTTTCCCCCTTGAGCAGGGCATCGGCGGTGTTGATGCCGAGAGCCCCGATCAGCGCAGGGCGCTGAGCAATGGTCGCGTCCATAAGGCCGTCTTTCACCGCCTGGACACCGGCATCGGTGCCATCGAAGCCGACCAGGATGACGTCGTCGTTGCCGCCGGCCTGCAGGGCACGCTGAGCGCCGAGCGCCATTTCGTCATTCTGGGCAAACACCGCCTGGATGTCCGGGTGGGCCTGAAGCAGGTTCTCCATCACGTTGAGGCCCTCGGTGCGGTTGAAGTTGGCCGGCTGAGAGGCCACCAGTTCGAGGCCAGGCGCCGCTTCGACGGCTGCCATGAAGCCTTCGCCGCGATCACGAGTGGCCGAGGCACCCGGCACGCCCTCGAGCTGGACGACCTGGCCTTCGCCCCCCAGCTGCTCGGCGATGAAGCCGCCAGCAAGCTGGCCGCCGGCGACGTTATCGGAGGCGATGTGCGAGGCCACGCGACCGCCGTTGGCGCTGCGGTCCAGGGTGATGACCGGCACGTTGCGGGCGTTGGCGGAGCGCACGCTGGATACGGCGGCATCGGAGTCGGTCGGGTTCATCAGCAGCAGATCGATGTCGCGGGACAAGGCGTCCTCGACATTGGAGAGCTCTCGGGCGGCATCATTGCCGGAATCCAGCACGATAAGCTCGTGGCCCAGGGCCTCGGCCCGCTGTTCGGCCCCTTCCTGCATGGTCACGAAGAAGGGATTGTTCAACGTCGACACCACCAGGGCAATGCGATCGGCCATGGCATTGCCGCTGAGACCGATGCCGGCGGCGACGGCGGAGGCGAGTAGCAGTTTCTTCATGGTCTGGCTCCTAAGGTCTTGTTATGCAGCGTGTTGTCAAGCAGAGGTGTCGTGCTGGCGTGTCACGACGAATTTGACCGGCTGTCGAGCAGCACGGCCAGGAGGATGACCGCGCCCTTGGCGATCATCTGAAAATACGATGACACGCCCATGATATTGAGCGCGTTGTTGAGCACACCGATGACCAGTGCCCCGACCAGAGTGCCGAAGATGCGCCCACGGCCCCCCATCAGGCTGGTGCCCCCGATCACCACCGCGGCGATGGCATCGAGCTCATAGCCAGTGCCGGCGGTGGGCTGGGCCGAGCCCAGGCGGGCGGTCAGTACCACGCTTGCCAACGCCGCGCAGGCCCCGGAGATTGCATAGACGCTGATCTTGACGCGGGCGACGTTGATGCCGGAGAGGCGTGCCACCTTTTCGCCCCCGCCCACGGCATACACATGACGGCCGAAGCGGGTGTGATGCAGCACGCCCCAGCACAGCACGAAGACGAAGAACATCAAATAGATGGGAATCGGCACGCCCAGCCAGTAGCCGCCACCGAGCTGCCAGAACAGATCGGCGGCCGGGGTGGTGCCGATCGAGATGGGGCGCCCGTCGGTGAAGACCAGGGCCGCGCCGCGCAGGATGGTCATGGCCACCAGGGTGACGATGAAGGCCTGGATGCGTCCGAAGGCCACGAAGGCCCCGGAAATGGCGCCCAGGCAGGCGCCGGCGGCAACCGTGCCGGGCACCCCTACCCAGGGTGTCAGTCCCGAGGCCGTCATGGCACCGGCGAAGGCGCCGGTCAGGGCGAGCACGGCGCCCACCGACAGGTCGATGCCGGCGGTCAGGATGACGAAGGTCACCCCCATGGCGATGATGGCGTTGATGCTCGACTGACGCAGCACATTGAGGATGTTGTCGACGGTCAGGAAGTTGTCGCTCAGGGCGGCACTGACGATGACCAGCAGCGCAAGCGCGAGGAAGGCCTTGTTGTCGATCAACAGCCGGGTAGCGGCCTTGTTCATGGTGAGGGTGCTCATGGGGTGACGGTCTCCGTGGCTGCTTCGCTGTGTGCAGCGGCGGTCATGATGGTTTCCTGAGTGGCGTCTTCGCGGGTGAATTCGCCGCTGATGCGGCCATTGGCGAGCACCATGATGCGATCGGAAAGCCCCAGCAGCTCGGGCATTTCCGAGGAGATCAGCAGCACGCACTTGCCCTGGCGTTTGAGCTCGTTGATCAGCAGATAGATTTCGCGCTTGGCACCGACGTCGACGCCACGGGTGGGCTCGTCGAGGATCACGATTTCCGGTTTTGTCATCAGCGCCTTGGCCAGGGAAACCTTTTGCTGATTGCCACCGGAGAGGGTGTCGATGGGCTGGTGCATGTCCCGCAGCTTGATCTGAAAGGCCTCGATATAGTGCGCCACCGCAGCGCGTTCACGTCCGGCGTTGATCAGCCCGAGCGGGCCACAGAAGGCGGGCAGGGCGGCGAGCGACATGTTGTCGGCCACCGAGTGTTCGAGCAGCAGCCCGGCCTGTTTGCGGTCTTCGGGCACATAGACCAGGCCTGCGCGAAGTGCGTCTTGGGGAGAGGCGAAGCGCACGGGCTGCTGCCGAATGCGCACCTCGCCGGCCTGGATGGGCCTATCGCCGCAAATGGCTTGAGCCATCTCCGTGCGGCCGGCCCCCATCAGGCCGCCGAAACCCAGCACTTCACCGGCCCGGGCCGAGAAGGACACCTCGAAGACGCCAGGTGCCGACAGCCTGTCGACCTCAATCATCACCTCACCGAGCGTGGGCGGCTCGTAGGGATAACGGTCGGCGAGCTCACGCCCCACCATCTTGCGGATCAGGTCGTTCTCGTTGAGCGCCGAGGTTAGCCCGTCATGCACCAGCTGGCCGTCGCGCAGCACCGCGACGCTGTCGCACATGCGGAAGATCTCGGGCAGGCGGTGGGTGATCATCACCAGCGACCTGCCTTCCTCGCGCAGTGCGGCGACCACCTGCTCGAGGATCTCGGTCTCGATACCGGTCAGGGCATCGGTGGGCTCGTCCATGATGATGATCTCGGCGTCCAGCGACAGGGCGCGGGCGATCTCCACCATCTGTTGCTGGCCGATGCTGAGACCGGCAACCGGAGCGCGTGGATCAATGGGCTGCTTGAGGCGAGCCAGCAGTTCGCCGGCCTGACGGTAAAGCCGCGGCCAGTCGACGGTGCCCAAGCGGGTGCGGGGTTCACGGCCCAGGAAGATGTTCTCGCCGGCCGAGAGACCGCCGACCAGATTGAGTTCCTGGTGGATGATGGCGATACCGGCTTCCATGGCCTGGCGAGGTGTCGTGAAACGGACCTTGTTGCCGCGCAGCCAGATCTCGCCGGCATCGGCCTGATGCACACCGCTGAGTACCTTCATCAGGGTCGACTTGCCGGCGCCGTTTTCGCCGGCCAGGGCCTGAACGCAGCCGGGATACAGCGCTAGGTCGACCCCCTCCAGCACGGTGACGCCGGAAAAGCGCTTCTCGATGCCTTTCAGCTCCATCAGCGCCTGGCGTGTTGCGGCGCTCAAAACGGCACCCCGCTATGCAGGGCAAGGTTGGCATAGGGCGTGCATTCACCGGTACGAATCACCGCCTTGGCCTGGTGGAGCGATTGCTTGAAGGTCTCGTGAGACACATAGGACGCCGGTACCGGTTGGCCGTCCCGCGCCTCGAGCCCGGTCAGGCGATGCTGGATACCCTCATTGAGTGCCGGGCTGTGCGTGGTGATTTCGCTGGCGAGGGTCACGCTCTCGACGCACAGCTCTTCGAGCAAGGCATCGAGCACTGGCAAGAAACCGGGCAGGCCGGGCGTTATCGCAAGATCGATACGGGGGACGTCGGACGGGATCGGCAGCCCCGCGTCGGCAATCACCAGGGTGTCGGTATGCCCGAGTTCGGCGATCAGGGCATTGAGCGGGGCGTTGAGCAGGCCATGACGTTTCACGGGATTCACGCTGTAGCAGAGAATTCAGGCCTGCATTGTAACGCGCAAACGTTTGCGCCACCGATGGTCCAAACGTCTAAGCCAGGTTCGCTTGACCTCTAGTACCTGCTGATGACGTTAGATCGAGACGAGATGTTGAGTCCTCGTTTCCGTACCGAGCCTAAGCCGTTCGCTGAACATCCAGAAAGCCCTGCACCTCGGCGAAGGGATAGGCTTCCAGCGCCGCGAAGCCCTCCAGTCGGCGCGCCTTGAGGCGAGTGAACACCGGTAACGTAAGGCCGCACAGAAAGCGCGTCAGCAGGGCCGAGGAGGGCGGGGCACCGAAAAGCTCGCGATAGCGTTCGCTGAGGGGAGCGCACCAGTCGGCGACCCGATGGGGCTCCAGCGGAGGAAGGGGAGTGCCAGGCGGCAACCGGGCGGGCCCCTGTCGGCATACCGAACAATGGCCGCAGTGCTCAGGAGCCCGGTCGTCGCCGAAGTAGCCTGCCAGACGCCGGCTGAGGCAGGTTTCGCTCTCGAAGAGCTCGAGCATGGCATGGATGCGGCGGATCTCGCTGTGCTCCTTGTCCTGGAAATAGGTGCTCAGCTCCTCGGTCAGGCGCTCGGCGTCCGCCTGGGGGGCGAGTACCTCATAGACTTCGGTCATCTGCTTGCTTTCGACTTCCAACCAGCCCTGGTCCCGGCAGTAATCCAGCGCTGTGATCACTCGCGCCCGGCGGGTGTCCAGGCCACGCTCCGCCCCAAGCCGCTCGAGGGTCGCGAAGTCCAGCGTATGCCAGGTGCGGGCAGCGGTACTTGAGTCGACGATGGCCTGCAGAAAGGCCTGGCGCTCGCCACTGAAGCGCTCGACCAGTGCCGCCGGGCCGTTGGGAAACTTGAGCCGGTAGTCGGCGAAGTAGGCATAGCGTGGCGCGATGATGCCGCGCAGCTCGAGCTGCACCAGCAGGGTCTTGAGCGGTAGGGGGCGGATGTTGCTGTCCTGGGACAGCGCATTGAGCATCAGCTCCCACTGTCCGCCTGGCGCTGCCAGGGCCTCGCCGATCACTCGTCGGATACCGTCAGGCTCCGGTGTGTCGCCATAAACGAAGTTTTCGAGCACGTTCAAGGTATCGCGACCGCCAAGCACCAGGCATTCGGAGTGCTTGCCATCGCGGCCGGCGCGGCCGATTTCCTGGCTGTAGTTCTCGATCGATTTGGGCAGGTCGAAGTGCACTACCTGGCGAATGTCGGCCTTGTCGATGCCCATACCGAAGGCGATGGTAGCGACGATGCAGTTAACCTGGCCGCCCATGAAGTCCTGCTGCACCCGGTCGCGGGTCTCGGCGGGCAGGCCGGCGTGATAGGCCGCGGCCTGGATGCCGGCCTTGGTCAGATAGGCGGTAAGCCGCTCGGCGCTCTGCTGCAGGGTCACGTAGACGATGGTGGGACGCGAGACGCCTTCGGCGAGCCGGGGCCTCAGCCACTCGACCAGGGTGCGGGCGCGCTGATCCGATGCCACCGGCATCACCGCGAGATCCAGATTGGGCCGGTAGAAGCCGGTGGTGGTGACGTCCTCGTGGGCGATGGCGAAGCGCTCGCGCATATCCTTGATCACCCGTGGCGTGGCCGTGGCGGTCAGCAGCAGCACCTGAGGAATGCCGAACTGGCGCTGATAGTCGGGCAGTTTCAGGTAGTCCGGGCGGAAATTGTGGCCCCATTCCGACAGACAGTGGGCTTCGTCGACCACCAGCAGCGAAATCGGCACTCGGGCGATGAAGGCCCGGAAACGCTCGTTCTTGAGCCGCTCCACCGAGATCATCAGGATGCGGATCTCGCCGCGCTGAACGCCTTCCATGACCCGCGCCGCCTCCTCGCGGCTCTGGCTGGAGTCGATGCTGGCCGCCGCGATGCCGTGACGCGCCAGAAAGGCCAGCTGGTCCTGCATCAGCGCCAGCAACGGCGAGACCACCAGCGTCAGGTGCGGCAGCGTGAGCGCCGGTAGCTGGTAGCACAGCGACTTGCCGGAGCCCGTCGGAAAGATCGCCGCCGCACTGCGACCTTCGCTCACCGCCTCGATCACCTCACGCTGGCCGGGGCGGAAGTCGTCGTAGCCGAAGACGTCGCGCAGGGTCTGCTGGGGTGTCGGGGACATGAGGGCTCCTGGGCTGATCATGAGGGCAGGTGCTGAAGGCGCTGGCCGTGATGGCGAGAACGCCGGTTGGCGGAAAACGTCTTAGGCTTTGCCTAACCGAAGACGTCGCGCAACAGGATACAGGTCAAGCTGGATGTCCGCCCTGTTATCAAGCGCCTATCACCAGATTGCGACCTCGGCGCTTGGCCGCATAGAGCCTTTGGTCGGCGCGCTCCAGCAGCTGGTCGCGAAGCTCGCCGATGCGATGCTCGGCAATGCCGGTGCTGATGGTGATACTGGCGTTGGGTAGGCCGAAGTCATGATGGGCAATCTCGCGGCGGAGGCGTTCGGCCAGATCCTGGCAGTGGGAGAGCGGCGTCAATGGCAGCAATACGGCGAATTCTTCGCCTCCAAGCCTAGCCAGGCAGTCCTCTTCTCTAAGCAGACCCTGGCACAAACCGGCGAGGCGGCGCAGCACCTTGTCGCCTTGCAGGTGTCCCCAGGTATCGTTAACGCGCTTGAAGTGGTCGATGTCGATAATCATCAGCGACAGGGGAGTGCCATGTCGATTGCTCAGTGAGATCTCCCGCCCCAGGTGACACATCAGCTTGCGCCGATTGGGCAGGCCGGTGAGGTCATCGGTGTCTGACAACTCACGGAGATGCGCCTGGTACTCGATCTGCTCGGTGATGTTGACCATCAGACCATTCCAGAGCGTGCCGGCACTCAAACGCTCGGGTTTCGCACGCACAGCGATCCAATACTCTTCTCCCCCTGGTTCGCAATGACGAAACTGCGTCGCCAAGGGCGTCAGTGACTTGGCCGAGCGCTCTACGGCGACCATCAGGCGTGGAAAGTCGTCAGGGTGCACATGATCGAAGGCGTGTTTGGCATCTTCGCTCATGTGCGCGCGCTGGGCTGTATCGCCGAAAATATCACTGTCGCCAGCCAGGTAAGGAAAACACACCTTTCCATGATGGCTCCGGTAGAACTGGAAAACGATGCCGGGCAGGGACTCGGTCATGGCCTTGAGTCGATCCAGGTCGTGCCCTGTGTCATTCAGTGAGGTGTCATCCAGTGAGGTGTCATCAAAAGCCATGATGCTATCTCTTTGCTAGGGCAGTCTGGGCCGGTACGAAGTGCATGAAGCACTCCTGGATGGAGTGGACGCCTTACTGCCTCTAAAGTGCCTGAGGAGGGGTGATGAGCAGGACCGCGCAATATTATATTTTGTTTATTAATGATGCGCTGTACTACTGGTATGACAGATTTTGTAAGAGATTGTAGTCATACCTAAGTAGGATCGGCTTGCTAATGGCTTAGATGACTCGCTCAGAGTAGGTCGTAGAGTGACCGAACCGGTTCACGCATGGGCAACGGACCGCTAGACCGCAGAGCTTGAGAGGTGCCGCGGGCCAGCAGGCCATGTCGGTCTGATAAATTCTGCCCGCGCAGGCTCTAGGCTCTAGGCTCTAGGCTCAAGCGAGGTGAAGCGGGCCTCAACGTGCGGCGTCGTATCGGCCCTCACGCCCCATGGAAAACACGATCTGCCAAAGCTGAAGGTCCCGGGCTCGGAAGGCGCCGGCACAGGCAGAGAGGTAGTAGCGGAACATGCGCCGAGTGGTTTCATTGTAACGGTCGGCTATTTCCGGCCAGCGCGCAGTGAAGTTCTCGAGCCAAGCCATCAGGGTGCGGTCGTAGTCGGCACCGAAGTTCTGCCAGTCCTCCATCAACAGATAGCTCTCACTGGCGCGCGAGATGTGCATGGCGGAAGGCAGCACGCCATTAGGGAAGATGTACTTATGAATCCATGGGTCGGCGCTGATCTCCGAATTATTGGAGCCGATGGTATGCAGCAGGAAGAGCCCGTTCGGGGTCAGCAAGCGGGCGACAGTGTCGAAGTAGGTTCTGTAGTTGCGATGGCCAACATGTTCGAACATGCCGATCGACACGATTCGATCATATTGTCCTTCGAGTTCGCGGTAGTCCTGTAGGTGGATCGTGACCGGCAGGTCTTGGCACCGGCGACGTGCCAGTTCGGCCTGCTCCTTGGAGATGGTGATACCGGTGACTTCCACCCCGTAATGGCGGGCCGCATGTTCGGCGAAGCTGCCCCAGCCGCAGCCAATGTCTAGCACTTTCATTCCGGGGGCGAGGTTCAACTTGCGAGCGGCCAGGTCCAGCTTGGCGACCTGGGCCTGGTGGAGCGTTTCGGCTTGTTTCCAATAGCCACAGGAATAGCAAAGCGTCGGGTCGAGCATGCGCTCGAAGAGGTCGTTGCCCAGGTCGTAATGGGCCTCGCCAACGATATAGGCTCTCGCCTTGCTCTGCAGGTTGAACAGGCCATTCTGCAGGCGGTAAAGCATGCGTTCGGTCGGTGTGTGGGCGCGTTCACCCAGGCCATGACGCAGCATGCGATGGATCATCTCATCGATGCGTTCGCACTCCCACCAGCCCTCCATATAAGCTTCCCCGAGCCCCAGGGTGCCTTGGTGGAGCAGTCGCGAAAAAATATCGGGATGCAGTATCTGCATGTCCCAGGGAGCCGAACCATTGAGGGCCACGCCTGAGCCCTCCAATAGTTGCTCGACGATTCGTCGGGCACGTGTATCGGGTAGGGCGATGGCTCCGATGCGCGGGTCGCTGGTCATGGCTGTCTCCTGATCCGTCAGACAAGAGGCAATACGAACCGGTCTGCCCAGTCGCTATCCCGGATCCTTCACTACCTCTGGTTCATCCAACCGGTTTATCCAACTTGTGTATCAAACATAGCCAATAAGCGGCCGCTAAGCCTACCCCCTTCGTTTAACGCGGTGGGAAAAGCGGTTTAAAAATCAATACCCTCATTTTGAAAAGGAACTATGCCATGCGCGTGATCGTTGACCTTTGCGTCGTACCACTGGGCGTCGGTGTTTCGGTGTCACCCTACATCGCGGCCTGCCAGCGAGAAATCGAGACCGCCGGTCTAGAGCACAGCATGCATGCTTATGGCACCAATATTGAAGGTGGCTGGGATGAGGTCATGGCGGTGATCAAACGCTGCCACCAAGTGGTTCATGAACTGGGCGCGCCTCGCATCACCACGACTCTGAAGCTTGGGACACGTATCGATCGGGACCAGCGCATGCAAGACAAGGTAAGCAGCGTCGAGGCTCTACTGGACGCTGAACGGTAGGCAGGGAACCTGGCCTGATCGCTGGTGCTGGCGCCTTGCACCGGTACTGGCCGTAGTGGAGGAAATAGTGGAGGACGTAGTGGAGTAAGTAGCGGAGGAATAGATTAAGCGTGCGAACTATTTTATTCGCACGCTAACTTTTGATATGGTGGCCGGAAATATTTCCTGTCAACGCGCTGTGTGCCACCGCTATGGACGGCGGTACTGATGCTCAGGAGTCTGCCGCCATGTCGACGTCACACCATCACGTTTTGTCTTCCACCACCCAGCATGAGCCGATGATGCCATCGCTAGGCGGAATGCTGGGGCGCGTCCACCGTCAATGGCGAGTGGCCATTACCAACGCAGTCAAGCCGCTGGGTATCACCGAAGCACGCTGGACCGCCATGGTGCATCTCTCGAAGCTAGGAGAAGGCTGCACACAGGGAGCCTTGGCGGCCGATCTGGGCATAGAAATGCCATCTCTTTTCCGCACCGTAAGCCAGCTGGAAGCCCAGCGACTCATCGAGCGGCGCAGCGTGGCCGGTGACCGGCGTGCACGCAGCCTGTGGTTCACGCCGGCCGGCGTTGAATGTCTCAGGGAGCTAGAGGCGCGTATCGAGTCGGTTCGCCAGCATCTTTACCGGGGCCTCAGCGATGAGCGCTTGAACGCCATGGCCGACAGCCTCGGCATGATCGAGGCCAATGCTCGTCAACTGATCCGGCCCCATGATGCTGAGGAGCCCTCTTGATGACACCGGATCAGCACTTTGCCCGCCTGGTACGGGTCGCACTGGTCGTCTTTGCCGTGTGTTTCTGCTACTTCCTGGCCGCCGACCTATGGATGCCCATGACGCCCCAGGCGCGGGTCATGCATCCGGTGGTGCGAGTCGCACCCGAGGTCAGTGGCCGGGTCGTCACCGTGAGCGCTGCCAACAATCAACATGTCGCCGCCGGCGAGTCACTGTTCACCCTCGATCGCAGGCCTTACCGGCTGGCGGTGGAAGATGCCGCCTTGGCGCTCGAAGAGGCGCAGCGCGACAACGCTCAGCTCGATGCCTCGATTACGGCGGCCAAGGCGACGCTTGCGGCCAAGCGTGCCGATGCCGACGAGCTGCGACAGGACATGGCCCGCGCCGAGCGACTGATCGCTCAGCACAGTATCTCCCGGCAGGATTTCGACCAGACCCGTGCCAGCGACCAGGCAGCCCAGGCGCAGGTGCAGGCCGCACAGGCAGAGGTCGATGCCCTTCAGGCACAGCGTGGCGGGCAGGGGGACGACAATTTGCGCCTTCGTCGGGCGCGTAACGCCCTGGCCAAGGCGCGTCTCGACCTCGAGTATACGAGCGTTGAGGCAGACATTAGCGGCACGGTCTCCAACCTTCAGGTCAGTGCCGGTGACTATGCCAAAGCTGGCAGTCCGATGCTGGCGCTGGTCAGCGATGAGGCGGATGTCATTGCTGACTTTCGCGAAAAGACCCTGCGCTCGGTGCATGAAGGCGATGCGGCCAGTGTGATTTTCGATGCTTATCCCGGGCGTGTTTTCGATGCCCGAGTGGTCGGCCGTGACGCTGGCGTCAAGGACGGCCAGCTGCAGGCCGATGGCAGCCTGGCCGATCCCAAGAGCTCCGACCGCTGGGTGCGCGATGCGCAGCGTCAGCGGCTGCATCTTGAGCTCGATGACGCGCCCGATGTGCTGGCGAGGTTGCCCTCCGGCGCCCGGGCCACGGTGCAGTTACATCCGGTTGGCGGGCTGGCTGCTTGGTTGGGTGCCTTGCAGGCTCGCCTGGTCAGCCTGATTCACTTCATCTATTGAGGTCGTTCATGCGTCGTCATGGTTCCCCGGCCTCCCGTCCTTTAAGCGCTGGCCCTTCGCCTTCGCGGCTGAGCCGGAATGATCTGCGCCAGATCCTGCGGATCGCTTGCGGTGTGCTGCTGGGGTTTCTGGTCTGCAAATTGATGAACTGGAATTACGGCACCTTCTTTGCCGTTTACCCGGTCCTGCTGCTGGGGCTGGTGCCGGTGCTTACGGCCCACGTGATCCGTCAGTTCCTGGCCAGCATGCTGGTGGTCAGCGTGGTCACGCTAGTCGTGGCGGGAGGCGTTGGTGACAAACTGGTGCCGATGACGCTGCTGGTCATGGGTATCTACGCCTGGCTGTTTCGTTGCATGACTCAGGGGCACCTGTTTTTGTTCGGTGCCCAGTGCGTCGTCAGCCTGTCGGTGCAACTGAACTTCGTGAGCTACCCGCAGACCGATGTCTTCGACATCGTGACCAGCAACATCGTCGGCTCCATCATCACGGTGGCCATCGCCATGCTGATGCACGTGGTCTTCCCCGACGTGACGGCTCGCACGCCATCCAAGCGGCCGGCCAAGCCGGTCAGCAATCAGCGCCATGAGATCATCCTGGCAACGACCGTGGCGACCCTGTCGTTCCTGGTCTTCCAGGTCTTCGATCTCAAGGATTCACTGTCGGCCCAGGTGGCCTCGATCCTGGTGTTGTTCCCGCTCAACTGGCGGGGGGCCGGCATGGCCGGCAAACACCGGGCCGTGGGAACCCTGCTCGGCTGCAACGCGGGGCTCTTGATTCAGGTGGCGCTGCTGGGCCACTACAACGTGCTGCCCTTTGCCGCCTTCGGGCTATGGCTCGGTTGTTTGGTCTTTGCCCGCTACCACATGCTGGAGGGTGGCATGCCGGCGACCGGTTTCGGTGGGCTGACCACAATGGCCATACTCTTCGGTCAGTACCTCAGCCCCCGGCAGGATCTCGTCTACGACGCACTGTACCGTTTCAGTTCGGTGGCGACTGCAGTGATATTGACGCTGATGACGGTCTACGTCATGCACCACCTGCTCGACCGCTTCGCCGCAACGCGCCTACAGCCTCTGGGCTGAGCGCTAGCAGAATGGTATAGGGCAGAATGGTGTAGGAGCCCAGGGAGAAAGGTGGCAGGCATGAAGGGTGTCGAGCGCAGTACTTTTCATACGTTGCCTGGCTCGGGATCTTCGTGCAGCGGCGCTAGCCAGTGGCTACTGATGGTCAGCAGGTGGTCGGTCAGGGCAGCCAGTATCTGCCCGCCATGGCGCCAGTGGTGCCAGTAGAGGGGCACGTCGATATGGCTGTGGGGGGCGATGTCTACCAGCGATCCTTCGGCCAGTTCCCGCGCCGCCTGGCGTTCCGGAATCAACCCATAGCCCATGCCCGCCAGCGCCAGACGCACGAAGCCTTCCGATGAAGGGCAAAGGTGGTGGGGGAATGGAGCGTGGTAGTCGCGCATGGCCAGATAGCGATGCTGCAGGCGATCGTCCGGCCCATAAACGATCGCAGGCGCGCTCGCCAGTCGTTGATGCGTGATGCCCTCCGGGAAGTGCCTGGCCACATAGGTCGGGCTCGCGAGGGCGCGATAGCGCATGCTGCCAAGGGCATGAGCGCGAGCACCTTGGACCGGACGAGGCGTGGTGCAGATGCAGCCAGCCACTTCGCCATCACGCATGCGCTTCAAGGCCACGTCCTGGTCTTCCACCACCAGGTCCATCAGCACGTGTTGTTCTGCGCAGAACTGACCCACCGCCGGTGGCCACCAGGTCGCAATACTGTCGGCGTTGATGGCCAGCCGCAGACGCTGCTCGCTGTCGCCCAGCGCCGGCACCTGATCGAGCAGATCGTGCTCGAGCAGGCCGACCTGAAGCACGTGGTTGAGCAGCCGGCGCCCCAGCGGCGTCGGTGCGAGCTTGGGGCTGCGCACCAGCACAGGCTGGCCGAGCCTTGCCTCGAGCAGCTTGATGCGCTGCGAGACGGCAGATTGCGTGAGCCCCAGGTGTCGGGCGCCCCGCTCGAAGCCGGACTGATCGACGACGGCAGCCAGTGCCTCGAGAAGCTTGTAGTCGAGCATCAGTGTGGTTAATTCCCCATTCTGCCAATTAATTTCACTTATCCATTCAGTCAAGCCTAGTCTGGCGGTGCTTTGCAAGTCGTTAATTGCTAAAACCCATGATTAGGAGTCGCTAAAGATGTGGGTATCTGCCGTTCAGGGGCTGCTGGTAGGAGCGGGGCTGATCATGGCTATCGGCGCCCAGAATGCCTTTGTTCTCAGTCAGGGGCTGCGTCGTGAACATGTCTGGCTGGTGGCGGCCATCTGTGCATTGTGCGACTGGGTGTTGGTGGGGCTTGGGGTGCTGGGGTTAGGAACGCTGCTGGCCGAGCAGTACCTGCTGATGCTGCTGGCACGTTGGGGCGGGGCGGCCTATCTGGCTTTCCTTGCCTGGCAATCGCTGCGGCGGGCTTGGCAGCCACATGGGCTGCGCGCCGACGCTAGAGCACCGGCTTCGCGGCGGGAGGTGCTGTTGGCGACGCTGGCCGTCACGCTTTTAAACCCACAGGTCTATCTGGACACCCTGGTAATGCTCGGGGTGGTGGGCGCTCTTCAGGAGAGCCCCGGTGGCTTCTTTATCGGCGCCGCGCTGGCGTCTTTCGGCTGGTTCTTCGGGCTGGTGGCGGCGGCCAGCTGGCTGGCCCCTAAACTGGCCAACCCCAAGGCCTGGCGCGTCATCGATACCCTGATCGGGGTCACCATGGCGGTGATTGCCTGGCGCCTGCTGGTCGGCGGCATGCTGCCCGTTTGACTCCGAGCCTGAGCGCTCGATCTGGCATCCCGGCAAAGGCAGGGGTAACGCGTTAGATCCGAGAAGGAGAGTGGCAAGGGTGCTGTAAACCTCTCGTTACGGCTTGTCAGGTTTTTTCGCCACCCATTGCCCATGTTCAGAGCCTGCCGTCTTGGGTGTCATGTTTTCGTGACACTGTGCGATGAAATCGCGCGCAGACAGCGGTGCGAAACCCGGTTTCAGGCGTTCCTCGCCGTTTCGGCGGCCCCTAGGCTAGTTGCCACGGATCACCCCTCGCCGCTTCCAGCGAGGGCATGACAACAATGCCAAGCAAATGCCAAGGAGATTGCCATGAATGCCCCCACCACCCAGGCCCTGGACACCCAGGAAGTGCCCCGTGCCTCCGCTCATAATCCGATCGGTACCGACGGCTTCGCCTTCGTCGAATACACGGCGCCGACCGCCGAGGGTATCGAGGCACTGCGTGCACTCTTCAATCAGCTGGGTTTCACCGAGACCCGCAAACACCGCTCCAAGCAGGTTTTCCTGTTTCAGCAAGAGGGCGTGAACTTCGTGCTCAACGCCGAGCCCGACAGCTTCGCCGCCGAGTTCGCCCGTCTTCACGGCCCCAGCGCCTGCGCCATGGCCTGGCGGGTGGCGGATGCCCGCAAGGCCTTCGAGCATGCGGTGGCCGAGGGTGCCGAGCCCGCCGAGAACCCGGTTGGCCCAGGCGAGGTGGGCATACCGGCGGTGAAGGGTATTGGCGGGTCGCTTCTGTATTTCGTCGACCACCAGCTCGATGGCGAGGGTCGCACCATCTACGACATCGATTTCGAGGCGATTCCCGGGCGCACCCCTCAGGATCACAGCGTGGGCCTGAAGGTGCTGGATCACCTGACCCATAACGTCGATCGCGGCCAGATGGATATCTGGGCCAACTTCTATACCCGGGTCGCCAACTTCCGCGAGGTCCGCTACTTCGACATCGAAGGCAAGATGACCGGGCTCTTTTCCCGGGCGATGACCGCGCCCTGCGGCAAGATGCACATCCCGATCAACGAGTCGGCCGACGACAACTCCCAGATCGCCGAATTCCTGCGCGAGTACAACGGCGAAGGCATCCAGCACCTGGCGATGGCCACCGACGATATCTATGCGACCGTGCGGGCCCTGCGCGCCAACGGCGTGACCTTCCTGACCACGCCGGATACCTACTACGAGAAGGTGGATGCGCGGGTACCCAACCACGAGGAGAACGTCGACGAACTGCGCGAGCTGAGCCTGTTGGTGGACGGGGCGCCGGAGCAGGGCGTGCTGCTGCAGATCTTCACCGAGACGGTGATCGGCCCGATCTTCTTCGAGATCATCCAGCGCAAGGGCAACGACGGCTTCGGCGAGGGCAACTTCAAGGCACTGTTCGAATCCATCGAGGAAGACCAGATTCGCCGCGGCGTGCTCAAGGACGACTGAGGCAAGCTACCGGGTGTGCCGGAGACGGCATGCCTGGTGCAAGCTGCTGGCGTTGTCGCCAATCGGCGATGGATTGCCACGAGTTGAGGCTTATCGATAGAGCATCCTTTTGGTCGCATGGTCAACGCACGAACAAAAACGCTAAAATCCCGTATAACAACAACCCTGAAGGTGTGACATGACGGCGAGACAACAACCCAAGAACCTGTGGCTGGGGCGCTGGGGCTTCATTCTAGCGGCTACCGGCTCTGCCGTGGGCTTGGGCAATATCTGGAAGTTTCCTTACATGACCGGCGAGTACGGCGGCGGTGCCTTTGTGCTGGTCTACCTGGCCTGCATCCTGGCCGTCGGCATCCCGGTGATGATGGTCGAGATCGGTCTTGGCCGTCGCGGCCGCGGTAGCCCCATTGATGCCATTCGTCGCGTGGCCCGGGAATCCGGGCGCGGCGGCCTCTGGTCGCTAGTGGGCTGGATGGCCATGCTGTGCGGCTTCATGATCCTGTCGTTCTACGTAGTGGTGGCCGGCTGGTCGTTCTCCTATCTGTGGAAGACCGTGACCGGTGGCTTGGTGGGCTCTGAGGTTGGCGACATGGCGGCCATATTTGCGGCCAACAATGCCGACCCGCTGGCACTGGGTGGTTGGAGCACCCTGGTGACGGTGATCACCCTTTTGATCGTCGGCAAGGGGGTGCAGCAGGGCATCGAGAAGAGTGTCAGCTGGATGATGCCGGGCATGGTGATCATGCTGGCGATCATGATCGGCTACGCGATGTTCTCCGGTGGCTTTGGCGCCGGCATGGATTTCCTGTTTTCTTTCGAAATCGGCAAACTCACCAGCGAAGGCCTGCTGGCGGCCATGGGCCACGCCTTCTTCACCCTGTCGCTAGCCTCGGGTGCCATTCTTACCTACGGCTCCTACTTGCCGGATGGTGCGTCCATCGCGCGTACCACCTTTACAGTGGCCATCGCCGACACCCTGGTGGCACTGATGGCGGGCCTGGCGATCTTCCCGGTGATCTTCGCCAACGGCATGGACCCGGCCGCCGGCCCTGGCCTGCTGTTCATGAGCCTGCCGCTGGCCTTCCAGGCCATGCCGTTTGGCAGCATCTTCATGGCGATCTTCTTCGTCATGCTGTCGATGGCGGCCCTGACGTCTGCCATCTCGATGATCGAGGCCACCGTGGCCTGGCTCAACGAGAGCAAGGGGATTTCGCGTACCAAGGCGACCTGGGGCGCCGGCATCGTGCTGTGGCTGCTCAGCACCCTGGCCATGCTGTCCTTCAATATCGGGTCCGACTGGACGATCGCTGGCAAGCATGCCTTCGATTGGCTCGATTACCTGACCTCGCGCTTCATGATGCCGCTGGGCGGCCTGGGGATGGCGCTGCTGGCCGGTTTCGTGCTGCGTCATGAGATCTTCAAGTCCGAGCTGGGCCTCTCCAACACCCAGCATGCGCTGTGGCTGTTCATGGTGCGCTACGTGAGCCCGCTGGGCATCGTGCTGGTGTTCATCGACAGCCTGGGTCTGATGGAGCTGGACATGGGCAGCCAGTGGTACTGGTGGCTCGGTGTGCTGGTCGCTATCACCGTGATCGGCGAACTCCTGAGCCCGCGCATCAAGCGTCAGCTGGCCGCCTGATCTCGCCCTAAACCCGCAAGCCTCAACGCCCCCGCCTCGTGCGGGGGCGTTTCATTGTGTAACATGCCTTCCCCTCTGATGTGGTAAATCGTTACTTTGACGGGTTGCCGCTCATGCTGCTCTCACTCGCTTTCACCAGGCTTTGGAAAAAAGAATGAGAGCCGGTGCTAAGGCGTTACGATGGACTCAGGCTAGAGATAACTCTGCAAAGTCCATACAATATGTCTGTTTTTTCTGACAAAGCACCATGGAATGGTGTGACGCGCTGTGTATGTGCAGCGACTCACGGGCAAGGGAATGCGCCCGCTTCAATCCCGGGGCGGTAGCGTGCCTTGATGCTTTTGAATACTGCATATCCCTTCCCTCGTCGCCTCTCCCTCTACCGGTTTCGGTACTTGATATTGATGCCGTCAACCCCGTTCCTTGCATGTTGAGATTCTGATGCCGCTGGATGCCTGGCTAAGCCTGAGTAGTGTGTTGTTTGTCTTGGTCTCGTTGGCCGCAACGCGCATAGCACCCGATGCCATTCTGATGAGCGCCATGACGTTTCTGGTCGTGAGCGGCGTGCTTGCCCCTGGCGATGCCTTGGCCGGGTTTTCCAATACCGGCGTCATGACCATCGCCGCGTTGTATGTGGTGGCTGCAGGCCTCAAGGAAACCGGGGCGGTGCAGTGGATCGCCACTCGCCTGCTGGGGCAGCCCCATACCCTCAAACGCGCCCAGTGGCGCATGCTGGTGCCGGCTTCAGGCCTCAGTGCCTTCATGAATAACACCACCGTGGTGGCGATGTTCATCCCGGCTATCCAAGAGTGGTCCAAACGGCTGCGGCTACCGCCGTCCAAGCTGCTGTTGCCGCTTAGCTACATCGCTATCTTGGGTGGCACCTGCACGCTGATCGGGACAAGCACCAACCTAGTGGTCGATGGCCTGCTGCAAAGCGAAAAGGGCGTTGCGCTAGGCATGCTCGACTTGGCCCAGGTGGGTATCCCCGTCTTGTTGCTAGGCGGCCTGTTCCTGATGTTGTTTGCCGACCGCCTGCTGCCGTCCCGTGAAGGTGTCATCGAACAGCTCGATCAGGCTCGCGAGTACAGCGTCGAATTCGTCGTTTCACCTGGCGGCCCCTTGAAAGGCAAGACCATTGCAGAGGCAGGCTTGCGCAACCTGCAATTCGGCTACCTGACCGACATCCAGCGTCAACACCGCCTGATGACGGCGGTACCACCAGATACCCAGTTGGAAGAAGGCGATACGCTGATATTCATTGGTGCGCCGGAGTGTGCCCGTGAACTGCGGCGGGTGCGTGGCCTGGCGCCTGCTAACGGCGATGTTCATAAGCTCAAGGTCGACCATCACAAGCGCTGCCTGGTCGAGGCGGTGATAGGGCCGGATTTTGCCGGACTCGGTCAAAGCGTGCGGGAAACCAAGTTCCGCTCGCGCTTTCAGGCCGTCATCCTTTCCATTTCCCGGCAAGGGCGCCGTCTGCCGGGAAAAGTAGGCGATATTAGCCTGCAGGTCGGTGACACTCTGTTGCTGGAAACCGCCCAGGAATTTGTCGAGCAGTATCGCTATCGCAAGGACTTCCTACTGGTCAGTGCGCTAAATGATTCTACGCCGCCCAACTTTCGCAAAGCGCCATTGGCACTTGGTGTGCTGGCGCTGATGGTAATGGCCAGTGCGCTCGGCATAGTGCCGATACTGGAATCGGCATTGCTCGCTGGCGGCGGCATGCTGATTAGCGGCTGCATTACCGTGAGCAAGGCGCGCCGCTATATCGATCTTTCCGTTCTCGTTGTTATAGCGGCATCTTTTGCGCTGGGCGCCGCCATGACGCAATCCGGTGCCGCCCAGACGATTGCCGGGCTGCTCGTGGATTCTGATATGTCGCCCTGGCTGGCGTTGGCCATGGTTTACCTGCTGACCACGCTGTTTACCGAGGTCATCACCAATAATGCTGCCGCAGTGCTGATGTTCCCGATTGCCATGTCGGTTGCCGATCAGCTTGGTGTGAACTTCATGCCATTTGCCATCGCCATCATGTTCGCGGCATCGGCCAGCTTTATGACCCCCCTGGGCTACCAGACCAATCTGATGGTGCTGGGACCGGGAGGATACCGTATGACCGATTATCTGCGCCTTGGTGCGCCATTAACCCTGATCACTGGGGTGGTGTCCGTCAGCTTGATTCCCTTCTTTTGGGCTTTTTAGGCTGTGCCTGAAAAGTCGACGAACCGGCCACTACCCGCCTTTACCGTATTACAAGGAGCTTTTGTGAGCGATTTTATCTCGTCCGCCGTGTGTCAGCGTTTACTCGATGGTGTTCAACAGGCTGGAAGCCAGGTGCTGGACATTTATCAGCGTGATTTTCAGGTAGAAACCAAGGCGGATGACAGCCCCCTCACAGAAGCCGATATGGCGTCTCATCATGCACTGGTCGCACTGCTTAAAGAGATGACGCCAGATGTGCCGATTCTCTCTGAAGAGTCTGGCGAGATCCCGTTTGAGACTCGGCAAAAATGGGGCCGTTATTGGCTGATCGACCCCCTGGATGGCACCAAGGAATTTATCAAGAAGAACGGTGAATTCACTCTGAACCTAGCCCTGATCGAGGATGGGGTGCCGGTGTTTGGCATCGTTCATGCCCCCGTGCTCGGCGAGGGGGGAACCAGCTGGTACGGTCAGGCCGGGAAGGGAGCCTGGAAGGTGCAGGATGGACAAACCAAGGCTATCTCGGTTCGTCAACTGCCCGAGCCTGGCCAGGCTTCATGGAAGGTCGTGGGCAGCCGCTCTCACGGTGCTGCTGAATTCGAGGCATTTTGTGCCGGCCTGCCGACCAACGAGCGCGTTTCCATGGGCAGTTCACTCAAACTCTGTCTGGTAGCGGAAGGCGAGGCGGATCTTTATCCGCGCCTGGCGCCCACCTGTGAATGGGATACCGCTGCCGCCCAGGCCGTGGTGACGGCAGCCGGTGGTGACGTGCTCAACGCGCATACCCTCGAGCCCCTGCGCTGTAACCAGCAAGACAGCGTCTTGAACCCCTTCTTTATTGTTTGTGGCCAGCGTGATGAGCGATGGGAGCGCGCGCTTCGCGCGAGCCTGAAGCCGTAAGGGCCCGGCTTCGCCGGGAGCTAGAAGCTGGAAGAGCGCCCGCTTCGCGGGCTTAAGCTGGAAGAAAACCCACTGGAGTCCAGCTGTAGGGCATTGTTTTGACCTTGGTGTTTCTTCCGGCTTCCAGCTTCTGGCTTCAAGCTAATAGTCAGTTATTGTCTCTAAACTCGAAGGCTAACTTAGATGTCCGAAATATCTGCCGAAAGACGAACCCACCTCAAACAACTCGAAGCCGAGTCGATTCATATCATCCGTGAGGTGGCCGCCGAGTTCGCCAACCCGGTCATGCTCTATTCGAT
>NZ_JABVXC010000029.1 GCF_013349955.1 Onishia taeanensis | reverse complement strand
TAGCAGCCTGATGGGCGGCTTAGTCCAACAGGCATTTATACGCCATGCTCCGCACGGCGAAGAAATGCTGAACAGTTGAACAGTTATGTTTAAAAGGTAAGTATGTTTATCTCAGAGAGCTACAGAAATTCATTTGAACGGTTTTCTAAAGAGGAAAGTCAATATTTAATCGATTTATTCCGAGGCGATGGTGGAGTTGACTATCCGTTTGGGTATTTGTTTGGGAAGCTAACAGAAAAAGATACAGATGTTGTCAATCTGATAAGTGATCTAAGGCAAGACAAGATGTCAGATGAGAGCTTTAGGCGTTTTGTTGTCGATTTAGAAAGAGCTAAAAATAAAAAGGAGAGCGAATCGCTTATTGAAAGGATAAGGGAATATGAAGAACTTGATCGAAGAGATCATATCTCAATAAAAAAATTAGAATTTATTTCTGCATACCTTCAATGTCTTGATTTCAATAAGGTTACCAATCACTATCAATCGATTTACAACTCCTTGAACGACGAAACAAGTATATTTAATTGCTCAATAGAGGATTATGTTGCATTTAAAATCGTTGAATTATTGTATGAATATTACGAGCAGTCGTTGAAAAGGTTTTCAGTCCCAGAACATAATAACCTTGAGGGCCTATATGTTAAAAATGGAATATCGCTAAATGAGGTTGATACTCAATACAACAAACACCAACTTCTAACGATTGATGCTAATTTTGAAATATCTGATAGCAACATTCCAAAAGTTTATGATAAACGAATTCAAGCGTATGTTCTAATTAATGAAATACCTTCGGAATTGCTGAAATTATTCAAACAGTTGAAGGAGGAAGGTTTAATAAATTCTATCGCCCTTCGTCCTGAGTACTCATTGGCTGGTGATGGATTCATTGACTTATCAATTGCTCTTGAAGAGTTAGAGCGAGGAGAAACTTTCTCGCTTGGTAAACTCGGGGCTCCATCAATATCAAAATTGTATTCAAAGGAATATGACAATTTATGGGTCGTTATAGATAAAAGAAACATTACATTCGAAGAAATAGTTCAAGATTTTTATATCTATAACGATTGTATTGTGACTCAAGTTGTTCATTTGGAGTATGAAGGGGTTGGAACAGTCGAACCACTTATAACTCATATTGATCATGAATACATATTTTACACTATTGATGAGTACGAAAAGAGGCAACAGGATTACACTCAAAAAGGTAATGCAATTAAAAGATATAAAACATTTAAGATTGATAATTCAAAAATTCCATTTTATGTTAGTGATATGTTTATTCTTTATTACATCATAGAGAAGTTTTTCAAAAAAAAGGAATTGCTTAATGAGTATTTCGAGAGCGTATTAAAAACATAACAAGTACATGCACTCGGACAGAAAAAAAGCGCCATTCGTTCCTCACTCTGCTTTTTTCTGCCGGTGATTTGAGGCGTTATGTGAAAAATAGGAGAGACCATGGATCGGTTCCACGATCTTATAGAAGGTTACCTTGAAGACCGTAAAAAGACTCTTCAAGAAGAGTAGTTCAATATGGGTAGTTGTATAAAAAGACTGAAAAATAGAACTCGCGCAAAGGAATTACGCAGGCTGGTTGCCGTTGATTCGAGATTGAATGAAAAATGGTTAGAGGAGTTTCAGGTGGTTTTTTCAGGTCAGGAATCGGTTTCTGCAAGCCCTGATAAAGCCCTCCTTACTATCGACACTCATATGAAGAAACAGAACAGTCGTAGTTTTTTCCTAGTCGTTTACGGCGCGCTGATCGCGGCGACCTTCAAGCTGATAGGAATCGATCTTTCTATATTGCTGGTTTTTCTGGGGTTTCTGCTAGCAGGCGAGCGACTGATCGTTAATGAAACCATCGGCGCTTTGGAAGAGCTTAAGCTGATGGTTGAGCATATAAAAAACACATAACAATACGCTGTTGTCGGACAATTTCTCCGCCGCTTCGCGGCTCCAAAATTGCCTCAAAGCTTTGCGTTAGGCACCTATGACACATATGGATATCTGCAAAGCCAACATTGCACTGGGTCAGGAAGTGCATGACTTTATGGTCAATGTGCCAGATGTTAACGAAGAGTCCGTTACGGATTTTCTAATTTGGCGTTGGCGCCAGTTGGACAGCCGCTTTAAGTACTTGTCCGCTAAGACTTTTACGAAGTATCAAGAACACCGCTTAACTGGAGCCGATTTTGAATTGGAGCTTTGGCTAGTAGGACGGAAGAAAGCTATTCCGTTATTGTTTCAGGCAAAGAAATTCATCAAATCCTTCGATTCGTACGTACGTAAGTTTAATTATCCAGGCAACAGCCAAAGCCAACTTGCCACTCTTCAGAATTATGCAGCCTCACGTTCGTTGCTGCCGTTTTACGCAATTTATAGCACCAATGCCGGAGGGGCCAAAGCATTGTGCGCCGGTCGGCGATTACAAAGTAATGCTGGCGTTTTTATGTTGCCGGCCTCAGATGCAAAGGCTTTCGGTGACACTAAATTTGGGAAGCGGCTTGGGTTACAAACCATACTCAATAAGTCCAATCCGTTTCATTGCATTTTCTGCTGTCCGTTGACGCGCAGCGGTAAATATTTCAGCCACTACTTCGACACAGAATTAGATGTCATCGCTCGGGACTCCGAGGAATTGCCACCGTATGTCCAAGCCCTCTTGCATTCCGAAAATCCTAGCGACAGGGAATCTTGGCCAGAAGAATGTTCGCGTATAAAGGCAATCGGCGTATACGATCTGAGGGAGGAAGAGTAAATGCCTAACAAACGCAGTCACAGCGACGGCTTTTTCGTTGCGGCTTCGCTTCCACTACAAAGCCGCGCGTGCTGTGGGCGTTGAGCCTGTAGAAAAACCCCGCTGACGGCTAAGTTTTGGTAGGATCGAGAAAACAGACGAGGAGTGGTCAGCATGCCGAGCTTCAAGCCTTATAACCACGATCAAAATGCCATGGTGGTGATCAACTACCAAGGTCAACTCCAACCCGGTACCTTTGAGCACGCAGTGCATTACCTGATCGAGCATAAACTCGACTTGTCCGTTTTCCACCCCAAGTACCGCAACGATGCGACCGACCGGCTGGCCTATGATCCGGCCATCCTGCTTAAGATTATCCTGTTTGCTTACTCCAAAGGCATCACCTCCAGCCGTGAGATGCAGTGGTGCTGCGAGACCAATATTATTTTCAAAGCCCTTTCCTGCGATACCGTGCCCCACTTCACCACGCTGGCGAGCTTTGTCAGCGGCCATGCCGAAGAAATCGAAGCGCTGTTCGAGCAAGTCCTGCTGGTATGTCATGAAGAGGGGTTACTGGGTAACGAACTCTTTGCCATTGACGGATGCAAGATGCCCTCAGACGCCTCAAAAGAGTGGTCGGGCACTTTCAAAGAATTGAGCGAGAAGCGGGAGAAGCTACGCCGTCTCATTCGCCATCACTTGGTAGAGCACCACGCTCGGGATGAAGCCGAGACGGAAGCCGACCTGGATCGGGATATCCGCCGCGCCAAGACGATTCTCTCGCTAGATGCTGCCATGAACAAAGTGGACCGCTTCCTAAGGACGCACAGCCCAAGGATGGGCCAAGGGAAGCAGCGCAAGGAAGTAAAGAGCAACGTCACCGATAACGAAAGCGCCAAGATGACCACCAGCAAAGGGACGATGTCAACGCCAATGAAGGTTGTCCGCTTTTCATCAGTTCAGATTGTCCAGTTTATGTCAGTGCTTTTCCATCGGAACAGATTCAGGCTCGTGTGAGGGGTCGTCCTCCTTCGTCGTTGGTGTCGTCACCAGACCGGCTCGTCGCT
>NZ_JABVXC010000028.1 GCF_013349955.1 Onishia taeanensis | reverse complement strand
AATCTCGCCCTCATGCAGGCGAGCGATCTTGTCGGCATCCACATCCATGCACATCACGTCATGCCCCACATCGGCCAAGCAGGTGCCGGTGACCAGGCCTACGTACCCCGTGCCGAAAATGGTGATTTGCATTCCTTTAACTCCCTTTCACACGTCTACCTACTGACTGTTCTTCTACTCAGCGTGCTACTGCCAAGACATAGCGTTGAGCCATTGATGCCCGTTCTTGATATAGAGGAAAAAATCAGGTCCGATAGTACTCGAGATACCAATCGACGAAGCGACGAGCCCCTTCTTCCACGCCAACCTTTGGCTGATAGCCTGTTGCCTCGAATAGCGCTTCAGTATCAGCGAAGGTCCGCGGCACATCACCGGGCTGCATCGGCATGAAATTGCATTCGGCTTTCCTGCCAGTAGCAGCCTCCACGGCACGCACGAAGTCCATAAGACTTACCGGACTACCATTGCCGATGTTGTATAGTGCATAGGGTGCACTGCTCGTGAACAACGCCTCTTTCGCTGTGCCAGTATCATTACGACCGGGTACAACATCTAGAATACGCACGACGCCCTCGACGATATCGTCGATGTAGGTAAAGTCCCGGGACATATCGCCATGGTTATAAACGTCGATAGGACGGCCCTCTAAGATCGCCTTAGTGAACTTGAACATCGCCATATCGGGGCGGCCCCAAGGGCCGTAAACCGTGAAAAAACGCAATCCAGTTGTAGGAATACCGTAGAGGTGAGAGTAGGTATGCGACATCAACTCATTGGCCTTTTTGGTAGCCGCATAGAGGCTGATAGGGTGATCCACGTTATCACACGTGGCGAAAGGTACTTTGTCATTAATGCCATAAACAGAGCTGGATGAGGCATACACTAGATGCCCTACGCTATAATGACGGCAGCCTTCGAGCACATTGAGATGACCGACCAGGTTGGTGTCGGCATAGACATGCGGGTTATCCAAGGAATAGCGCACCCCTGCCTGCGCAGCCAAGTGAATCACTCTATCAAATCCATACTCGGCAAACAGATCCGCCATACCGTCTCGGTCAGAGAGGTCGAGCTTACGAAAAGTGATATCGTCACAAGACGCAAGATCGTCTAGCCTCGACTGCTTGAGGGAGACATCGTAGTAGTCGTTGAGGTTATCAATGCCAATAATTTGATAGCCCCTGCCAGAAAGTTTCTTTGCAACAGCATGACCAATGAATCCTGCAATTCCCGTAATAAGTAATTTCATTTATATCCGCTCAAATCACGTACATTTACACCAAAACCGATCATTTGGCGCTTCCTTATAAAACATTGGAACGAAAACTCATCGGCCAACGAAAGCTTTTCCCTTGGTTGCAAGGTGATGGGCAGTCAATTTATATCGTTCAATAATCAGGTTCTCATCGAAATATGACTCAGCCATTTCGCGTGAAGCGTTTTTCATCTTTCGTCTTTCATAGATAGGGAGTTCAACGAGCCTGGACATGGCAGCCACCAAGTCATCGACTGACTTTGGCTGAACAAGAAATCCATTCTCGCAACCCTTAACGACTTCACGGCACCCTGGTGTATCCGATGTGATAATCATTTTCCCGGCAGCTGCAGCCTCTATAAGGCTTCTCGGTATACCCTCCGGATAATAGGAAGGCAGCACGACACAGTCGATAGACTCCAGCAGCGCAGGCATATCTTTGACGTGGCCAGCGAAGTGAATACCGGGCTCATCCTCCAGGGATGTTATCAGGGCTTCTCGAACGGCACGGTTCGACGTATCCTTCACACCTGCCAGTACAAACTCACATTCAGCTCCCTTCGCAAGCATTTGACGAGCAGCAGCGATATACTCCTGCACACCCTTGGGAGTAATGAGTCTCGCTGCCATGAGAAATCGAACATTTTCACTTTCATGATGATCAGGCTTAAACTTCGAGAGGTCGACACCTGAACCTGGTATGACTTCAGCAGCCCCTTTCCTGATGAAGCCAGCATTATAAAAGGCCTGATAATCATCTCTGTTTTGAAAATAGACATGATCGGCACGCCGGTAAAAAAAACGCACTAACGAACGATATGTATATCCAACGATGCCATCTAACTGTGATGCCACCCCCACACCCGAAACATTAGGTACACAGGGAATTCTGAGCATCCAGCAGGCCATCAAGGAGTATAAATTTGTCTTAGGGTTGAAGGAAAAAACTACATCCGGACGATGCCGCACCAATCCCCACAGCAATGAGAAAAGCGACATCAACTCTTTGATCGGGTTGGTACTGCTAGCATCAAGAAAAAAGGTATCTTCTGCCACCGACAGTTCTGTAAGGGTGGAGAAACTATCGCCTTTAGGGTATAAGCATCTCACACTGGAGAAAGACGAGAACTCTCTCAGCGTCGATTCTCTGAAGTTTTCCAAATACCAAGCACTGTTGGCCACAAAGCATACGTTCATTCAAAACCCCGAGCACTCACTTGATAGCATCACTCAAAACATTTTCCCACATATACATAACAGCGCTTTCGCTACAATTCTCTTCGATATACCTATTCGCTTCAACGCCCATCGCTGTGCGTTCGCTATCACCTACATGGAATAACTTTATCATCGCGGCACTCAGGCTAACAGCATCGAACCCTTTAGAAATAAAGCCCGACTTTCCATCTGCAATCATTTCAGGAACAGCACCCACTGGAGTCACGACAGATGGCAACTTGGAGGCCATTGCCTCCATCAAGGCATTGGGCATCCCCTCCCATCTCGATGGCAGAATAAAGGCATCACATGTATCCAGCACTGAATTGACAAAGTAAGAATGACCAAGGAAAAACACCTTACCGCCAAGGCCAAGGTCCGCTACCTTTTCTTCTAACGTGGTCCGTTCCTCACCCTCCCCCAACAAGAGTAATTGGCATTCGCCTGGTATTTTTTCACTGAAATCTTTAAAAGCCAAAACCAATTGATATAAGTTTTTTTGCTTACCGAGCCGACCTATATAACACCACCGAAAACCATTAGGCGCAGGCAAAATAATATCGCCTCGCTTCACTTCAGAGTATGAATAAATATTCGGAATGACCTCCATCTCACTCCAGAGACACTGCGGCAAAAGCTTATCACGAGCACTCCGCACATTGGATAATGTCTTATCTTCCAGCAGCGATGTCCACTTCACCAAAAGATCCCGTGACTTCGAACCATAACTAATATTTCTATATGATGAAATCACCTTGAGACGCAAGAACAGCCCAACCGCACGGCCAATAAGGGACGCGTAATACAAAAAACAGACCAGAACGTCAGGCCTCTTTTTTATCAAGAACTTTAGACTCTTCCTGAATGCATCGACTGCTCCCGTCACGCCAAGCGACTCAATGAGAACATTTTTATCAAGCAGGTCTAGGTAGGCATTACCCTCGCGCATCGTGAGAATTGTCACTCTATGCCCTTTCTTGACGAGGCCATTGGCAATGTAAACTAATTGACGCTCAGCACCACCTTTACTCATCGATCCAATAAAAAATGTTATTTTCATAAAATCACCAAAAAAAACATGAATGCCCCACATATTGCAAAGCACACCAGCTTATGATCAACCGGTCATCGCAACACATCACTTGGTGGAGAAACACTATGGCAAAGCGAGGCCGGCCCGGTGGACTCTCTACAAGCCATAAGTAGCTGCTCTGGGAGCATTGGAAATCGGGTCAGTCACTAAGCAATGCCTGAAAAATACTGCACTCGCCCATACGGCGTTAAAAATCAGCTCAAGATGCTCATTTACATCCCGTAAACTCCGCTCTTTCGCCAATTTTGCCTTGTCTGGCCTTCGCTCGTCGACTTTTCAGACAAAGCCTAAGTGAGATCAGTAGAGTACTCTGCTACCACCCAGGCTCGGTTCACCGGGTCTTGCCCCTGAGTGGTGGTATTGCGCTTTGCAAGCGCTCCAGGTCATCTGGCCACCTCTCTCTCGTGGCATCGCGGCCGGACTGTCGTTCAGATGTATTGCCCAGCGGATAGGGCATTCTGTTTCCACTGTGAGCCGAGAGCTTGCCAGGCATGGAGAGCGAGAACAATATCGCGCCAATACGGCAGGTGAGAGTGTATGGGCGAACACCAAGCGGCCTTGTCAACGCCAATGAAGGTTGTCCGCTTTTCATCAGTTCAGATTGTCCAGTTTATGTCATTGCTTTTCCATCGGAACAGATTCAGGCTCGTGTGAGGGGTCGTCCTCCTTCGTCGTTGGTGTCGTCACCAGACCGGCTCGTCGCT
>NZ_JABVXC010000027.1 GCF_013349955.1 Onishia taeanensis | reverse complement strand
CCTCCACTCGATCGGCGCTCAACTCGCCGCTGGTTCACCCGGTCATCTACGGTGAGCAACAACAGCAAGGGTTGACATTCACGGCCGATTCAGTAGAATACGCCTTCCTCGCAGGGCGCCGGCCGAACGGCCAGGCAGATGCGAGATGCTCCACTCTTCAAGAGCCGGAGCTGCTCTTTAACAATCGATCAGATAATTCATGTGGGCGCTTGTCGATGAAGGGGTGATCAGTCACCGATACTTCAAGGCAAGCGACTCGTCAAAGCAAGCCATATCGGCTTTGTTTTTTGAGACGTTTGAACCTTGAGCCAAGTTTGGTCTGCTTCTTTCTTCGGAAAGGTAAGACCGTATGATTTTAAACTGAAGAGTTTGATCATGGCTCAGATTGAACGCTGGCGGCAGGCCTAACACATGCAAGTCGAGCGGAAACGATCCTAGCTTGCTAGGAGGCGTCGAGCGGCGGACGGGTGAGTAATGCATAGGAATCTGCCCGGTAGTGGGGGATAACGTGGGGAAACTCACGCTAATACCGCATACGCCCTACGGGGGAAAGCAGGGGATCTTCGGACCTTGCGCTATCGGATGAGCCTATGTCGGATTAGCTTGTTGGTGAGGTAATGGCTCACCAAGGCGACGATCCGTAGCTGGTCTGAGAGGATGATCAGCCACACTGGGACTGAGACACGGCCCAGACTCCTACGGGAGGCAGCAGTGGGGAATATTGGACAATGGGCGAAAGCCTGATCCAGCCATGCCGCGTGTGTGAAGAAGGCTTTCGGGTTGTAAAGCACTTTCAGCGAGGAAGAAGGCCTGACGGTTAATACCTGTCAGGAAGGACATCACTCGCAGAAGAAGCACCGGCTAACTCCGTGCCAGCAGCCGCGGTAATACGGAGGGTGCAAGCGTTAATCGGAATTACTGGGCGTAAAGCGCGCGTAGGTGGCTTGATAAGCCGGTTGTGAAAGCCCCGGGCTCAACCTGGGAACTGCATCCGGAACTGTTAGGCTAGAGTGCAGGAGAGGAAGGTAGAATTCCCGGTGTAGCGGTGAAATGCGTAGAGATCGGGAGGAATACCAGTGGCGAAGGCGGCCTTCTGGACTGACACTGACACTGAGGTGCGAAAGCGTGGGTAGCAAACAGGATTAGATACCCTGGTAGTCCACGCCGTAAACGATGTCGACTAGCCGTTGGGAGCCTCGAGTTCTTAGTGGCGCAGTTAACGCAATAAGTCGACCGCCTGGGGAGTACGGCCGCAAGGTTAAAACTCAAATGAATTGACGGGGGCCCGCACAAGCGGTGGAGCATGTGGTTTAATTCGATGCAACGCGAAGAACCTTACCTACTCTTGACATCGTGCGAACTTGGCAGAGATGCCTTGGTGCCTTCGGGAGCGCACAGACAGGTGCTGCATGGCTGTCGTCAGCTCGTGTTGTGAAATGTTGGGTTAAGTCCCGTAACGAGCGCAACCCCTATCCTTATTTGCCAGCGATTCGGTCGGGAACTCTAAGGAGACTGCCGGTGACAAACCGGAGGAAGGTGGGGATGACGTCAAGTCATCATGGCCCTTACGAGTAGGGCTACACACGTGCTACAATGGCAGGTACAAAGGGTTGCAAGACGGCGACGTGGAGCTAATCCCATAAAGCCTGCCTCAGTCCGGATCGGAGTCTGCAACTCGACTCCGTGAAGTCGGAATCGCTAGTAATCGTGAATCAGAATGTCACGGTGAATACGTTCCCGGGCCTTGTACACACCGCCCGTCACACCATGGGAGTGGACTGCACCAGAAGTGGTTAGCTTAACCTTCGGGGGAGCGATCACCACGGTGTGGTTCATGACTGGGGTGAAGTCGTAACAAGGTAGCCGTAGGGGAACCTGCGGCTGGATCACCTCCTTAATCGACGACTCGCCTCTTCTCGGCAAGTGTCCACAATGAATTATCTGATCGGTCAGAGCATAAGACTGTTTGGGTCACGGACCCAGTGGTGAGTAAGCCGGCGACTGTCGCACAGTCGGTCGCAACGCCTGCCTTGCCACCGTCGATGACGTTTTAAGCTAGGCGCTTGATAAGAGGATTTTCCTCTTCAAGCTTCCAGCTTAAAGCTTCTTGCTTTAAATGCTCTTTAACAATATGAATCATGCTGACAAAAAGTCCCTTTCCTACCCAGGAAAGGGCAGTGATACGTCTCAAGCGTATCCGGCAATTGTCGTGCGTCATCGCGGATCAGACCCTTTCGGGTTATATGGTCAAGCGATGAAGCGCATACGGTGGATGCCTAGGCAGTCAGAGGCGATGAAAGACGTGGAAGCCTGCGATAAGGTTCGGCGAGGTGGCAAACAACCTGCGACCCGGACATTTCTGAATGGGGAAACCCACCCACGGTAACGTGGGTATCCCACACTGAATACATAGGTGTTGGGAGGCGAACCAGGGGAACTGAAACATCTAAGTACCCTGAGGAAAAGAAATCAACCGAGATTCCCCAAGTAGCGGCGAGCGAACGGGGAGTAGCCCTTAAGCACCATGACCGATAGACGAAGTGGTTGGGAAACCACGCGATACAGGGTGATAGCCCCGTAGTCGAAATCTGATTGGTGTGAAATCGAGTAGGTCGAGGCACGTGAAACCTTGACTGAAGACGGGGGGACCATCCTCCAAGGCTAAATACTCCTGACTGACCGATAGTGAACCAGTACCGTGAGGGAAAGGCGAAAAGAACCCCGGAGAGGGGAGTGAAATAGATCCTGAAACCGTATGCGTACAAGCAGTGGGAGCAGACACGTTCTGTGACCGCGTACCTTTTGTATAATGGGTCAGCGACTTATTTTCAGTGGCGAGCTTAACCGTATAGGGGAGGCGTAGAGAAATCGAGTCTTAACTGGGCGACCAGTCGCTGGAAATAGACCCGAAACCGGGCGATCTATCCATGAGCAGGTTGAAGATTGAGTAACATCAATTGGAGGACCGAACCAGGATCTGTTGAAAAAGATTTGGATGACTTGTGGATCGGAGTGAAAGGCTAATCAAGCCCGGAGATAGCTGGTTCTCCTCGAAAGCTATTTAGGTAGCGCCTCACGTATCACCGCCGGGGGTAGAGCACTGTTTCGGCTAGGGGGTCATCCCGACTTACCAACCCGAGGCAAACTCCGAATACCGGTGAGTGCAGCGTGGGAGACACACAGCGGGTGCTAACGTCCGTTGTGAAAAGGGAAACAACCCAGACCGTCAGCTAAGGTCCCAAAATCCTGATTAAGTGGGAAACGATGTGGGAAGGCTCAGACAGCTAGGAGGTTGGCTTAGAAGCAGCCATCCTTTAAAGAAAGCGTAATAGCTCACTAGTCGAGTCGGCCTGCGCGGAAGATGTAACGGGGCTAAATCAGGTACCGAAGCTACGGGTTCATCGAATGATGAGCGGTAGAGGAGCGTCGTGTAAGCCGATGAAGGTGTGTTGAGAAGCATGCTGGAGGTATCACGAGTGCGAATGCTGACATGAGTAACGACAAGGGGAGTGAAAAACTCCCCCGCCGGAAGACCAAGGGTTTCTGTTCGACGCTAATCGGAGCAGAGTGAGTCGGCCCCTAAGGCGAGGCCGAAAGGCGTAGTCGATGGGAAACGGGTCAATATTCCCGTACTTCACAGTATTGCGATGGGGGGACGAAGAAGGCTAGGTGAGCCAGGCGTTGGTTGTCCTGGTGAAAGTCTGTAGGCTGGGGAATCAGGTAAATCCGGTACCCCAAGGCCGAGAGACGAGACGAACAGACTACGGTCTGGAAGTCATCGATGCCACGCTTCCAGGAAAAGCCTCTAAGCTTCAGATACTGTGGAACCGTACCCCAAACCGACACAGGTGGTCAGGTAGAGAATACCCAGGCGCTTGAGAGAACTCGGGTGAAGGAACTAGGCAAAATGGTGCCGTAACTTCGGGAGAAGGCACGCCGCATTAGCGTGATGGGACTTGCTCCCTAAGCGCGAAGCGGTCGAAGATACCAGGTGGCTGCAACTGTTTATTAAAAACACAGCACTCTGCCAACGCGTAAGCGGACGTATAGGGTGTGACGCCTGCCCGGTGCCGGAAGGTTAATTGATGGTGTTAGCGTAAGCGAAGCTCCTGATCGAAGCCCCGGTAAACGGCGGCCGTAACTATAACGGTCCTAAGGTAGCGAAATTCCTTGTCGGGTAAGTTCCGACCTGCACGAATGGCGTAATGATGGCCACGCTGTCTCCACCCGAGACTCAGTGAAATTGAAATCGCAGTGAAGATGCTGTGTACCCGCGGCTAGACGGAAAGACCCCGTGAACCTTTACTATAGCTTCACACTGGACGCTGATGTTGCTTGTGTAGGATAGCTGGGAGGCTTGGAAACGGTGGCGCTAGCTACCGTGGAGCCAACCTTGAAATACCAGCCTGGCATCATTGGCGTTCTAACTCCGGTCCGTTATCCGGATCGAGGACAGTGTGTGGTGGGTAGTTTGACTGGGGCGGTCTCCTCCCAAAGAGTAACGGAGGAGCACGAAGGTACCCTCAGCACGGTTGGAAATCGTGCATTGAGTGCAAGAGCATAAGGGTGCTTAACTGCGAGACAGACACGTCGAGCAGGTACGAAAGTAGGTTCTAGTGATCCGGTGGTTCTGTATGGAAGGGCCATCGCTCAACGGATAAAAGGTACTCCGGGGATAACAGGCTGATACCGCCCAAGAGTTCACATCGACGGCGGTGTTTGGCACCTCGATGTCGGCTCATCACATCCTGGGGCTGAAGTCGGTCCCAAGGGTATGGCTGTTCGCCATTTAAAGTGGTACGCGAGCTGGGTTTAGAACGTCGTGAGACAGTTCGGTCCCTATCTGCCGTGGGCGTTGGAAGTTTGAGAAGTGCTGCTCCTAGTACGAGAGGACCGGAGTGGACGCACCTCTGGTGTTCCGGTTGTCACGCCAGTGGCATTGCCGGGTAGCTAAGTGCGGACGGGATAACCGCTGAAAGCATCTAAGCGGGAAGCCCCCTTCAAGATGAGACTTCCCTGAGGCGTAAGCCTCCTGAAGGGCCCAGCGAGACGAGCTGGTTGATAGGCACGGTGTGGAAGCGCTGCAAGGCGTTGAGCTAACGTGTACTAATGGCCCGTGAGGCTTGACCATATAACCCCAAGGGGTCTGCGCATGACGCGCACAATTGACGGATACGCTTGATGTAACGAGACGATCACGTCAGCATGATTCTTATTGCGATGAGCCGCTTAGGCGACTCATCATCCCGTTTCGCCTGACGACCATAGCGAGCGTGAACCACCCGATCCCATGCCGAACTCGGAAGTGAAACCGCTTAGCGCCGATGGTAGTGTGGAGTTTCTCCATGCGAGAGTAGGTCATTGTCAGGCA
>NZ_JABVXC010000026.1:3593-11893 GCF_013349955.1 Onishia taeanensis | reverse complement strand
AAAATGCGACAGTATTATTAAATCGACAGGAAAGAGATAACCGGGGCCTACCAAGGCTTACCGGGGATTTCTAGGTTTGAAGGAAGTGTTTTAAAGATTCCTAATATCGAGGACTCCATTTCATTACATCGTCCTCTTTCCTTAAAGGGTGTTTTAAGAGGGTGTGTAATTTTCCTTAGAAGGGGCAGTATAGTTATAAAAGTACACATTCTGTGCTAGGTCTTGCTAAGACATTCCTTCCAGCAGCGTTTTAAGTTTGTCTTTTGATAAGACTTATCAGGTGCTAATGAGAAGTGTTGCATTTTCCTTAGAAGGGACTCCTTAGAGTTATTTTGCAACAGTCTTTGGAAGGGCTTCCTTTCAACAGCGTCCTAAAGCAACAGTAAACAGCAACAGGAATACTAAGGTTCGGGCTTTCCTCGGGCTTTGGTCGGCCTCCTTCCGGGTCTGATCTTAGTGTTCCTTTTGGTGTTTACTGCACCGGAAAGTAACGACCAATAATCAATAAGAGGAAACAAACTATGACTAAAACAGTTCAATATTCAAGTGCTCTAATGGGTAGCGGTAAGACTCAACAATTCGTCGATCAACTTGATGGGTTGAGAAATATCATTTATGCAGCACCAACTATCGACCTTGGAGAAGGTGTCTTAACCCGTATCCAAGATGAGTTTGAAGAACACGGACATTACAGCGAATGCATTAACAGCAGGGACTACCATAAGGAATCTGTAAAGGCTCGTATTGAACGTGCTCTTACTGAAGGCCGTGAAGGTTGTGTTCTGATCGTTACTCAGAAGTCACTATTGAATATTAACCCTGAATATCTGGTTGGTTGGGAAGTAGTGATTGACGAAGTTCCTAACGTGCTGGATAACGTGTATAAGTCTGTTGGTGTTAACACTTATAAGCGTTTCTTTGATGGCCTCCTTGATGATGGTATGGAAGAGCTTACAGGTAACTGTCAGATTGAACCTTCAGCAGAAATGGTAGCGTATGACTTGTATGCTGATAGCTTCCGCAATGAAGATAATACCTATCAGATTGTTCTAGGTGGTCTTCTTAGTGAAACAGCTATCGTGAAAAAGGAAATGTCTGAAGATGGTAAAGTTATGTTCCTTGTTCACGACCATGAGAATTGGAAGCCCATTATTGAGTTTGCCAATGAATTTCATGTGATGGGCAATGCTATTGAAAAGTCATTGTTCAACCTGTACATCAAAGCGTGTGGATTCAAGACAAAGAGATCAAAGTATACTCCTGACTTCAGTGGTTACAAGATGTCTCCGACCATTGTACCTCTTGTGAAGGGTAATAAGTTCTCTAAAGCAATGATGATGAACGGTGATGATAAGTGGTCGCCTAATTGCTGGGGATACAAGATCATTGATAAAGCTCTGAGCTATCATGAAAATAACCCCGTAATGATTCAGCACTTCTCTTGGATGTATCACAAAGACCTCGAAAAGAAGCATCCTAACGCAGAATGGACAAAGTTTGATCTTCGAGGTAGTAACAATTATGACAAGTATCACCGGACTGTTAACGTGCTACATGGTAATCCTGAGCCTATCATTGCCCGTATGAACATCTTTATGTTGAAACATCTTGGTATTGATGTTGATAAGGGACAGGAAGCAATTCGGTATTTCCGGTATATCGAACAGATTTGCCAATATATTCTGCGTACAGAAATGCGCCAGCTTGAAGGGCAGACTACCGCTACTGTTGCTGTGGTGCCTACTGTGCAGACTGCTAGAGATATTGAAAAGGCACTTCAAATCGAATGTGATATTGATATGAGCATTGTTCAAGATCCTCCTAAGAGCAAGGCAGCAGCAAAAAGGGAAGACTTGAAAGCTAAGGCTAAAGAACTGTCCGATAAAGGTTGGACTTATCAGAAGATTGCTGACGAGATTGGTAAGAATAAAGGAACTATTTCCCGTTGGCTCAAAGAAGTATCTTAAATAATTACATAAAGGGCTTGCGGAAGTTATGCTTATTTAATTACAATAATAATAGAAGTTAAAGAAAAATAACTCCCTGACAGTGGGGTGAACTTAAGCAGGGGTAAATAACAAATGATTAAAAATGAGATTGACAAAATACATCTTGTCAGTGAAGCCCTCACGGGACGTAACTCCAACGGGCTTCCTAAATTCAATAAGGCAAAATATCGTCTTCTAAAACGGCTCTCAGAGTTAGTCCAGTACGAATCAGGCTTCAAGGTAACGCGGGACTATCTCTGTGACCATCTCCAGGTTGATACTAGGAACCTTCACGTAACTCTTACGCCTCTCATTGAATCCCAGCTAATCGAGTTTGACACAGCTAGGACAGATGAGAAGCTGAAGAAAGGTGAAGTTAAGGTAGTGATCAATCCGAATTACTGTTGGGCATTCTCCAACCGGCTTACTAGAGAAAAAGCTGTAGAAGATTGGTATTCCCTCCGTGATCTTTCCGAGACAAGCAAAACAGATATTACTTTATCTCCTAAGTTCAAAGAGACATTTTCACTCTTTGAGAAGTAATTCGAGAGTCATTCCTTCAGACAGTTTGGCTTTTGAAGGTGTATATAAGAGCCCTCTTGCTTATATGCACCGCTAGGGCTTACAAGATTCCGTCTTCATCCTCTGTGAGTCCATCCCCAGAAGTCTCGTTAGGTTTTCCTTCAGTTCCTAGCGGGGCTTCTCCTAATATTGAGAGTTGTGAAATTAAAAGCCAGCACAGCTTTCAATGAGGTATACCGTATCCTTCTCCTTTACGTTATGCCTCACCTCAGAAGTCCCTTTCAGTCTCCCTGTTAGGGGCTTCACCTTTAATCTATCCCTTTAGGCTTATCGCCTTACTAATTTCTCAAGCGTCAGGCAACGTGTTGAGAAGGCATGCTGTCAGTCCCGGTTTGAAAGCGGCTACCTCCTCCGTGAGTACGGGCTGTCAGTTCTAAGAGCTTAAAGGGATAGGTTATTTCCTGTCATTTAAATAAAACTGAAAACAATGGAGTATTAAAAATGCCTACCAACAATGCCAAAGACGCTATTTATATCACTAAACAGGATGCTAAAAGGTTCGGGTTCAAGTTCTACGTTTCCGAGAATCCTTGTAAAAACTGTCTTAGTCGTCCCTCCCTCAGATATACATGCAACAGTAATTGTATCTCATGCAACCGTGCTCGATACAATAAGGGGAGTAAGCAATGATTGATCCTAATACCATCGTTCCAAGGTATATCAACGAAGCTTTCACACTCCCTGATAAGTCTGGAAACCTTCCTATTGGTGTACGCGAAGTATACGGCTGTTATATCCCGATCATGTTTCGTGGTGATAACTGGGAGCCTGATTTGAGGTCTATCTTCAAAACCCCGCACGAAGCCCACGAAGTATTCCAACAGCAGTACGCCGTAGCCCTTCGAGTCTGTAACCAGTATTTCAACTTCTCTGATCATTTCAATAAAGATATTTCTAAAGGTCTGAGGCTTCAAGCTGAGAAGATTGAAAATGATTTATCAGCCGGTAGAGAGACAGTATCCCTATGAATCCTTATAAGAAACTTTCTAATATCCCGCCGCATGTATTCAAAAACCGAATCCTCACAGAGCCTGTAGGTAAAGACTTTAGAAACTATTTGAGATACATGCTCGATAACTTTCCCGACGACCTTTCCTATATACATAAGCATTCGCAAAAGTATGTGAACCATGGTGGTGCTTGGGTAATCACTTTTAGTCGGTGGCGAAACAGGCTCGAAAATAACTTAAAAAAATACGAGAAGGAAGATAGTTCATGACAAAGTATTCAAAACAGTACAGCTACCCCATTGAGATTCACAATTCAATTCAACAGATGGGCAAGGAAGACCTTCGGATTGAAAATCAATTCAAAACCTATCGCCAAATGCTTGAAGACAGTGTTATCAGTGGCTCGGTAAGCTTCATCAAGTCTGTTCTAAACCGTCCTTTCTACCTTAAGCCTCACATTCGATCTACTAAGAAAGAACGTGAGGTTGTTGAAGCCCTTAATAAATCCCTCAAGAATCTTGAGCCGTACAACTTCAACAGGACAATGAACAACATCCTAACCCTGGTCGAATACGGTACAAGCCTTCAGGAAGTCACCTTCGAGCGCAAGAATGGCTATCAAGTCTTCAAGACCCTTTCTCCTATCAGTCTCCAGTCTGTTAATAAGTATGTCTATGACCGGGGAGAACTGAAGAAGCTTATTCTAAACGCCCCTGAAAATGATGGGATGATCCAGAACGTAGCCAAGGCACCGAAAGAGGTTGATGGTTCAAAGGTGCTGGCCTTCCAGTTCCAAGCAGACCCCGATAATCCGCTAGGAAAATCACTTCTCAGGGGTTGTTACAGCACTTGGAAGGAGAAGACTACCTATCGAGAGCTTGGCCTTGTTGGCGCTTCTAAAAGCCTTGCTGGTGTCATGAAGGTTGAGGTTCCTAGCGAATATCTGAATTCCTACTTTTCAGATCCTTCTAGTGATCAGGCTCTACTGGTCGATAACTTAATCAAGCAATCAGAATTGATGGGACAGGGACGATCTTCCTTCGTATGCCTTCCTAGTGACACTACAGAAGGGAATGCCAAGCTTTTTGATGTTCAGCCTATCAAGGGTGTTGATCGTCAGGGCTTCGAGATTGAAGCATCTATCAATCGCTGTAACCGTGAACTTTTCCAGTGTCTTCAAGCCTCAGTGCTTTCACTTGGTCAAGACGATAGCGGCAGCGGTTCATACGGCCTTAGCAGCACTAAGAACGTCCTTCTAGAAAACTTCCTTCGTGGTGTTCATAGCACCATTGCTTCTGAGTTTATGAAGGCTATCAAGCTTGCTTTTCAGCTTAATGGTCTTACAGATGAACGCCTTCCTGAAGTGGAATTTGAAGATATTTCAGAGCCCAGCTTTGAAGAGTTTGTTGAAGGCATGAAGGCAGTTGGAATGTCTGGCCTGATTGAACCTACGGGAGAGTTAGATCGTTGGATTAAAGAAAGAATCAATGCACCTACTCAGGGCGGTGTTGGTGATTCTATTTCACAACGGCTTAGGGAGGAATATAACGATGACACCACTTGATCAAGTTCGTCTGAATATTGGTGATACAGACTCTGAAGAATACTACCTAGATGACACGGTTATCACCTTCCTCCTTACTGAGAATGGCAATAGCGTTCTTGATACTTCTATTGCAGCCCTTGAAGCAATCATTAATCAAATTGCTCTACAGCCTTCCCGTTGGAAAATCGGCGATGCCTCAGAGACAAGGGCCAGTGTTGATCAGCTTGGGAATCGTCTTCAAGAGCTAATCAATAAACGGAATGCGCAAAAGTATACAGCTATTCCAATCATCCTGAATACCGATAGAAAGAACTGGGATGATTTGGATAAGATTTTTGATTAATTAAGGGTTTTTATATGGGTATTTTTGACAAACTCCGCAAGGCTAAGCAACCACCCAAGGAAGAGGAACAAGAGAATACAGAGCAAGAAACCAGTGCTATTTCTGAGAAAGAACTTAACGAAAAGCTGAAAGGTTTCCTCTATTCCGATGACCTTGTTGCTGAATATATTCACATCTTCCGAAAGCTTTATGAGATTCCAGAATTTAAAGATGTAATGGAAATCATCGAAGCTAAAGAAACAGAGCTAAATTCAATCAACGATTCCCAAGAGTATTTCAAACAAGAATCAGAGGTTGAGGTAAAGACTTCAGATAATGAAGCTGAAGAAGAAGATGGTGAAGACTATCTAATGACAATTCTAAATGAACGATATGGAGATTAAATCCTATGACTAAAATCAATACTATTGGCCCGAAGGGCGATACCTTTCTGGTACATACCAACGATTATGACATTCAGTATGATGCAGTAAATGTCACTGTTGCGGGTTCTGCTGGCGACATCCTTGAAGATGCATCTACCAAAGTTAGTGCAACCTCTACTGAAGTGCTGGGCATCCTCGCTGAAGAGACTGATGGTTCTGCTGGCCCGGTTCGTGTAATGACCCGTGGCAATCCCTCAAGTGTCGATCATCAAAAGCTCAACTATAACGACGCTACTGAAGCCGATGTTCAAGGCTGGCTTGAAGATGCGGGCATCGTAGTAGTTAACAAGTAACAATTCATAACAATATAAGGATAAAATATCATGCTGGTAGATAATGAAAAGATCATGGATCGTACCGAAGCGATCAATAAGATTCCCGCTAAGCCTTCCCTGATTGGTTCAATGGGCTTCTTTCAAACCCGTACCGTGAACAGCGACTATATCACTTTTGATGTTCAGCAAGGTTCCCTGAAAGTTCTTAATGACAAGCTGCGTAGCGTTGCCGACAAGAACACCACCGATGATAAGTCTTTTGATCAACACGTTCTGAAGATTCCCCATTATCCGGTTGAGTCCACCATTACCCGTGATCAGCTTGGCGGTATTCGAGCTTTTGACAGTGAGAGTGAAAAGACCGTTGCCGCTGCTGTGGCGGAAGCCCTTGGGGATCATTCTGAGATGGTTGATTACCACCATTCCTATCAGCAAGCAAAGATGCTTTTCAATGCACAGCTTGTTACCGATAGCTTTGGCACCTATGACCTTGCCAGTGAACTCGGCGTTTCTCAGGGCACCAAGACACTTACTCACTCTGCTGACGGTGACACCCTGGCACTGTTCCGCCAAATGCAGCGAGAAGCTAAGAGCGGCCTTGTAAGCGGTTCTGCCCGTGGCTTCGTTCTGTTCGCTGGTGATGACCTGTATGAATGGCTGCTGAGTAATCCTGACTTTGAACGCGCCATGCAAATGAATGCTTGGGGTGGTACTAACCCGCTGCTGGGTGAAGTCGGTGAGGTTGCGGCAGGTTATCAAGCCTTCAATTTCGGTAGCACCACCATCGTTAACTATTCCGATAGCTTCACTCTGCCGGATGGTTCTAGCGATTCGATCCTGCCCGCTGGTGAAGGTTTGTTTGTCCCGCGTGCTCGCCTTGGTCGTCACTTCTTCGGCCCTGAGAACACCCTTACCGGGCTTTCCCAAGGTGGTCAGCGTGCCTTTAGCCGTCAGGTTCGTGATGAGCGCGACCGTTTCATTTCCATTGAGAGTGAAACCAACAGCCTTCCGATTCTGGAAAGCGTGGCAAGCACCATCAAGGTTGATTTCACCGCTTAAATATTAAGCACCTCTAGAGGGCTGGCTGGCGATTGCTGGTCAGCCCTTTTTTATTTGCCAGAATAAAGTAGGAGATAATTAAAATGGCAGAGACAAAGCAAAAGAGGGGGAATGTTAAGGAAAGGAATTTCACCTTTTGTCACGACCAAGAAACCTTGTTTTCAGATATTGAGATATTCGCACCTTTGAGCAAGAAGCAGGAAATGTTTTTGAACGATGATACCAACGATCTAATTCTTTTCGGGGGCGCTGCTTCCTCAGGTAAAAGCTGGCTTTCCCTTTTGAAGCTAATGATCGACTGTATCGAACAGAAGAACTACAACAGTCTTCTCCTTCGTGAATCGCTCGTTCAGATCAAAGCCCCTGGTTCAATCTGGGAAGAAGGTTGCCGAATGTTTGATAACGTTGGTGCCTCTTCAAATCAGGTTAATAACCAATGGCGCTTTCCTAATGGTTCTTTCGTTAAGTGTCATTACCTCAAGGCTAACCAGAATGACTTTCAAGGCTCGCAAATTCATTCTGCATTGATTGATGAAGCTGCTCAGATTAAAAACATTGATGATATCTGGTATGTAACCTCAAGGCTACGCGGAAAGGGCTCTAAGAAGAAACAGTTAAGGCTAACCTGCAATCCAAACAGGAATTCTCCGCTTTGCCAGTGGCTCGTTGATGGTGGTTATCTCCTAGATGATGGTCTTCCGAATACTCGGATGGATGGAGTAACTACCTATCTAATCCAGATTCAAGGGGAATTCCAGTTCTTCAAATCCCGTAAAGAGATTGAAGAGGTGTACGGCAAGGCTGCTGCCAAAGGTGCCTATTCCTTCGTTTATTATGCAGCAAACGTCTATGACAACCCGGCAGTAGTGAAATTCCAGCCAGAATATATCTTCAAGCTTGAGAACATGAAGCGTATTGAAAAAGAACGCCTGTTGCTTGGTAACTGGTTCGCTTCAGATGGTGGTGCAGGCTTCTTAAAGCGTGAGGACATCAAAGAGATTGAGCTATCAGAGGTTCCTTTAGGATTGCCGACTGTTAGAAGCGCCGACCTAGCAGCCACTAAACCTGAACCTGAAAAGGGTGGTCGTTACGCTGATCCTGATTGGACTCGCCTAACCAAATGCTCTTACGA
>NZ_JABVXC010000026.1:0-3412 GCF_013349955.1 Onishia taeanensis | reverse complement strand
TCTCAAGGCAATAAACCCATCATTGTTAAGGCACGAAAATCAAAGCTTCAGAGTGCAGAGAACTTTCTAATTGCTTGCCAAGAAGGAAGAGTGTTCGTTGTCAAAGGCACCTTTAGTGATGGCAATTACGCTGAGCTTGAAAACTTTGATGGTGGTAAGCATTCTGGTCATGATGACATTATGGATACGCTTTCCCAAGCTTATAACACTCTGACTACTGGTCGTCTAATTCCTACCATTAAGCTTTCTAAGAACAATCCTCGCCTTAACAATCTATTCGGAAAAACGCTTCTACAGTAAAGGGAATAACATGCCTAACAAATCATTTTATAGAACTAAGGTAGCCTTCTATGCCTCTATTGGGTACAGAGATCCCAATACTAATAGGTGGGTAGAAGGGTATACAGCACCTCTTTTCAAGAAGGTTAATGTTCAACCTTTTAAAGATGGTGAGATGCTGACATTCAATGAGTCTGCACTTTACTACACCGAAGGATATAAGAAGGTTTATTTTAGACCTCCTTTGGATTTCCCTGAAAACCCTAGTGAAGATGCCCAGATCCTATTTTTCTTTGATGGTGACTTCTATCAGGTAAAAGGGAATATGGATTTCACAACACTCGCTAGAGGTGGTAAGCACGTCAAGATGTTGGCTGTAAAATACTCTAGTTCTAATGTTCCAGACATTGAAGAGCCAACATTGTGATGGATTGTAATTGGCTATTGGTTGGTTAATTTTTAACCATGCTTGGTTGATTTGATTGTGAGGATTTATCTGGTGATTCCATAGATAGTCTTTCGGATAGTTTTCGATAGTTCTAGGGAAGGTGCTTTACAGGTTATGTTATGACTTCTTTGGTTTGTCCCCATAAATACCCGCCAAATCCTTATAAAAATCCCTCTCAGATCCCATAAATCTATCCAACTGATTTCCAGAAATACATTGATAAATACAATAAGCAATCCTTCCTAGCCAAGCCTCTAAATCCTCCTGACAAGTTATACAGTCGTTTGAAATTCAAGATTATTACCTATTATCTTGATTATCTTGGCAGCACTTTCAACGGTAATTCTAAGGTTCTGGATAGACTCTTTTAGGTTCTGTCAAGTCTTGTCCTGATCTCGTTGAAATTATGGAAATCTAATTTGGTAGGGGGCTTCGTGCGGGGTAGTCCCTCATATTCCTATGAAGGTCTATCTGATTTAAAACTATAAAAGGTGAGTAAAATGAATAATGAGATTAGTAAGCTCTACGCTTCACTAGGCTTTCGGGTCGATTGGAAGAATCTAAGGCGCTTTGAAAAGAGGCTTGGTGATGCTCAAGTTAATATGCAGAAGAGGGCGGCTAGCTTTCAACAGGCGTATCAACACCAAGCAAAACGCCAGACAGCGGCACTTGCATCATTAGAAAGACGCTATAACAAGCACTCTGGTAATCTCCAACGAATGCGGAATGACTATAGCCGTATCAATACCGAATATAAAAAGGGGAATATTAGCCTAGAAAGACGCCGAAGGCTTCTCGAAGATATCTCAAGGGAGTATCGAAACGTTAGGGATCAGGCTAATAGGGCTGTGAAACCTGTAAGGCGTCCTTCTAGTGTCTCTTCAGAGGGTTCTTCAACAGGTGTTGGTAGGAATCGACGTTCTATCATTGCTGCGCCTGTTGGTGGCGTTGCTGGTGGTGCTGCTACAGCGGCTGTTACGGCTGGTGTCGCTACTGCTGCCGGTGCCTGGATGAGTAACGAGCAATTCCAGCGTTTTGAGGCTATTAAAAGTGCCTTTGTAAGCCTTGAGGGCTCTACTGAAGCCGCCAATAAGAAGCTTAGTCAGATGGCCGGTATGGCTGATTATTTCGGGCAGAACTTCATGTCTGTTGCCGATGGCTATAGGTCTTTTGCCAATGCCCTTAAAGGTTCTTCTATCGAAGACCAAACAATGAGGATGTATAACAACCTTCAGGCTTACGCTACTTCCCTTGGTCTGAATCAACAAGACCTTTCAGGCATTCAATTAGCAATCGGTCAAATTGCCGCAACTGGTAGGGTTCAGGGTGATGAATTGAACCAGCTAGCAGAACGGGGAATCTCAAGAAACCTTCTTGCTGAATCTATGGGATTGAGCCTAGAAGAGTTCACGAAAAGGCAACGCTCTAATGATGGTATCCTCGCTAAGAATATCCTTCCTGCACTCTCTAAATTGATGGCAGAAAGGGCTAATATTGGTGGTGCCCTTGAACAGCGTCGAGCTTCTACCCAAGCACAACAGAACAGGGCTCTTAACGCTGCCTTCTATGCCAATATCCTAGCGAACCAATCAGGGATTAACGATTACTTTCAAGAGTTCTACCAGGGCCTGAAAGAGATGGTAGAGAATGCCTTGCCACTCTTTGAAGAGCTTGGGGAACTGTTTGAAAGCCTTGGGCCAGAGACCAGAAAGAACCTTGAAGCCTTTGGGGATGTTCTAGGCGCTATTGGGAATGTCTCTGATTCTCTTGATGGTGTCGATGTAGAGAGACCCTTTATTCGGCTGTCTGAAGTCCTGACAGGGCTTTCTAACTTCCTCAATGACATTGCTGATACCATTGATCTAATGAGAAGCGATAGCGGCTGGAAAGAGAAGGTGGCCGGTCTTTCTACCATGCTTGTTAATCAGCTAGAGAGGGTTACAGAGACGTTCCTTAACGCTGTTATTGATAAGCTGAATATCCTGATTCCCAAGCAGTTTGAAATTGGTCATGTAGACTTTAAGCCTGAAAGGATTCATACACCTAATGTTGATTTGAGTGGTGTAAATGCTTTGCTTGGCAATGTCAGTTCAAATCTAAATCGAGTGAGTGATTCAGCCAGTAAAAGAATTGCTCCACTACTCAATAAACACGGTGGTACAAGTGACCTTCATACACCTCTATTCGGTGATGTTGTCGTGGATCGTGAGAGGGCAAGGGAGATGCTAAAGCAGAATATGCAGCCTCCTGAGATGCTTTCAAAGCCCTCTAGTAACACCACCAATTACACCATTGATGCACCAGTGACCATTTCAGTTGATGGCTACAACAAAGACCCTGAAAGCCTTACTCAGATGATTCAGGAAAATTTCGAGAATAACATGAACTCTATTATTCGTGGTGCTAGTACGGCTCAACCTAATACGGAGCGTTAATAATGTATAAAGAAGCATGTATTGCCTTGGTGGTTATCTGTCTTGGTCTGTCAGGATATATTTACAATAACCATCAAAGCACCAGCTATAAAAGCCAGCTTGAACTCGAAATGAAGATCAAGGAACACTTTGATAACACCATTAGCAGCTATCAGAACAAGCTGTATGAGCGTTATAGTGATCTACATAACGAGTATCAGTTGCTAGATAGGCGTGTTAAGCAACTTGAAAGATCAATGTATTAATCCTC
>NZ_JABVXC010000025.1 GCF_013349955.1 Onishia taeanensis | reverse complement strand
TGTCAACCCTTGCTGTTGTTGCTCACCGTAGATGACCGGGTGAACCAGCGGCGAGTTGAGCGCCGATCGAGTGGAGGAGCATTCTACCGTTTCCGGCGTTTTTGTCAATGCTTATCGACTCAAGCGAACCGAAAAACCCTAACGAAAACAAGTGCTTCCAACACCCTTCACCGCGTCCGACGTTTGCCCGTCGGCGGCAGCGGATGCGTACTTTACGGATTATCGGCGGACCACGCAAGGGCTTTTTGCCACTCAGATCAAAAACGGCCCAGCACCCTGTAACAACCACACCACTGGCACTATCGCCATGCCGATCAATAAAGTTAGTCCAAGCCCAACGGACCCGCCAGATGGGATCTCAGCACCCACCTAATAATGAGCCCCTGCTACTCGGCCCCCACATATTGGCGGGGCTATTTGGCAAAGGCATCTGATGAACACTGGCGAAGCACCCTCCTCCTTCTGGCCGAATGGCGTATGGCGTATGGCGTATGGCGGCCGATAGGCTCAGATCATGAATAGGTCCACGAAGCGGTGAACCGGCGTGGCCTCGAGTCGGGCCTGGTCGGTGCAAAGGGCAAAGATGTCGTTGCAACGACGCGGCACGAAGCGGGTCGCCAGATTGGCCTTGAACTTGTCCTCGAGCAGAGGGATACCCTCTTCACGACGCCGACGGTGACCGATCGGGTATTCGACGGCGACCTGCTCAGTCTTGCTGCCATCCTTGAAGAAGACTTGAATGGCATTGGCGATGGAGCGCTTGTCGGCCTCGAGATACTCGCGGGTATAACGTGCGTCCTCGATGATTTCCATCTTGTCCCGCAGTTGGTCAATGATGGGATGGTCCCGATGGAAGGCATCCTCATAGTGCTCTGCGGTCAGCTGGCCGAAGGCCAGTGGTACGGCGACCATGTACTGCAAGCAATGATCACGATCGGCCGGATTGTCGAGCGCCCCTACCTTGGAGATGATGCGAATCGCCGACTCATGGGTGGTGATCACGATCCGGTCGATCTCGCCGAGTCGATCCTTGACCTGCGGGTGCAGCGTAACGGCGGCTTCGCAGGCGGTTTGAGCGTGAAACTCCGCCGGGAAGGATATCTTGAACAGCACGTTCTCCATCACATAGCTGCCATAGTCCTGGCCGATGGCGAACTGACGCTGCCCTTCCGGCTTGATCTGTTGGTCCTTGTTGGTCTTGGCGAACAACACATCATAGAAGCCCCACTGAGGCGCGCTGAGCACCCCGGGAATTCCCATCTCGCCACGCATGGCGATATCGGCCAGGCGCACGGCACGAGATGTCGCATCACCTGCAGCCCAGGACTTACGCGAGCCGGCGTTAGGCGCATGGCGATACGTGCGCAAGCTCTGACCGTCGACGAAAGCATGTGAAAGCGCAGCCAGCAACTGCTCACGGTCGGCCCCCATCAGCTTGGCGACCACTGCGGTGGAGGCCACCTTGACCAGCACTACGTGATCGAGACCCACGCGATTGAATGAGTTCTCCAGCGCGATCACGCCCTGAATTTCGTGGGCCATGACCATCGCCTCGAGCACCTCACGCATGGTCAACGGCTGGCGACCATCGGCCACCCGCTGCTGAGAAAGGTGATCGGCGATGGCGAGAATCCCGCCCAGGTTATCCGAGGGGTGCCCCCATTCGGCGGCCAGCCAGGTATCGTTGTAGTCGAGCCAGCGGATGATGCAGCCGATATCCCAGGCGGCCTTGACCGGGTCGAGGCGGAAGGACGTGCCCGGCACCCGTGCCCCATGGGGAACCGTTGTGCCTTCGACCAAGGGCCCCAAATGCTTGGTGCACTCGGGGAAACGCAGCGCCAACAGGCCACAGCCGAGCGTGTCCATCAGGCAGTTGCGCGCCGTCTCCAGGGCCTCGGTACTGTCGATGCGATAGTCCAGCACATAGTCGGCGATCCGTTGCAGCTCGGCATCATAATCCGGACGAACATTGGCTTCTGCGGTGGCATCCATGGCAGATCCTCCTTATCACTGGCGGGTCACACGTCATTGCTGACCATTTCACTAGATCACTTCACTACTAGATCACTTCACTATAGGTAAGGGCGACGATCCAGGCGTGAGAGGCTGGCGAAAAGGAATACGCCAGGCCGGCCACTGGCCGGCAGCACCGCTCTCATCACACTCACCGGCGACGCTTGTCAGCAAGATATTCCGTGCAAAAACGGGTCAGAAGCTGTCGCCGGGCACGCGAACGCAGCCTTCCATCAGCACCCGTGCGCTGCGACTCATTACCGCCTGATCGATTACCCAGCGACCGTCTACCAGGCTCGCTTGCGCCCCCACCCGCAGGGTGCCGGACGGATGACCGAAGGTCACCGCCGTCCGTTTGCCGCCGCCGGCAGCCAGGTTGACCAGGGTCCCTTCGATGGCCGCTGCCGAAGCGATGGCCACCGCCGCGGTGCCCATCATGGCGTGATGAAGCTTGCCCATGGAGAGCGCACGCACCCTGAGATCGATATCCTCCGCCTCGACCGACTTACCGCTCGAGGCGGTGTAGCTGGCCGGTGGCGCCACGAAGGCCACCTTGGGCGTGTGCTGTCGATTGGCCGCCTCGCCAAGCTCGTTGATCAGCCCCATCCGCAAGGCTCCATGGGCACGGATGGCCTCGAACTTTGCAAGTGCCCGGGGATCGCCGTTGATCGCCTCCTGGAGTTCGCTACCGGAGTAGCCAAGATCAGACGCGTTGATAAACACAGTGGGGATGCCGGCGTTGATCATCGTCGCCTGGATACGACCTCCCGGCACCACATCGCCCGGCACTTCCAGTTCATCGACCAGATGGCCGGTCGGGAAGATGGCCCCTTCACCCTCTGCAGGATCCTTGAAGGCCACCGGCACCTCGGCCGCCGGGAAGGTCACGCCATCGAGCTCGAAGTCACCGACCTCCTGCACCTGGCCATCGTTTATCGGCACCCGCGAGACAATGGTCTTGCCGATATTGACCTGCCAGATACGCACCTCGACCACCCCGTTCTCGGGGATACGTGCGGGATCGATGAGGCCGTTGCTGATGGCAAACGGACCCACGGCGGCAGATAGATTGCCGCAGTTACCACTCCAGTCGACGAACGGCTTGTCGATCGCGACCTGGCCGAACAGATAGTCCACGTCATGCTCGGGGCTGTCGCTCTTGGACAGGATCACCGTCTTGCTGGTACTGGAGGTCGCCCCGCCCATGCCGTCAATCTGCTTCTGATAGGGATCTGGACTACCGATGACCCGCAGCAACAGGCGATCGCGAGCCTCACCCGGCTGGCGTGCCGCTTCGGGCAGGTCCTGCAGGCGGAAAAAGACACCCTTACTGGTACCGCCACGCATATAGGTAGCGGGGATGCGGATCTGGTTCATACGTTCGCCACCTCCGCGGTTTCCAGGAAGTCCTGGGCGAAGCGCTGCAGCACGCCGCCGGCCGAATAAATCGACACTTCCTCGGCGGTATCCAAGCGACAGGTCACCGCCACCCGCTCCACCTCACCATTCTGGCGGTGAATCTTGAGCTCGAGGGTGGCTTGCGGTGACAGCGTGCCCTCGACGTCATAGATCTCGGTACCATCGAGTTGGAGCGTATGGCGGGTGGTGCCCTCTTCGAATTGCAGAGGCATCACCCCCATGCCGATCAGGTTGGTACGATGGATGCGCTCGAACCCCTCGGCGACGATAGCCTCGACACCGGCGAGCGCCACCCCCTTGGCCGCCCAGTCGCGGGACGAGCCTTGCCCGTAGTCCGCGCCGGCAACGATGATCAGGGGCTGCTTACGCGACATATAGGTCTCGATGGCCTCCCACATCCGCGTGACCTTGCCTTCCGGCTCGATACGCGCCAGAGAGCCCTGCCTGACCTTGCCGGCCTCGTCCCGCACCATCTCGTTGAACAGCTTGGGATTGGCGAAGGTGGCACGCTGCGCAGTCAAATGATCACCGCGGTGGGTGGCGTAGGAGTTGAAGTCTTCCTCCGGCAAGCCCATCTTCGCCAGGTATTCGCCCGCGGCGCTATCCGCCATGATGGCGTTGGACGGTGACAAATGGTCGGTGGTGATGTTGTCCGGCAACACCGCCAAGGGCCGCATGCCCTTGAGGTTCTTCTTGCCGACCATACCGCCCTCCCAATAGGGCGGACGGCGGATGTAGGTACTCTGGGCACGCCAGTCGTAGAGCGGGCTGACCTGGGCGCTAGCCCCCTTGTCCACATCGAACATCGGGATATAGGTCTGGCGGAACTGCTCAGGCTTGACGCTCTGCTTGACGATGGCGTCGATTTCCTCGTCGGCGGGCCAGATGTCCTTGAGGGTGATCGGCTTACCGTCCTGATCGTAACCCAGCGCATCCTTCTCGATATCGAAGCGGATGGTCCCTGCGATGGCGTAGGCCACCACCAGCGGCGGCGAGGCCAGGAAGGCCTGCTTGGCATAAGGATGAATGCGGCCATCGAAGTTACGGTTGCCGGAGAGTACCGCCGTGGAATAGAGATCCCGGTCGACGATTTCCTGCTGGATGACGGGGTCCAGCGCGCCGGACATGCCGTTGCAGGTGGTACAGGCAAAGGCCACCACGCCAAAGCCGAGATCTTCGAGTTCAGGCAGCAGCTTGGCCTCCTCCAGGTACATCTTCACGGTCTTGGACCCAGGGGCCAGGGAGCTCTTCACCCAGGGCTTGCGCGTCAGGCCGAGCCGATTGGCATTATGGGCGATCAGGCCTGCGGCGACCATGTTGCGCGGATTACTGGTATTGGTGCAGCTGGTGATGGCGGCGATGATCACCGCGCCGTCAGGCAGCTTGCCCGCCTTCTCTTCCGCCTGCGCCTTGTCCAGGTCGACGGCGATACCGCGCTTGGCAAGTTCAGAGGTCGGCAAATGGGCATGGGGGTTAGACGGGCCCGCCAGGGTGCGATTGACCGAGGAAAGATCAAAGCTCAGCAGGCGCTCGTACTCGGCGCTCTTCAGGCTCTCGGCCCACAGGCCCGTTTCCTTCGCATAGCTTTCGACCAGCGCTACCTGATCGTCGTCGCGACCGGTGAGCTTCAGATAATCAATGGTCTGATCATCGATGTAGAACATCGCTGCCGTGGCGCCATACTCCGGCGTCATGTTGGAGATGGTGGCTCTATCGCCAACGGTCAGCGCCTCGGCGCCTTCGCCGAAGAACTCCAGGTAGGCACCGACCACCCGCTCCTGGCGCAGGAACTCGGTCAGCGCCAGCACCATGTCCGTACTGGTGATGCCCGGCTTGAGTTTCCCCGCAAGCTTCACACCGACGATATCCGGCAGACGCATCATGGAGGCGCGACCCAGCATCACGCTCTCGGCCTCGAGGCCGCCCACGCCGACGGAAATCACGCCCAGCGCATCCACCATCGGCGTGTGGCTGTCGGTGCCTACGCAGGTATCCGGGAAGGCTACGCCGCCTCGCTTCTGCACCACTGGAGACATCTTCTCCAGATTGATCTGGTGCATGATGCCGTTGCCTGGCGGGATCACATCAACGTTCTCGAACGCCGTCTTGGTCCAGTTGATGAAGTGGAAGCGGTCATCGTTGCGACGATCCTCGATGGCCCGGTTCTGGGCAAAGGCATCCTTCTCGAAACCCGCATGTTCGACGGCCAGGGAGTGATCGACGATCAACTGGGTGGGCACTACCGGGTTGACCTTGGCCGGGTCCCCGCCCTTCTCGGCGATGGCATCGCGCAGGCCGGCAAGGTCGACCAGGGCGGTCTGCCCGAGGATGTCGTGACACACCACACGGGCCGGATACCAGGGGAAGTCCAGATCACGCCGGCGTTCGATCAACTGGTTGAGCGAATCGGTCAACGCGGCCGGCTCGCAGCGGCGCACCAACTGCTCGGCCAGCACCCGCGAGGTATAAGGAAGGGTGTCGTAGGCACCGGGCTTGATGTCCTCGACAGCCGCGCGGGCATCGAAATACTCAAGAGAGGTGCCGGGTAAGGGCTTGCGGTATTCAGTGTTCATGGCGTGACCACCCTCGGATCGGGTCGTGGACATGGAAAGAGGCGACAGAGAAGGTCTTGTCTAGCCGGGGACAAGGCGATGCGAGAGGCCTACGCCATGAATGGCGTCGCTAGCCCTCGCAAAGGCCTCCCCCGGCGACATGGGGCAGCGTCAGTCACGCGCCTCGATCGGCACCCAGTCACACTTCTCCGGTCCGGTGTAATCAGCGCTGGGGCGGATGATGCGATTGTTCTCGCGCTGCTCGAAGACATGGGCGCACCAGCCGGTGACGCGCGAGCAGACGAAGATCGGTGTAAACAGCTTGGTCGGGATGCCCATGAAGTGGTAGGCGCTGGCATGGAAGAAGTCCGCGTTGCAAAACAGCTTCTTCTCCCGCCACATGACCGCTTCGACACGCTCGGACACCGGATAGAGCACGCTGTCGCCGACATCCTCGGCGAGTTTCCGGGACCACCGCTTGATCAGGTCATTACGCGGATCGGAATCACGGTAGATGGCATGGCCAAAGCCCATGATCTTATCCTTGCGCGCCAGCATGCCCATGATCTCGCGCTCGGCCTCTTCCGGGCTCTGCCAGTCCTCGATCATCGCCATTGCCGCCTCGTTGGCACCGCCATGCAGCGGGCCTCTCAAGGTGCCAATCGCACCGGTCACACAGGAATGCATGTCCGACAGCGTCGAGGCGCAGACCCGGGCATTGAAGGTCGAGGCATTGAATTCGTGCTCGGCATACAGGATCAACGACACGTTCATGACCCGGGCATGTAGCTCGGAGGCCGGCTCGTCGCGCAATAGATGCAGGAAGTGCCCACCCACCGACGCATCATCGGTCACGGTGTCGATGCGTACCCCCTCATGCGTGAAGCGATACCAGTAGCAGATGATCGACGGCAGCGCCGCCAGCAGCCGATCCGCCACATCCTGCTGCTCGTCGAAGCTTTGCTCGGTCTCCAGGTTGCCAAGCATGGATGCCCCGGTGCGCATCACATCCATCGGATGGGCGTCGGCGGGGATCTGCTCGAGCACCTTCTTCAGGGCATCGGGCAGCGCGCGAAGCCCCTTGAGCTTGGTGACATAGGCATCCAGCTCAGCCTGGTTCGGCAGCTTGCCCTTGAGCAGCAGGTAGGCGACTTCCTCGAAGCGCGCATGCTCGGCCAGGTCGTGGATATCGTAACCGCGATAGGTCAGCCCGGAGCCGCTCTTGCCCACGGTGCACAAAGCCGTGCTGCCCGCGCTCTGGCCGCGCAGACCCGCGCCTGCCTTGGGTTGTTCTGCCATGACGTGTCTCCTTGCCGCTTTATAGTAATCTCACACGATGTTTGCATCCCGTGGCCGGGCAGCTCAGGGGCAAGGCCATCGCGAGGGCACTGTAAACCCATCCCTGGGCGCTACTTTTGCCATCCCTGGCAAAAGACCCTCGCTTCACCTTGCCCCGGCGCCGGGCATTCACGGAGTTGATAATGGATGTCTGACGTCGACCGGCGTCGCCCTTGCCACTATTTCTGCTCGAACAACTCGTCTAGCTTCTTCTCGAAGCGGTGATAGTCGAGGAAATCGTAGAGGTCATCGCGGGTCTGCATGATGTCGACCACGTCACGCTGATGCCCGTTGTCGGCGATGCTCTGATAGACCTGAAGTGCCGCGGCATTCATGGCGCGAAACGCCGACAGCGGATACAGCACCATGCGGCAGCCCACCTCGCCGAGTTCCTGCTGGCTGAACAGCGGTGTGGCACCGAACTCGGTGATGTTGGCAAGGATCGGCGCCTTTACCCTGTCGCAGAAGGCTCGATAGTCATCGAGACTGTGCACCGCCTCGGCGAAGATGGCGTCCGCGCCGGCCTCGACACAGGCATTGGCCCGGTCGATGGCCGCCTCGAGCCCCTCCTTCTGGAAGGCATCGGTACGCGCTATCAGATAGAAATCCGGATCCAGACGCGCATCGGCGGCGGCCTTGATGCGGTCGACCATCTCTTCTTTCGATACGATCGCCTTGTTGGGCCGATGACCGCAGCGCTTCTGCGCCACCTGATCTTCAAGGTGCACGGCCGCCACCCCGGCACGCTGCATCTCCTTGACGGTGCGCTCGATGTTGAAGGCACCGCCCCAGCCGGTATCGATATCCACCAGCAGCGGCAGATCGGTAGCGGCGGTGATGCGACGCGCATCCTCGACCACGTCGTTCATGGTGGTCATGCCAAGGTCGGGCAGACCAAAGGAAGCGTTAGCCACCCCACCACCGGACAGGTAGATAGCCTGATGGCCGACCCGCTGCGCCATCAGCGCGGTATAGGCATTGATGGTGCCGAGGATCGGCAGCGGCTGCTGGGCCTCGAGGGCGGCACGAAAGCGTGCACCGGGAGTGAGAGTGGTCATGATGTTCTCCTGTCTGAGAAAGCGCCCCGGGCAACGTCCGTCACTGGGACTGCGTGGATTCCTGGTCGAGAATGGCCGCATAACGCTCGGCGACGTTGGCTCTCGAGGCGCTGACGTGGCGCCTCATCAGCAGCTCGGATAGCTCTGCGTCACCGGCTTCGATGGCATCGACGATGCGATGGTGCTCGACGAAGGCGCGCTGCGGACGGCTGCCACTGGCGCTGAACTGAGTACGATAGAGCCGTACCAGGTAGTAAAGGTCGTCGCAGAGAATCGTCATCAACATGCGATTGTGACTGCCCTGTACGATCCGATAATGAAAATCGAGATCCCCTTCCCGCTGAAAGTACGCCTCGCCGCGACGCAGATCGGCCTGACGTTCGTGCACGGCCAGCACCTCGCGCAGGCCGGCGATCTCTTCGGCGGTCATGTGCTCGGCGGCAAGCCTGGCGGCCATGCTTTCCAACGCCTCGCGCACATCGAACAACTCGATCAGCTCCTTCATCGAGAGCTTGACCACTCGCGCTCCGACGTGGGGCACTCGCTCAATCAGGCGATGCGTTTCGAGCCTGCGCATGGCTTCGCGCAGCGGACCACGAGAAATACCGTAAGTCTTGGAGAGGCCCGGCTCGGTGATCTTGCTGCCCGGCGCCAAGTCTCCGCGCACGATGGCGCTCTGCAGCTGGTTGAAGACCCGCTCTGCCAGGGTGCGCACTTCCGGGGTCGCGAGATCGGGTGAAGAGGTTGTCATGGCAATTGTCGACAATTAAATGATGAAATGAACTTTAGCCAGCCGTCGGAATGGGGTCAATATGCATTCGACCCGCATCGACTACACCTTTTGGCGTAAGGCTAAAGGTGAGCGCCTAACTTGTTGTCGACAATATTACCAGAGATGTTGGCGTAACGCCGAGCTTGCGCTGCCGCGGCCGTAGCGTGGATAGCGCAGAAGGGACAAATGGCGTCACGCCCCCTAGAATGTGGCGCTCGTTGAGGAAAAGCACATCCCATGAGTTCAAGACTGGAAATCACGCCGCTGCCTTATCAGGCGGACCCGCTTGGCTATTTTGCGCCGTTGCGAGAGCGCCGTGGCGCGGTATTACTGGACAGCGGGCGCCCTCATGGCCCCGGAGGGCGCTATGACATCATCAGCGCCGAACCGATAGCCCTGATGAGCGTCAGTCCTGCGGGCAAAGTCAGCTCAGACAGCGATACGCCGCTGCCCGAGGAGCCCATTGCCGCCCAGAAGGCGCTGCTGTCCCGGCTCGATATCGAGGCACCCAAGAGCGACCTCCCCTTCCTCGGCGGCCTGATCGGGTATTGGAGCTATGACTTCGGCCGCTGCCTTGAGCCGATCAACGGCCAGGCGGCAGATGCCGTCGACCTACCCTGGAGTCGAGTCGGGCTCTATGACTGGGCGATTATCCAGGATCATGCCCGGGGCGAGAGTTTCCTGGTGGCCGACCCGCGTCGGCGCGAGCAGGTGAAAAGCTGGCTAGCCGCCGATGTCCCGGCCACCGCTGCCTTTGCGGTCACCGCCCCTTTCGCGGGCGAACAGGACAGGACGGGGTATGGCGAGCGCTTTCGCGCCGTGCAGCGCTACATTCATGCCGGTGACTGCTACCAGATCAATCTGACCCAGCGCTTTAGCGCCCCCTTCCGTGGCGACCTCTGGCAGGCCTATTTACGGTTGCGCAAGGCAACGCCCACGCCTTTCGCCGGCTTCATGGCCTGGGAAGACAAGGCAGTGCTGTCGCTGTCACCGGAGCGTTTCCTGCAATGTCATGCCGGCCGAGTCGAGGCACGTCCCATCAAGGGCACCAGACCCAGGGGCGATACGCCCGAGCAGGATGCGGCGCTGGCACAGGCACTCAAAGCCAGCGCCAAGGATCGCGCCGAAAACGTGATGATCGTCGACCTGCTGCGTAACGATCTGGGGCGGGCCTGTGCACCGGGGAGCGTACGGGTGCCCCAGCTTTGCGGTCTTGAGAGCTATGCCAACGTCCACCACCTGGTCAGCGTGGTCGAGGGCCGGCTGGCCGATGATCAGGCGCCGTTGGATATTCTGGCGGCCGCCTTCCCCGGCGGGTCTATCACCGGCGCGCCGAAGATTCGCGCCATGCAGATCATCGACGAACTGGAACCTAGCCGGCGCAGCGTCTACTGCGGAAGCCTTGGCTATATCGACCAGCGCGGACACATGGACACCTCGATCGCCATCCGAACCGCGGTGGCCAGTGGCGGTCAGCTGCACCTGTGGGGCGGCGGCGGCCTGGTCGCGGATTCACAAGAAGATGCCGAATACCTCGAGACCCTGGACAAGATTCGTCATCTCCTCACGGCACTGAGCGACCAAGCGCCCCAGTGAGCACGCTATCGCCAAGCTCATCCAGGCAAGCCAGCGCCGAGGGCGGCAATGCGATAGGTCAATGAGATAGGTCAATGAGATAGCACCGACCATTCTAACGGCGCCGTGTATTACGATCATTTCGCTATATAAGAACCGAACCAATCAGTATTGGGGCCAAGGGCAGACGATTTGCTAGGGTAGCGCCATTATCGGAACACGTTTCGGTTCCTCATTATTTCAGGAGGCCCCATGGACTTTGACATCGATGCCATCAATCGCGACCTCGGCCAGGACCCTGAGGCCCTGACGCGCTGGGCGCTGAGCCTTGAAAAACATGCCATCTGCACCACCAACTTTCGCCCCTTCGAAGCGGTAATCCTGCATATGGTGACCCAGATTCAGCCGGACATCCCAGTGGTCTGGATGGACTCGGGCTACAATACCGAAGCCACCTACCGCTTCGCCGACGATGTCATCAAGCGGCTCAACCTGAACCTGGTGAGCTACCTGCCCAAACGCACCCGAGCTCACCGCGAGGCGCTGGAAGGTGCCATGCCGACCATCGACGACCCGCGCCATGCCGCCTTTACCGAGGAGGTCAAGCTGGAGCCCTTCACTCGCGCCCTGCGAGAGATGGCGCCCCAGGTATGGCTGACCGCCCTGCGCGCCGAGGACACGCCGGAGCGCGCCAAGATGCAGCCGGTGTCGATCAACGAGGATGGCCTGGTCAAGGTCGCACCGGTACTGCACTGGAGCGCCAAGGACATGTACGAATACTTGGTGAAGCACGATCTGCCCAACAACTTCGATTACTTCGACCCCACCAAGGTAGAAGACAAGCGCGAGTGCGGGCTGCACTTGCAGCATTGATCACGAAACCGTGGCCAACACTAGATACTGACAGGCACGAGAAGGCCCCGATAGCGAACGCTGTCGGGGCCTTCTCCTTCATGACCATGTGATTGCCCTGAGCCTGGCCCATTCGAGCGTCTACGCGAATGGCTGCTTCGCAGGCCGTGTGTCGAGTTCTATGGCCGTCTTTTATTTGGCCTGGCAGTCGACTCAGCGCACCGGCAGCTCGATCTGGGCGAAAAGGTCCTGCTCATGGCGCGGGCCGGCCGCCAGAGCGGCCTCCACCAGATCACGGTCGAGGTGCGGTGCGAAGCCCTGCACGAAGTCGAACATGAAACCCCGCATGAAAGTGCCCCGACGAATGCCGATCTTGGTGGTGGAACTTTCAAACAGATGACTGGCATCCAGCGCTACCAGGTCCCCATCCGTTTCGGGATCGACCGCCATATGCGCGACGATCCCCACCCCAAGGCCGAGACGCACATAGGTCTTGATGACATCGGCATCCGCAGCGGTAAGCACAACATTGGGGGTGAGGTCCTGGGCGCGGAAGGCATCATCAAGCTGCGAACGGCCGGTGAAGCCGAATACATAGGTAACCAGCGGATACTCGGCCAGCCCCTCGAGGGTCAGCTTGCCGGCCTCGGCCAATGGATGCCCCTTGGGCACCAGCACACAGCGATTCCAGCGATAGCAGGGCAACAGCACCAGGTCATTGAAGAGTTCCAGCGACTCGGTGCAGATGGCGAAATCGGCCTGCCCTTCGCTGACCATTTCGGCAATCTGCTTGGGCGTGCCCTGCTGCATGTGCAGTGCCACCTCCGGATACTTGCGAGTGAACTCGCCGATCACCGGGGGCAGCGCATAGCGCGCCTGGGTGTGAGTGGTCGCGATCGACAGGCTACCCCGGCGCTCGTTGCTATGTTCCTGGGCGACCTGCTTGATATTGTCGGTGGTGCGCAGCACCTGCCCCGCCAAGTCGATGATCGCGCGACCAGCCGGCGTCACCCGGGTCAGGTGCTTGCCGCTGCGAGCGAAAATCTCGACGCCTAGTTCGTCCTCCAACAGACGGATCTGCTTGGAGATGCCCGGCTGCGAGGTAAAGAGGCTCTGCGCCGTGGCCGAGACATTGAGGTTGTGGCGCGTGACCTCCCAGATATAACGCAGTTGCTGCAGCTTCATCCCCGAAACACTCCTCATTCCCATGCCGTTAGCCATGCCTGTCGATGGGCCGTCAGCCTGGCATTGCCAGGCCGTCGGCTCACGGTTTTAATACCGCAAGGCAATAACATAATGTAGCATGATTACTTTATGCTATAAGGATAGCATACAAAAACGTTCCACGAGAGTGTAGCGCTGGTGTTGCCATCATTACGGCTAGCTATCGATCCTATTGGGCAACAGGCATTTGCCAGCGGCCCCGGCGGCCGCTACCATCAGCCGACTACGCTGAGAAAACGCGCGTTTATAACGCGTAATGCAACGGGAGAATTACATGGCCAACAACGTCGATGTCACCACTGCCAACTTCGAGCAGGAAGTCCTCAAGGCCGACAAGCCGGTCCTGCTGAAGTTCTGGGCGCCCTGGTGCGGCCCCTGCAAGATGATGGCGCCGGTGGTGGACGAAGTCGCCGACGAGCGTGCCGACAATGTGAAGGTCGTGAGCGTAAACGTCGACGATGCCCCGGATATTGCCGCCGAACACGGCGTGCGCGGTGTGCCAACCGTTATGCTGTTCAAGTCTGGTGCCAAGGTGGCTTCGCTGGTGGGTGCCCAGTCCAAGTCGCAGCTCGCGCAGTTCCTCGACCAGAACGCCTGATAACGGGCCAGCCCCGTCACGTTCGCTCCGATGCCCTGGTCCTGCCGGGGCATCGTCGTTTCAGAAGCCTGGTAGGCTGTCACCGCAGCGCCATGTTCAGGAGTCTACGACGGTGTCTGCTCTTCCCCTGGCACCGCTACCGGTCGTTCATGGGCCGGTCCCAACAATCGGGCCATCCAGCGCGTCTGAGGATGACTGTCCAGAGCGATCTTCAGGGTCATCGTCAGCAGCACGGACAACAACAACCCCGCGGTTCCCAATATCCAGCCCCACACGACCAGCGACAGGAAGGCCACGAAGGTCGACAGGCCTAGGGCTCGCCCCATCACCCGCGGTTCAACCAGGTTGCCAAGCACGAAGTTGATGCCCAGATAGCTCCCCGCCAGCAGCATCGCCGGAAAGACGCCGCCCTGAGGCGAGACCAGCAACAGCAGCACCGGCGGAATTGCCGCCAGCACCGAACCGATGTTGGGAATATAATTCAGCCCGAAGGCAAGCGTCGCCCACAGCAGCGGGAAATCGACGCCCAATATCTTGCAGGAAATCCATACCAGCACACCGGTTACCAGGCTGATCAGCGTCTTCACCGCCAGATAACGCTTTAGCGTCAAGCTGAACTCATTGAAGCGCTGAAGGCTCGGCACCGGATTCAGCAGGGCCTGGGAGATCTTCTCCCGGAAGTTGAGCGTTTCAAACAGCAGGAAGACCACCAACAGCGCTACGATCAGGCTCTGCATCAGCACGTTGCCGACCTCGCCCAGCAGGGCCGGAATCAGTTGGGTGGCCTGAGTAGGGTCCAGCCATTCCGAGAAGCGCTCTGGACGAATCGATACGCCCATGCCCGCCAGCCAGTTGAGAATGCTCAGGTAATGATCATAGAGTTGCGACTCGAGTCCCGGCAGCTCCTCGGCAAAGGTATTCACGCTATTGACCAGCAACAGGCCCAGCAGGCTCAGTAACAGGCCAATCACCAACAGCGTCAGCCATACCGACATCCGCAGCCCCACGCCATGGCGATGCAGCCAATGCACCGGCGAGGTGCAGATCACGGCGATGAACAGCGACAACAGCAGCGGCACCAAAAGACTGGCCCCAAGCTTCATGCCACCAATGATGACCACAAGGGCGGCCAGCGCCAGGGTCAGATTTAGCGGAATGGTACTTGCCGCTTCGTCGATATCCTCGTCGTTCATGAATCCTTCCCGGGAATCTACTTATGCTAGATGATAAAAGGAGTTTACCGACTCGCCACTGCCTGTACACAATCATCGGACGAGATATCGACCAAACTGCACGGAGGTTGCATGCTTTCCCATACTGCCCAACGGGCCCGGACGAGCTCCACAGCGCTAAATCGTCGCCGACTTCTAGGCCGAAGCACGCGCATGGGCTTCAGGCTCGGCCTTCTGCTGGCGGCCTGCATGACGATGAGCGCCACCGCTGCGGCCCATCAGCCAGCGCCCCATGAGCAACCGCCGGGGCGGCTCGAGGTATCGGCCCACCACACCCTGGAAGTGGCACCCGACATGGCGACGCTAACTGCCCGCCTGTGGGAGCGCACGCCCGCCCGCGCCGCCGACTCGGCGCGGGAAGCAAGCCCCGAGGCGCTGAGCGAGGCACGCAGCCGGCTCGAGGCCCGCATGGGCGAGCTGATCCGCACACTCGAGGCTAAAGGCCTGTCGCGAGACGCCATTCAGGCCGGCTCGCTGTCAGTGCAACCCAATTATGTGCAGGGCCCCGTCGATGCCGAGGGCCAGCCAGAGCAACGGGTGAGAACCCAACTGACACGGCCGATCACCCTGACCCTCGATGATCTCGACACCCTGCCCGGTCTTCTCGACGCCCTGACCGTCGCCGGTGTCGACTCTCTGGACGGCGTCAGCTACGACCTCAAGGATCGCAGCGCGGCAAGCGACGAGGCTCTAGGCCTCGCCATCGACCGGGCCAAGGCAAAAGCGACCTTGATGGCCGAACGCCTCGATATCCGTCTAGGTCGTGTCCTGCAGGTGCAGGAGACACAGCGGCCAAGCTTCCAGCCACAGATGATGATGCGGGCAAGCGATGCATCGGCCAAGGAGATGTCCTCAGAGTATCGTCCAGGTCAGATTGAGATCGACGCTGAAGTCGCGGTTCACTGGGCCATCGCCGACGAATGACGCGTTGATAGAGCGCCGGCTCAAGCCCGGCGCCTGTTCTCCCCATGCACAAGGCCCCGACAGCGCTCGCTACCGGGGCCTTGCTATCTCAACGCAAGCGATCCCAGACCCTCAGCCGTTGATCACCTCAAGTCCGCTCATGTAGGGGCGCAGCGCTTCGGGCACCAGGATGGAACCATCGGCCTGCTGATTGTTCTCGAGCACCGCCAGCAGACAGCGGCCGACGGCGAGGCCGGAACCGTTCAGGGTATGCAAAAGCTGCGGCTTCTTGTGCTCTGGATGGCGGAAACGGGCCTGCATGCGTCGCGCCTGGAAGTCCTCGCAGTTGGAAACCGAAGAGATTTCCCGGTAGGTGTCCTGGCTAGGCAGCCAGACTTCCAGGTCATAGGTCTTGGTCGCCCCGAAGCCCATATCCCCGGTGCACAGGGTGACGACGCGATACGGCAGACCCAGTGCCTGCAGCAGCGCCTCGGCATGACCCCGCATCTCCTCGAGGGCTTCATAGCTCTTGTCGGGCTCGACCATCTGCACCATCTCGACCTTGTCGAACTGGTGCTGACGGATCATGCCGCGCGTGTCACGCCCGTGTGAGCCGGCCTCGCTGCGAAAGCAAGGGGTATGCGCGGTGAGGCGCACCGGCAGAGACTTATAATCGAGAATTTCATACCGGGCGAAGTTGGTCAGCGGCACCTCGGCGGTGGGAATCAGGTAGTAGTCCTGATCGCCCTCGAGGCGGAACAGGTCTTCACCGAACTTCGGCAGCTGGCCGGTGCCGGTCAGCGAGTCGGCATTGACCATATAGGGGACATAGCACTCTTCATAGCCATGCGCCTCGGTCTGAGTGTCAAGCATGAATTGGGCGAGCGCCCGGTGCAGCTTGGCAATCGGGCCACGCATCACCGCGAAGCGCGAGCCGGTCAGCTTGGACGCCATATCGAAGTCCAGATAGCCGAGCTTGGCGCCAAGATCGACGTGATCCTTGACCTCGAAGTCGAAGTCACGCGGCGTACCCCAGCGATGAAGCTCGATGTTGTCGTCTTCGCTCGCGCCTTCCGGCACGCTGTCGTGGGGCAGGTTGGGCAGCGCCGACACCAGGGCGTCCCACTCTTCCTGCAGTTTCGCCAGCTCCTTCTTGGCGGCATCCAGACGATCACCCAGGTCACTTACTTCGGCCAGCAACGGCTCGATGTCCTGGCCCTCGGCCTTGGCCTTGCCAATCGCCTTGGAGCGAGTGTTGCGCTCGCTCTGTAGCTGTTCGGTCTGGGTCTGCAGGTCGCGGCGCTTAGACTCCAGCGACTCGAGTTGAGCGGTATCGAGAGTGAAGCCACGCTTGGCCAGTCGTTGGGCAACCTGGTCGAGGTCACCACGCAGCAGTTTTGGATCGAGCATGGAATCCTGTCCGTCACAGTCAATGAAAGGGCAATGTCGCCAGCAGGCGCTCATTGTAGGGAAAAGCCGCTGCTTTCACCACGCCGCTGGCGGGGTGCACCGTCCGTCATGCTCCGGTAAAGTGGGCCATATTCCTTTCTTCCTGCCCACGCCAGGACATCGATGGCGATGACCGCCGGCCAGGGCAGCGACCCACGGTCTGATAGCGACTCATGATTGCACAACTGGACACCCTCGCCCGGCTCGACGCCGACTACCTGCGCTTCCTCGAGGCCCTGCGAGCCGACGGGTTCGCAGGCGAGATCGC
>NZ_JABVXC010000024.1 GCF_013349955.1 Onishia taeanensis | reverse complement strand
GTCAAGGAACAGTGTGGTTCGATGAGGCGAAAGACAGGATTCGACGACAGCTACCGCGAAGCGGTTTAGTTCAACAGTGATTATACAGCACGCTCGGGCACCAACCCATGGACACGCAAAGCAGCCCCCAAGCTGGTGGGTCGTGAGTAGACAGCCACGCACCTAGAGTGCGACTGCCACGCTCCGCGAAGACCTACTGCTACTGGATGTCCTATTTCATTCGATTCCAGGGATGCGCCAGCATGGGGCAAGGATATGAAGGTTTGGCTGGAACACCTTGCGATAGATCGTTATATGGCGATAATCACGCTACCGCCCCTACCTGTGCATGCTGCAATGGCGTCCTGCCATTCATGCGGTAGTCTCTGCATCCTGCATACCTATTATTCAGTTTAACCGTCTTGGCGGCCCTGAGTGGCTAGCGTATTCATTCGTGGCGATGGATGCAAAACGGCAATGAGCTGAAAAGCGGGCTTGGCCTGGCAACTGAATCGTCGAGCGAGAGTGGTATTCCGCAGTAACACCGATAAATAAAGCCCTCAAGGCGAAGTGAACGCTCCCCAACAAGACTATTTACCTGATATACGCCAAACCCGATACCTAGCCCAAATTCAGAACAAAAAAAGTGCGGTGGTGAGCCGCACTTTTCTGTGAAGACTAACGTCTGGACAGTTTATCGCTCTCGATTCCATTTGCGCGGATCAATGCGGCCTTCATACATCGGTAATTCCAACACCGGGTCCTCATCCCGGAACTGGGACCACATGCGGTTCAAGCCTGCGGTGCCGAAGGTCCGTACGCGCTCCACCTCATCCAGGTTGAGCACATCGGTGAGGATGCCTGAGGTGGCCCCGGGCATTTGCGAGCGAACGAGTCCTTCAGGGTCAACAATCAAACTCTGCCCTTCGCCCGAGGGCGTGGCCGAATTGACGCTGACCATAAACACCTGGTTGAAGATGGCGTTGGCCTGCACCAATACCAGCTCCTGGGCGCGGTCACTGGTAGAAGTAGCGACCTGGTTGATGATCACGTCCGCCCCCAACCAGGCTAGTTGCCGCACCACTTCCGGAAACCAGATGTCATAGCAAATAGCCAGGCCTATCCGGCCGATGCCGGGAACATCAAACACCTCGAAGCTATTGCCTGGCTGAAAAGGCTCATAGGGCCGCCAGGGGAAGCACTTGCGATAGGCGGCTACCCGTTCGCCCTCAGGCGAATACACCGGAGCCGTGTTGTACAAATGGCCGTCATCACCTCGCTCGCAGACGGTGCCCGGCAACAGCCAGATGTTCAGGTTGCGGGCGATGCGTGACAAGTGCTGGTGGCGAAGGCCATCGATCGGTTCGGCGGCCGCTTCCAACTGTGCTCTGCGTTGTTCAGGCGTGCCACTGGCCCCGCATAGGTAGAACTCCGGGTATACCACCATGCGTGGCTGATCGAACTCAGCACCGAAGTCGCTCAGGTAGTCAGCCAGTTCCGCCTCGAAGTCGCGAAGCTCGGCATCCGTGCCGGGCTGTCGTGAGGCTTCCTGGACGACCAGAACGGGCAAGTATCTGGGCATGTCAGCCTCCATTAACGATGTGCTTCAGCCGAGGCAGTCGCCGGCTCAGACTCAGATTCGGAATCGGATTCATCGAAGGCCACTTCCGGCGGCTCACGGCGGAAGAAACGGGTCAGGTAGACCAGCTGTGCCACACCGACCAGTAGCCAGATCAGGCCCAGGAACACCGCGTTGATATCCAGTTTGCTCATCAACCACAGATTGACCATGGCACCGACCAGCGGCACGACAACGCCCTTGAAGATGCCGTAGCGACGCTTGGCGTCCGCATCCTTGCTAACGAGGAAGATGACCGAGAGGTTGACCATGGTGAAGGCTATGAAGGCGCCGAAGTTAATGAACGAGGCGGCTGACAGCACGTCCATGAACAGGGCGATAATACCGATGCCGCCGGTCAGTACGATGCTGAACACAGGGGTATGAAAGCGCGGATGCAGGGCACCAAACAGCTTGCGCGGCAGTACCGCGTCGCGCCCCATGGCATACAGCAGGCGTGACGCACTGGCCTGTGCCGCCAGCCCTGAAGTGAATTGCGCCACCACCATGCCGGCCAGGAAGATGGCCCCGAACAGGTCTGCGCCAATCATCCTGGCGATCTCGAAGGCGGCTGAATCCGGGTCGGCGAAGTCACTGCCGGGATGCGCGAGCTGGGTGGTGTAGCCCACCAGCACGTAGATGCCACCCCCGATCAGGGCGGTGAGCATGATGGCCCTGGGAATGTTGCGCTTGGGCTCGATAGTCTCTTCGGTCAGCGTGGTAACGGCATCAAAGCCCAGGAAGGAGTAGGCTGCCACCGCTGAAGCGGCGGCAATGGTGGTAAAGCCGGAATCCTCGCCGATGAACGGCGCCAGGCTGAACAGGGCATCGGTGCCACCCGTCGAGAACACGTGGCGAACAGACAGCAGCACGAAGAAGCCGATGACCAGGATCTGGAACACCATCAGCAGCGAGTTCACCTTCGACGCCATCTTGATGCCGTAGATATTCAGGAAGGTGGTGATGCCGATAAAGCCCAGCAAGAACGCCCAGCTAGGCACCTCGGGGAAGCGCGCATTCAGGTAGGCGGCGCCGATCAGCCAGATCACCATCGGCAAGAAGAAGTAGTCCAGCAGCACGCTCCAGCCCACCAGGAAACCGACCCGTGAGTCGATGGCCCGGCGTGCATAGGTATAGGCAGAGCCCGATACCGGATAGGTACGCGCCATGATGCCGTAGCTATAGGCGGTAAACAGCATCGCCACGGTGGTGATGAGATACGCTGTGGGTACGGCGCCATGGCTGACGCTGGCGATGACACCGAAGGTCCCCAGCACGATCAGTGGCGTCATGTAGGCAAGGCCAAACAGCACCACGGCCTTCAGCGATAGGGTTCTTTCAAGTTTGATATTGTTGTCGTTCATGCTTCGTCTCCAGGACACGTTGACATCGGTGCCGAGCAAATGCCCGGCCAGTGCAACAAAATGGATGGCGGTGCCTGACCTCACATCTTGATAGGCACAGCCACACAGTCGCCGGCGTTGGAATAGCCCGTTAGACTGCGACGCGTTGCTAGCAACACGCTCTAGAACCGTATGATCCAGCTTTCGGAGCGTATATAACCCCAGCGTGGTATGGCCTTGGGTATGAGGAATTGGTGACACACAGCGACTATGACCCGATGTTGGGCAAGACCATCAAGGCCTTGGCCACGCCAGAACTGCCCCGACTTTTTGCCAGGTTGGTGGAAAGCTTGGCAGCATTCGACAACCTGATCATTATTGCCTACCACGGCGAACATCGGCTGGCGGTGCTCTATCGGGAGTACACCGACCCCGTGGTCTATCTACCGATGGATAGCCAGTATCTCGGTGGAGCCTATCTGTTGGACCCTTTCTACCGTGAGCACCTCAAGGGCAAGGTACGCGGAATACGGCGGCTGGTGGACGTGGCACCGGATCATTTCCGGCGCACGCATTACTACAACAACTATTACAAGCAGACCACGCTGCTCGACGAGGTGGCGGTTTTTGCCAGCATTTCCGAGAGCATTACGCTGACCGCCTGTTTCGGCAGAGACCGCTCCAGCGGGACAGCCTTTGGCAAGCATGAGGTCCAGGCCCTACACGATAGCGAGATGACACTTGGCGCGTTGCTGGAAATGCACTGGCGTGACTATCAACCCGAAAGCCTCGCCAAGGCTGCCCCCGCCCCACTGGAAGAACGGCTGCGCGAAGCCCTGAAGCAGGACCATGACATCGGGCTTAGCCCACGCCAGGCCGAAGTGGCGCTACTGATATTGCGTGGCCACTCATCGCTATCCATCAGTCTCCACTTGGAGATCAGTCTCCAGACGGTCAAGGTGTTCCGCCGCCAGCTCTACGCCAAGTGCGGCATATCCTCCCAGGCAGAGCTTTTCGCGCTGTTAATGCCCTTATTCTCACGACTGGCCTGATACTGCCGAGTACCCGGCCACCCCGCTGCAGGATCGTTCAAGACCGCTCGCTCGACGCTGGCTAGCCTATGGAGTCAACTAAGTCGGCTACCGATGAGGCAGAGTGATGGAAATCGTCTTATACGCGTTCACCGTGATGTATACGCCTGGCCCTGTGAACCTGATGGGCTTGAATGCCGGGCTTTCCTCACCACTACGCGACACCTACGGCTTCTTCGTCGGCGTGGCGCTGGCGATCTTCTGCTGGTTCGCCTTGATCGGCTTTGCGGGTCAGCTATTGGTCGTTCAAGACCTGATTCCCTATGTCGCGCTGGCGGGTAGTGCCTATATTCTGTACTTGGCATACAAGGTGTTTACATCGACACCAGCGGCGGCTGACGACAACAGCCAAGCGGGTCAAAACCGATTGAGCTTCAGTAACGGGCTTTTCATGCAGTTGCTGAATCCCAAGAACTCTCTTGTCGTCATACCGATAACGACGGTCATGTTCCCCGGCCGGGACATTACCGGTATCGCATTGATCAGTTGTTCGGCACTGATTGCGCTGGGCGGCGGCGGTGCACCTACACTCTACTTTTTGGCAGGCAAAGTCGTTGGCAAACGAATTCATCAGCCGCGATACTTGCGCGCCTGCAATCGGGCCATGTCGCTGCTGCTTGTCGTTGTCGCCGTCATGATGCTCGTCGATTATGTTCTCATGCCGTTGCTCTGAGTGGGGTCACCATGAGCGAGATGAATGCCGATTGGTGCTTCGTGGCGCCGCCAACGCGCATCGAGCGCCTTGAGGCGCGCTTTCAGGGTCATGCCTACACCACACACCGCCACGATACGTTCGCCATTGGCATCACGCTAAGCGGCGTGCAGAGCTTTCATTATCGCCGCGACTACCGGCACAGCCAGCCCGGTACCGTCATGGTGCTTCACCCGGACGAGGCTCACGATGGTCATGCCGGTGACGACCGTGGCTTTCACTACCGGATGCTCTACGTCACGCCAGCGCTCATCCAAGACGCGCTAGGAGGCAGAACGCTTCCTCATATCACTGGTGGCCTGTCGACAGACCCGTCCTTGCGGCGCGCCGTGCGCTTCCTGCTGACATCGCTCGAGGCGCCCTTGGACGCGCTCGAAGAGGAAACGGGCATCGCGGAACTGGCCGCGGTACTGGAAGCCAATAGCGATGCTCGACTCGTTCGCCCGAGAGTGGCACCCGACATACGTGCGGCCAATCTGGCTCGGGCCTATCTCGATGCACACCATCATGAAGGCGTCTCGCTGGACGACCTTGAGCGGGTATCTGGTCAGGAGCGTTGGACACTCTCCCGCGACTTTCGCGCGCTGTTTGGCACCAGCCCCTATCGCTATCTCACGCTACGCCGGCTGGATCTCGTCAGGCAGCGCATCGCCACTGGCGTTAGCCTGAGCGAGGCCGCACTCTCGGCGGGATTCGCAGACCAAAGCCACATGACCCGCGCCTTCGGTCGTGCCTTTGGCATCACGCCCTCGCGCTGGCGTTCACTACTTCGCCATGATGGAGGGCCTAGTGGCAGGGAATGACGCCTGCTGCTCGTGCTATTGCCCCATGCAGCGCCCGGTGCCGAATAAGCATCGTGACACTGGCTAAGCCTATCCATTGATGGCCATGGCGCCTCGATTGTCGGCGCAAAAAAAGCGGCCGCCAGACACATCTGACGGCCGCTTGCCTACTTAATCTCACCTACTTATCTGGCCTACTACGCTTGCCTACTAGGTTAACGACTTAGCGGATCACGAAGACCGAGCAACCGGCATGACGCACCACCCGCTCGGCTGTGGAACCGATGAAATAGTCGGTGAGTCCCGGGCGGCTGGCCATCATCAGAATAGCGTCGGCACTGATTTCCGAGGCGTACTCGAGAATCTGATCATGAGCGCTGCCTTCTCGGGTAACGACATTCATGGTGACGTTCTCCACCTGCAGCGACTCGGACAGGCTCTGCAACTGGGCTTCGGCTTCCCGTTGGTGCTCAGCGTACTGGTCTTCTCCCAACTGAGTCATCAGCGCTTCCTTGTGGACCGTAATCGGATCCACATAAAGCAAGGTGATGCTGCCCGCGCCATCGATCAACAAACGGGCCGACTCACGCAGCCTGGCGAGTTGCTCTTGATGCGCGAGATCGACGGGAATCAGGATGTGATTGAACATAGTGTCACCTCAACCCATGACCTTATTAGGTAGCCATAGCACGATTTCAGGGAAGACCATGCACAGGATCAGTACCACTAAATTCACGGCCACAAAGGGCGTGACGGATCGGTAGATCTCTCCCATCCCGACATCCGGTGGCGCAATGCCTTTCAGGTAGAACAAGGCGAACCCATAGGGCGGCGTCTGCACGGCGATCAGTATATTGAGAATCATCAGCACACCGAACCAGATAGGGTCATAGCCCATGGAGACGGCGATGGGCGTAAACAGCGGCGCGCACATCAGCACGATGATGAACTCATCAATAATGAAGCCCAGCAGCAACATGATCACCTGAAACAGGATAATGATCATGATAGGCGGCAGGTCCAGGCTTGCAGCGAGATCGGCCACCATGCTCTGCACCCCCATCAGCAGATGGAAATTGCTGAACACCGAGGCGCCGAAGATGATCCACATGGCCACGCTGACCAGGGTGGCGGTCTGAAGACCGGCGGACTGAAACATGGCCGGCCGGAAGCGCTTGTAGAGAATCGCCAGCAGAATGGCACCGAAGACGCCGATAGCCCCCGACTCGGTCGGCGTGGCAATGCCGGAGATGATGCTGCCCCTCATCAGTATGCCGCCTCATGATAGGCTAGCGCCATTCACCGTTCAGGAGCCAGATCATGACCGCCACCGCCCTGCTCGAGACGCTGGTGGGCTATGCCACCGTCTCGCGCGACTCCAATCTTGAGCTGATTCGCTTCATCGAGACCTACCTCGACGGATACGGCGTGCCCTACCAGCGCATTGAAAACGACGATGGCAGCAAGGCCAACCTGCTGGCACGTATCGGCCCGGCGGTCGAGGGTGGGGTGGTGCTATCCGGGCACACCGATGTGGTACCGGTCGATGGCCAGCCCTGGACGACTGACCCTTTCACACTGCGCGACGGCGACGATGGTCGCCTCTACGGTCGCGGCACCTGCGACATGAAGGGCTTCATCGCCTGCGCGCTGGCTCAGGTACCGTACTGGATTGAGCAGCCCCTCGAACGGCCGATCTACCTCGCCCTGTCCTACGACGAGGAAATTGGCTGCTTGGGCGCGCCACGCCTTATCGAGCGGCTGATGGCCGATGAGCCACGCCCGGCAGCGGTGATCGTCGGCGAGCCGACGCTGATGGCGCCGGTGGTGGCCCACAAGGGCATCACCAACCTGCGCACCACCGTCACCGGCCAGGCGGCCCACTCGAGCCAGGTATATCAGGGCGTCTCGGCAATACACATTGCCGCACGGCTGGTCACCCGCATCGAAGACATCATGGAGGACCTCAAGGCCGAGGGGCGCATCGACGAGGCCTTCAACGTGGCGCATTCTAGCCTGCATGTCGGCCGCATACAGGGCGGAACGGCGATCAATATCAAGGCCCGCGACTGCCACTTCGACTGGGAAATTCGTCACCTGCCGAGCGATAGCTTCGAGACGCTCTATGCGCGCTTTGATGCCTATGCTCGAGAACTCGAGGCCGAAATGCAGGCTCGCTCACCGGGCACCGGCATCGTCACCGAGCATATTACCCAGACCGTGCCGGCGCTCGCCGACCGCGACAATGCCGAAGCAGTGGCGCTGTGCCGCCAACTGCTCGGCGACAGGCCCAATGAAGCCGTGGCCTACACCACCGAGGCCGGCCAGTTTCAGGGCGTGGGGCTACCCACGGTGATCTGCGGGCCGGGTAGCATCGGGCAGGCCCACCAGCCCGATGAGTACGTCGAACACAATCAGCTTGCGGCCTGCGATGAGTTCATGCAGGCATTGGGCAAGACACTGCTCAAGGACTGAGCTTCCACCGAACCGGACTTCTCCATGACAAGACGCTCGCCACGACTGCTGCTGATCAAGACCGGGGACAGCTTCCCCGACATTGTCGCCGAGCATGGCGACTTCGAGGCGCTGTTCCAGGCCCGCCTGCCCGATTACGAGTTGACGATCTGGGATGCGCAACGAGACACATCGGCGCCAGAGCATGCAGAGGTCGATGCGGTGCTGATCACCGGGTCGCACGCCATGGTCAGCGACGCCGAGCCCTGGAGCGAGGCGCTGAAGCCCTGGCTGCGCGAGGCCGTCGTTCGCGACCTGCCCACCTTAGGCGTCTGCTACGGGCATCAGTTGCTGGCCGAGGCGCTGGGCGGGAAAAGCGGCTATCACCCGCAGGGCCGCGAAGCCGGCACCTTCGAGGTCGCACTCACCGAGGCTGGCCAGGCAGATGATCTGTTTGGCACCCTGCCCGGCCGCTTCCCGGCTCACCTGACGCATGCTCAATCGGTGCTCACGCCGCCAGCCAGTTCGGTGGTACTGGCGAGCAATGCTCACGATCCCTATCAGGCGCTACGCCTGGGGCCCAACCAGTGGAGCGTGCAGTTTCACCCGGAATTCACCGCCCCTGTGATGCGTGCCTATCTTGAGCACCAAAGTAAAGGGCTGGGCGAAGCGGGCCAGAACGTCGAGGCCCTGCGCGAGGGTATCCGCGCGACCTCCGAGGCCAACGCCCTGATCGAGCACTTCATCGCCCTGTTGAGAACATCGTCAGCAGATAGCCGCTAGTTTTCAGCCCGCTTGCTCATATGTTCAACATATGACAATTTGAGCCTACATTTTGCCGGACAGAGCCTACGTGAAGGAAAAGCAGCAAAAACCCAACCAGCGTCCCAGCGTCGCCGAGTTCCTGGCCGAGGAGATTTTCTCCGGCCGCTACCAGCCCGGCGACTACGTGCCCAAGGAAGTCGACCTCTGCGCTCAGTTCGCCATCAACCGCTCGGCGGTCCGCAGTGACCTGAGGCAACTCGTGGATGTCGGCATCATCGAGCGCATTTCCGGGCATGGCTCCAGGGTGCGGGAATATTCCGAGTGGAATATTCTCGACCCCACCGTCACCGGGTGGATGACCCGCTATGCGGCGCCCAATCCCAAGGTCCAGCGGGAGATCCTGTCATTCCGGCTGGATGTCGAACCCTATGTCGCCATGATGGCGGCCAAGCGGGCCACCGCCCGTGACCTGGTCGCGATAGAGGAAGCCTTCGAGGGGATGGGGCAGAACATGCACGGCGATGCTGGCCCGGAAGCGAATCGCCTGCACAGCGATTACGATGTGGCCTTTCATGTCGCCATCTACAAAGCGACCCATAACATCGTCTGGGCGCAGCTGTCCCATATCCTGCGCCCCTCCATCTATCTGCTGATCAAGATGTCCAACGTCAGCGCCACGGATCCCGAGGCGAGCCTGGAGCGCCATCGTCAGTTGATGGAGGCCATCCGTACCCGCCGCCCTCACGAGGCCTTCCGCGCCGCTCAAGCCGTGCTCGCCGGCACCGCCGATGCGCTCGGTCTCAAGCCAGGCGAATCCGTACTGGGCAGCAGCATGAACCTGACGCCGGACACCTGAACGCAAGCCACGGCTCAGCCGCCGGGGAGGCGGCCAAGCCTGTCATGCCGCTATTCGATAAACGCTTCAACCGCGCGCCGGTGACCCAGCATCATCGCGTCGGCTACATGGCGCAGGGGGGCGACATCGATATCGCTTTCGCCGCTCTTCAGCAGTTCACACAAATGCGCATAGACGCCCTGGTACTCGCGTTCCGGCTCATCGATCACGACCTCTCCATCGATGATCAAGCGCGACCCGCCGCTTTCAAGCTTGAGAACCCCGGCATCGGTGTCGATGCGCATGTCCCAGCGCGGCGGATCCTGATGACGGAAGTCGAAGTCGGCGTCTACCGCCACGCCGGCAGCGGTGCGAAAGCCTAGCCTGGCGGCGATCGGCGTCTGGCAGTTTTCCGGCATCTCGAGATCGGCGTGCTTGAGAAAGAACGGCACCGACATTAACTGTGTGGCGATGGATAGCGCATTGATGCCGGGATCGAAGACACCCATGCCACCTGCTTCCCAGATCCAATCCTGCCCTGGGTGCCAGACGCGCACATCCTCATGCCAGTCGATCGTCACCCCGGCCACAGTCCTTGAGGCGAGCCAATCCTGGGCGTGGCTAATGCCCGGGGCGAAACGCGAATGCCAGGCGGCGAACAGCACGGTGCCGTTCGCTTCGGCCAGCGCCTTGAGATCCTCCGTCTCGGCCAACGTCGCGCCCGGCGGTTTCTCGAGCATCACCGCCTTGCCATGCACGAGCGCCAGGCGCGCCAGCTCATGCCGCAGGTGGGTCGGTGTGCAGATCGCGATGGCGTCGAGCGTCGGCTCGGCGTCGAGCATGGTGGCAAGGTCTTTGTAACTCGCGATGCCAGCAAGCTCCGAGAAGGGATCGGCCACAGCGACAAGCTCGATCCCCGGCGTGGCCTCAATAGCCGCCAGATGCTGATCGCGCACGATCTTGCCGACCCCAACCAGGCCCAGGCGAAATTCGGACATGACACACTCCTGCAAGCAATGAAAAACGCCCTGCAGTCTACCGCCACGACACCCTTTACCGCCACGACACCCTGCGCCCCACGATACCCTGCACCGTCACGACGGACTGGGCCGCCGCCTAGCCGACCTCGTCGCCCGACGCCCCGGCGGGCTCTCCGGTAAGTGGCTCCACCGGGGCAAGGCGGCGTTTGACGCTATGGCGTCAGTGGTTGTCCCGCGGTGGGCTGCGACGGGCCACGTCCTGATACTCGGTCGCGCCCCGTAGAATCATGCCACGGTCCAGCGGCTCGACCATCGAGCGCTGAATTTCCTGCCAGGGCGTCTGATGCGCCGGATAGGGGTAACCACCGGCGGCCTCGAGTCGCTCGCGACGCCGGGCCAGTTCGTCCTCATCGACCAGCAGACGCACCTCGCAGCGGCCCAGATCCACTCTCAGCCGGTCGCCAGTCTCGAGCAGCGCCAGCGGCCCGCCAGTCGCGGCTTCCGGCGAGGCGTTGAGGATCGACGGTGAGCCGGAAGTGCCCGACTGTCGACCGTCGCCCAGACAGGGCAGCGAGTCGATGCCGGCGCGGATCAGCGCCTCCGGCGGCTGCATGTTGACCACCTCGGCGCCACCCGGATGGCCAACGGGACCAGCGCCGCGCATCACCAGGATGGTGCGCTCATCGATACCCAGGGCAGGATCGTCGATGCGCGCATGATAGTCCTCGGAGCCGTCGAACACCGCCACCTTGCCCTCGAAGGCATTGGGGTCCTCGGGATCGCTGAGGAAGCGCTGGCGGAAGTCCGTCGCGATCACGCTGGTCTTCATCAGCGCCGAATCGAACAGGTTGCCCTTGAGATTGAGGAAGCCCGCGTGCTCGACCAGCGGGTTGGCATAGCGGCGGATCACTTCCTCGTCGACGGTCTCGCGACCGGCCAGGTTATCGACCAGGCTGCGGCCGTTGGCGGTCGGCACCTCACCATGAAGCCGCCCGGCCTCAAGCAACTCGTGCATCACCGCGGGCACGCCGCCAGCGCGGTGGAACTCCTCGCCGAGATAGGCCCCGGCCGGCATCACGTTGGCCAGCAGCGGCACCTCGTGGCCGAGCCGCTGCCAGTCGTCGTTGTCGAACTCGACGCCGGCATGGCGGGCGATGGCGTTGATATGTACCGGCGCGTTGGACGAGCCGCCCAGCGCCGAGCAGGTGACCACGGCGTTCTCGAACGCTTCACGGGTCAGGATGTCGCTCGGCCGCAGGTCGTCCCAAACCATGTCGACGATGCGCTCGCCGGTCTGGTAAGCCACCGCGCCGCGCTCCTTGTAAGGGCCGGGGATCATCGCCGAGCCGGGCAGGCTCATGCCCAGCGCCTCGGCCAGCGAATTCATGGTCGAGGCGGTGCCCATGGTGTTGCAGTGGCCCACCGAGGGCGCGGAATCGGCGATCCGCGACAGGAACTCGGGATAGTCGATATCGCCGGCGGCCAGGCGCTTGCGCATCTCCCACACCACGGTGCCGGAGCCGACGCGCTCGGCGCCGCGCCAGCCGTTGAGCATCGGCCCGCCGGACAGCACGATGGCCGGGATATTGACCGTGGCGGCGGCCATCAGGCTGGCCGGGGTAGTCTTGTCACAGCCGGTGGTCAGCACCACGCCGTCCAGCGGATAGCCATGCAGCACCTCGACCAGGCCCAGGTAGGCCAGGTTGCGATCCAGCGCTGCGGTGGGGCGACGCACGTTCTCGTGAATCGGATGCAGCGGAAACTCGAAGGGCACCCCGCCGGCGGCACGGATGCCATCCTTGACCCGCTTCACCAGCTCGATGTGGTGACGATTGCAGGGCGTGAGATCCGACCCCGACTGGCAGATGCCGATGATCGGCTTACCCGAGGTCAACTCCTCGAGCGTGATGCCGTAATTCAGATAGCGCTCGATGCACAGCGCCGTGGTACCGGGATGCTCGGGGTTATCGAACCAGTCGCGTGAGCGCAGCTGATCCGGGGTCAGACGGGGCGAGGACATGGTCAAACTCCTGGTCCTTGCGACGCCTGTCTCGGGCGTCGCAGGCATGGGATCGGATGGCGGCAAGACGGGACGGGAACGCGGCCATTGGCCGGTGTCCAGATTCAGTGCGAGTGCCGGGGTACCTCGGCGCCGCGACAGCCGACCAGGAAGTCGAAATCGCAGCCTTCATCGGCTTGTAGAACATGCTCGATATAGAGCTGGCGGTAACCACCGCTGCTGGCGATGCGCGTCGACGCCGCGCGGGGATCGCTTTCGGCCAGCCGTGAGGCGAGTTCGTCTTCGCTGATATCCAGGTGCAGGCGGCCGTCATAGGCATCGAGCTCGATCCAGTCGCCGTTGCGCACGGCGGCCAGCGGACCGCCGGCGGCGGCTTCCGGGGCCACGTGAAGGACCACGGTGCCATAGGCGGTGCCGCTCATGCGGGCATCGGAGATGCGCACCATGTCGGTTACCCCCTGCTCCAGCAGCTTCGACGGCAGCCCCATGTTCCCGACCTCGGCCATGCCGTGGTAGCCGCGTGGACCGCAATGCTTCATGACGAGCACGCTGTCTGCCGAGACCTCGAGGTCCGGGTCGTTGATGCGCGCCTTGTAGTCGTCGAAGTCCTCGAAGACCACGGCCTGGCCACGGTGGCGCATCAGTTCTGCGCTCGCCGCCGAGGGCTTGAGCACGGCCCCGCCCGGGGCGAGGTTGCCACGCAGCACGCACATGCCGCCGTCGTCTACCAGCGGGTTGTCCAGCGGGCGGATCACTTGGTCGTTGTAAAGCGGGGCATCCTTGACGTTGTCCCACAGCGTCCGGCCGTTGACGGTCAGGGCGTCCTTGTGGGGCAGCCGGTCGGCTTCGCCGAGGCGACGCAGCACCGCCGGCAGACCGCCCGCATAGTAGAACTCTTCCATCAGGAAGCGCCCGGACGGCTGCAGGTCGACGATCGTGGGAGTACCGCGGCCGATGCGGTTCCAGTCATCCAATGCCAGATCGACGCCCATGCGCCCTGCGATGGCCTTCAGGTGAATGACCGCATTGGTGGAGCCACCGATGGCCGCATTGGTGCGAATGGCGTTCTCGAAGGCGCCCTTGGTGAGCACCTTGGAGAGCTTGAGATCCTCGTGGACCATCTCGACGATGCGATTGCCCGACAGATGGGCCAGCACATAGCGACGCGAATCGACCGCCGGAATGGCCGCGTTGTGAGGCAGCGAGGTGCCCAGCGACTCCGCCATGCAGGCCATGGTCGAGGCCGTGCCCATGGTGTTGCAGGTCCCCGCCGAGCGCGACATGCCCGCCTCGGCGGCCATGAAGTCGTGAATCGAGATCTTGCCGGCCTTGACCTGCTCGGAGAGCTTCCAGACCACTGTGCCCGAACCGATGTCCTTGCCTTCATGCTTGCCGTTGAGCATCGGCCCGCCGGTCACCACCAGCGTCGGCAGGTCACAGCTCGCCGCCCCCATCAGCAAGGCCGGGGTGGTCTTGTCGCAACCCACCAGCAGCACTACCGCGTCCATCGGATTGCCACGAATCGCCTCCTCGACATCCATGCTGGCGAGGTTACGGGTGAACATCGCGGTGGGTCGCAGATTGGACTCGCCGTTGGAGAACACCGGGAACTCTACCGGGTAGCCGCCAGCCTCGAGAATGCCCTGCTTGACGTGCTCGGCGAGCTTGCGGAAGTGCGCGTTGCAGGGCGTGAGCTCTGACCAGGTATTGCAGATTCCGATAATCGGCTTGCCGTCGAACTCATGATCGGGAATCCCCTGATTCTTCATCCAACTGCGATACATGAAGCCGTTCTTGTCGGCGGTACCAAACCAGGCGGCACTGCGCAGCGGGCGCTTGCTCTGAGACATGGAGGTTACTCCTTATCGAAGGATCGCGGCCTACGGCTCGATCCTGTATGCGGCGAAGATTGTGCTAGACGTTACCGGCAACGGCCAGCGTAGTCGATACATACAAAAGTATATGTTGAACAAATAGCATGTATGTTCAACATTAACACTCCCAGATGGGGATGCTGCTTTGTCAGCTCACGCCACAACAAGAATCTTCCTTCGATGGAGAGTTTCATGCTCAATCTCAAACTCAAGCACGCCATAGTCCTCACCGGCTCGGCCCTGCTGGTCGGGCTTAGCTCCGCCCACGCCGCCCAATACGACTGGAAGTTCCAGGCATCGGAGACTGCAGGCGAGCCCAGCTTCAAGATCAAGCAAGCCTGGGCCGACAAAGTCGAAACCATGACCGATGGTCAGGTACACATCGAAATCATGCCGATCAACTCCGTGGTAGGCCCCACCGAGACCCTGCAGGCCGTCTCCTCGGGCATTCTTCAGGGCCACATGACCGATCCCAGCTACTTTTCCGGCCAGGATCCGGCATTCGGCATGCTGGGCAACCTGGTAGGCGCATGGAGCGATCCCTACGACTTCCTGGAATTCATGAAGTACGGCGGTGGCGAAGCGCTCTATAACGAACTGGCTAACCCCTACGGTACCCACCTGATCAGTGCGGCAACCTTTCCGCTGGAATCGATTCCCTCGACTGTGCCAATCGAGTCCATCGATGACTTCCAGGGACTCAAGATCCGCGCCCCGCAGGGCATGGTCTACAACATCTTCGAGCGCATCGGCGCCACGCCGGTCAACCTGCCAGGCTCCGAAGTCTATACCGGCCTCGAGAAGGGCGTAATCGATGCCGCCGACTCCACGGTGTTGTCCAACAACGACGCCATGGGCATCCATGACTTCGCCCCCTACCCGCTGTACCCGGGCTTCCACTCCATGCCGATGATCGCGGTATCGATCAACAAGGATATCTGGGATGGCCTGCCGGATGACCTGAAGACCACCCTGGAGACCGCCTTCGACGGCATGGCCTATGACCTGATCGCCCGTCTCAAGGAGCAGGATCTCGAGACCCTGCAAGCGCTCAAGGACAATCCGGATGTGCACCCGTTCGACCTGCCCGCGGATGAGCGCAAGAAGTTCCGCCAGGCGGCCCAGCAGGAATGGAAAGAATGGGCCGACAAGAACGAGATGACGCAGAAAATCTACGACTCGGCCACCGCCTTCCTGACCTCTCGCGGACTGCTCTAACCCATCGAACTGACCTGACGAGCTAGTTCGACGAGCGACTCGCATCACTGGCGAGACCCGACCACTCGGGTCTCGCTGATCACTCTTCTCAGCATGGCGGCGCCCGGGCGTCGCCTGGAGGCGTCATGTCTCAAAAGATTCACGACGAGGATCCCCCAATGAGCGACGAGGACGGCCGCGTCCCCGCAACTGCCGAAGATCAGGCGCCGGATCCGGTACGCAGTGCCTTCGACCGCGGGGTGGTGTGGTGCGCCAGAGGCGCTGCCTGGCTGGTGTTCATCGCCATGGGGATCAGTGTCTTCGAGGTCATCATGCGCTATGGCTTCAACTCGCCCACTTCCTGGGTTCACGAAAGCGTGGTCATGCTGGTGGCGGTCAGTTTCGCCCTCGGCGGCCCCGCAGCACTGGCCGGCAATCAGCACATCCGTGTACGGGTGCTCTACGATGCCGCCGGCCCGCGGCTTAAGCGCTGGCTCGACCGTTTCAACGACCTGGTCACCTTCTTGTTCTGCCTAGCCATGAGCTATGCCGCCTTCGTGATGTTCTGGGACGCCTCCCACAACCCGCTCGGCGAATGGTCGCTTGAACGCTCCGGCACTTCCTGGAATCCGCCTTTCCCGGCTCTGGTGAAGGGCATGATCATGCTTGCCCTGATCATCATGTGCGTTCAGGCCTTCATCCATGTCATTCAGTCGTTCCGCGGCAAACCCGCCACTGCCACGCCCGACGATAAGGGAGCCCTATAATGGAGATCGCTGACGCGACGATCCTGCTGGTCGGGGCGATCTTCGCCCTGCTGGTGACCGGCCTTCCGCTGGCCTTCATCACCGGCCTGGTAGCACTCCTTTTCACCTTCGGCTGGTTCGGGCCAGAGGCCCTGCCACTGGTCACCAGCCGGGTGTTTGGCTTTGTCACCGAATATTCGCTGGTGGCAGTACCGATGTTCGTGTTGATGGCCTCGCTGCTCGACCGATCAGGCATTGCTAAGGACCTTTTCAATGCCATGCGAGTGTTCGCTGGCCGCCTGCCCGGCGGGGTCGCCGTGCAGACCATCGTGGTGGCGTTCTTCCTGGCGGCGCTGTCCGGAATCATCGGCGGCGAAATCGTGCTGCTGGGCATCCTGGCCCTGCCGCAGATGCTGCGCCTGGGCTATGACAAGCGCCTGTCGATCGGTGTGGTCTGTGCGGGCGGGGCACTCGGCACCATGATGCCGCCCTCGATCGTGCTGATCATCTACGGCCTGATCGCCAGCGTCTCGATTGCCGACTTGTTCACCGCCGCGATTACCCCCGCGGTGATCCTGATGGGCTCCTACATCGCCTATGTCATGGTGCGCTGCCTGCGCGATCCGAACATGGGCCCGCCGATGACCGATGCCGACCGCGAAGACGGCTTCTCCAATCGCTGGCAGGCGCTCAAGGCCATTATCGTACCGGGGCTGATCGCCTTCATGGTACTGGGCTCGATCTACGGCGGCGTGGCCTCGGTGACCGAAGCCGCGGCAATGGGGGTGTTCGGGGTACTGCTGGCGATAGTGCTGCGCGGCGAATTTTCCGTGAAGACCCTGCACTCGAGCCTGAGCCAGACCATGACCACCTGCGGCATGATCATCTGGATCGGCATCGGCGCCGCGGCGCTGGTCGGGGTCTATAACCTGATGGGCGGTAACCGCTTCATTTCAGGAATGATCATGGAGCTCGACGTGGCCCCTATCGTGATCATCCTGGTGATGATGGCGATCCTGCTGGTGCTGGGCATGTTCCTCGACTGGATCGGCGTTGCCATGCTGACGCTGCCGATCTTCGTGCCGATCGTGGTGGAACTTGGCTACAGCCCGATCTGGTTCGGCATTCTGTTCGCGGTCAACATGCAGGTTTCCTTCCTGTCACCACCGTTCGGACCAGCCGCCTTCTACCTCAAGGGCGTGGCGCCCCCCGAGGTCAGCCTCAAGGACATCTTCATCGCGGTGCTGCCCTTCATCGCCCTGCAACTGTGCGTGCTGTTCACGCTGCTGTTCTGGCCCAACCTGGCCCTGTGGCTGGTGGGCTGAGCCAACGGTTAGCTGGCCTGGCGACAAGGAACGTCGCCACTGCCTTGTAAAAGCCAAGGCGACCTTGGTTCCGCCAAGCAACGGCATAGAATCAACATACAAATCTTAATGTTGTACATAAACCGAGATACGGCGCTATGATGAGGTCGCTTCGATGCTCGACCGGCGCCTGACTCTCCTTCTCTTATCTGGATGTCGAGGAATCACGCAATGCGAATCATCCAATGTTTGCACCAGAACCGGCCCGTAGCGGCGCTGGTGGAAAACGAGCAAAGGGTCCGCCTGACCAACGCCGATACCTACACCCTGGCGCGGCGCGCTATCGCCGATGGCCGCGGGCTCGCTGAGGTGGTCGAGGCGTCACTGACCGAGACCCGCCTCGACTATCAGCAACTGATCGACGAGCGACGCCTGCTGCCGCCGCTGACCCATGCCGATCCGGCGCATTGCCTGGTCACCGGCACCGGCCTGACCCACCTGGGCAGTGCCGATACCCGCGCCTCCATGCACGCCAAGGCCCAGGCGGACGAGTCCGAGCTGACCGATTCGATGCGCATGTTCAAGCTCGGCGTGGAAGGCGGCAAGCCCGCCGTCGGCGAGACCGGCGCCCAGCCGGAATGGTTCTACAAGGGCGACGGCGATTGCGTGGTGGCCCCCGAGGCGGCGATGCCGGTACCGGCCTTCGCCGAAGACGCCGGCGAGGAGCCTGAGCTCGCCGGGCTCTACGTGATCGGCGACGACGGCCAGCCCTGGCGCGTCGGCTACGCCATCGGCAATGAGTTCTCCGACCATGTCACCGAACGCTTCAACTACCTGTGGCTGGCCCATTCCAAGCTGCGCCACTGCAGCTTCGGCCCGGAACTCTTGATCGGCGAGCTGCCCGAGCACCTCGAGGGCGTCAGCCGCATCGTGCGTGACGACGAGACCCTGTGGGAGAAGCCGTTTCTCACCGGTGAGGCCAACATGGCGCACAGCTTGGCCAATCTCGAGCATCACCACTTCAAGTATCAAGGCTTCCGGCGCCCCGGCGACGTCCACGTGCACTTCTTCGGCACCGCGACGCTGAGCTTCGCCGACGGCGTCCAGACCCGCGACGGCGATCGCTTCGAAATCGCCCTGCCGGCCTTCGGCCGCACGCTGCGCAACCCGCTGGCGTTCGAGTCCGAAGCCACCGACACCCGCGTCAACTCATTGTGATGACAGGAGGCAACATGACTCTGGAAGGAACGCAACTGCTCGGCCAGCGCGCCGTGACCGCCAATGGCCAGGCCATTCACGCCATCAATCCCGCCACCGGCGAGACCCTGTCGCCGGGCTACCC
>NZ_JABVXC010000023.1 GCF_013349955.1 Onishia taeanensis | reverse complement strand
GTCAAGGAACAGTGTGGTTCGATGAGGCGAAAGACAGGATTCGACGACAGCTACCGCGAAGCGGTTTAGTTCAACAGTGATTATACAGAACGCTCGTTTATTGACTTGAACGAGCTGGCGCGTTCAAGTCAATAAACGAGCGAGCCACACCCAACCTAACGCATTGATCGTAAAGAAATCTAAGAATTTCTCGGCTACCTATGCAGAATTCGCGCGCTTGCGCATTTTGCCAGACACAATAATACTGTACAAACATACATCACCATGGGACAGCAATGCATGGACGCGCAGAGCAGACCACCCAAGCTGATGGATCGTGTGAAGGCCACCATGCGGGTAAAACGCTACAGCCCGCGTACGGAGAAGACCTACTGCTACTGGATACGCCACTTCATTCGTTACCATGGCGTGCGTCAAACCGCCAGCATGGGTGCACCTGAATTGAAGGCGTTCCTGGAATACTTGGCGGTAGAGCGCCATGTGGCAGCGGCCACGCAGAACCAGGCGCTGAACGCCATCGTGTTCCTCTATCGCCATGTCCTTGAGCAGAAGCTGGGAGAAATCGGAGAGTTCTCGCACCCTAGGCGCCCACGCCGCTTGCCCGTCGTCTTATCTCACGAAGAAGTGATGCGCGTGCTTAGTCACCTATCTGGCCCAATGCACCTGATGGGGACCTTGATGTACGGCTCAGGACTCCGGCTTATTGAAACCTGCCGCTTACGTGTCCGTGATATCGACTTCGACCGCCAGATCATTACGGTAAGAGCTGGCAAAGGCGACAAGGACAGAACCACTCTACTCCCCGCATCCTGCGTTGCTGCCTTGCAACATCAAATCACCCTTGCCCAGCAACAGCTCTCTAGTCGCTTGCATCATGGCTGCGTGCCCGTAACCCTACCCCGCGCGCTGGATCGCAAATACCCCAATGCGGGTGTCTCCCTTGCATGGCATTGGCTATTTCCCGCCAGTCGGCCCTGTTTCGATGACTCGGGCAAGACAGTTCTTCACCATATCCACCCATCCGCGGTGCAGAAGGCCATCAAGCACGCCATGAGAGCGGCATCACTGCCTCGCCCAGGCTCCTGCCATACCCTCAGACACAGCTTCGCCACGCAATTGTTGGTTCAAGGCACGGATATACGCACAGTGCAGGAACTGTTGGGCCATAAGAGCATCGAGACCACTCAGATCTATACGCATGTACTGGGCAACGGCTTTGCCGGCGTACGCAGCCCCCTAGGGTAATATGCATACGAGAAGAAAGACTCACCCACGCTACCGCCCCTACTTGGGCATGTCTGTGATGGCACCCTGCCATCCATGCAGTAGTCCTAGCGTCCAGCTATGAGGCAATGCGGCCTGGTCGTCTCGGCGGCCTTGGATCTACCAGCGTATTGATTCGTCAAGGCAGTTGCAAAGCGGCTGTATCAGTGAGCAGGCTTCCTAAAAATCGGCTTTTCAGGGCAGCTCCCGCTCCATGTAGTGCGTATCTTCTGCCGTTTTGCAAACTTGGAACCCCATTCGCTCGTACAGCGCTACAGCAGGATTTTCGCAAAATACGCGGAGCCGTAGGCGTTGAGCACCTGCATTACGGGCAATCTCAATGGCGAAATTGATGGCCCGCGTCCCCAACCCCTGATGCTGCCAACTCGGCTCTATTTGAAGGTCGCGAATATAGTAGGCGACATCATCATGACTGAGCCTTAAGACACCTGCCACACCACCATTTATGGCTACTTCGTAACTCTCGAATTCTTGCCAGTTTTTCTCAAACAGCGCGCGATCCCAGACAAGGCCTGCTTTCTCATAGTAAGGCGCCATATTGGTACGCGTCAGTCGTTCAACATAGCCCTTGTCTTTTGCCCGCCGAAATATGGGGTTCATTCGGTCATCCCTGATATCAACATGCGGCGCATCCGACGCGCCTATCTCTCATCCTTCCCTCATACGCCTCTCTCACGCAGGCTGCTGGCCTCTGCCTTCATGAAAAGCAGTTCACTCGTAGACTCCATTTCAACAACCGTAAAGCCAAGACCCGAATATAATGAGAGCGCGGCGCTATTGGTCCGATAGGCCCGCAGAGTGACAACGGATGAGTCGGTTGACCGCAAGGCTCTATCGATGAGCTTTTCACACAGCACCCGGCCTGCCCCACTCCCTCGCGCGCTAGGGGAGATAATGATTCTGCCTATATGCACCGCCCCCTGCGTGACAGTCCAGAACTGACCAAAGCCAATACACTCTCCATCACTGCCTGCCAAGCAATAACTTTTTCCCCCTGTGACAGACAGTATTTCAGGCAGCTCTTCGGCTAAAAAAGGAAATGGCACAGCTGGGCCAGCCCATCGGGCACAAGCGTCAGCATCACCTACCCATGAGGCAATAGCGTTGTAATCGCCTATCTCTGCAGGCCGCAAAATGGCTTCCATAAACCTAAGGCCCTTTTCGGTGTCGGCAAGTCAACAACCTAGCCGACGCACGGCGTCATACTCCAGAACATCGCAGCAAACTTGAGCTTCACTTACCGCATGGATGGCATGGTAGGACTATCTTGACGCCCAGTATCAGTCGATACCAGCCATCTGGAGTACCTCATCACTTGGGACCCTAGCCAGCTCTGCGGCAGATCGCCCAGACGCCAGGATCGCTCGGTCTGCAATGTAGGTGCCCGCACGATACCCAATCCAGCGCCGCCCATCCGGATGCTGAAACATCCATTGATTGTAAGGTGCCGTCACAGGCAGTTCCCGTAACTCAGAAACCCATTCCTCGACATTGTCCGGGTATTGCCCCCAAGGCGGTTCTCGGCCACCGGCATCACGCTCAAAAACCGTTGCCAGCCCTTCACTGACGACCCCTTCCATGAAAGAAGTACGCGGCTCGCCTCCAAACATCACCCACCCTCTTACCAGGTGGTGAAGCTCGTGAAATAACGTCAACCGTAAGTGTCTGCGCGCCACGCCCGCCACGCCTCCCGGCATATTGGGATCGACGGTCCAGCCGATGCGGCTTGGCGTCATTGCTCCACCCACCTCGCCCGTTTCCGGGATCACGAATTCACCAGTTTGGCACGCCAACTCAATATCCTCGCGCAACGCGCCGAGGTGAACGCGTATGTCTACCTCGGCCGAGTCACATACGTCTTTGATGGCTTGACGCGCATCCATTGAGAAATGCTGGCCATCATCTGTATCGAGAAACAACGGAACGATCATTAATGACTTCCTTCAGTATGCTCCCGTTGCACCATGCTGGGCGAAGCGGTGGGTAGTCAGTGCCATACGCCCATGCGGCTTGCTATTACCGCCTTGGTCATTTCATGGCGAACTGTGGAAACGACGATGTAGGTCATGCACCTGCTCGGCAAGACTTGGGACTGGGCCATCTACTTCAATGTTGGGAACGACATCACGGATTGGTAAAGCCTGCACCGGAGGTGCTGGCACTCCCAGGTCGCCAAGCCATGCCGTCAATTGCTCCGATGAGCTCACATACACGATACGGCCCAGCCCGACCCAGCCATGTGCTGCAGCACACATGGGGCAATGCTCACCCGATGTATAGACAGTGGCTTCTGATCTGGCCTCCAACGTCATATTCGCCGCCGCCCACCGGGCAATTTCAAACTCTGGGTGCCGCGTTCGATCACCTGAAGCAACGTGGTTGTGATCTTCAAAGAGAACCTCTCCATTCGCCGCTACGAGCACAGAGCCGAATGGCTCGTCGCCTAACGCCAGAGCCTCAGTTGCCAGCTCTATGCAACGACGCAAGTGCTGCATGTCTCCATCGTTCACCATAGGTGCTCCTCGAGTACTGGGTTTCAACATCGGGCAAAAGTGCTGGTACTCCCAGGTGCAATGAGCTCACGCGTGATAAGCGATTACCATCATGGCTTTTCACCATGGCGCAATCAGTCATTATGCGCCTTAGGCTTATTCATCATGCCCCAATTAAGCTCTTGATGAATACCGCGCCAGCGGTTGACCCCACGGCCCCAAGCACACAGCAGTTGAGTATCACCGTAATCCAGAAAGTGATCTGGAAAGACCGCTTGCTCGATTTATGCCGGAACACCTGTTGTGCCAGTAATCCGCCAGGCCAGCCACCTAACAAGGCAAAGAAATGAAGCTTATTTTCAGCCGTTCGCTGAGCCTTGCGTTTTGCCGCCCATTTATCAAAGCCATACAAAGCGAAGGTTAAAGCGCTCATTCCAGCCAAAAACCACAACACGTGTGCCGGCAGCTTGTTCGCCTCGACGAGGCCCCACAACACCGGGAAAGGCAAGAGCGCTGCGGCTGACAGGATCACTCGCTTGGACATCAGCACCCCAGAGACAGCACCTAAACCAGCGGGGCGCACATTAACGGCGCGCGCCTTGCCATTTGATGCCGTGCTCATCTCATAGGTGACGCTATCACCGACTGAGGGGCGGGACGCACCACGCGCCATGCCGCTGATATGAAAGAATAGCCTGTCACCACCCGCGTCGGAGTTGATAAAGCCAAACCCTCTGTCATTGTTCCAAACCGTAATGCGTCCTCGCATCGATCCTTACCTCACCTGCAAGGGATGTCCTTGTGTACGCGCCCTTATGAACGGGTGCGGCATACCGCCAGCCCTTCTTCGCGTAGATAGCCGCAAAAATTCGCCACATCGTCGTTCCTGAAATGGCCCGAAATGAACTCGCCGGGGATCAGTCCTTCGTCCCAGCGTTCCGCCACCAGCATGTACGCCGCCTCCTTCTCATCGCCTGGAAATATCTCGACGACGGCGGTGGTTTGATGGATATAGAGATCACGAAGCTCTTTCGTACACTTAAGAATGGGGAGAGTTTCATCAGCAGTGCACAGGTATCCGGCCTGGGCGAAAAAATCACTGGCGGTGGAGAACAGGTCGCTGGCCTTCAGGTGCGAAGATGCCGTTGGTTCAATCTGCCTGGCAACATCGCTGGCCACATTGGTACAGCCGGAGACGAGCACCGACATCAAGACAAAAAATGGATATTGCTTCTTCATAGCAGTCGCAACTCTTCACAAAATAACTCTGACAAAGTGACTCTGACAAAATAACTCTGACAAAGTAACGCGGAACAAGAGAGGGAGAAGCAATAACCCAACCGGCAGCTACCGCCCTAACTGGGCACCAGTGCGGGTAGCTTTTGCATCACGCTAGGGTGTAATGCGGCCTGATCGCCCCAGCGGCCTTGGCTCACAAGCCTATTCATTCGACATGATGGATGCAAAGCGGCGCTGAATCGCACTATGAGGGCAGTGAACACCACCCAACAAAAACCCCGAGCCGGTGATCTGGCTCGGGGCTTTTCCTTATGCGGCGTGCCTTTTGAAACGGGTCTTTTGAGGGGTTCTTGCCGCTAGGGGGCGACCCAGCGGCGGTTGCGGTAGGCGAGAATCTCGCCGTTCTGATCATTCAGGGCGAAGAGGTTGATCCAGTCGTTATCCACCAGTGACGCGAGCATCTCGTGGCGGCTGATAATGTCCTCGATGGCGAGAGTCGGCGCCGCAAGATAAACGCTCAAGCGCAGGGGTTCATGACGCCAGATCTCGCCATCGTGCAACGATTGCATCGGAAGACCGATGCGAAGATCACCACCGTTGCCTTCGAATACGCCGATATGCCCGCCCACCACGTTGTGCAGCACCTTGTTGCCGCTGCCTAGCTTGCGGTTGTCCAGCACGGAGCTGTTGTACTGCATGTTGATCCAGTGGGCGACGACCATGGGGGCGGTCATGATCTGCTCGAGCCGCGCGAAGTCTGGATCGGTGCTCCAGTCGTAGTCATGCAGGAAGCTGCGCCCTGCCAGGTTGATGGGAGCCGTCACCTTACGTGGTGCGGCAATGAAGCTGGCATTGTTGGCAAGGCCCCACTCCGGGCGGGTCTGTGACCAGTCGGCGCCACGACGATCGAGCGTCTTAGCAAGGTCCGACCCATCTGCGGAAAGGCCGAGGCGCGGTGCACGCTCGCGGCGGGCTTGGGCACTGGCCTGCTCGAGCCACTGCCGCTCGGCAACGCTCAGTGCGGCGTTTTCACCACCCTCGGCTTCCGGCAATTCGATCCGGTCGGTGATGGTGTGGTGCAGCGCAGGCACGAAGCGGGTCTGCTCGGGAATGATAAGGCCCATGTCGGCCAGCTTCTCGCGTAGCGCGGAGTCGTTGAGCAATCGGGCCAGGGCTCGCACCGAGACCTCCCCCGACTGGCCGCCGCATGCGCCGCACTCGAGCCCCGCCGCATGAGGATTGTTGCTACTGCGGCTGGTGTGGCCGACCAGCAGCACCCGAGGCGCGATCTGCTCGGTGAGCCCCATGGCGTTCAGGATGGTATGTGCGAGCTGCGCCTTGTCATCGAGGCTCAGTGCCTCGTCGCTATCTCGCCAGTGCCAACTGAGCTGATCCATGGCGATGGGCGCGCGCTTGGCTTTGGGGTTCAATGAGCGCAGCAGCAGCTTGCTAGCATACATCAGGCCCCCGGCCTCCACGGCGGTGAAGGTGGCGCTGGCGGCCTTGCTCCATTCGTGCAGCCGGGCATGCCAGTTCAACTGCTTGGCGTGGCGACGGCCGCTTTCCGCCGAGCCGCTACACAGGGTGACCTTGGGCGCCAGCAGGCCCGGCAAATGGGGCTGGGCCAGCGCAGCACCCGACGAGCGATGTTCCAGCGGCAGGCCGAAGAAGCCTGCAAATCCCAGGGTCTGGATGCTTGGACTCTGCTGCTCCAACGCACGGCGAAGGGGTTCGGAGCGCACATCGATGCAGAACGCCGCCTGGAGCTCGGGCTGGGTGGCCGGGACCGGATGACGTATCGAGTCACTCAACGCCCGGTGCAACGGCTGCTGGTAGGCCAACTCGCTGGCCACCTGCCACACCCATAGCGGCTGCTGCGCGCGTTGGTGGCGTTCGATCTGCTCCGGCAGCTCCTCCAGCTCGCGTTGCCACAGGGTCGTCAGCCGCTCGGCCTGGTCGGGCCGCTCATTGAGAGTGTAGCGCCACAGCACCAGCTCCCAGGCCAGGCGAATCGCCAACAGGCTGCGCATGTCGGACGGCCGCGGCTTCGACTCGCCGGAGGCAAGTGCCTGCTGCCAGTCCTGATAGGCGACCCAGGCCGCCCAGCCATTGATATCCAGCAACAGCGCCTGGGCATAGCTATCGAGGTGCTCGGCATCGACGTTCAGTTCCGCGACCGCGGCCTGGAATAGCCCCTCTTCGGTATAGGGCAGGGTCTCGAAATAACGCCGCAGCTTCGGCTCGCCCATCAGAATGGCGATGCCGCGATCCTTGAGGGTCATGTCCCGCCAGTGCTGATACAAGCGCTTGTCGGCGGGTGCCGTCAGGCGTTCGGCGTTGAGCGGGCCATCCTCTTGATAATAGGCGGCGCAGAACTGGCTGATCTGGTGGGTGATCTCGTCGCGCCAGGCCATCTTGTGCTGCCGGTCGCGGCGCGCATCGACCAGGTCGCTGATGTTATGCCAGTGCGGCAGCCGTGCGAGGTCCTCGACGACCTGCAGCAGGTTCTTGTAGCTGCCCTTGTAACCCAGCCGCTCGCCGGCCTGGCTCAAGTGCTCATCGGTGATCTCGCCGCGTTGCCAGGCTCCCAAGTAGTGGCTTGGCGGCATCAGGGAACGAATGTTAGCCAGCGCCGACAGCCGGGCGTAGACGTTGGCCGCACTTTCCTCACGCATGGCCCAGTAAGGGCTGACCGCGATCTGGCGATCCAGGGGCCAGGTCGGTGCGACGCTGCCGCAGGCCTGATCAAGTGCCTGCTCGTGGGCGGGCGTCAGCGCCGGATAGTCGCTCATTGCCACGGATGGCTGGGTCAATGCGATCTTGGTGTCTTCTTGAATCGTCATAGTGAACCCTCGCGAGAATCGGTGTGCAGTTGCTTGGCGTGAATACGGCCCGGCAATGCATGCGGCCAGAGCTTCAGGGTGTTTCGGGTGACCCACTCATCCAGATAAAAACCGGCATAGCAGTAGAGGTTCAGCTTCTGCACCCAGCCTAGATGCAGGCCATAACGCTGCAGGTAGTAACCCGCAAACAGCACTGCAAATAGCAGGCTGACCCAGAGATCCGCCCAGAGGGGCGTGGTGTGCTCAAAAGTGGGCAACAGTACGGCGAACAGCGATTTGAGAGTGAAATAGCCAAGCATCACCAAGGCGGCCAGGCCGACAAAACGCGCTTGGTTATCGGGCGCGCTCGGGTTACGCCGTTCGGCCAGCAGCACCGTCAGGGCAAGCGTCAGCAGCACCCAGGGGCTGAACACGTCGAAGGCGGTGGACTCGGTCGTCGAGCGCACCACAACGCCAAGCGTGACCACCATGGCCGCACTGATGCCGCCGGCCGAGAGCCACTGCCAAAGCGTCGGCTGGCAGCCAGGCGCTTGGCGATGCTGCAGGTCTTCCTGTACCGCTTCACCGGAGCTCAAGAAGGCGTAGGCCTTGTAGCAGGAGTGCGCGACCAGGTGCAGCAGCGCCAGTTCCACCAGCCCAAGGGCAATTTCGACCAGCATCAGGCCCATCTGTGCACTGGTCGACCAGGCAAGCCTCACCTTGATGCTGATGCGGGTCATCATGACCAGCGCCGCCAGCACGCTACTGAGGCCCGCCACTACCAGGATCAATGCCTGAGCGGGAGTCGACGCACTGAGTAGCGGGTAGAACAGCAACAGCAAATAGCCGCCAAGGTTGATCACACCACCATGCAGCGCCGCCGAAACGGGGGTGGGTGCTTCGACCACCTGGATCAGCCAGCCATGCAGGGGCAGTTGGGCGCACTTGATCAGCGCCGCCAAGGCAAGCAAGCAGGCCGCCGCCTGTTCGCTGAAGGAAAGCGCCGCGTCGGGCGCTGCATAGGCGCCGGTAATCACGCTGATACGGGCGCTGTCGTGGTGCAGGTACAGCAGCAGGAAGGCTCCCACCGCACAGAGTTCGGCGCCGCGGGCAAAGAGAAACTTCTTGTGGGCGGCCAAGGCCGCACGCGGCCGGTCAGGATAGAACATCAGAAGCTGATGCATGGACAGGCCGATGGTCAGCCAGGCAAGCAGAAATACCACCAGATGGTCGCTCAGCACCGCCACACTGACGGCCGCGAATACGGTCTGGGCCAGCGCGATGAAGCGCTTCTGTCGGGGTTCACCCTGCAAATAGGTAGCGCTGTAGCGAATCACCACGAAGCCGATGAAATTGGCCAACAGCAGCATGATCAGGTGCAGCGGGGTGGTCAGCCAGACGCCGCTTACCGCCGGCAGCAGCTGCAACACACCCAAGCCCAAAAGGACCGCCGCCAGCAACAGGCCACACGATGTTGCGATCTTCGCCGTGCGCCAGGCGTGCTCACATGGCTGGCGAGTGCTCGCCAGGGCCCCCAGTGCCAGTACGACCGGCACGATGGAGAGCAAGGTAGTAAGCAACAGAGCGTTCCAGTGCATGGGAAAAACTCCAAAAACCCGTGGAGCGAGCAGTATCCTTCGGCACGAATTTTAATTAAAGTAGATATAAATTTACGGAACGTTCTAAAAAAGAGAACGAAATGAGCCGCCTAAACTATCACCACCTCTATTACTTCTGGCGAGTGGCCACCGAAGGCAACCTGACACGGGTTGCCGAAGCACTGCATCTGTCCCAGAGCGCCCTGTCGGCGCAGATACGCAAACTCGAAGACAGGATGGACAAGCCGCTGTTCGAAAGGCGCAACCGCCGCCTGGTGATGACTGAGGCGGGTCGACAGGTGTTCAACTATGCCGAGGTGATTTTTTCCAAGGGTGAAGAGCTTGAGTCGCTGATCAATCGCGGTATCGAGCCCGAGCACCAGCACCTACGTATCGGCACCCTCTCTACCATGTCACGCAACTTCATCGAGGGGTTCATCGCTCCGCTGCTGAATCAACAGGCGCCCAAGGTGCAGTTCAGCCTATATGCCCGAAGTATGACCGACCTGCTCGATGGCCTGGCGCGCCACGAATTCGACCTGGTGCTGACCAATACCCAATTGCAGCCCTCCGACTCGCCCCAAGCGGCGTGGCAAAGCCAGTTGCTGGCCCGCCAGCCGTTGGCGATCGTTGGCCCGCCAGACTCCGAGCCGACAAAGCCCTTTCCCCAAGGCTACGGCAACCTACGCTGGGTGCTGCCGGGCGAGCATCATGAGGTTCGGCGCGCCTTCGATGGCTATTGCAGTCTGCACCAGTATCAGCCGGAGATTCTCGCCGAAGCAGACGACATGGCCATGCTCCGTCTGCTGGCAAGGGACAGCGGCGCCGTGAGTGTCTTACCCGAAGTGGTGGTCAAGGACGAACTGGAGCAGGGAAGATTGACCCGCTTCATGCGACTACCCAATGTCTACGAGAACTTCTACGCGATCACCCTGCCCCGGGAGTTCATGCCGGCCGTCGTCTCGGAGCTGCTGGCCCGTCCGCTGATAGAGCTGTCCTCGGCGCGCAGCGAGGGAGGCTAGCCTTTCCCAAATACTGGCCTCGCCCAAACACAACGCCCCCGCGCCAGCTGACCGGCGCGGGGGCGTTTCAGGGGCTTGCGTCAACGGCAGGCGCTAACACTAAGCACCATCGTCGATTGGCTTACTGCTGGCGAGCCAAGGCCGCACGGTGCGCGTGCAGTTTCTTGTAGCTCTCGATCAGGCGCTGGTGCTTCTCGAGCCCTTCCAACTGCATGTTGGTCGGAGTCAAGCCGTGGAAGCGCATGTCGCCGTTGATGGAATCGACCACCGCACTCATGGTCTGCTCGCCGAACATGCGGGAAAGGTTGTGGTAGTAGTCCTCGAGTTCCAGCTCGTCGTCCAGGGCGATCTGCAGCACCGCGTTCATCGCCTGGTAGAAGAGCCCGCGCTCGACGCTGTTGTCGTTGAACTGCAGGAACATCTCGACCCGCTCAAGCGCGTCTTCGAGTTGGCCAAGCGCCAGGTTGATCAATAGCTTAAGCTCAAGAATAGTGAGCTGCCCCCAGACGGTGTTCTCATCGAACTCGATGCCGATCAGGGTGATGATGTCCTCATGATCATCGATCTGGGTTTCTTCCAGGCGATCGAGCAAGCCGGCCAGCTGCTCGTCATCCAGCGCGTGAAGATTGAGGATGTCCTCGCGGAACAGCAGCGCCTTGTTGGTGTTGTCCCACACCAGGTCTTCGACCGGGTAGACCTCGGAATAGCCCGGCACCAGGATGCGGCACACTGGCGCGCCCAGGTCTTCGAACACGGCCACATAGGCTTCCTTGCCCAGCTCCTCGAGCATGCCGAACAGGCAGGCGGCCTCTTCATCGTTGGTGCCGGAGAAGTCCCACTCACAGAAGTCCACGTCCGACTTCGCACTGAAGAAGCGCCAGGAGACGAGACCCGAGGAATCGATGAAGTGCTCGACGAAGTTGTTCGGCTCGGTGACGGCCAAGGAGTTGAATGTCGGCGGCATGAAGTCGTTCAGGCCTTCGAAGCTGCGGCCCTGCATCAGCTCGGTCAGGCTGCGCTCAAGGGCCACCTCGAAGCTCGGATGCGCGCCGAAGGAAGCAAAGACGCCGCCGGTCTTGGGGTTCATCAGGGTGACGCAGGCCACCGGGAAGCGCCCGCCCAGGGACGCATCCTTGACCAGCACCGGGAAGCCTTGAGCCTCCAGCGCTTCAACCCCTTCGAGGATGTCGGGGTACTTCTTCAGCACCTCCATCGGTACGTCCGGCAGCGCGAGCTCTTGCTCGATGATCTCGCGCTTCACGGCCCGCTCGAAGATCTCGGACAGGCACTGCACCTTGGCTTCGGCGAGGGTATTACCGGCACTCATGCCGTTGCTGAGGAAGAGGTTCTCGATCAGATTCGAGGGGAAGTAGACCGTTTCGCCGTCCGACTGACGCACGAACGGCAGCGAGACGATGCCCCGCTCCACCTTGCCGGAGTTGGTATCGATCAGGTTTGAGCCGCACAGCTCATCGTCCGGGTTATAGATCGCCAGGCAGTGCTCGTCGAGAATGCCCTCGGGCAGCTCATCGTTGGGCCCCGGCTGGAACCACTTTTCGTTGGGGTAGTGAACGAACTCGCGGTTGGCAATCTCTTCACCGAAAAACTGATCGTTATAGAAGAAGTTGCAGCTCAGGCGTTCGATGAACTCGCCCAGCGCCGAGGCCAGCGCACTTTCCTTGCTGGAGCCCTTGCCGTTGGTGAAGCACATCGGTGAGGCCGCATCGCGAATGTGCAGCGACCAGACATGCGGGACGATGTTGCGCCAGGAGGCGATCTCGACCTTCATGCCGAGGTTCTCGAAGATACCGGTCATGTTGGCGATGGTCTGCTCCAGCGGCAGGTCCTTGCCTTCAATCCAGGTACTCTGCCCTTCCGCCGGCTCGGCCATCAGCAGCGCCTGGGCGTCCTCATCGAGGTTCTCGACCGTCTCGATCTTGAACTCGGGGCCGGTCTGTACCACTTTCTTGACCGTGCAGCGCTCGATGGAGCGCAGGATGCCTTCGCGATCCTTGGCGGACAGATCTTCCGGCAGCTCGACCTGGATCTTGAAGATCTGGTTGTAGCGATCCTCCGGGTCGACGATGTTGTTCTGCGACAGGCGAATATTCTCGGTGGGGATGTTGCGCGCATTACAGTACAGCCGTACGAAATAGGCCGCACAGAGCGCCGAGGATGCCAGGAAATAGTCGAACGGACTCGGCGCCGACCCATCGCCCTTGTAGCGAATAGGCTGATCGGTGATGACGGTAAAATCGTCAAACTTGGCTTCAAGTCTGAGATTTTCGAGGAAGTTGACCTTGATTTCCATGAACGAAGCACCGGATATGTGTATGGGGAGGCCCTAAGGCGTAACCCGCCATTATCCAGTTTTTAGCGCCCTTCGTCTTGCCCTGAACAAAAACACTGCCTTGATGAGCAAGCGGCTAGTGTTGTCAGTCAACTGCTGCATACTTGGTCCATTCACTGATACTCGCCATTGAGAGAGTCAGGTTGTCCCGACCGACGGCTGTGCCACCTCTTCCTGAGGTGCCAGCTGCGCCTGATAGCATTCGAGCAGCGCGGCGGCCTGGGCATCCTCATGCCATCGCCCGGCATAGGCCACGGCACGCTGCGCGAGCTCCGACCTGAGCAAGGAATCGTCCAGCAGTCGATTCACCGTCGCCGCGAACCCGGCCTCGTCGTCCTCGGCGACCAGGCATCCCTCACCGTCGCAAAGCACATCTCGGGTGCCCATCACCGCGGTCGAAACCACCGGCGTGCCCAGCGCCATCGCCTCCAGCAACACCAGACCCTGTGTCTCGGTGCGCGACGCGAACACGAAGACGTCGGCCGCTCGATACAGCGCCTGCAACTCGCCATCACGCGCAAGGTAGCCGACGAAGCGCACCGACGCTTCAACACCCGCGGCTCGAGCCCGGCGGGCCAGCGCCTGGCGAGCCGGCCCTTCTCCGGCGACCACCAGTGTGGCACCAGGGTGGTAGGCCAGCACCCGGGGCAACATCTCGATCAGGAAAGCAATGTTCTTCTCATGGGCCGCCCGGCCGACGAACAGCAAAAGCGGCGCCTCGGCATCGATGTCGAAGCCTCGGCGGGTATCGGCGGCGCTCACTTGACTCTCGCCACCGGCCGCGAACGCCTCCAGCGGCAGCCCGGTCGCTACCACCGAAATCGGCCGCGAGACACCGTAACGCACCAGCGCCTCGCGCATTGGCGTCGAGGGCGAGATCAACGCCGCCACTGTCTGACACTGCCGCACCGCCACTCGCCGCGCCGCAAAACGAAGAAGGCTCGCGGGCAGCCAGGTGAGATAGTGATGCAAGTATTCCTCGAACAGGGTATGGCAGGTCTCGAAGACCGGCAGCCCGAGCCGAGTGCTCAATGCTAGGCCGGCATAGTGGGCCACGAACGGCGTGTGTACATGGATCAGATCGAAGCCTTGCGCGGCTAACTCCGGGGCCAGGGCAAGGATGCGCCGGTAGTGCATCATGCGATCTTCGGGATCAGTGAGCACGCCTCGAGAACGGATGCGCAGGATGGCCGGATCGTCTTCATGCCCTGCCGGATAGTCGGGGCAGATCAGCGTCACCGAATGACCGAGGCGAGTCAGCGCCCGCCGAAAGCTCTCGATCGAGGTGGAAACACCATTGACCCGCGGGAAGTACACATCCGAGATCATCAGAATTTTCATGCGGCGCCAGGCTCTTGTGGAATGCGATAGGCAATACGTTCCAACAGGCTAGCCAAGCGCAGTGACCGGGGTGTGACGCCCAGGCGCGGGCAGATTCAAGACGCCGGCCGACGCTTAAGGCTGGTACGGCGCTCGTGGTAGGCGATCGCCAGGCCGCTGGCAATGATGATAAAGGTGCCGATATACACCCATAGATCGGGCATCTCACCCCAGAACCACCAGCCCAGGAGTACCGCCCAAACCATGCCGGTGTAATCGAAGGGAGCGGCCAATGCCGCTGGCGCATGGCGAAAAGCCAGCGTAATGCAGGCCATGGCGCCGATGCCGAACACACCGGCCCCCAGAAACCCCAGCCAGTGCAGCGGCCACGGCGTCTGCCATACCCAGGGCAGCATGGCGCCGGTGACCACCAACGGCACCAGCGTCACATAGAAGACCATCGCCCACAGGTATTCGCGTACCCCGTAGCGCCGCGCGGTGATCATCACCAGTGCATAGAAGAGCGCGGCGCCGACCACCACCAGGGCGCCGAGCTGGAACCCCTCTGCGCCTGGGCGCACCACCACCAGCACGCCACAGAAACCGACCACGGCGGCGATCAGCGGCAGTCGCTCGACCCGCTCGCCCAGCAGAGGCACCGAGAGCAGCGTCACGAACATCGGCGCGGCGAAGGCAATCGCCGTTGCCTCGGCCAGCGGCAGCACCGTCAGGCCGAACACGAAGCACAGCATGGTCCCGGTCGCCAGCAAGCCACGCACCAGATGTACGCCGGGGCGCTTGGTCGAAAGCTTGCGCAGACCACCGTTAAAGTGCGCGATAAGAGCGATCAGCGGCAGCGACACCAGCGTACGAAAGAAGATGATCTGAATTGGCGAATGCACGTCACCCAACCACTTGGAAATCGCATCACCCACCGATAGGCAGAACACCCCCGTACACATCCACAGAATGCCTTTTTGCGATGACGACAGCAGCGATGACGACATGCCCTCTTCCCCTCGATGATCCGGCTGCACCAAGAACGGGCAGCATTAAAACCACCTAACATACATAAGCCAAGGGTGAAGAGCGATACAGTCAGGTGCCGATGAACCGCCTTCCCGCCACCTTCCTCCATGCAAAAAGGCCGAGGCGATAGGCCCCAGCCTTTACTCTTTGAGATTGATTAATGCTCAACGCCTGCCGGCGCTGACGGTGGCGGCCTATCACCTTGCCTGGCCACCTCCTAAGGTCATGTCGACACTAAGGCCGCCTGGCTCTCAACGCCACCAGGGGTTGGTTTCCCTGACAGAGCGCCGTTGCATGCTTTTTGAGACTTTCTTGCTGTTTTTCTGTTGCAGACGTGCAGAAAGCTGCCCCAGCTGGCTGGAATCTGCCGCCAGCAGCATCGGACCTTCGCCGACCTGCTGAGTATCGACACTTCGCTGCGGTGTTGGACTAACCGCCGATGTCTCCACGGCCAGCGCCGCAGCGGAGGCCAGTAGACAAAGCACCAGCGAGGTCGCAAGAACCTTGAATTTCATGGCACACCTCTTCTACTACATAGCGAGGCGACACAAGATCCCATGAATAGTCCGCCTCTCCATGGCTATAAATGGGCACAACCCTTTACAGCCGGCACATCCAGCCAGGTAGAAAAAGATTTTGTATCAATGAGTTGATGTCATTGAAGGGGGAGTCGCCCAGGCTCTTTCACGTAGCCTTCCGGCCCTCTGGTGGACAAACCGATAGCCTTCATAGTCTAGCCCATAGCAACGCTTGGGCACCGGAAAGCGATAGACGGAAAAGTGGCAAGTTCATGCAAAATCGATATGTCCAACCCATAACTAACATCGAATGCTCCGCCGCTGGCAATCACGACCAAAACGTTGCCAGGCCAATTCTGGCCTTGGTAACGCCACTGACCAAAACGCCTTGAAGGCATTTTCCCAACGACGAGCCCCTGAGGCGGATCAAGGCGGTCCCATCAGGCGCCTGCCGAGAGCGAGCGTGCATATCTGGGGTCCGATGCCCCATGCCGGTGGCACTTCTCTACTCGGGACCAGCCATCAACGTCGTAACCATCATGGTGACCGCCCTGGTACTGGGCCTGGCACTAGGCAATGGCATGGGCCTCGTCTCTACCCAGACCGAACCCGGACATGGACAATGAAGCGATGTGCTCTACTCCGGAAATCACCTCATGCATCTCTGGCAATATGTCGCCATTTTCTTAAGCTTGGCCTTGGCCAGCTATGTCCAGACCCTCACTGGCTTTGCCTTCGGGCTGATCGTAATGGGCCTCTTGTCAGCACTGGACGTGCTGCCCATCGAAAGCGCGGCGCTGCTGTGCACCTTGCTGAGCCTGTTCAACAACTCCATGGCCCTTCGAGGCCGCTGGCAACAGGTCGATATGGCGCTGATGCGCCGCCTGCTGCTGTTTGGACTGGCGATGCTGCCGGTGGGATATCATCTGTCGATATGGCTGGGAGGGGCCCGTGCGCCCTTTCTCGGCCTGCTGCTGGGAGTGATGATCCTGATCGCCTGCATCGTGCTGATGCGCTCCCCGGAGCCCCGCCAAACGCCCTCGCCTAACTGGCAGCTTCATGTTGCCGGGCTATTTTCCGGGCTGATGGGCGGTCTTTTTTCCACCAATGGCCCGCCGCTGGTGATGATGCTTTACCGTCAGCCGATGACGCTGATCGCCATCCGCTGCACCCTGCTGTGCGCTTTCCTCGTCATGGGGCTGGCCCGCATGGGGCTGGCGCTAGTATCACCCGGACGCGCCGAGGAGCACCTCTCCGAGCTGATGATCCTGGGTACCATCGGCGCGGTGGTAGTGGCCGGCACGACTGAACTGGCGAGAAGGCGGCCACCACCGCTGAGCGATCGCAGCCTGCGACGCGCCGCCTATGCCATCCTGCTAGTGGCCAGCCTCAACCTGATCGGCAAGGGGCTGATGGCCTGAGTGTCGCTCTCGGCCATCACTGACGGGCGAGCCAAGCGCGATCATGCGGTATCATCGGCGCCCCATGCACGAGCCAAGGGGCCTTCATGCCGATTCTTAACAGCATCGTCCACACCATCGACAAGGCCGGCAGCGACGCGCCGGCAACCCTCACACCCGCCGCCGCGGCCATCAACGACTCTACCGACATGAGCGAGCTGGTAGCAGGCCTCAACAAGGCCTATCACGGCAAGGCCAAGACGTGGGGGCGCTTCGCCGAGGGCGAGGACGCCAGCGACTTCGCCCCCCGCCTCGGGGCCATGCTGGCGGGCGAGCAGGACTTCGTCACCTTCAGCCGCGAGCTCGCCGAGCGTATCACGTCGCTGGTCGACAACCACCTGCCGCTGGGCGGCCATCTGCTCATCGCCCATGAACGCCAAGGCGACACTGACTATCTCTCGCTGGCACTGCTGCATATGCGTCAGGGCTTCGGCCTGGATGCCGAGCAGAAGGTGGTGGCGACCAGCCAGCTCAACCTGACCCAGCCCTCGCTTGCCGCACGTATCAACCTGACCCAGTGGCAGGACGACGCGCCGTCGCGCCAATACCTGTCGTTTCTGCGCGATCGTGGCGGTAAGAAGCTCGCCGACGATTTCTCCGCACTGCTGGGGGCTCAGGAGGGCGTGGACGCTTCAAGCGAGACCCGCACTCTGCTCAAGGCGTTTAGCGACTATGTCGAGCAGGAAGACTTGCCGGATGAGCAGAGCCGCGAAAAGACCGATGCGGTGATCGACTATGCCAGCGACCAGGCCAGCCGCGGCGAGCCTATCACCCTCGACGAACTCTCAGAGCTGGTCGACGAACAGCAGCCCAAGGCCTTCTATGACTATATACGTCAGCAGGACTACGGCCTGTCACCGGAAATCCCACCCGACAAACGCGCCCTCAATCAGTTTCGCCGCTTCACCGGGCGCGCCGGTGGCGTCTCGATCAGCTTCGATTCACACCTTCTCGGCTCAAGCGTCGAATACGACGCCGATCAGGATCGGCTGATCATCAAGAAAGTGCCCAACCAGCTTCGCGACCAGCTGAAGCAGAAGTAAGATACTGTTTTAAAAGGGTTTATACTGCCCTTCAGAAACTATTATATCACTTGGATTGGTGTTGTCTTGGCATGTCTTGCACAGCACCTTTCCTAGTGAACTTTCCATTAGATTTATCGAATTTGTACCACCCTTTGTACCACTGGCACTTGATAAATGCTCACGTCATAAAGCACCAGAATGCTCACGATCATAAACAGCACCATTGACTATTCTCTCTAAAGACTCCTGAAGGTATTTCTTGTACCCCGGAGATGGACTGTAGTCTTCAAAGAAGATCTTTTTAGAACGAAGCTCTATAGGAACTTCATTATCCTCTAAAAACTTTTTAACTTTAGGGAGTGAGTTAGATGAGACATATTCAGAAACTTTTTCATTCCAAGCTTTCCGATCCGAAGCACTAGCATCTGGCTTATGGAACAAACCAAGCTTAAACATCATTAAATCTGTAACATCTCTATCAATAGTTATACTCCAATTCTCCTGAAAGGCTATCGAAGCCCAAAAATCAGAAAAGACACGCTCCACCACGTCATGCGACCATTTTCTTTCTAGATTAGCAGCAAGCTCTACCAAAACGTCTACTGATTTCTTGCCATAATCGCCACCCGAGCAGGCATGAACAAACCAATTAGATGAACTCTGGTTAAAAGCATGCCTATAAAGATCCAAAACCAATACGCCGCCATTGCTATAAGAACTGGCGCCCAAAGCTGAACTAACAGTATCAACATCCACATTGTAAGCCATAATTACATTCCATTTTTATAAATTTAAGCATTGACACCTTAGCACAAAAATAAAGGATTATCTAATTCTCAATATTTAACAAAACAAAACTAAAAAACATCTTCTCCCAGCCCGCCAAAACACTCCTTGTAATTAGATTCTCACAGCATCCGCCAAAGCGTATTAGCATCACCTTTGGTTATAAATAACTAATTTCTTATAACTCATGCACAAAAAAGCCCCGCTTAGAAACGAGGCAAAGAGGATTAATACATTGATCTTTCAAGTTGCTTAACACGCCTATCTAGCAACTGATACTCGTTATGTAGATCACTATA
>NZ_JABVXC010000022.1 GCF_013349955.1 Onishia taeanensis | reverse complement strand
ATGAATTGCTGAAGAAGCTCTCTGGCGGCTAGCAGAGGATAACTTCTATAGGCGATTCGATCATCGGGGACCCGACACCTAGGCTGAACTCGGCCAGGCCCTTGGCCACCAGGCGGTCGGCATAGCGGCCCTTAATCTCACCGAGCAGCCTGGGCCAGTAGGGGTAGGCATAGATCGCGGCGGCAGGGCTCAGCCAGGCTGCCCGTGTCGGGGCCAGACAGACGAAGTGCCGGCCCTCACTGGGCAGTTCCCCCTCGAGCAGCGCGCGATGCACCCCATAGCGAGACGCGTGCGGCAGCCCCACGTTGAGAAACCTGCGCTGATCGCCCTGCTCCAAGATGCCATAGTAGTAGGCGGCCCGGCCGTTGGTGACCAGGGGGGGGTGAAGGTGCCTTCGAACCAGGGGCAGACCCGCCACATTACGCAGCTGATGGTGAAGATCGCGTACCTGGGCGAGATACTCGGCACGTGGCTGGCTCTTTCGGGCGCGAATGGCCTAGCGGTGCTGCCAGGCCCACTCGCGAAATGTCGACAAGGTTGCCGCCAGCTCTCGCCGCACCGTATACGACTGCAAGCGGCGCCACTGGCCAACAGCAGCCGATAGAATGCTTTCAAAGTGTCACTCCACCGTCACGCTCTTGGCCAAGTTGCGGGGCTTGTCCACATCGGTGCCCTTCACCAGCGCCACATGGTAGGCCAGCAGCTGCTGGGCCACCACGTGCAGCACGGGGCTCAGCAGGCCGTAGTGTTCGGGCATGGTGAGCACGTTCACGCCGTCGCTTGCCTCCACCCGGCTGCAACCGTCAGCGAAGACGTAGAGCTCCCCGCCCCGGGCGCTGACCTCCTGCATGTTGGCCTTGAGCTTCTCCAGCAGCTCATCGTTGGGGGCGATCACCACCACCGGCATCTCGGCGTCTATCAGTGCCAGGGGGCCGTGCTTGAGCTCTCCCGACGGGTAGGCCTCGGCGTGGATATAGGAGATCTCCTTGAGCTTTAGCGCTCCTTCCATAGCAATGGGGTAGTGGTGCCCCCGGCCCAGGAAGAGCGCGTGCTGCTTGTTCGCAAAGCGCTGGGCCCAGGCTTCGATCTCGGGTTCCAGTGCCAGCACCTTCTCCACCGCTACCGGCAGATGGCGCAGCTCGGCGAGAAAGGCCTGCTCTCGCGAATCGTCCACTCCCGCATTGGCATGCTCACTCACCAGGCGGCCATTGACCTTGGCCAGCAAGAGGGTGAGCAGGAAGAGCGCGGCCAGCTGGGTGGTAAAAGCCTTGGTGGAGGCCACGCCGATCTCCGGCCCCGCCCGGGTGATGAAGCGCAGCGCGGTCTCGCGCACGATGGCGGATTCCGGCACGTTGCAGATGGCAAGCGTATGAGCGTGGCCCATGGCCTTGGCGTGGTGAAGCGCCGCCAGGGTATCGGCAGTCTCACCGGACTGGGAGATCACCACCACCAGCTGATCGGGATTGGCAATGGAGGCGCGGTAGCGGTACTCGCTGGACAGCTCGACGTTGCAGGGCACCCCGACCACCGCCTCGATCCAGTAGCGGGCCGTCATGCCCGCATAGCTGGAAGTGCCGCAGGCCAGAATCAGCACTGACTTCACCTGGTCCAGGATCCCCGCGGCATCAGCGCCGAAGATACCCGGCGACAGGCGGCTCGCCCCGCCGATCATCTCCAGGGTATTGCCCAGCGCCTGGGGCTGCTCGAAGATCTCCTTCTGCATGTAGTGGCGGTACTCCCCGAGCTCCACCGCATCCGCCGAGAGGCTGGAGGTGACCACCTCGCGCTCCACCGGCCGGCCCTCGCCGTCGACCAGCTCAATGGCCTCCCGGGTCAAACGGCCCATGTCGCCGTTCTCCAGGTAGATCATCTGCCGGGTGACCGATAGCAGCGCCGAAGCATCCGAGGCAGCATAGTGGCCCTGCTCGCCCACGCCCAGCATCAGCGGTGAGCCCTCACGGGCGACCACCAGGCAAGGTTCTTCGGTACTGCCTGGCGCCACCTCGTGAATCACCGCCAGCGCATAGGCCCCCTCCAGATGCGCCACTGCAAGCCGAACCGCCGCGAACAGGTCCGTCGCCGGCTCCCGGGCAAAGGCGTTCTTCCCGGCCAGGCACGCCTGCACCAGATGGGCGATGGTCTCGGTATCGGTATCCGAGGTGAAGGCGTAGCCGAGTGCTTCCAGCTTCTGGCGCAGCGACTCATAGTTCTCGATGATGCCGTTATGCACCACCGCCAAGCCCGCGGACACGTGGGGGTGGGCATTGCGCACCGCCGGCACGCCGTGAGTGGCCCAGCGCGTGTGGGCGATGCCCACCTGGCCGCCCAGGCCCTGCTCGGTTACCCGGGCTTCCAGTTCCGACACTCGCCCCGTGGCCCGAACACGCTGCAGACCGCCATGGCGATCATTCTCCAATACCGCCAGGCCGGCAGAGTCGTAGCCGCGGTATTCCAGGGTATTCAGGCCTTCCAGCAGGAAGGGGGTACATTCCATTGCGCCGATGGCGCCGACGATTCCGCACATTGTGATTCCGGTGATTGTTGGATATTGATCGCGATACGAGCTTATGAGAAGCCATCAGCTCGCTGGGCGGCTCAGTCGGCCCAAACCTTTTTCCAAGGTGAGGTACTCCAGCTCGAAGCCATAGTCGGCAGCCCAGCGCTCGCAGATATCTTCTTCACCCGGACGGATTGTGTCATCCATCCACACTTCCACATTAGGAGAGAGCTTATCGGCCAGGGCGGGTAGCGCCGGGTAACGGCTATACTGGCACGTAGCCCCCGGAGGACCATCCACCCAGAGAAGATCCACATTCTCGATAACCTCGAGAAGGGACTGCAGATACCAGCGCGATGGTTTCTCGGCGACCGCAGAGTTAAAATGAACTCCTTCCCACAGTTCCAAACCTCCAACTCGCAGATCAACCCACCCCTGTAGATGCTCGTCTTTCAGCGTGCCCAGAGTCTTCATACTATAATAGTTACTATGTTCAAATGATATTAGCTGGCCCGTTCCGTTCTGCCAAAGAGCATCTGCAATCACTAGGGTCGAGGCCCCACTTCCAAACCCCACCACAATGTGAGGTCGACTCGCCATAATGTGGGCATGTAAGCGTAGCAGTATGTCGGGTGAGCTTGCCCAGCCGCGCAGGGGGGGGGCAGCTGACCCTTTATGGCCAACGCAGTTGCAGCCAGGGGAGACTTTCAAGCTGAGCATAAAGGCGGTTCTGAACCGTGATAAGGTTACGAGCAAGCTTATTAACGTGTGATGTGACGGTATTCAGCTGACAGTCGGCCGCTGAAAAGCAAAGTGGCCATAGTGCCCCCGTGGGTTATAGAACGAGTGTCTGACGCTCGGCTGTAACACCATGAGGAAACGACTATGACCACCGAAGAAAAGGTAGCACGACGCAAGCTTAGTCTCCTAGAACTGGCCAAGGACCTGCAGAACGTAAGCAAGGCCTGCAAGGTCATGGGCTACTCCCGGCAGCAGTTCTATGAGATCCGGCGCAACTATCAAACCTTCGGCTCCGATGGGCTGATCGACAAGCTGCCAGGACCGCACGGTCCGCACCCCAACCGCGTCAGTGAAGAGATCGAAACGGCCATTCTTGAGCACAGCCTGGCCTTCCCCACACACGGCCCGGTTCGCGTCGCTCAAGAACTGGCGCTACGTGGCATTCAGGTTAGCTCGACGGGCGTCAGAGGCGTCTGGAGTCGCCATGATTTGCTGACCCGTCATGAGCGCCTGCTGCGTCTTGAGCGCGCCACGCGTGAGCAGAAAATCGAGCTCACAGAAGACCAGGTGCGCCACCTGGAACGCTTTAGCCCCGAATTTCGTGAACGCCACATCGAAGTCCACCACACCGGCGAACTGGTCGCCGTCGACACCTTCTTCGTCGGCACGCTCAAAGGCGTCGGAAAAGTCTATCTGCAGTCTGTTATCGATTGCTTCAGCCGCTATGCCTGAGGCCGCTTGTACACCAACAAACTGCCCATCACGGCAGTCCACGTGCTCAACAACGACGTGCTGCCCTTCCTCGGGGCTAATAGCGCCAAAGTCAGCACAGTGCTCAGCGACAATGGCCGGGAGTTCTGCGGACGTAAGGACCAACATCCGTATGAACTGTTCCTTCAGCTCGAGGAGATCGAGCACCGAACTACCAAGGTTCGGCGGCCACAAAGCAATGGGTTCGTCGAGCGGCTGCACCGCACACTGCTGGATGAGCACTTCCGCATCCAGGGGCGTACTAAGTGGTACGAGGCTCTAGAAGAAATGCAGACGGACCTGGATGACTACCTCGTCATCTAAAACACCAAGCGCCCACATCAAGGACGTAACATGAAGGGGATGACGCCCTATGCCGTCTTCAAAAAAGGGCTTCCCAAATTACCGAAAAAGGAGTCCGGGAAAACGTCAGAAAATACTGCTTAACTATAGGGAGCCCACGGGGGCATGTGTCAGGTGATTACCATCACTGTACACTTTGTGTAAATCATCTAATTTTTCTTCAATTGAATCAAGCCTATCAAGAACACCCATCATTTCCCATCCACCTGAAAACTTCAAAAACTCATCAACCCCATGACACACAAAAACCAGAAAGTTGTTGCAAAAACAACAATTTACTCAAAACACGACCACACCAAAAATAAATTTAGGACATCAATATTGACTTATACTGAATTATATCCTCATCTTCACACAAAGACTTCATCTCATTTTTGAGAACTTTGTCATAACAATACTGTTGACCTCTTCTCCCAATGGAATTTCTATTCTCAACTAAATCATACTCAATATCACTCTCTAAATTTCTTTCATACCCGAGAAGTGGACCAACCAAGCGGGCGTTTATGAAACTATTCTTAGTTTCTGTAGCAACATATTGATCTAGATCAAAAACTACCAGCCTACCATCCGCGTTCTTCTTTATCTTGCAAGCTTGACGCAGAGACCGAACATACCTTCTTCTAAAAACATCGAAATCATTCAAAAAACCTAGACTTTTCCAAGACCGCCACACCAAGGCGGCATCTCGAACACAGTAAACATAACTCGGAGGACGTCTTGAAAAGACACTCTCAAATTCATTGAAATACCGTTCAAAACCAGGGGTTTTTATACCATGAAACATAACATTAGAACTTACATCCAAGCTTTCCTTCTTATTTGCACTTTTCATGAAAAAATGAAAAAACAAAGGCTTCATAGACTCCCAGTGAGCATCAAGCCTACGTCCCTTTCGTGAAGAATAGCTATCAAAATTATCATCAACCTCATTTAAAAATCTAAAAAAAGCTTCCATAGTCTTTGCATGCATTTCTTCCTCGACAACAAAGGAAGGATGGTTATTGAGTATATCTGTCACCATCCTTGTACCAGAACGAGCAGCGCCGCAGACAATAAGCGGAGAGACAGAGCCAAGAATTTTATCTAGAGACATAACAACACCAAAGTTTACATGGGAATAGCTTAAAGGAATTATCTTCCGCCTATAAAAAACCAGAGCATCGAAATACAGAATATAGAAACCCAAGTGAATCAGCTTTGTTTGGTGGGTTATGCTTCATAAGCTCATCATAATAAAGACAAAAATTAATCCCACTACTAGCAGATTGCTCGCCCATTATCGAAGCATCAATCGGCTCGGCATCAAGTTTCTTTAACAACGGCTTGAAATGCCTTGAATAATGTTTATCATCAAACACATTCTGAAAAATAAAAACCGGATTGCCACGATTCACCACGTCAGGACTAAAAGCAATTCTATTCAAATAGCTACTTTTTACAAAATTTGATGTGCGCCCCTCGTAACAGCACTCAACCATTTTCTCATAGAACGATTGAGTGTAGTTATACAAATAAATCTGAGGGTTAATTGCAACAACCAATGCTTGATCAAAGCATTCTGACAGCTTTAGTGAAACAAAGCCACCTCCAGATGAACCAAAGATCAACAACTCATTTTGGTTATATTTTTTCGCCTTCAGCAACGATGTTATTAAATATTTAAGCGCTTCAATACCAAAATTACTTTCTGTATGCTGAAACCACCCAAGGGTCAAGTCATTACTTTTTTTAATACTCGGATCTGAAAAGAAAACACAGTCGAAATCTTCAAGATCTTGTCCCCACGAGCACCTTTGAAAATCATATTCCCCATATTTCCTACTCGTCGCGCCTGGCAAAAATACTGCTATCCTTTTCGATTTCTCCTTAAACGAACCATAGAAAGAAAAGGGTATGCTGTTTGAAAGAACCTGAAAAGTTCTCTCGCCCCAAAGCTTATCCGAGTTGGCAACAACGTCCGCGCAATTTTTAAATACTACATTCTCCACACCACTAATAATTTCTTTTTCTAGCGCAAATGAAACATCTTCCACTTCAACAGCATTCGTACCATACTGTTTAGACATGAAATTTTTTGCTTCATAGAAAGCATCTTTACTCAACGCGATAATAGAGCTTACATCCTCCTTCAAGCTACGGCCTGAAAACCCCACTGCAAAGGAAGAATCATACTGGTAATCTTTCTCGGAAACAAAACCCTGCATGCTTTCGCCATCACCGAAGTGAAGCTCGACACCTAAGTTTTCATTCATGCATTCAACATAAAGACTTCTCCCCCTACCATCATTAAAGCATATAGAGCTTCCTTTAAAGGACTCTAAATTATATTTTTTGTCCACATGGAACCACTGCTTAAAGCCTCTTTCCCTAGCAAACGTCAAGGAGTCTTTAATTATCGCCCAACTGCCTGGCTTAAAATATATTTCTCTATGATGCTTAACTGCAGGGTAATCTAATGCCCCTTTCAAAAGAAACAGACCTGGCTGCAACTCTATTGGGTCCTCAACCGCTGACCCATAAGGCTTGATTTTAAGTATATCAAAACCATCTATTTCGACAGAATTGTGAGCTCGGCTAGACAGGAAGTAATTCCTGTACACATCACTCTTATAACCATACTTACCACTATCACATATCACACGACCACCCTGATCAAACCAATCAAAACTTAAGCAATCGCGATGCTTATGGCTTTTTGTATGATACCCACCTGTGAAAAAAAGCATTGAACTTTTTTCTGGAGACTCACCCCACCCACTCCTAACTACAGAGTAACCTGATGAAGCGAAATCACTTAATACATATTTGCCAATGTGGCTATTTGGAAACTCAACGCTTTTTTGAACAGTTAAAATTGAATCACCCACACAAACGGGTCTTTTTAAAGGGTCAACTAGCCACTTGCCATTCTCATCAGCTTTTTCGGCTATTCCTTTAATACGGGGCTTGTCATCATACCAGCCTGAATCAATCTGCGCCTTTAATGAGTTAAGAGCATAAAAGTGATAATGGGGGCTATGTTCCAAGTGGACACCCACGTCACCAAATTGTGACACGACCAATCTTTCCACTAAACCAACAGCATATTCAATATCTCCATCTAGAGACACAGAAAGATGGGGCGAAGATTTTAGAAGCCCAACAAGCCCATGGCTTTGAAACAAGCCATGATTATTCATGCTAAACACTTCCGGCTTCAATAGATGCCTTATATGCTTAGCTGCTACATTATCAAGAAGCTCGCTCTCCCCTTCAGAGATATCAATGCGATAATAATGTATTCGATTAATGAAAAAAGCAATTGCTAGAGCCCTAAAGCCTACGGACATATCATACCACGCATAACTTTTAGGCATTCTAGTAGTTACTATATCTTCTGGGTCTTGCCCATAATTCTTCCACCAGTCACTGACTGCATCAAAAAAGAACTCGACTATTTCATCTTTATTATCATAACTATCAAATATATTGATTATAGGATGAAAAAAAGTCCACCCTTGAAGCTGCATTCTCCAGTTTCTGTCTACAGACCTCTCCCTAGACTCCCAGTCAAGCGGAAACTGTAAGAAGCATGGCTCACTATCCTTTCTAGGTTTGAAAACTCTGTCTCTAACAAGCTTTTCTGCATCTCCATAAAACTCAACAGGAAATATCCGATGCAGAAAGCAGTGAACAGGGACTAGAAATGCATCACTCATCTCAAATTCCTTAAAAACTGTATAGAAGACTTTCGTAAACTTCTTTTAGCTCCCCTGATGAAAAAGACCAATCTCTTTCTTTAACTACCCAATTACGTCCATTGATAGCAAGTCTCTCTCTCAGGTCATCATCCCTAATCAACTGCTTTAACGCATCTCTAAGAGAAAACACATCACCTTTCTCAAATACGACACCATTATAACCATCCTGAATAATTTCAGTCAGCGCAGCACAACTTGAAACTATCACGGCTTTTTGTGAGGCCATGGCTTCAAAGGGCTTGAGTGGGGATACCGCTTCACAAACTAAATAGGGTTTTCGTGGAAATGGAGTAATATCAACCAAGGAGTAATAACGCTGCACCTCTTTATGCGGCACACGCCCTGTAATTATGACATAGTTCTGCAACCCTAATGACACCACCTGGTGTTTGAGGCTATCCAGAACAGCGCCATCCCCTACCAACAGAAACTTGAAGTTTGTCACACCATCCTTTACCAAGAGAGCCAAAGCGCCTAAAAGATCGTCTAATCCTTCGTAATTGACTATTGAGCCAATGTAGCCAATGACAATATCTTTTTCGCTCACTCCCAACTCTTTTGCTAACTCCCGATCTTTATCAAGCGGTGAAAAAAGTTCTGTGTGAACACAGTTAGGTGCAACGGTTATTTTCGATGCGTCAACTCCACGCGATACCATCAACTCTTTCAAGGCTTCAGTAATTGTAATAACGGCATCTGCTGCATTACAGGCTTCAGCTTCCATTTTCGCCATAAAGCGGAATTGATCAGTTTGGTCCCATCCTTCCTGACGAGAAAGCCGCGTAATCTCCCACAACCCTCTCACTTCATAAACTGATTTGATGCCGAGTCGCCTAGCCGCTAGGCTGGCCGCCAAGCCATTCGGAAAATTAGCTGCGGCATGTATGATGCTGGCTTGCTTATTTCTAGCGAGAGTTTCTACTTCCTTTGCATACTCCTCAATATACTCTGTTGTCGTTAGGCTGGAACGGCGAACCTTTTGATCAAGAGCAAAATATTCAATTCCATCTACGAGGTCTACGCTGGGGATCATTTTCGGTAGTGGTTTACTGATGTGCTTCGCGTGATCTGAAGGATACCCAGGACGCGACACGCCGTGCATTTTGAAATTGCTGTTCTTGACAACTCCTGTCAGTAGCCCATGGGTGCGAGTTGCGTACCCCCCTGAGTTATAAGGCAGCCTATTATGTAATAAATACAGCACATTGTTGTTTGGCTCATATTCCGGCTCTGAGCGCTTTTCAGGAAGTGGCATACCATTTTCAAGCAGCAAAATATCGTCCTCTAAACGTCTCGACGAGTTCTTCCCATTCCTGAAATAGGCTTTTTCATCCCATTCGTCCAGTAGCTGCTTTGTTTCGTACATTCGCCCTTGAAACACCAGGCGCTGCCTAGCCATCTCAAACATGAATGGGTCATTGGTCACCCTCCACATATACCAAAATGCAGCAGGAATTACTTTATTAGTCAACGACAGTGAGCTCATGGCCCTCACAACATCAGTGACATGCGAGACGTTAAATCGCAAGGATCCCAGCACTTGGCCCACACTCTCAGGGGTTTCAAAAGCATGATTCCCGGCAAATGCACCAGCAATCTCACACCCTATACCGCCACTATAAAAGCGCATGGAGAGCATACGCAAAACTGATATTTCAGCACCTCTCCGACTACCCAATTTAACAACACACCGCCACGCATTTATTGGAACTTCAATTGTCAGGGCGTACTTTACGCCATCACAGCTTGTTGATAGATACTTATACTGGCTGTACTGTGAAGACTTACCATAGCTAAGAAGCCGATAGCTTTCCGACTCTAAAGGGATGCCATCTTCATCTTGAATCTCGATGCCAGCGATTACTTTCTCATGGGCATATGGGGTTTTTGATCTCGTTTCAAAATTAAATACCAAGCGTTTCCCATAAGCTGGGAATTCGTACTGTGTTAACCCTTTAGCTTCTGTTTTGATGAGCTCGTCATCTGTAACTACGTGAACGGTATCGGCTTCAAAGTTAGACTGACACGGAACCTCGGAAAAACCTGGTTCAACAGTCTCACCACTCAATGCCTTCGCCATAAGCCCGGTGTGCGCAGAAAACAGAACATCTGCCCCTTCCTTGGGGCCAGACAACCTCAGCGCTTTATGAGATGCTTTCGCCAGGCTCTTCGCTTTATCCACATCAAATGTCACCACACCGTCATGCTGTTGTGCGTATTTCACCAGCGGAGCGACGTTGGAAACCACCAGCTGTTTGCCATAGGCCAATGCTTCGGCGGCCTTAATTGGTGGCACCAGCTCGCACACCGGCAACTGCTTCCGCGGAATCACCACCGTATCAATCAGCGCATAGTAGTCCGCCACCCGCTCATGGGGTATCCGCCCTACCTGAATCAACCAGGGCTTGTCGGCCAGGCGTTGCGACACGCTGGCGGCTTCGGTGACCGGCTGGTCATCCCCCACCAGCAGCAGCTTGAGTTTCTCGCCCTGCTTCACCAGCTGTTCACAGGCTTCGATCAGCGTCTCCAGCCCCTCGTAGGCAGTGAAACTGCCCATGTAGCCCATCACCTTGTCGCCGTCTTGAATGCCCAGCTTCTGCTTCAGGGCGGGGTTGGCGGGCCTGATCTCGGGCAGCTCGCTTACCCCGTTAGGGACGATCTCGACTCTGGCGGGGTCCACGTCGCGCCGTGCCAGCTCTTCCTTCATAGGCTGGTTGAGGGTGAAGACCTTGAGCGCCTGCCGAGCCACGAAGGCATCTCGCTCGGCTTCCTGCTTGAAGGCCGGCGTATTGGCATAGCCGGATTCACGGGCAGCGCGGGAAAGCTCCCAAAAGCCTCGTACCTCGTTGTAGAACGGCAGGCCCAGGCGCTTGGCGGCGATCCAGGCCGGCAGGCCGACGATATAGTTGGACGCGGCCAGCACTACCGCCGGGCGATAGACCCGGAACAGCTTCACGAAGCGTTCCACGCTGGCTTCCAGGCGCTCATGCTCGTTGGCGGGCGCCTGGCCGGGCAGCCAGCGGCTATGAAGATAGTGCACACCCTCCACCTTGGTTTCCGGCGCCACGCTGCCCTGCCCTGTCCCAAGCTCCCAGGGCCGTCCTGGCCTCACGAAGCATAGAGTCTCGAAGCCGTGCTGGTTCAGCGCCTGGGCGATGCCCTGGGTGCGGATGGCATAGCCGTTGCTTGCGTAGCTCTGGCCGTGGCTGACGACGTAGGCAATACGTTTTTCGATGGGGGCCCGTAAGGGACTGGCCGCTTGTTCGGCCAGTCGGGAAGCATGTTGAAGCAATTCGTCCATGGGGTTCCGAAATATCGTTCAGGATGGAAAACGGCCCGAGGGGCAGGCCGGGATCTGGCGCCAGACGGCATCTTCGCCCGTTTAACCGGGCTCCACAGGAGCTCAAGCCCAACAGGAGAAGCCTTAGCCAAGCAGGCCAACGGCATCGATGACGCTTTCCTTGGCGCCTACGGCATCGGCCTGCTTGATGAAGGGCTTGTGCTTGACCAGCACGCAGACCACATCTGCCTGGGCCAGGGCCTCATCCAGGCTGACCAATTCCACGTTGGGGGCCTTCAGGCGCTTGGGCAGGGCCTCTATGTTGGGCTCTACCACCTGCACGCGGCAGCCGAGTTCGGTGATCTTCTCGGCAATGCCTAGAGCCGGACTCTCGCGCAGGTCATCGATATCGGGCTTGAAAGCCACGCCCAGGCAGGCCACCGTCAAGTCGCTACGGCGTGCCTGCGGGTATTCGCGGTGATAGTGCTCCAGCGCGCCGTTCACCCGCTGCAATACCCATTCGGGCTTGCCGTCGTTCACCTCTCGGGCGGTGCGGATCAGCTGGGCCTGGTCGGGGCAGGCATCGACGATGAACCAGGGGTCCACGGCGATGCAGTGCCCGCCCACGCCGGCCCCCGGCGAGAGGATGTTGACCCGTGGGTGGCGGTTGGCCAGGGCAATCAGTTCCCAGACGTTGATCTCCAACTCATGGGCGATGGTGGAGAGCTCGTTGGCGAAGGCGATGTTCACGTCGCGGAAACTGTTCTCGGTGAGCTTGGCCATCTCCGCGGTACGGGCGGTGGTCGGCACGCACTCCCCTTCTACGACAATGCCGTAGAGCGCGCAGGCCGACTCGGCGCACTTGGGCGTCATGCCGCCGATCACGCGGTCGTTCTCGACCAGCTCACGGATCACATGGCCGGGGAGTACCCGCTCGGGGCAATGCGCAATGCGGATATCAGAGGCCTCACCATGAGTCTGGGGGAAGGTCAGGTCCGGGCGTGCCTCGGCCAGCCAAGCGGCCATCTGCTCGGTGGCGCCCACCGGGCTGGTGGATTCCAGCACCACCAGGTTGCCGGGCACCAGCACCTTGGCCAGGGCTTCGCTCGCCGCCTTAATAAAGCGCAGGTCGGCCTTATGGTTCTGGCCGTGCTCGTCGGTATGGAACGGCGTAGGCACCGCAACCATAAAGGCGTCAGCTGGCTCGGGGCTTGTCGTGGCGCGCAGGTAACCTTCATGAACGGCGGCATGCACCACCATGTCCAACTCTGGTTCGACAATATGAATCTCGCCGCGATTGATGGTCTCGACGGCTTGCTGATCGATATCGACACCGATTACCTGCTTACGGCGCGAGGCGAAGACGGCGGCGGTGGGCAGGCCGATATAGCCCAGTCCGATCATCGAGATGGTGTTGAATTCCATGTAGGTGAGTTCCCTTCTAGGTTCCTGGTGGAGATAAACAAGTGCCTGCCGCACTGCAGCGTTCGTCGCAGCGTCTAGCCAGCGTTATAGCGAACTTCTGAAAAGCAAACGTTTGGGTTAAAGAACGCCCGATGGAGGGCCGGGTGTTAAGTGGACAAAGGCTGCCCTGAGAGGGCCCAGCGCCCTCAGGCGGATTCAGTTTCGCGTACAACTAGCACATCGAGGATGCGCTGGCAGGCTTTGCCATCGCCGTAGGGGTTGTGGGCGAAGCTCATGGCGCGGTAGGCCTCGGCGTCGGTCAGGAGGTGGGTAAGTTCGGTAGTGATAACGTCCACGCTCGTGCCCACCAGCTTGACGGTACCGGCCTTGACGGCCTCCGGGCGCTCGGTGGTGTTACGCATCACCAGCACCGGCTTGCCCAGCGAAGGCGCCTCTTCCTGAATGCCCCCCGAGTCAGTGAGGATGATATGGGAGCGGTTCATCAGGTAGACGAAGGGCAGGTAATCCTGGGGCTCGATCAATTTCACGTTATCGATATCGGCCAGCAGGCGGTTGACCGGCTCGAGCACATTGGGGTTCAGGTGTACCGGGTACACGATCTGTACGTCCGGGTGGGCCTTGGCGGTCTCGGCCAGCGCCTTGCAGATCCGCTCGAAGCCATCGCCGAAGCTCTCGCGGCGATGGCCGGTCACCAGCACCAAGCGCTTGGCATCGTCTAAAAAATCAAAACGCTCGCGCAGTTCGGCAGCGAGCGGCCCCGCATCCAGCTTGCGCACCACCTCAAGCAGCGCATCGACAACGGTATTGCCCGTCACGTGCACACTGGCGGGATCTACTTGTTCACGCAGCAGGTTGTCGCGAGAGGTCTCAGTCGGGGCGAAGTGCTTGGCGGCGAGTGCCCCAGTGAGCTTGCGGTTGCCCTCTTCCGGCCAGGGTGAGTAGAGGTTGCCAGTGCGCAGCCCGGCTTCCACGTGGCCCACCGGGATTTGCTGGTAGTAGGCCGCCAGGCTGGCGGCGAAAGTGGTGGCTGTATCGCCATGCACCAGCACCATTTGCGGTCGGAACTCGGCGAGCACCTCCTTGAGACCTTGGAGAATCCCGCAGGTAATATCGTTGAGATCCTGCCCCGGCTTCATCAGGTTCAGGTCGTACTCGGGCACGAGTTCGAACAGCGAGAGCACCTGATCGAGCATCTCGCGATGCTGTGCCGTCACGCAGACGCGTGCGTCGAAACGCGCATCGCCGGCGAGCTGGAGAGCGAGGGGTGCCATCTTGATGGCCTCGGGGCGAGTCCCGAAAACAGTAAGTACTTTCACGTGAGATTCCTTGGCGGCTCCATGCCGGCGTTCAGCGGTCCATGAGTTGGTGTTCGAGTTCCTGGCAGCGGGTGTAGTACTGTTCGAGTAGTTTCTGGGTTTCTGAGAGTTGCAGGCTGACTGCGTTGGCGTCGGTACCTTCCTTGCTAGGTTGCGATTCAACAGTGCGGGCTGCGGCAGGTGACCCAAGGCGCCGCTCGCACAGGGTCAAGTTCACCTCGAAAAGCCGCCGGCCATAGTGGCCGGCGGCTTGATGGTAGAGCTGTTTCGCCGTGCGATAGTCGCCTTGCCGGAACGCGTGATTCGCCCGGTTAACGATAGAGGGTGTCATTAGGGTCTCTCCCTTATGCTCAAGAGGTCATGCTGTGTACTGAGTAACTATCGAGGCACGTATGCTCAGATAGGCCCACGGAATTACTGGGCAAGTCTCGGTGATGGGCGCCCCGTTAGCGAGCGCGCTCGCAACGAAAGGCCTTGGCTTGTCTGGACAGTGCAAACGGTAGCTTGGCCCACCCAAAGGGTGAACCGCCGCTGGCCATGATGACACGCCCAAGGCGATAGGACAGGTGACGCTTGACCTGTTCCGCCTTGTGGGCATCGGCATATCGCTCGATGGGCGGGAGCGCTTCCCCTTGGCGTGCCTGCTTATCCCGCTGGAATGCCTTGTGTTCACGCTTCAAGGCAAAGGGAAGCATGATGAAGTCCTTCAGGCTGCTACTACGCACCACCACAGCCCCTAACCGGTACGTCAGCTGGCGCTTGATACGCTCATCGGCGCCATAGTACGGCCCGCCGTTTTGCACGCTTGCAGGCTTGGCGCTAACTCCACGTTGATGCAGCCTTTCCAGTTCTTCCTGCACGATATGCAGCTGCTCAAGCAGCATGGCATTTTCCTGTTGCAATGCGACAGAGGGCGGCTCGAGATGGGCCTTCTTCAGCTCGTCGTTTTCACTTTTCAGATCCGTGCTGGCTGCCTTCAGCGTGTCGCACTCGACCTTTTGGCGCTCAAGCTCCATCTGCAGGCCTTTCAACCGCTGCTGACATGCCTTGAGAAAGTCCGGCAGAGCCTTGTGTTGCACTTGCAGGTGCTGCCACGCCGACAGGGCCGACAGATTGTCATTCGACGCTGCAGGCTGCGTGGCACTGTCCTGCAACTTTTCATACACCGCTAACGCATCGTGCTGCTCAACTACCTGCTGATGCAGATACTCGGCTAGTGGCGCGGCTACTATCTTCTCGCGCTGATTGCTATCTCCAATGGCTAGCTGGTCCAAGAGCTGCTCAAGTGGGCTGGTGTCACCTGAAGAGAAATCAGCAGTTTGCCTGTCGGCGTAGGTTAACTGAGAAAATTGACCCACGATTTGTTCAGGCTGATTGATCAGCTGCTGGGTATGCACCAGCAGACAGCGTTCAGGGTGACGACGATAGAAGGATAAGAGCGCGCGATGATAAGCCACCCAGTTATTGAGAATCAGCTCTGGATCATCAGGCCCATCGCTTGCCATCGCCTGCTGCAGGGCCATGGCGGGGTGCTGGTAGGTCAAAATAAACCACGTTTTTTCGTCGGCTTCATGCCATAGCTTGAGCAGCGGCAGCGTATTGGACGCCGCCCACCCCCAAACGCCCGCTTGCTCCATATTACCCAGCAGCAGGTCCAGCGCTAGCTCTTGCCATACAGGACTAAGCTCTACTTGTGCCAGCTCACTTTCGTGCTGCGCCTGATCGACCGGTGACGCGCTATAAGCTTGACAAAGAGAGTCTTGAATCGCGTGAACGCTCATACCTTCCCTGCGGGAAGGTGCTGCGTCAGCCATTCCATACTGTTGCAGCAGCGCTTCAACATCCTGGTAACCTGAAGACGGGTGGCCAACGATAACGATTCTATTCACTGATTCTTTTCTCCTGTTAAGCCTTGAGTCCATATCTTGTGCCTGGGGTCTAGCCCGCCGATGGCGTCGGTTAGTCGTCTTCCTGCTGGCTCATCTCATCGAAGCGTTTCTTCACCCTTTTCAGGTGCGACCTGGCCAGCTTGTGCGCTTTCTGCAGGGCGGCCAGCTCGTCGCTCTCCCAGCCACGCTTTTCCGCCCTTTTGAGACTACGACTCAAAGCATTGATGTCGGCCTTTGCATTATTCATCGCTGCCTTGGCCTTCTTGAGCGCCTGGGCATTTTCAGCGCTTGCACTATCTGCGTGCGGCACCGACTGCCCCTTGGCCTGCTCTCGCGCTGCTTTCTTGGCCTCCACGTCGCGATGGTAGTTTGCGATGGCATCGTTGACGTTGTCGTACCAGGTGGCGCTGCCATCCTTGAGGTAAACACCCGCCTGGCAGAGATCTTTCAGGATACCTTCGGAGTGGGAGACCATGATCAGGCTGGATCGGCCAATACGATCCTTGAATGCCTGGCTCGCCTTTTCCTTGAAGCTCTTGTCACCGACGGCGGTGGCCTCGTCAGATATATAAACCTCGAAGTCGAAGGCCAAAGAGAGGCCAAAGGAGATGCGCGATTTCATGCCCGAGGAGTAGGTGCGCACGGGCTCGTCGAACGCATCGCCGATCTCGGCAAAGTCCTCAACAAAGTCGATGACTCGCTGCACGTCGACTCCGCCACCGTGCACGCGAGCCACAAATTTTACGTTCTGACGTCCGGTCATATTGCCTTGCATGCCGCTAGCGAGCCCGATTGGCCAAGACATGCGGCAGTTCTTGATCACCTCGCCACGCTCGGGTACGTCCATGCCGGCGATCAACCGCAGCAAGGTGGACTTGCCTGCGCCATTGGCGCCGATGAGGCCCACACTAACCCCTCTCGGTATGCTCAGATTAATGTCCTTGAGCACCCAGTCACTGCCATGGTGGTTGTGGTAGCGCTTATAAAGGTTGCGAATCTCGATCATGGTCAATCGCGATGATCCTTGATGATCATCAGCATCATTCCGAAGATGAACGTCAGGAAAATGGTAATGAGAGCAAACACACTGCTGTTGTAAAGACGGCGTGGCTCAGTGGGATATTCAGGAAGCAGTGGACTTTGCAGCACGCTAACCTGCTTGAGCTGCCGTGCAGCCTCCAGGCGTGTGTTTTCTAGGGCAGCCAGGGCGCTGGAATAGGTCTTCTGGGCAAACTGCGCCTGAAGTTCAAGTGTCTGGTACTCCGCCGAAATACTATTGAGCGAGTTGCCAGCGGTTTGTGCAAGGCGATCACGCTGCTTCTCAATCTGCTCCCGCAAGGCAGTTATCTCGCTCTGCACACGACGCATTTCGGAGGACTGCTCGCTCTGGAAGCTGGATAGCGCATTGCGCTGCGCCTGCAGGCGAGCAAGCTCGCCCTCCAGTGTCGCCACCACTTGGTTGAGGCTTTCTACCGTACTGGTGGGGGAGACAAGCCCATGTTCGTTCTGGAACGACAGCAGTTCTGCACGCGTCTCATCGAAGCGATCCTTCAAGTTTTCCACCTGCCCTTTCAGGAAGCGCACCTGCTCTTGTGCCAGACGATGCCCCATGGAGTTCATGTGGTCTTCACCTGCTTGCAATAGCAGAGACACGAACTGGTGAGCAAATTCCGGCGTAAAGGCCTCCACCCGAATGTTCAACACACCAGCATACTCATCCATCTCCACGTCTACACGCCGAAGAAAGTACTTGTGAAGATCTTCAATGGGCGCCTCAGGATTACGCAGACGAGCGAAGATGTCGCCGTTCTGGCTGTAATGGCCGCGGAAGTCTAGCTCCTCTTCCACGCGTTTGAGCATATCAACAGAGAGCAGGTACTCACGGAGCAGTAGCAGATCATGACTGCCACCGCCGCCGGCTCCCAGCAATGACGCAAAGTTGATATCCGGCGAAGCGACCTGAGGGCTTTCCAGCACGACCGTGGCACGTGATACATAGCGATCCTGAGCCATAGCAAACCAGTAGAAAGTCACTGCCGCAATGGCCAGCAGGGCCAGGGTCCAGTGCGGATATTTCCGAAAGAAGTGTTGCATGAATTACTTGGCCTTCAAACGATCAGAAAAACGTAGGTGAAGTATCAGCCCCAGTGTGTTCATCACCAGGATACAAAGCCACAGATAGAGCCAGCTGGTTCCATGAATGATCTGGTAATTCTCGAAGAACCCCTGTCGCAGCAGGCTCAATCCATGGGGAATCGGGTTCAGCATCAGGTGCTCGAGCAACCAATGGGGCAGATTGCCAAGGGGAAGTATGACTCCCGAGATAATCAGCAGCGGCAGCGAGAGCATGCGGACTACCTTGCCAAGTTCCGGCACCAAGGTGGCCAGTACCGAGGAAATCAAGCCAGCACCCAACCCCAGCGACCAAAGCGAGAACCATGCGATAAATGCCTGAATGGCATTGTCCGGCTTCATGTCCAGACCTATCATCAGCCCGCCCACAATGAACATGAGGAAAACGAACGTTCGCAGCATGCCCTCCAGGAAGTTGCGCACGAATACTGGGTCGATGGGCTTAACCTGACGGTAGGAAAACAGTGCCTGGTTGGCATCAATAGCCCCCATACCACGCAGCATACCCTCGCGGACCAAGTAGAAGCCCATCAGGCCGATTATCATCCATGGGATGAACTCCGCATTGACCACCAACCTGTCGCCGCGGACGAAGGAGCGTATGCCGACCATAATGGCCGTGAACGCTATCGGCTCGAAGAGCATCCAGAACCAGCCCATGCGGTCGCCCATGGTGCGTGAGGTGGCCTCGCGCAGGAACATGGCGTACCAGACACTCCGTGTGACCTGCCATGGGGTGCGAACGCCTTTGTGAGAATTCGAGCGTGCCATCAAAGATCGACTGCCACCTTAGTGGCCACGGCAATCTGATACAGAATCTGCGTGATGCTGGTGGCGAGCTGCAGATTCTTGGTGGGCACTTCCGGCATCACCAGAATCTCGTCGCCGGCGCGTAGCGTAATGTCATCCGCGTCGCGTACCGCGCCGTTCTGGCGCACCACCAGGATGTGCTCGTCATCGCCGCGCTGGGTGTAGCCGCCTGCGCTGTCGATGTAGTCCTGCACCTTAAGGCCCGGCTTGAAGACCACGGCCTGTGGCACCACTACCTCGCCACTGATCAGCAACGAATCACTGATTTCGGGAATGGTGATCACATCGCCATCCTGCAGGCGGATGTCGCTGATACGGTCGTTGTGCGCAACCACTAGCCGACCACTGGGCTCGGCCTGTCGAGCACGCTCGACAAACTTCTGAATCAGCTCGGCTTCCTGCACACGAATCTTGGCTTCTTCGTTGGTTGACGAAGAGGCCCCCAGGTAGGTGGTCTCGAGCCGGCGCAGGCTCTCCTGGAGCGAGGCTTCCTGCTGGGCGGCCACACTTTCACGCTTGATCGACACGCTTTCCACCGCCGTCATTGACTCGGGAACGGCGATGGCATCCAGCAGTTCGAGCAGATGAGCGTCGCGAGGCAAGGCGAAGCGAGACGGGCCGTAGTAGCTGCCCTCGACCTGCACCACGATGGTGTCTTCACGCTGGTCGGCGCTGAACAGCACCTCATCGCCGCTGCGAATCGTCTGGCCCTTGAATTCCGCCAGATCGAAATAGTGGGCGACCGGGCCGATATCGCGGTCGCCGCGCAGCAGCACATGCGATACGCCGCTCTGCAGCCGCGCCAGGCGCATCACTTCGTCACCGCTCAGGCCATCGCCGAGCAGCTCATAGCGGTATTCCCGCCGCACGTCGCCCACCACGGCAATCGAGGGGCCCCGCTCTTCCACCACGATGGTGTCGCCATCACGGAACTGAGGACGCGGGATGTCGCCATCCAGCAGGAAGTCATAGAGGTCGACCCTGGCGATGGTGTTGCCGTCACGCACCACGCGAATGGCGCGATAACTGCCCAAGTCATTGTCGATGCCCCCCGCCTGATCCAGAAAGTACAGCAATGAATCACTGGGCGTGCCGGCATAGCGGCCCGGTGCCTCAACGTAGCCAGTGACAAATACGCCGACCGGCTGCACGCCTTGCAGGTTGGTATAGACCTGTACGTTATCCGGGTATACCGATTTAATGGCCTGGCGTACTTGGCCATCGAGCTGCTGGCTGTTTAAGCCCTGCACACTAAGCGGGCCGATGCCGGGCAGGAAAATATTGCCTTGCGCATCTACCGGCATCACTCGATCCATTTCCACCGCGCCCCAGGCACGCAGCGTCACCTGATCGCCGGGCTTGATGGTATAGCCGGGATTAAGGCCATCCGCCATGGTGCCGCGAAATCCCCCATCGAAGAGGTTGGCGCCGAAGGGGGGCAACTCATCGGTATCTTCACGCTGCTGGCTACGGAAAGAGTTGCCATATTGCGGGTTTTGCCAGTCGGCGCGTGGGCCTTCATCGACCTGATCAGGTACGGCTTGCGCTTGCTGCTGCTCGGGAAGGATATCCTGTGACGGCGAGACCATTTGCGCTTGTGCGCTGAGAGCCACGCCGAAGGCCATGATGGCGCCGAGTAGCGGCTTGGTTAGACGACGTAAGGGCATCATCGGCTGCGTCCTTCCGTTGATGGGCTATCGGTGACTAGGCGCTGAGCGACCCACCCTTGTGGGGTACGGCACGCCAACGCATGACGGCCTTCTCCCAGCGGTGTCTCAACACTCAGCGGGCGGCAATGGCGACCACTGGCGGCAAAATAGCCCTGCTCGGCGGTCACGACCGCCTCGGCCCCCCAGGGGCTATTCGTCAGTGTGATCACCTCGCCAGGCGCTGCCTGGGAAAGGAAACCATTGAGTGTGTCGCCTAGCGCTTTGCCGGAATCAGCGCGATGAAAGGCCTGCTCGCCTGAGGTTTGTGTCGGCTGCATGACGCAACCCGCCAGGGCGATGGCCAGGCCACCCGCCAGCAACGCCCTCATGCAGGAGCGACCGGTGTGCCGCTTTGCGTGGCAACGCGCTGTATCACGCTGCGGTCCAGTGCATGGTGTTGTCATGATGATTCAAAGCACCTTCAACAGTTTGCTGACAATGTCCTGCTGACTCAGTTGATCGGTATTGACCGTCACCTCAGCCCGCTCGGGTACTTCATAGGGACTATTGATGCCAGTGAAATCGCTGATCTTGCCTTCACGCGCTTTCTGATAGAGCCCCTTGGGATCGCGCTGCTCGCAGACCTCCAACGGCGTATCGACATACACCTCGATGAAGTCTCCCTCATCGAACAGCTCACGGGCCTGGTCACGGTCGGCGCGAAACGGTGAGATGAAGGCCGTGATCACGATGATGCCGGCATCGGCAAACAGCTTGGCGAGTTCGCCCACGCGGCGGATGTTCTCGGTGCGGTCGTCTTCGCTCATGCCCAGATCCTTGCAAAGGGCATGGCGGACGTTGTCGCCGTCGAGCAGCATGGTGTGATAGCCACGACGATTGAGCTCGACTTCCAGCGCATTGGCCAGGCTCGACTTGCCGGAGCCCGAGAGCCCGGTGAACCACATGCACTTGCCGTGATGGCCTTTGATCTGCTCACGCATGGCCGGCGTTACACTGGTGCGATTCCACACCACCTCGGCCTTGCTGTCGTTATCGCGAAATTCATAGGGTACATCGGCGTCCACACACTGGTGCACCATGCCGGCCCCGACGGTAACGTTAGTCAACCGGTCGACGACGATAAAGCTGCCGGTGCCTGGGCTCTTGCGGTAGCCATCCACCGGGATAGGGGCCGTAAGCTCCACTTTGCAGCGGCCGATAGCGTTGAGCTCCAGGCGCTCGGCGTCTCTGTGCTCGAGAGTGTTGACGTCAACCTGGTACTCAATCGCCTTGATCTGCCCTGCCAGATCGCGTGTGGCGAGTTTCATGTCGTACAGCTTGCCGGGTTCGAGCGCCGTCTCGTGCATCCAGACGATGTCGGCCTCGAAGGCGTTGGACATCGGCACCTCGGCATCGG
>NZ_JABVXC010000021.1 GCF_013349955.1 Onishia taeanensis | reverse complement strand
TTCGATCGGGACAATGACTTCGTCTACCCCGACCCTGTACAGGGCCTAGAGACGGTGTATCTGCTGCGGGGAATGCTGACCACCTATTTTATTGTTTTTGTTTACTTCGTGGCGCACTGGTTTTGTTTCCACTCGGAGGTCTTCCGGAATATCAAGCAGGCGTTACATCCGCCACAAAGCACCCTGGACTTGTCTTTATGGAAGTGGATTGTCATGTTCGTGGGGCTGATCCTTCTGTGCGTTGTGGCACCGATTGTAACTATCACTGCCATTGGAGGGGAACCCGTTGGAACCCGAGGAGAGGGCATCATTCTGTACCTGGCCAATCACTGGCCGCTGGCGTTACTGATGCAATATTTTTTCTGGTGTAGTGCCTGGATAGTCGTGTGGTCGATGATCAATGCCTTGTCGACGAAGTGTTTGAGGACAAGCGCTTGATATCAAGTGCTTGAAATATTGATAGACCATATGCGCAGGAGAAACAAGGATGGCAACCGACAACTCCAGTGCTGTTACGAATAGCGGTCAGGCTCAGTCTCCAGGCGATTATGAGGCATTCATTGAGAGCGCCGCCGATCTGTCCCAGAACCCTGAAATTCAGAAGGTATTTACCACCAGCGTCGATGCGGCTACTCAAGGGGCCGCCAAAGCCAAGATCAACCAGGCCGCCCGTTTGCTGCCTGACGGATGGATGAGCGGATCACTGGGCCTCGACGACCTCGCGGCGCAGATGGAGGCGGGGCGCCAGGCGATCGCCACCGGAGGAAATGGTGGTTAACAATGAAAAGCAACTGACTGCACAAGCTGAAGCGGTTTTAGGTAGCTCAGGGCAATACGATGTCGTGGCGTTAAGAAGGTGCGGGATGGAGAATATGAAATGACTTCAATGAAAAGTAGACAGATGGGTGTGGTATGGCTTTTTGTCATGTACTTGGCAATGATGTGGTTGTTTTTATGGGATTTTAGCCTGGCGTTCACAGTGTTTTCGATAACCTGGTGTTTGTGCTTTTTTCTCCAAAGATATTTGCCTGAAATGCCCTATCCCACTCTTGATAAAACCACCCTTAATCCGCCGCGTTTCGCTTCGGTTCCTTTTTTTATTTTCTTTTCTGCTCCCGCAATTATTGTTGCAGGGGTGTATCAGGTAGGTCTTTTTTTTGATCATGATTATATGGAGTTGTATTGGCCAATAGAGAGGCTTTTGCCGGAGAATGGTGCCGATTTTTTTCATTACAGAGACTGGCGTGATGCGCAAAGAAAGAGTGGCTATGGGTATGACTCTATTTATCTTTTGATAGATTACTTAGATGTTTGCTTTTTTGCTTTTTTGTTTTTCTTAGCGCACTGGTTCTTAGGTTCGGTGGGTTTTATTAGCCAGGTTGATGAACGTTACGGCCCTCTGGGTAAAAGGTTTTTAGTATTTTTGTTGCGCGGATTTTTTGCATCATTTGTTATGTTTTTTATTGTTTTTTTTTGTGCTTTATTTGGTGGTTGGGATGAGTTCTGATAGTGGTGGGTATAGTGCTAAAGTTTCAGAATTTTATAGTAATAGGATTTTTGTTTTTGGGGTAGTTGTTTTCATGTCATGGGCTTTGTTTCTTGTGGTGTGGGGGGTGGTTAATATTTTTTTATTGTTTTTTTTCCGTTTGATAAGGCCGAGGTCGAAGGCTAAAGACGGTTAATGGTCCGCTTCTGGTCTTTTGATGGTAGTTGATGATTGTGATTTGGTGATGATTAGAGTGTGTTCGAAGGGAATAAAGGAGTAAAATCGCATGAGGGAAGAAAAAAGTGATGTTACAACGTTGCCTACGATTGTAGTATATGCAGATAAAGAGTCTGAGGGGGTAGAGGCCGAGAACGTTTCTGAAGGCTTGGATTCAACCAATAAGTGCAGCACCTGCGGTTTCCAATGCGCCTGAATGTTCACCGAGAAATACCTGGGCGGGTGTCCGATAGCCGAAGCGCTTCCTGGGTCGATTGTTGAGCTTCTCTACCACGCGTCGTAGATCGGCATCGCTTACCCTCTGAAAGTCGGTGCCTTTCGGAAAGTACTGCCGAATTAACCCGTTGGTGTTTTCGTTTGTTCCCCGCTGGCTGGAACGGTAGGGGGCGCAGAAATAGACACTAGCGCTTATGGCCTGGGCCACTTGCCGATGTTCGGCGAATTCCGAGCCGTTATCCAAGGTGATGCTTTTTACGGCACCCCGGCGAGGTTTTAACAATCGAATCATGGCGCTGGCCGTTCTCCATGCCGTTATGTGCGGCAACCTGGCGGCCAGCAGGTAGCCACTACGACGTTCAACTAGCGTCACTAGGCCAGACGCTTTGTGCCCCTTGAGGATCGTATCGCCTTCCCAGTGGCCGATATGCAGACGGTTCTCTACCTCGGTGGGACGATGCTCAATGCCCACACGATTAGGAATCTTGCCGAGCCCGGCTCGTTTAGCCAGATGTCGATGATAACGACGCTGTTGAGGTAGCCGCAGCGCCCGCCAGAGGTGGCCTCCGCGGGCCTTGTCATCGCGAATCAGCGAATAGATCCATTCATGGCTGACTCGGGTGCCATTGACATTGGCCATGAAACCGCTGATCTGCTCAGGGCTCCATTCGTCCCGCAGCTGTCGGGTTATCCAGCGGATCAGGCTGGGCAAGCGCTTGGTCGTCTTCCAAGCAAGTCGACGTCGCCAGTCGCTGGGAGTCTGAGCCTGCTCCGGATCATAACCATGGCAGACAGCGTTGCGACGGATCTCCCGACTGACCGTGCTGCTGTGGATGCCGAGCTCACTGGCGATTTGACGTTGGCTTGCCCCGGTCTCAAGACGGGCAAATATCTGATATCGTTGCTTCTGGGTCAGCTGTCGGTATCGCATGCTCTGCTTCACTTTGGTCGGTAAAGCCGAGAGGGTACCGACGCTGGCCCTCCTGCCTCTACCTCGTGGTCCAAAGTGCTGCGGTTATTCTATGAATCCAAGACATAAACCGGACAATCTAAACTGATGAAAAGCGGACAATCTTCATCGGCGTTGACAGGTATCGCAGGGAAGGCAATCTCATCATCGGCGCCAACAATAGTGATAAGCTCAATGAAGTGCCACGATCATTGGGTAAGATCACCCTCGAAAGCGCCTCGGTTTTCGGGCACTGGCACAAGTGCTCCTGGGGGAATACTCAAGAGCCTTGGACACCGCAGGTGCTGCGCTTATTGCTTGAGTTCAGGCAGCAAAAAATAAAACCGTGCTTGGTGAAGCTGCTGTTCTGAATGCGTTAAAGAAGATGGGAAAAATCATTATAATAGCTCTAAGTGTCACATCCTCCGGAATGCGTATGCCAATAAATAAGGATGCACCTTATGGGAGATTATTTTATGTATGTTAACCCAGGTACATCATGATTTGGAGAGTGTTGGGACAAAAAGGAAACAAAATCTTCTAACAATTCTTGACGTGCAGAATGTTTAGGACGAACAAAAAAGTACCCCATGCCTGAATGAACAGCGTAGGGGAAGGGTATATGTAACCTATGGCTTTCTAGGTCGTTTTTTATCATTGATAAATCGGCGATGCTTATTCCTAGCCCTTGGTATGCGGCAGTTATCCCTTGATCGAGGGTGTCAAATTTCATCCCTTCCTCCACGTTGAAATTGTTTTTATACCCAGTTTTATATAGCCATTTTTTCCAGTCTCGTTTGTCTAGTGACGGGTGAAGAAGAGGAAGGTGGTGGACGGAGGTAAAGCTTTCAGCATGCACATCAAGGAAATCTGGGCTGCAAATGGGGACTAGCCACTCATCAAATAGTTTTGTAGAAACCACATGATCGGGGAAGTCACCGTTACTTAATAATATCGCTCCGTCGAATGGCTCTGAGTGGAAGTCAACTTCGTCGGGTTCCATCCAGTGGCTACTTATCTGTATAGGGTTCCTGCTGGATTTTGTGTTGTAGCTATGTGTTATTGATAGTAGCCACCTCGCTGTAAGTGATGTAGGGGTTTTTATTTTTATTCCCGATGCTTCTCCTAGATTTTTATAACAAGCCTTCTCGATAAGCATGAATGCATCTCTAAGGTCGCTCGATAATTGCTCTCCTCTTTCGGTGAGTGAAAGTATTTTTCCGTTGCGTTGGAATAGCTTACATTCCAAGTGATTTTCGAGATTTTTAACATGGTGACTTACCGCGCTTTGCGACAGGCATAAATGATCAGCTGCTCTTGTAAAAGAGCCTAATCTAGCGGCCATTTCGAATGCTCTAAGGGCGTAGAGAGGTGGTGGTTGCTTCATGTGAGATCTCATGCATGAGTTAAACTAATATCATACCTTAATTTTTTCCTTTTTCCAACCTCTCTGCATTTTGTTATTAATTCATTTATTTTGTGGAGAGGGTGGTTATGAGAAATATAGTGGTTTTTGTTAATCCCGCTAATTCAGACGATTTTTTCGCGAATCTTGAAAGTGGTGAAGGATCAGTTGCAAAAGGTGTTCAGCATACTGACTGGGCTAATTTTCCCCATCTTGGGGTCCTTTCTCTTGCGTCGTATGTGGGTAAATTTGGGTATGAATCTGTCTATTTTGACGGGGTGGCTGTTCCTATTGATGAGCTTTTTGTTTATGTTCGGGAAAATGCAGATAAAATTCTGGCAGTTTGCTTAAGTGCGATAACTGCAAATTTTGATTCCTGTCTTTATGTCGGGGAATTTGCAAAGTCAGTAGATGAAGAAATAAAGACCATTTTTGGCAATGATCATTTTAGTGTCATGCATAAAGAGATAATGAAAAGGTACTGGTCTGTTGATTACGGGGTGGTTGGTAATGAGGTTTATCAAACTTTAAAATGCTTGTTGGATGACATAAGGGATCACGGACATGTCAGCCGTAGGTTACCATCATTGGTGACAAAAGATATTATAAATCCTGCGAATGGGGGAGGTGAAGAAATAAATCACCATATAGATTATTCTCTGATAGATAAAGTGTTTGATCATGCTGATGTTTACAAGAAGAACTTTCAAGCGCGATTAACCGGTAGGATTCATGATTTAACCCAGCGTTTTGTGACGTCCGGGGTGCCTGTAGAAATCGCCAGAGGTTGTATAAAATTCAAGGGAGATGATGCATGTTCATTTTGTTCTATCCAGTATGGAGGGATGTGGAGAAATTATCTTCATCATGAGCAGGCCTGGAGTGCAATAAAGGCTGCTCATGATAATGGATATGACTATTTGTATATAACGGCAGATGAGCTCCCGTTAACGTTTGCCCGCCTACTTTTAGATATGGATAAATTTAAGCCCAAATGGTGGTTGGACTTGCCGACCCATAAGCGTCCAATGCTAGTTGGGTATGCTAGGGCTGATGGTATGGAAAAGCGTAATGTAATGGAAGCTATGGCAAGCATTGGCTTCAAGGTTCTGTTTGTTGGAATTGATGCCGGCGCCATAAGGTCACTGCAAGCCCTTAAGAAGCCGCTAAGAAAGAAGAGTGTTATTGCCTCATCTGAAAGTATGTATATGGCAAATATTAGTGCCATAAAGAATGCTCGGAAATTTGGCGTGAAAATTAAGGCAGGATTTGTTCTTGGCCATATAGGAATGAATAAAGAACTGCTTGATGAGAATGTGAGAGAGTATAAGAAAATATTGGAAATGGGCAGGGATGTAATTGTTAGCGCCGACGTGGAGATGCTTTCCCCGGAGCCAGGGTCTAAGGATTATGAATATTTAATAAACCCTGAAGCGGCAAAGCGAGAAGCAAAATCTCTTGGGCTTGAGGTTTCTGAAGACGCGGTGTTGTATGAAGTGGCTTGTTATTATCAGGATAAAGATATATTTGACCGAGACACTGCAATAAATGACTACGTCAGGGCTATGATGCCAGCTTTGTGCAAAGCTGATATAGCTTCTGTAAGAGATGAGATCAGGAGCTATAGTAAAAATCTTGGAATTGTAGTAGGCGATGAGCTATAGCCATGGGAAACTACATGCTTTTTTTCAGCTCTTGCCTGGTATTTGCATTTGTGCCGGGGCCGGCGATGCTCTACACGATCTCAAGAACCGTGGCGGAGGGGGAAGCTGCAGGCTTCAGGGTAGTGGTTGGTGTTTTCTGTGGCTCGCAGGTGCATGTGATAATTGCTGCGACCGGAGTAGCCAGCTTTTTGCTCACCAGTCCAGTGCTGTTTGATTGTTTGCGTTTTGCAGGTGGTGGCTATTTTCTATATCTAGGTTTTCGTAAGCTATATCAATTCTGGGCGCATGAATTTGAAGCTGGCAAGATGGCGTGTGTTCGACCATCTTCTTTTAAGGAGAGCTCTCTTGTAGAGGTGCTGAACCCTAAGAGTTCGCTATTTTATCTCGCATTCATTCCCCAGTTTCTTCCTCAAGAAGCTGACAATCCTGTCCTGATGCTGTTTGTTATTGGAACTCTCGCCAATCTGGTTATGTCGCTAGGAGATGTTCTGATCGTATTGATCTCATCCAAAATAAAAAACCATCTGCTCGGGGGTGATAACTATGAAAAGCATGGGAGGCTTGCTGTTTCAATTGTCTTCTTAGTTCTTGGCTGGGTCGTAATTTTTGGTTGATTCCGGCCTATATATGTTGGCCTCAAGTTGGAATGGATATGGCAATGAAAATCAATACTGAAGAGTAGGCGGTCTCAATGACCAAGTGCAACACGTAACCCATCAGGTACGGTGTTGCCATGACCTACTGCTACCGCCATCTCACTGTTGAAGACCGAGCTGCCATCATGATGATGCGAACGACTCAATCGATCCGAACTATCGCCTGTCATCTGGGCCGTGCCCCGAGTACCGTATCGCGTGAAATCGCTCGCCATACGATTGACTCCATCAAAGGCTACGATGCCAGTCTCGCCGGCTACCGGGTCCGCCTAACGCGTCATCGGCCACGTCAGCGCCCCAAGCTGCATCCCAACGGCGAGTTGTTCGAGGTCGTGGTCCATCTGCTGCGCAAGTACTGGTCACCGCAGCAAATAGCCCGCACACTGAAACGCATGTCTCCCAACGATTCACATCGACAAGTTTCTCATGAGGCCATCTACAACGCGCTCTAGATGCCCCGTGGCAGCCTCAAAAAAGCGCTCATCGCCTGTTTGCGGCAGGGCAACGGCAAGCGTCGGCCACGCAGCCGTGGCTCAGATCGACGCCAGCAGATTCCCGATCTGGTCAGTATCCACATGCGGCCGCCTGAGATCGAAGACCGCTTGATGCCTGGCCACTGGGAGGGCGACCTCATCATTGGCGCCAATAATCGCTCCGCGGTCGGTACATTGGTGGAGCGCACCACGCGGCTGGTGACCCTGGCGAAGGTGGATGGCACCACTGCTACGGCAGCGGCGGTTGGCTTCAGCGACAAACTTAATGAAGTGCCTCGATCCCTGCGTCTGTCCATGACGTACGATCAAGGCAGGGAGATGGTTAAACATGCCGAGATCACCCAAAAGACCGGTACGGCCATCTACTTCGCTGACCCGCATAGCCAATGGCAGCGGGGCTCGAATGAGAACACCAACGGGCTGTTACGGCAGTACCTGCCGAAAGGCACAGATCTTTCTGTCTACAGCCAGGAAGAACTCGACGCGATCACGGACTCACTAAACACGCGGCCGCGCAAGACACTGGACTGGCGCACGCCACTGGAAGTGTACGCCGAGGTGCTCAAGAAATCGGTCGCTGGTCCCGGCACCCTTCAATAGCGTTGCACTTGGAACTTGAGACCGCCAAGGATGGCAACCGATAACTCAAATGCTGTTACGAATAGTGATCAGGCTCAGTCTCCAGGCGATTATACTGCATTCAGAGAGGGTCGCCGAGCTGGCCATGGACTCCGATGTTCAGTGATCGCCTGGTTCAGGCGCTTAAAGACGAAAAATTATCCCGAGGATTAAAACCTTACCGTTGCCGCGTTATTGAGCAGGTGTGATCACCAGAGGCTATCAATAGGCAATCATTCGAGGGAGCGGGGGCATGGCTTAGGGGGCCTCGTCACTCGCCATCTTGATGTGTCCCCTTGCACTGCACGATGACTTCGAGGCCCATGAGATCCAGTACGTCTAGAACTTTCTGGAGCTGTAGCGTCGGTTAACCTCGCTTCAGATCAACGATGAAACGGTTTCCAGTACCGGCCAGCCCGGCCAAATTGATCTGTAGCAATGATTGTTCGGCACGTGCCTGGCGTACGAGTTTGCCAAGGTTTTCACTGTGACGAATGCGGTCGTCAAGCGTTTTGAGTGGGGTGGAGCCGGTCATGTGTCGTGACTTCCAGTATTGCAATTACTGATCGATAATTTATGACGCTACGAGAGGCGTGACGTTTAAATAGTTACCGACCGGTAACTATGAGTGGTTGAAGCTTATCAACCTCTCATGCGCCGGAAGGAAAAAATAGCAAGGCCAGCGAGTGCTCTAGGCCTTCGATCAGGGCTCGTAGCAGATCGTCGCCGGCCACGCTGTAGCTGATGCCGGGGAGTGAGGAAGCCAGTTCCTAGCGGTAGAAGATATCTCACGCCACGAGTACTGGCATATGGTCATCGCACTCAATAGGGCTACCCGGTCATTTGCGCCGCGATAACCCTCGCTTGGTGACAGCCCGCATCCGCGTGCTTGGAGAAGACCGCCAGCGTGTGAGTTCTGGCGGATACCATGTTACTGATCAGCCGCCCGACGATGCTGGGCGAGTGTCGCGATGTCGTCGGGGCCGGTACGACAGCAGCCGCCGATCACTGTGGCGCCGGCAGCAAGCCAGCGCGAGGCGCCTTCAGCCAGGTTAGAGGGTGCCTGAGCGCTTGCACAGCCGGCCAGCCAGCGCTTGGTTTCGGCGTCGTAGTGCTCACCGGAGTTGGGATAGACGATGATCGGCAGGGTGCACTGGGTGCGGATTTCGCCGATCAGCGACTCGATGTGCTCGAGGGCCGTGCAGTTGATACCGATGGCGCAGATGCCGGGGCGGTCACGCAGCGCGCGTGCGCACTCGGCAATCGGGGTGCCATCACTAATGTGCTGGCCGTCGCGGGCGGAGAAGGTGATCCAGGCCTGTGTGCCGGGGCGTTCTGCGACCAGCTCGGCAAGTGCCAGCGCCTCGTCGAGGCTCGGTAGGGTCTCGATGGCCAGCAGGTCCGGTTGCGTTTCGAGCAGGGTGGCGAGCCGGGGGCGATGGAAGTCGGCGAGTGCCGCCCGGTCGAGGCCATAGTCGCCACGGTACTCGCTGCCATCGGCGAGATAGGCGCCATAGGGTCCCACCGAGGCAGCCACCAGCGGATAGGGGATGTGGTCGCTTGCGTGCTTGGCCCAGTGCGCATCGCGGGCTTGCTTCGCCAGCGTCACCGAGCGCCGAATCAGCGCCTCGGCACTGGCCGCATCGAGCCCCAGGCGCATGAAGCCTTCGACGGTGGCCTGGTAGCTGGCGGTGATGGCGATATCGGCGCCTGCTGAAAAGTAGGCCGTATGCACGTCGCGGATGGCCGCCGGGTCATCACGCAGCAGGCGTGCTGACCAGAGGTCACCGCTAAGGTCATGGCCGCGGGTCTGCAGCTCCGTGGCCAGGGCCCCGTCGACGATCAGATAGGGTGCGCGGGCGAGGCCGGCGGCGATAGGGTCTTGGGTCGGCATCGGGAAGCCTCCTCGTCTGGTATAGAGCATCGACAGGAGGCGCATGATAAAGAAAGTGGCAGGATAACATCATGATGAAGTGATGTTTTTTATATACCCCTTGCCGTGCGATCAGCGATAGCCCTCGGCCTGCAGTCGGAAGAGCTGGGCATAGCGGCCGTTCTCGGCCAGCAGGTGCTCGTGGTCGCCGCGCTCGATGATCCGTCCCCGGTCGATGACCAGTATCTGGTCGGCCGCACGTACGGTCGAGAAGCGGTGCGAGATCAGGATGGTCATCTTGTCGCGGCGGTGTTCGCGGAAGCGGGCATAGACTCGGGCCTCGGCGGCGGCGTCCATGGCCGCCGTGGGTTCATCCAGCACCAGGATATCGGCGTCTTCACGCATGTAGGCCCGTGACAGGGCCACCTTCTGCCACTGACCGCCAGACAGCTCCTGGCCGCCTTTGAACCAACGCCCCAACTGGGTTTCGTAGCCTGCCGGCATCTGGGCGATGAAGTCGTCGGCGAGCCCATGCTCGGCGGCATAGCGCCAGCGGGCTTCGTCGGAGAAGGCATCGACATTGCCGACGCCGAGGTTTTCGCCCACCTGCAGCTGATAGCGCACGAAGTCTTGAAAGATCACGCCGATGCGTCGGCGCAGGGCCTGAACGTCCCAGTCTTGAAGCGGGCTGCCGTCGAGCAGGATACGGCCTTCGCTGGGCGGATAGAGGCGCGTCAGCAGCTTGATCAGGGTGGTCTTGCCGGAACCGTTTTCACCGACCAGCGCCAGGCTCTGGCCCGGGCGCAGGTGAAGGCTGATATCGGTGAGCACCGGCGTCTCGGCGCCGGGGTAGGTGAAGCCAACCCGTTCGAAGCGAATGCCGTCGCCGGGATGCTCGCCCTGGGTCAGCGTGCCGGCCGCTTTTTCCACCGGCTGCTCCAGGTATTCATAGAGATTCGAGAGATAGAGGTTGTCCTCGTACATGCCGCTGACGGCGGTGAGGCTCGCCGAGAGCGCCGCCTGGCCCTGCTTGAAGACCATCAGGTACATGGTCATCTGGCCAAGGGTCAGCCGTCCGATCACGGTATCGATCACCACCCAGGCATAGGCGCCGTAGAAGGCCAGAGTGCCCAGCAGGCCGAGCAAAAAGCCCCAGGCGTCGCGGCGAATCGTCAGACGGCGGTCCTCGGCGTAGAGCCCCTTGAAGATGTCCCGGTAGCGCTTGAGGAACAAGGGTTCGAGGCCGAAGAGCTTGACCTCCTTGATGCTGTCTTCGCGAGCCAGCACGGTCTCCAGATACATCTGCATGCGCGTCTGCGGTGAGCGCCAACGAAACAGCCGGAAGGCATCGCCGGAGAACTTCGCCTCGGAGATAAACACCGGCAGGGCACCGATCACCAAGATGGCGATCGCCCAGGGGGAAAACTGCACCAGCAGCACCGCGAAACTGGCAAGCGAGATGCCGTTCTGCAAGAGCCCGAAGGTCTTGTTGACCAGCGCCAGTGGCCGGGTCGAGGCCTCGCGGCGGGCCCTGGTCAGCTTGTCGTAGAACTCCGAGTCCTCGAACTGGGCGAGCGACAGAGTGCCGGCTTTCTCCAGAATCATCACGTTGACCTTCTGGCCAAGCAGCGCCCGCAGCAGCGATTGCTGGGCCGAGAGACCGCGCTGGGCCAGGTCGATCAGGGCAATGATCAGTCCCTCGAGCACCACGTATTTAAGCACCGGCAGGGCGCTGTCGAGCAGTGAGGGCTCGGCCGCTGCCTTGTAGCCATCCATGGCGGCCACGACCGCATCGACGATCAACTGGCCCACATAGGCCGCTACCGCCGGCAGTACGCCGGCGACCAGGGTGCAAAGTGCCAGACCCAGGGTCAGGCCCCTGGAGGTATCCCAGACCAGTGACAGGGCGCGGCGGCTGTAGCGAAACACGCCGATGAAGCTCGAGAAGCGGCCTGGCGTGGGGGAGGGCGGTGGTGACAAGATAGGCTTCCTTGGCGGCAATGGCCCAGTGTATCAGCCGGCGCCTATCAAGCACCCGCTGCCAGTGTCATCGGTGTCGCTTGAATCGCCTGAGCGATCGAGGCCCATGAGTCGAGGCCCATCGGGGCACTTTTCTGACCTTAAAGCGTTGCGGAGACACCTTTGGACCATCGCCAGCTCGCCTTTCTCGCTGCGCTTGCCCGCGAGCGCCACTTCGGGCGCGCGGCCGCCGCTTGCCATGTGACGCAGCCGACGCTCTCGGCGTGTCTGCGCCAGCTCGAGGAAGAACTCGATACCCGCCTGATCCGGCGCAGCCGCCGCTTCGAGGGCTTTACGCCGGAAGGCGAACGGGTGCTGGCGCATGCCCGGCGCATCCTCGATGAGTATGCCGCTCTGCGCGGCGAGCTGTCCCTCGAGGCACCGCTGGAGGGGCGACTGACCCTGGGGGTGATTCCCACTGCGCTGGGGGAGATGGTCGGTCGCCTTGGGGCCCTGCGCCGCGCCCATCCGGGGCTCTCCATCCGTCTGCGCGAGCAGGCGACGCCGGATCTGGCCCAAGGGCTCGCCAATGGCGCCCTGGATCTGGTGGTCGGTTATCTGGATACCCCGGCGATGGCGGGTTTTGCCTTCCGGCCCATGATCGAGGAAGCGCCGGCCCTGGTGGCGGCGCCCGCGCACTTCAGCCTGCCAGAGCACCCGGACTGGTCGCATTTGTTGGCATACCCGCTCTGCCTGCTGACGCCTGAGATGCACAACCGCCAGCTGCTCGAGTCCCGGCTGGCCGAGCAGGGACTTGCCATTGAGCCTACCTTCGAGGCCAATTCCATCGACGCCCTAGGTGAGCTGCTGGTCGCGGGCCACGGCGTCGGAGTGATGCCGGAGGCCGCCGCGAGGCGGTTGACCCCGATGGTCGTGGCACACCGCCTGCCGGGGCACGGTGATCGGGTCGGGCTCTTGTGGAGTCGGCAGCGGCCGGCCAGCCGGCTGCTGGAGGCGGTGCTGACGGCCTGGCCGGCGGCCTGAGCCGGCACGAGACCCCATGACCTGGGCCAGCGCTGGTGTCGTCCACTGAGATACCCCGGCTAATCGTCCTCGCTGGCCTGCCGCCAGCCCTTGCGGAGTGGCCAGACTGTCTAGGCCCCTAATCTCAGCCCTTTATCCCGGCCCTTTATCTTAGCCCTTGATAGAGATAGACAGCCTCTATGATGGCATCAGGCGTCTCGATTGGCGCCGATCCTCGGCCTTGGGTTAGCGTCCATGTATAGACGCTATTCGGATCATGCCATATGACTTCCCCCGCGCTCGCACTTGCGCCACGTCATATCCCTTCCGCTTCAGTGGGTTATGACGACCATCGAGATGCTCCGCTGCGAGATTGGCAGGGTCCTCAGGAGCGCCCCATCACGCTACTGCTCAATGACACCGCCATGGTCGCCTTGCTTGCCACGCCCGAGTCCCTCGAGCCGCTGGCGCTTGGCCATGCCTTCACCGCCGGTTGGATCGATAGTCTCGATCAGGTGCAAGACGTGCAGCTAGCTCGATTGCGCCACGGCCTGTCGGTGACGCTCCGGGTGGCTCCCGGCGTTGCCGCGCGCGCCGAAGAAGCGCGGCGTCCGGCAGCCTCGGTATCGAGTTGTGGGGCCTGCGGCATGGCCGATGAGGCTCAACTGATGGCCGGGCTCAAGCGCCTCGAGGCTTGGCCACCTTTGCCGAGCGAGGCGCTTCGCCAGGGACTCGGCGAGCTCGAGGCCCGCGCCCGACGCGGCCAGCACGGGGCGCTTGGGCTGGATGGCGGTGGTTGGGTGGTCATGGATGGCTGGGATATCGGTCGCCACAACGCCCTTGACCGGGTGATCGGTGAAGGGCTTCGCCGCGGACGTATGCCAGATGCCGTTCTGCTCTCCAGTCGCTGCAGCCTGGAGCTGGTGCAGAAGACGGTACGTGCCGGCATTTCGACCCTGGCCACCCTGTCGCACCCTTCGGCCATGGCCGTCGAGGTGGCGAGAGCCTGCGGTCTCAACCTGATTTGCTGCCATCGCGGTCGACGTCTGGAGCTAATCAGCGGCCATGAGCCCGCCGCGTCGCACCGCTCATGACGCCACCTGGAAGACGAGCCGTGAAGCAGGTTCATGCACACCTCTGATTCGATCCCGACCCTATCGCTTCTGCCCCGACTGCCGAGACTCCTATGACCGCCAAGACTCCCATGACCGCCGAGACATACGACACTGCAGATATTCCCCAAGCCGATCCGGAACAGACTCGCGACCCTCAGGTGAAAGCTTATAAAGGGCCGGCCGGCGGCTGGGGCGCGCTAAAGAGTGTGGGCGAGCATTTGCAGCACAACCGCGCGCCGTTGACCGGCGTGCGTGCGCTGCTGTCGACGAACCAGCCGGCGGGTTTCGACTGCCCCGGCTGTGCCTGGGGCGATCCGCTGGAAGGCTCATCCTTCGAATTCTGCGAGAACGGCGTCAAGGCGGTGGCCTGGGAGACCACGGCCAAGCGAGTCGGCCGCGACTTCTTCGCTCGCCACACCCTGAGCGAGCTCGAAGGCTGGGATGACTTTCGGCTCGAGGACCAGGGGCGTCTTACTGAGCCGATGCGCTATGACGCGGACAGCGACCGCTATGTACCGACCAGCTGGGACGAGGCCTTCGCGCTGATCGCCGATCATCTGGCGGCGCTCGATGACCCCAACCAGGCGCTGTTTTATACCTCGGGCCGGGCCAGCAATGAGGCCGCCTATCTTTATCAGCTGTTCGTGCGTCTCTATGGCACCAACAACTTCCCCGATTGCTCGAACATGTGTCATGAGGCCAGCGGCGTGGGCATGACGGCCAGTCTCGGTACCGGCAAGGGGACGGTGCTGCTGGAGGATTTCGAAGAGACCGATACCCTCTTCGTGCTGGGTCAGAACCCCGGCACCAACCATCCGCGAATGCTCGGCGATCTGCGTCGAGCCGTGAAACGCGGTGCGCGGGTGGTCACTTTCAACCCCTTGCGCGAGCGAGGGCTCGAGCGCTTCGCCGATCCTCAGGACAAGCTCGAGATGCTGCGCGGCGCCAGCCAGACGATCAGCTCGGACTATCTACAGCCGCGCATGGGCGGCGACATGGCGGCACTGCGGGGAATCGCCAAGGCGCTGTTTGCCCTGGAAGCGCAGGGGCGCTTCACCCCGGCGAGCGAGTTCATTGAGCGGTACACCCATGGGCTTGCGGAGTGGCGGGCCCTGGTCGAGGCCACGCCATGGCAGGATCTCGAGGACCAGTCCGGGCTGGCGCGGGCCGAGCTCGAACATGTCGCCGACATCTATGCCAGCGCCAGGCGGTTGATCATTACCTGGGCGATGGGCATCACCCAACACGAGCACTCGGTGGATATGGTGCGCGAGATTATCAATCTGCTGCTGTTGGGAGGGCACCTTGGCCGGCCCGGTGCCGGGGCCTGCCCGGTGCGCGGCCACTCCAACGTGCAGGGCGATCGCACCATGGGGATCGATGAGTCGGCGCCCAGCTGGCTGATCGATGCCCTGGAAGCCCGCTACGGTGTGGCCATGCCGCGCCAGCCCGGCTTCAATACCGTGGGCGCCATCCATGCCCTGGAAGCCGGCCAGGCGGAGGTCTTCCTGGGTCTGGGAGGCAACTTCGCCCGCGCCACGCCGGATACGCCGCGCACCGAGGCCGCGCTGCGTCGCACTCGCCTTAGCGTGCAGATCAGCACCAAACTCAACCGCAGCCATCTGGTGGTGGGCGGCGATGCCCTGATTCTGCCCTGCCTTGGCCGCAGCGAGCGTGACCGCCAGGGGTCGGCCGGGGACATCCAGAAGATCAGCGTCGAGGACTCGATGTCGATGGTGCACGCAAGCGCCGGGCGCACCGAGCCGGCCTCGCCCTGGCTGCGCTCCGAGCCCGCTATCATTGCCGGCATCGCCGAGGCGACCCTGTCGCGGGTATTGCCGCGCCGGGGTATTGACCCCGATATGATCGATTGGGCGGCCTATGCCAGTGACTACGACCGCATTCGCGAGGATATCGCGGCGGTGATACCAGGCTTTGAGGATTTCAACGCGCGCCTCGCTCAGCCGCGAGGCTTCCACCTGGCCAACCCCGTCCGCGAATGTCGGTTTCCGACCGCCAGCGGGCGCGCCGAATTCAGCGCCGCAGCGCTGCCCGAGACGCTCTTGCACCAGCGCATGCACGCCAAACGCGAGGCCGGCTGGCTTACCCTGCAGACCCTGCGCAGTCACGACCAGTACAACACCACCGTTTATGGCTACAACGACCGCTATCGTGGCATTAAAGGCCAGCGCCGGGTGCTGTTCGCAAGCCCGTCGGATATACAGCGGCTAGGGTTTGCCGCCGGAGATTGGGTCGACCTGGTCGGACTCGATCACGACGGCAAGCCGCGTCGCGCTGCCGCCTTCAAGCTGGTGGAATACGACATTCCCGAAGGCTGCTGCGCGGCCTATTACCCCGAGACCAACCCCCTGGTGCCGCTGGAAAGCGTCGGCAAGGGGACCGATACCCCGACTTCAAAGTCGGTGGCGATTCGGCTCGAGCGCAGCGTACGTATTGCCTGAGTTCGATACGCCTCGGGGCCTGAGCCGGTCAGACCGAGTCACACCGGCGGCGAGTCCCGTCGGGGCTAGTGGTGCTGTGCTGGTGAGCGTTATACCTGTCCGCTGGCCAGCCGGTCGTGCAACAGCGCTTCGAGCTTGACCTGGTCGGCCTCGAAGCCGCGGATGCCCTCGGCCAGCTTCTCGGTCGCCATGGCATCCTCGTTGAGCTCCCAACGGAACGCCGCTTCGCTCAGAGGCGATGGGCGGCTGTCGCGTTCGCCGCTGTCGCTCAATACCGGCGTGATGCTCCCCTCGCGTTCGGCCAGCTCCTCGAGCAGCGCGGGGCTGATGGTCAGGCGGTCGCAGCCGGCCAGTGCCAGTATCTCGCCGCTGTTGCGGAAGCTGGCACCCATCACCACGGTCGGATATTCGAGCCGGCGGAAGTAGTGATAAATGGCCCGTACCGACTGCACGCCGGGTTCCTCCTCGGGCGCATAGGTGGTGTCGGGGTTGGCCTTGCGATACCAGTCCAGAATCCGCCCGACGAATGGCGAGATCAAGAAGACGCCGGCTTCGGCGCAGGCGCGGGCCTGGGCGAAGTTGAAGATCAGCGTCAGATTGCAGGGGATGCCTTCGCGCTCCAGCACCTCGGCGGCGCGGATCCCCTCCCAAGTGGAAGCCAGCTTGATCAGGATGCGGTCACGCCCGATGCCGGCCTCTTCATACAGGGCCACCAGCCGGCGCGCCTTGGCGATGCTGCCCTCGGTATCGAAGGACAGCCGGGCATTGACCTCGGTCGAGACTCGGCCGGGTACATGGTCGAGAATCAGGCAGCCCATCGTGACGATCAGCCGGTCGCAGGCCTCGTCCACCGCTTCGTCCCGAGTGCCGTTGTGGCTGCCGGCGGCATGCAGGATGTCGTCGAGCAGCGCATCGTATTGGCCGGACTTCACGGCCTTGAGAATCAGCGACGGATTGGTGGTGGCATCCTTTGGGGCGAAGCGGCGGATGGCATCGAGATCGCCGGTATCGGCGACCACGGTGCTGTGCTGTTTCAGGTCTTCGAGCAGGTTAGGCATGAGATTTCCTCCAGCATGAGGCGTTGTCGATCAGGGGCTGCGGTCTGGCCGGGCAGCCCGTCATGGGGCGCTGTCCCGCTGTGTTAGGTGCAGGTCGGCGGTGCGACTGTGGTCGAGCACGGTGGCGGCGTTTTTCAGGTCGTTTCCTCGCGCCCTGGTGATGGCCGCGTCGGGGGAGAAGCCGAAGCTAAGCCAACGTTGCACGAGGCGCTCCTCAAGGGTCTCGATCGATGGAGCCAGGAACACCGAGGCATCGAACCACTCGGCCAGTGCCTGCCACGGCGGCGTATCGAGCAGCAAATAGTTGCCTTCGATCACCACGATGGGAGTGTCTGCCTCGAGGAGTCCCGCCTCGGGCAGGGCGCGGTCGAGGGCTCGATCGAAGAGCGGGTAGGGCGTGTCGGCCTCAGCGGCCCTGACGCGGCGCAACAGCTCCACCAACCCCTGCGCATCGAAGGTTTCCGGTGCTCCCTTGCGGGCCAGCAGGCCGCGCTCCATCAAGATGTCGTTGTCGAGATGGAAACCGTCCATCGGCAGCAGCGCCGCTCGGGGTTCGCTGCCTGATTCGGCGTTCAGCCGTTCGACGACCTCGCTGGCGAGCGTCGACTTGCCCGAACCGGGCGGCCCGGCGATGGCGATGAGCAGGCGCTTGCCGGAGGGTCGCGTCCGTTCGATCAGGGCCCGCTCGATCAATGCCAGTACGGCGTCGCTATCGGTAGGTGCTGGTGCCATCGATCAGCTCGCCTCGGCCAGTTGAGAAGGGTCCTTCGCGCCTGTCATCAGGGCGACGGCATCGTTCATGGTGCAATCCTCGGGGCGGATCACGCAAAGCCGCTTGCCGAGCCGATGGATATGGATGCGATCGGCCACCTCGAAGACGTGGGGCATGTTGTGACTGATGAGGACGATCGGGATGCCCCGCGAGCGAACTTCCAGAATGAGGTCCAGCACGCGACGGCTCTCCTTCACGCCGAGGGCCGCCGTGGGTTCGTCGAGAATGATGACCTTGGAGCCGAACGCAGCGGCACGCGCCACGGCAACCCCTTGTCGTTGGCCGCCGGAGAGCGTCTCGATGGCCTGGCGGATGTTCTGGATCGTCATGAGCCCCAGCTCGCTGAGTTTCTCGCGGGCGAGCCGCTCCATTGCCGGTCGATCCAGTTGCCGAAACCACTTGCCCATGATGCCCGGCTTTCTGATCTCGCGGCCCATGAACATGTTGTCGGCGATCGACAGGGCGGGCGACATCGCCAGTTGCTGATAGACGGTTTCGATGCCCTGCTCACGGGCATCCAGCGGGGAGGAGAACTTGACGCGCTGGTCGCCGAGATAGACCTCACCCTCGTCGGGCGTGATGGCGCCGGAGAGCGCCTTGATCAGCGACGACTTGCCGGCGCCGTTGTCGCCGATCACCGCGAGGATCTCGCCCGGGTAGAGCTCGAAGTCGCAGTGGTCGATGGCGGTGACGCGGCCGTAGCGCTTGACGAGATTCTTGGCTTGCAGAAGGGGGGCTTGTGCTTGCATTAGACGGACACCTTTCTGATCCATTGGTCCACGGCGACCGCGCCGATGATGAGCACGCCGATGAGCAGGTAGGTCCACTGGGCATCGGCGCCGAGGAGTCGTAGGCCGAGAGTGAAGACGCCAACGATGAGGGCGCCGAACAGGCTGCCAAGGATCGACCCGCGACCGCCGAACAGCGAGATGCCCCCGATGACCACGGCGGTGATGGATTCGATATTGGTGAGCTGCCCGGCGGTCGGTGAGACCGAGCCGATACGTCCGATCAGCGCCCAGCCGGCGAAGGCGCAGATCAATCCGGAGAGCATATAGACCGAGATGATCACCCGGTCCGTCTTCACGCCGGAGAGCGCCGCGGCTTCCTTGTCGTCACCCACGGCATAGACATGCCGACCCCAGGCGGTATGGCGCAGGGCGTAAGTGAGCACCAGCACCAGCGCCACCATGAAGACGACCCCGACGGTGAAGACCGCCCCGCCGATGTTGAATTTCTCGCCGAACAGCTGCAGCAGCGGCGCATGGGTCTCGATGTCCTGGGCGCGTATCGTTTCATTGGCGGAATAGAGAAAGTTCGCGGCCAGCACGATCTGCCACATGCCCAGCGTCACGATGAAGGGCGGCAGCTTGACCTTGGAGACCAGCATGCCGCTGACCCAGCCGAAGAACATGCCGCACATCAGGCCGGCAAGAATGCTGATCGGCACCGGAATGCCATAACGAAAGGTGAATTGCCCCATGACGACGGACGAAATCACCATGATCGCTCCCACCGACAGGTCGATCCCTGCCGTGAGAATGATCAGGCTCTGGGCGGCCGCGACGATGCCGACGATCTGCACCTGCTGCAGGATCAAGGTCAGCGCGAAGGGCGAGAAGAACTTGGAGCCCAGCAAGGCACCAAAGAGCAGGATCGAGAGCAACAGCACGATCATGGGCACGAGCGCCGGGTTCATGTGCAGCGCGTGCTGCAGCCGGTAGGCAAGACCGGCACGATGGGGCGTAAAGTCGGCAACGCTCTCGCTGGCACCGGCGAGAGCGGCGTTGCTCTCTTGTCGCGTCACTTCAGGTTTGGCCATGGAGTCCTCACGGAATTGATATGACGATCGCCTGGGGGAAGGGGAGGCGCGAGCGCCTCCCGCGGCTCATGGTCGGATCATTAGCCCCAGCAACGTTCCATGCCCTCGGCAGCCGAAATGGAATCCACGTCGTCGACGGGCTGGTCGGTGACCAGCGAAACGCCGGTATCGAAGAACTCCTTGCCCGGTGTCGGCTCCGGCTTGATGCCTTCGTCGGCCCAGGTCTTGATGGCTTCGATACCGAGTGACGCCATGCGTAAGGGATACTGCTGTGCGGTGGCGCCGATCACGCCGTCTCTGACGTTGGCGACGCCGGAGCAACTGCCATCGACCGACACGATCATGACCTCGTTCTCGCGTCCCATGGCCTTCAGCGCCTGGTAGGCCCCGGCGGCGGCCGGTTCGTTGATCGTATAGACCACATCGATCATCGGGTCTTCGACCAGCAGGTTCTCCATGCCTTCACGCCCGCCTTCCTCGTTGCCATCCGAGGTGTCCTGGCCGACGATCCGTGGGTCCGTCTCGTCCCCCCACTTCTTGGGATCGCCCAGGTCGATGCCGAAGCCCTGCAGGAAGCCCTGGTTGCGCAGCACACCGACCGCGGGTTGGCTGACGTTGACGTTGAGCAGGCCGATGCGGGCATCGTCGGCGCCGTCGCCCAGCCGGCTGGCCGCCCAGGTGCCGATCAGTTCTCCGGCCCTGAAGTTGTCGGTCGCAAAGGTAGCGTCGGCGGCGTCTATCGGATCGAGAGGGGTGTCCAAGGCGATGACGAGGATGCCGGCGTCACGCGCCTGTTGAACCGCTGACACGATGGCTGACGTATCCGAGGCCGTTAGCAGGATGCCGTCGGCGCCGTCGGCGATGCAGGTCTCGATCGCCTGCACCTGCGTCTTGTGATCGCCGTCGATTCTGCCGGCAAAGGACTTGAGTTCCATGCCCAGTTCTTCGGCCTTGGCGCTGGCGCCTTCGCGCATCTTGACGAAGAAGGGGTTGGTTTCGGTCTTGGTGATCAAGCAGGCGCTGGTGGTGTGATCGTCGGCCATGGCGGTGCCAGCCACGCTCATGCTGGCAAGTGCCGTGGCGGCCACCAGGGCGGCCATGCGGGTCTTGGTTGTTGGCATTGTTATTGGCATTGCTGTCCTTCCGTTTCGAGTCGAGGGGTGTCGGCGAATCTTTTTATTACTTCATTTTGAAGTAATTAGTATTCCGGGCGAGAATCTACTTGGTATCAAGGCCAGGAACCTCTTGCGACGAGCCTTCGCATCGCTCTCGATGCGTGGCTTTCGTGCGTTATCCTCTGGCCTGTCTTTTGCCTTACACCTCGCACGGTGTGGTATCGGTATAGGTGCTGCGCGCTGGGGCAGTCAACCGAAGCGGCGGCTTTTGGGACCAAAGTACAAGGCCGCGGCGCCGGCCTATAGAGGGTGATAGCGGCAGGATCGACGACGGCTTTGCTATCGTCTCGGGCGTTGCCGTTGTTTCATGAACCTAGAGGGGCAGTATGAAGAACAACGAGGGAGACCAGCCTGATGCCCAGGCGAGTACGCACCCGCTGAAAGGGTCGAACCTGACGACGGTGAGAGGGGTCAACGAACGCTTGGTTCTGCACCTGGTGCGTAGCCACGGAAAGCTCACCAAGGCCGATGCGACCCGGATGACGGGCCTGTCGCCGAATGCCGCCTCGGTCATCTTTCGTGCGCTGGAGGCGGATGGACTGCTGTTGCGCTGCTCCCCGATCCGCGGGCGCATCGGGCAGCCCTCGGTTCCCATGATGCTGAATCCCGAGGCACGCCACTACGTGGGTCTCAAGATCGGCCGGCGCACCTTTGAACTGGTCATCGTCAACTTCGTTGGCAAGGTGCTCGCCCACCGCAGCGAGGCCCATGCGTATCCCACCCCCACCGCGACGCAACGCTTCGTGACGGAACACTTGGCCTCGCTGGTGAGTTCGGCCGGCATAGCGCAGCGCGACATCGCTGCGATGAATATCGCCATGCCTTTCGAACTATGGAGCTGGGTCGCTGAACTCGGCGCGCCCCAGCAGGAGATGGACGCCTGGCGCCGTTTCGACCCGGTGGCGGAGTTCAAGGATGTCGTCCCCTGGCCCATCACCGTGGAAAACGACGGTAATGCGGCTTGCCGGGCCGAATTGGTGTTTGGGCCCCCCGAAACGGCACAGGATTTCATCTATTTCTTCGTGGGCTCCTTCATCGGCGGCGGCGTGGTCTTGAACGGCAGCGTCTTCCCCGGCCGCAGTGGCAATGCAGGCGGCTTTGGCCCACTGCGTGTGCCAGACGAGCCCGGAGGCGATCGTTTGGTCGATCATGCGTCCCTTGTCGTCCTCGAGCGCATGATCGCGGACCAGGGGGGCGATCCGTTGCGCGACATCCCGCCCGACGCCGATGACTGGGACGCCGTGGAACCCAGTGTGCGGCCGTGGATCAGGCGGGCGGGGCGGAGTCTGGCGCATGCGGTCATTTCTTCTCTGGCGGTCATCGACTTTCAAGCCGTGGTGATCGATGGCGCCTTACCCGTCACGATTCGCAAGCGCCTCGTGGATGAGGTGGAACGCCAGCTCGATCAACTGGATATGCAGGGCGTCACACGACCCGATATCAAGCCGGGGCACTTCGGCGGCATCGCTCGAGCCCTCGGTGCGGCCGCCTACCAGATATCGACGGAATACATGATCGATCAGAACACGCTCCTGCGGCAGAGTCCGTCGACGCCCGGCCTTTCGCTGTAATGCCTGACGGTAGAAGGGCCGGTCATGGGCGTTTCGGCGCCGTCACGACACCCTCACACCAGTGGCGAGTCTCGACGGGGCTCCTCGTCGAGCAGTGCGGCCAGCCTCGTCAGGCCTTCATCGAGCCGGGCGCGTTCGGCGGGCGGCGTCACGCAGATACGCACCGCCTGAGGCGCCGGCTGGCTGCCGACGCAGAAGGGATCGGCGCCGATCACCGTCACGCCGCGTTCCGCGGCCCGGGTCACAAGGTCCACCGCTCGCCAGGGCTCCGGCAGCGTCAGCCAAGCATGAAAGCCACAAGGGTGAGCGCTTATCGCGTGGCCTTTGAGGCGCTCGGCAAGCAGTCGCTGGCGCGCTGCGACCTCCTGCCATTGCCAATCGATTAGGGTTTTGGCATCGGCGCTGACCAGCCATTCGATGGCGGCGCTGGCCATCAGCTCGGGGACGGCCCAGTACTGGGCGCGCAGCGAAGCGGTAAGGCGGCCCATCAGGTTGGCGGGCGCACGCAGGGCACCAAGGCGCAGGCCGCCGGCGAGCAGCTTGGAGACGCTGAAGATATACAGCGAGCGCTCCGGTGCCAGACGGTAGAAGGGCATGCCGCGCATTGCGGCGGTCACGAACTGTACGCCATCTTCCAGTAGCAGCAGGTCGTGGCGTCTGGCGACCTCGACGATCGCCTCTCGGCGCGCCTGCCCCATTCGAGCGCCAGTGGGGTTGTTGTGCTCGGGCATCAGGTAGAGCAGGCGAATCTTCTGCTGCAGGCAGAGGCGCTCCAGCGCCTCGGGCAGGATGCCTTCGTCGTCCATCGGCACCGCCAGGTGCTTGAGGCCGAGCTGGCGAGCGGCGGCGATCATGCCCGGAAAGGTCAGGGCCGCCGAGGCCACCGCCTCGCCGGGCTGTACCAGCGCCTGCAGGGCCAGATAGTCCGCATGCTGGCCACCGCTGGTCAGGATCAGCTCGTCGGCACCCATGGGAACGCCCTGTTCCGTCAGCCAGCCTGCCAGGGCCTCGCGACTCGTCTGGCTGCCCTGCTCGGGCTGGTAAGCGAGGGCGGCGTCGATGGCCCCAGGGCGATGGGCGAGGCGTTCCATCACGGCGGCGAGCTGCTGCGCGCGCATGGGGTGCGGAATCGGCACGTTAAGCGATAGATCGACGCTGCCATCGGGGGCGTGGGAGAGGTGATGAAAAGCGGGAGCATCCGCTGCCAGGCTGCGTACCCGGGTGCCGCTGCCGACCTTGGCTTCGACCAAGCCGCGGCGCTCGGCCTCACGGTAGGCGCGGGTAATGGTGCCGACGGTCACCTTGAGGGCGTCGGCCAGCAGGCGCTGTGGTGGCAAGCGCTCGCCGGGGGCGAGGGTGCCGGCGGCGATGTCGGCGGCCAGCCGCTCGACCAGTGCCTGGTAGAGCGGAGCAGCGGCGGCGTCGAGGTCGGGCAGCCAGTGGCAGCGGGCGCGGGCCTTGGTCTGAATATCCATGCGGCGATGTTCCAGCAGGCAGATGAAGGGGCGAATCGGGTGGTCCGTCGCGGAAGGATCGGGCAATGTCGGGGTGACAAAGCATTGCTTGATCGGTGGTGACGGCGGCGCATACTAATATTGTGCGCACAATTGTCGTTTTTGTCAGGCGGTTTCGAAAAATTGTACCCCTACAATTAAGGCGATTCCGCGAACTCTCGATGCCAACTCTCGATGCCAACCACTAGACTTAAAGGAGCCTGCCATGACCGCCCCAATGCCTGAGTTGCTTGCCCTGATTGGCCCGATGATATTGTTTGCTTTCAGCATGACGGCCACGCCTGGCCCCAACAACATGATGTTGACCGCGTCCGGGGCCAACTACGGCTTTGTGAGAACTCTGCCGCATATGCTCGGCATCTCGATGGGGGTGATGGTGCTGATGGGGGCGGTGGCACTGGGATTGGGTGCCCTGTTCGAACAGTGGCCGCCGCTGCAGCAGGGCCTCAAGGTCGCCGGTAGCGCCTATCTGCTGTGGCTGGCCTACAAGATCGCCACCGCGCCACCGCCGAATCAGCGTGGTCCCGGTGAAGACGCGCGTCCACTGACTTTCTGGCAGGCCGCTGCCTTCCAGTTCGCCAATCCCAAGGCTTGGGTGATGGCGATCTCGGGGATCGCGTCCTTCACGCTGTCCGGCGATGCCTTCCTGGTTTCTGCAATGGCGATCATTCTCGTGATGGGCCTCATCAGCCTGCCATCGATTTCGCTTTGGGCGGGCTTTGGCGTGGCGCTAGGCCGGCTGATGAAGACGCCTCGCCACTGGCGGGTCTTCAATGCGGTGATGGGGTTGCTGACCGCCGCCTGCGTGCTGATGATCCTGAGCTAAGGCTCAGCTTGGCTTCAGCGTCTGGAACGGGCGGCGGGTTAAGCCTTGAGTCGGCTAATCCAGATTAAGAAGAGCGGGGCTAGCGCTCGAGTGGCGGGGTGGGGCGCACCAGGATCTCGTTGACGTCGACGTGGGGCGGCTGATTGATGGCGTAGAGCACCGCGTTGGCGATGTCCTTGTCTTCCAGGGCGTGAGTGGGCGGCTCATCGAAGAAGGGCGTATCGACCATGCCGGGTTCGATCAGCGTCACACGGATGCCGCTGCCACGCAGCTCCTCGCGCAGGTTATAGCCGATGCCGGTAACCGCCCACTTGGTGGCGCCGTACATTGAACCGGGAATGGTGGCGCGCCCGGCCGCCGATCCGGTCAGCAGCACATGTCCGCGAGTTTTTTGAAGCGCTGGCAGGCAGGCTTGCAGGGTCAGGCCCACGCCGAAGATGTTGGTCAGGATCATGTCCTTCCAGGCCTCATGATCGGCGCCTTTGAAACCGCCCGGCGAGCCGCCGCGCCCGGCATTGGCGAACACCACGTCGAGGCGCCCGAAACGCTCCAGCGCTTCCTCGATCATGCTTTGCTGATCGTCCATTGACGTGACGTCGCAGCTGACGGTCAGCACATTTTCGGGCCCCAGTTCCTGGGCCAGTGCCTTGAGCTTCTCGCGGGAGCGGGCGGCCAGCACCAGTCGAAAGCCTTCTCGGGAAGCGGCTCGGGCCGTGGCGGCACCAATACCGCTGGAAGCGCCGGTAATCAGCAGGACACGATCATTCATACGACCCCCTTCTACTCAGAACCCATATGCCTCCAGCATGGCGAAGGCAGCTGATGTGTGCAATGGTTTTGCTGCTAACAAAAATGCCGCCGTCACCCAAGGGGTGACGGCGGCATTTTTGTTACGGCGCCTAGACTGGGTTTGACTAGCGCAGAGAGATGGCGGCTGAGGGATGTTTGCCGGCGGCATCCTGATAGGCGGAATTGACCTCGGTCTCGACCTGGGGGGAGAAACGGACCAGCAAGGCGCAGAGCGAGGCAATGATTACGGCGACGCCAAGATAGAAGAGGCCTTGCTGATAGGTCAGGGCTTCGGTGCGGAACAGGAAGCCTGCGGCGACGGCTCCGGCGTTGCCTCCCGCACCGACAATGCCGGCCACGGCGCCCAGTGCCTTCTGGTTGATGAAGGGCACGACACCGAAGGTGGCTCCCTCGGCCATCTGCACAAAGAGGCTGAACACCAGCATGATACCGATGGCGAGTGCCAGGATATGCATCTGCGAGAAGAATAGCAGCGCGACGCCCTCGCATAGCATGGCAATGAACAGCCAGCGCACCCGGCCCTTGAGACCAGCATTGCGAGCGAAGAGGTCGGAGAAGATGCCGCCCAGGGTCCGCGCAAAGAGGTTCATCAGGCCGAACAGGCCGGCGATCAGGCCGGCGGTTGCCAGCGTCAGGTCGAAGTTATCGAAGAAATAGATGGCGGCGATATTGTTGATGGTCAACTCGACCCCGAAGCAGGCGGCATAGACCACGAACAGGGCCCAGACGCGGATGTCCTTGGCGGCGGTCGCAAAGCTCGCCCCCATGCCATTCTCGCCGCTGGCGGGCGGCAGTTCGCCCCGGGCTCGCAGGTCCTCGAAGTTGCCGTCCGGCGCGTCCTGGGTGAAGAAGTAGTAGGCGATGCCGGTGAAGAACAGCACCACACCGGGCACGACCATGGCCAGGCGCCAGCCGAGTGCCTCGTTGACCCCGAGCATCAGGATGCCTGAGAAGATCAGCGGCATCACGATCTGGGTTGTGCCGCCGCCCAGGTTGCCCCAGCCTGCGGAGGTGGCATTGGCGGTGCCCACCACATTGGGGGCGAACATGATCGACGTATGGTACTGGGTGATCACGAAGGAGGCGCCAATGGCACCGATGGCCAGTCGTGCGAGGAAGAAGGACTGGAAGCTGTCTGCCAGACCGATGCACATGACCGGCAGCGAGCCCAGGCACAGCAGCCAGGTATAGGCGCGGCGCGGGCCGATCTTGTCGCATAGAACGCCGATGGCCAGGCGCACAATCACGGTGATGGCTACCGAGGCGATGATGGTGTTACCGATCTGGGTCTTGGTCAGGCCCAGGTCGTCACGTACCACCGCCATCAGGGGGGCGATGCCAAACCAGCCAAAAAAGCAGATGTGGAAGGCGAACCAGGAGAAATGAAAGGCCCGCATTTGGGGCGCTTTCCAGTTCAATAGGCGAATCTTGTTGGCTTTGTTACGGATTTCCATGGGGACATTCCTTGCCGAATGACGTTCGAACACACGATCTTGGGCCTTCGCCGTTGAAGGTTGAGTCCGACGCACTCGTACCCCTGTGGAGCCTGGTCTACGCCTAGTACTGACTGGTATTGATTAGGCAAAAAATTCGCCATTTTAATATTTTTATATTATTTTCATTGTGTTACGTGTTTTTCTGGTGACAATAAGGTCCGGTGAATGGGCACTGATGGTGCAGGTTGCACCGAGAGATGGCAGTGACTCACCGTCAGGAAGCAGAGAGGTAACAAAAACCCCGCCATAGCGATGCTATGGCGGGGTTTTTGGTTCGCGGCTGAAGTGATGCGCTTCAAGCGCTAGCGTCAGCTGCCATCGCCGCTCATGGTGGTATTTGTCTGTGCGATGGCGGAGGCGTCGCCGTCGTTTTCCAGGCGGGACAGCATCGGCTCTGCTTCGCGCTTGAAAGCGGCCAGGGCGGGGCCGGAAAGACTCTGGTTTTCTGGCAGGTCGACGCGCATGGCATCGACTCGGTTGCCATTGGCAATCACCTCGTAGTGCAGGTGAGCGCCTGTGCTACGGCCAGTGTTGCCGGAAAGGGCGATGCGCTCTCCCATGGTGACTCGCTCGCCTTCGCCGACTAGCCGCTTAGAGAGATGCAGGTAGCGTGTCTTGTAACCGTTGTCGTGGCGAACCACCAGGTAGTTGCCCGCCAAGCGATGGTAGGCGGACTTGACCACACGACCATCGGCTGGCGCGCGCACTGTGGAGCCTGGGGGCATGGCAAAGTCGGTGCCGTAATGAGGGCTGATGCGCCCGGTGATCGGATGTTTGCGGCGCAGGTTGAATGACGAGCTGATCCGGTAATGTCCTTCGAAAGGGTAGCGGTTGAAGGCGGGGTCGAGGCTATGTCCATCCGGCGTGTAGAAGCGGTTATCGTCGCTATTGCGCAGTACCGTCAGATCCATCCGCGCGCCTTGGTAGCGCACGGCGAGAACGCGCGAATCGAGGCTTTTGCCGTCGAGGATGTCGGACTCGACCAATACCTGGAAGGTGTCGCCACGCCGGGTGTCGCGACGGAAATCGAGTTTCTTGGATAGCACGTTGGTCAGCTCGGCTACCTCGGCCGAGTTCAGGCCGGTCGCCTGGGCCGACTGCCCAAAGCTGCCGCTGACGGTGCCGGAGAATAGCCGCTGGGTCGCTTCGCCGGCCTTCTCGATGTCGGCGATCTCGAAGGCTTGCTGATCGTTTTCTGCCCGTTCGATCAGATAGCCACTGCGCGCATTCTTCATGATACGCAGTGCCATCAGGTCGCCGTTTTCATCCACTTTGTAGTCGAAGTTCTGGCCCACTCGCCAGCGGGTCAGCACGTTCTTGTCGGGCAAGGAGTCGAGTAGCTGCATGACGTCGCTGTAGCCAAGACCCAGGGTGCGCTCGGCAAGCACCGCGAAGGTGTCGCCGGGCTGCACGGTATAGGTTTCCCACTGGGGAACGAAGTTCTGGTGAGCGACGATCTCGGCTTCAAGCGAGGGATCATCATCGACAAGCCACAAGGGATCTGCGGAGAAGTCATCGTAGGAGGTGCCACCTTCGGCGCCATCACCCGCGTTGATCTCAGCCAGGTGACTGGCCAACTGCAGGACACCTGCATCCAGCGTCGGCGGCTCGCCGGCGACCAGCCCAGCGGTATCATCGACGGTCTTGCTGTCGTCTTGTTCGCTGATCTGGCGGGAATCTTCAGGTGGCGCAAAATCACGTGCGTCAGGGTCGTACAAGGTGTCGGCGTGAGCCTTGGCCAGGAAATTGATGTCGACGATTTCCTGTGCCTTCAGGCTGGTCAGGGGAATATAACCTTCATCGCCACTGCGCAGCGATGGACGCTCATGCACCGGTGTCGCTGCTGCTTCGACAACTTGTGGCGCGTCTGAGGTACCGATGGGCATCTCGACGACGGTATATTCGGTGTTATCGGTCTCGTCTTCCGAGGCCGACACGGTGGTGTAAAGTTGCTGCGCGCCCAGCACGGCCACCATTGTGGCGACGGGTAACAAAAGAAACTTGTGCGTGCGCGGTAGCGAATGAAGGATTCGCAACATAGTCAGTAAAGGCCAGTAAGGATCAAATGGATATAAAAAGGCATCAGAACCTTACCCCATGGCGTATTAACTGCCTAGTCTGTATGCGTATACAGTAAGCGGTGATTCACACTCATTCGCCCAGGGTCTGGGAAGTGTCGTCACAAACTAGATGGAATGCCAGAAAATTAACGCTGTTTCGCTGAGAAATCCTGATTAACTTCCTGGCATTTCCTTTATGCGGGGGCATGTCGGGGGTCAGCCGGTCAGGGTGCCGTCACGGTAATCGCGCAGTGCCTGCTGTAGTTCCGCCTCCGAGTTCATCACGAAGGGCCCGTAATGAGCGATCGGCTCGCGATGTGGAATACCCGCCAACAGTAGGGCTTGAGCGCCGCCAGGGCTGGTAAGTGACAGGCTGTCGCCCTCGCTCAGGCGCACCAGCTCCCCGGCGGCGACGTTCTCGCCGGCAATGGTCAATGCGCCATCGAACACATAGGCAAGCAGGGTGGGCGCATCGGCGGCGAGTGTAAGCGATGCTCCCTTATCAAGGCGCAGATGCGCCACGGCGCCCTGGCCGGTGAGTGCCTCCAGTGGGCCGTCAACGGCCTCGCCATTGCTGGTCTGCCAGTGCCCGCCCAGTGCAGTGAGTCGCGCGCCGCCCTGCGTCAGGTGGGGCATCTCTGCGGCCTTTACATCGCGATAGGTGGCAGGGCTCAGTTTGTCGCGAGTCGCGAGGTTCAGCCACAGCTGGAACGCATGCAACCCCTGATGATCGGTGAGCGGCATTTCCGAGTGGATGATGCCGCGACCGGTATGCATCCACTGTGCGTCGCCGGCCTCGATGGTGCTGGAGTGGCCCAGGTGGTCTTCATGGGTCAGGCCGCCGTGAATCACATAGGTGAGAGTCTGGATGCCACGATGGGGATGCGGCGGAAAGCCGCCGATGTAATCGTCGGGGCGATCCGAGCCCAGTTCGTCGAGCATCAGAAAAGGGTCAAGGCCACCGCCGAAGTCGTGCAGGCGCTTGATCTTGACCCCGTCGCCGTCCTGGCTTGGCTGAGCGACGAGTCGGCGTTCGATGCAACGATCGCTGCCGTGCGTATCAGGGGTAGCATTCATGAGAAGTTCTCCGCCATAGCGTCTGGTATCAATGGCATAGATTGTTGATCATGAAGCCAGCGCAACGATAGCGCATAGTTTTGCTCAAATGGTTCGAGGAAATCGAAATGTCTCGAGTGACGCTTTCCCAGTGGCAGATGCTGGCGGCGGTCGTCGACCACGGTGGCTTTGCCCGCGCCTCTCTTATCGTGCACAAGAGCCCCTCGACGCTCAACCACGCTGTGCACAAGCTGGAGGAGCAATTGGGCGTCAAGGTGCTGGAGCCCGTCGGTCGCAATGTGCGGCTTACCGAGGCCGGCGAGATGCTGTTGCGCCGGGCCCGCCAACTGATTGAAAGTGCCGAGGCCCTCGAGGATGTGGCCGATAGTCTCGCCGAGGGGCTGGAGGCGGAGGTGGTGCTGGCCATTGATCAGATATTCCCGCCGGACGTGCTGGCTCAGGCGCTGGAACGCTTCTCGGCTGCCTTCCCGCATGTGCGGATACAGCTGCATGAGACGGTGCTTAACGGCGGCGTGGAGATGCTCTATGACGGTCGGGCCGACCTGGTCGCCTCGGGGCTGGCCGCGCAGGGGTTTCTCGGCGAGCCCCTGGCAACGGTTACCTTTCTGGCCGTGGCCCATCCCGACCATGCTCTGCATCAGCTAGGACGGCCGCTTGATCTGCGTGATCTGGAGCAGCATCGCCAACTGGTGGTGCGCGACTCGGCGCAGCGTGAGGCGATGAATGCGGGCTGGCTGAAGGCCGAACAGCGCTGGACGGTCAGTCACCTGGCCACGTCGGTTGACATGCTCAAGCGTGGCCTGGGATTCGCCTGGGTGCCGAAGACCCTGATCGAGCCTGCCCTGGAAAGTGGTGAGCTCTTGCCGCTACCTCTGCTGGCCGGTGGCGTGCGCAAAGTGCCGTTTCAGTTGATTCATCGCGATCGTGACCGGGCTGGCCCGGCGACCCGCGCCATGGCGGCGGCGCTGATGCAGTCGGTAAGCGAATGGGAGGGGGCCCAGGCGGCAGCGGAATGATTCGAAGCTATCGAATGGAATCCGGGAAAATACGCGCTTGAGCGTCGAAAGAATGGGCGTAGGCTTCATGGCTATACGATGCATCCTACTTGAGGAGGGCTTATGGGCCTGTTGATCGACGGCAAGTGGCACGACCAGTGGTATGACACCAAAAAACACGGCGGCGAATTCGTCCGCGAATCCGCCCAGCTACGCGACTGGGTGACCGCTGATGGCGGCGAAGGCCCCCAAGGCCAGCCGGGGCGGTTCGCTGAGGCGGGGCGCTACCACCTTTATGTGTCGCTGGCCTGCCCCTGGGCCCACCGGGCCCTGATCATGCGTCATCTCAAGGGGCTCGATGAGGTGATCGGCACCTCGCATGTGAGCCCGCTGATGCTGGATCAGGGCTGGAGCTACAACGAAGCAGAAGGCTCGAGCGGTGACCCCATTAACGGGGTGAGCTATCACCGCGAGCTCTACACCCTCACCGATCCGCATTACACGGGGCGCGTCACGGTGCCCGCCCTGTGGGACAAGACCGCCGGCGACATTGTCAGCAACGAATCCGCCGACCTGCTGCGGATGTTCAACGACGCCTTCGACGACATCACCGACAACCGCCTGGACTTCTATCCCGCCGATCTGCGCGAGACCATCGATGCGGTCAATGCAGACGTCTATGACCATATCAACAATGGCGTCTACAAGTCAGGCTTCGCCACCGACCAGACCGTCTATGAGAAACACGTTACCGCGCTCTTCGATGCCCTGGACCGCATGGAGGCACGGCTCGCCGAGCAGCGCTATCTGGCTGGCGAGTGGCTGACTGAGGCCGACATCCGCCTGTTCACCACCCTGATCCGTTTCGATGCCGTCTATCACGGTCACTTCAAGTGCAACATCCGGCGCATCGAGGACTATCCGAACCTCTCGAACTACGTCCGCGAGCTATATCAGTGGCCGGGCATCAAGGAAACGGTGAACATGGACCACATTAAGCGCCACTACTATTACAGCCACGACACCATCAACCCGACCCGCATCGTGCCCAAGGGCCCGGCGCTCGACCTGGAGCGGCCCCATGACCGCGAGCGTTTGCCGGGGCAGGGCATCAGGGAGAAGGCGTGACGCCTGGTGGGGTGGCGCGGCTAACCCGTGGACAGGCCTTCGCGAAGGCGCTGTAAACCCTTCCCTGGGCGCTACATTCTTCATCCCTGAAGAATGACCTTCGCTCAGACCTGTTCCCGGCGTCGCTCAGATCCCACGTTTCTCCGCTTAGAGGCGGCCCAAGCGGTCGTCTCAGGCATTCTTGGCCAACCACCGGTCCAGGGCGTTGGCGAACTCTCGGCGGTCGACGTCCGAATAGCCTTTGGGGCCACCGGTATGCTCGCCGCTGGAGCGCATGGTTTCCATACAGGCCCTTATGTGAGCCGCATTTGCACCCTGGGGCTTCATGATCAAACGTTCTTGGCCAACCACCGGTCCAGGGCGTTGGCAAATTCCCGGCGGTCGACGTCCGAATAGCCTTTGGGGCCGCCGGTATGCTCGCCGCTGGAGCGCATGGTTTCCATACAGGCCCTTGTGTGAGCCGCATTTGCACCCTGGGGCTTCATGATCAAACGTTCTTGGCCAACCACCGGTCCAGGGCGTTGGCAAATTCCCGGCGGTCGACGTCCGAATAGCCCTTGGGGCCGCCGGTATGCTCGCCGCTGGAGCGCATGGTTTCCATAAAGTCGCGCATTTGTACACGCGCGCGGATGTTGCCGCGATCCAGCGTCTCGCCGCGATTGGTCATCACCGCTGCCCCCTTGTCGATGGCCTCCTGCGCCAGCGGCAGGTCGGCGGTCACCAGCAGATCCCCCGGGACCAGGCGCCGAACGATCTCATCGTCGGCGGCGTCGAAGCCGCTGGCCACCGCCAGCGGCTTGACCCAGGGCGAGGGCGGCAGCGGCACCTGATGGTTCGCGACGAACCAGGTCGGTGTCTGGGTGCGCTCGGCGGCGCGCACGATGATCTCACGTGCGACACGCGGGCAGGCGTCGGCATCGACCCACAGGCTAGGCATTCACGGCTCCGAAAAAGACTGGCATGGCAAAGGCCTCGATGATAGCATGCGCTCTCCTCGCATGTGTTGACCCCCACCATCATGACGAATTGCACCCGCCTCATTAGGTTGGGATGGCAAGCTTTCGCAAGACGCCAGGCGCGATGATCCGCGACCAAGCGCTGTGACCGGGCTCGCCAAGTGTTCGCCCGGGGCAGGCCCAAGGCCTCGCCCAGTGCGTCTGGATTTGTAGATGGAGCGCCCACTGCCTGTCGGCAAGGTGCACAAGGTCGCCACAGCGGTTCGCCGAGAGTTTCCGGCAAGCCCAGCGCTTGTTAGACGCTCGTTTGATCCGGGCCATGCCCGTGTCTTGAGGTGAACCGAATGCCAGGTGCGACCGGCGTCCCAGACTCCGCCCCGAGCCAGCCCAACTATGGGCCGGCTCGCATTCGACCCTACAGGCCCCTTGTGGATCCTGTGCTATTGCGTGTTCCGGGTCGGGGACGCCACCAAACTCTGTTGCCGGTACTGACCGGCCTACCAAGGTGTGATTGATGACCTCGACTTCTGTCGCCTCGCCGAGCTTCGGCGAACTGGCACTGCTGCCTGCCGTGCTGACTGCCCTCGAAACGCTGGGCTACGAAACTCCCTCTCCGATCCAGGCGCAGACCATTCCTGCCCTGCTCGAAGGCCGTGACATGATCGGCCAGGCTCAGACCGGTACCGGCAAGACCGCGGCCTTCGCACTGCCGATCCTGTCTCGCATCGACCTCGCCCGCCGCGAGCCCCAGGTACTGGTGATGGCCCCGACCCGCGAACTGGCTCAGCAGGTCGCCGTGTCCTTTACCAAGTACGGCCAGAACCTGCAGGGCCTGCAGGTCGCTACCCTGTGCGGTGGCCAGGAATATCGTGAACAGCTCGGCGCGCTGAAGCGTGGCGCGCAAGTCGTGGTCGGCACCCCGGGCCGTATCATCGACCACCTGGATCGTGGCAGCCTGAAGCTGGACGGCCTGTCCGCGCTGGTGCTCGACGAAGCCGACGAAATGCTGCGCATGGGCTTCATCGATGACGTCAAGCGCGTCGTCGCCGATACCCCGAAAGACGCCCAGCGGGTGTTCTTCTCCGCGACCCTGCCGACCGAGATCGAGCGCATCGTCAATCGCTATCTGGTCGACCCGGTCAAGGTCGCTATCGAATCGGCCAAGGGTACTGCCGACAGCATCGACCAGCGTCTGGTCCGTGCCGAGGGTGGTGCCAAGCTCGAGGCACTCTCGCGCATTCTCGAAGTGGAGCCGGTCGATGGTGCCATCGTCTTCGTGCGTACTCGTGCCGCCTGCACCACTCTGGTCGAACAGCTGACCGCTCGTGGTGTCAACGCCGCTGGCCTGTCCGGTGATCTGGACCAGAGCCTGCGCGAGCGCACCATCACGCGCCTCAAGCGTGGCAAGGTCGACGTGCTGATCGCGACAGACGTGGCCGCCCGTGGCCTCGACGTGCCGCGTATCACCCACGTCATCAACTACGACCTGCCGCAGGATTCCGAAGCCTATACCCACCGTATCGGCCGTACCGGTCGTGCCGGGCGTAGCGGCGTGGCGATCACCTTCGCCGGCTTCCGTGAAACCCGCAAGGTGCGTTGGATCGAGCAGGCCACCGGCCAGCACATGAGCGACATGGCGCTGCCCGACGAGGCGGCCATCCGCGCTCATCGCGACGAGATCTTCCACCAGCGCGTGGTAGGCACCCTGACCGCCGGCAGCGACGAGCAGCGTGCACTGGTCGAGCGCATGGTCGCCGAAGGGCATGATCCGGTTGAGCTGGCCTGTGCCTTCGCCGCCATGGCTCGCGCCGACGAAGCGCCGATCGGTCGCCTGCAGGCACCGAAGGAGCGCAACAACGATCGCGCCGCTCGTGATGGCAAGCCGAAGCGTCGTGACAGCGCCCCGCGCGAAGGCATGACGCGTTACCGCGTTGCCGTTGGCCACAAGGACGGCGTCAAGCCGGGCCAACTGGTCGGCGCGCTGGCCAACGAAGGTGGCATCGAAGGCGCCCGTATCGGCCGCATCGACATCCGCAATGCCTTCTCAGTGGTTGAGCTGCCGAGCAGCCTGCCCGCCAGCATCCTCAGCAAGATGGCACGCGCCAAGGTCGGCGGCCGTCCGCTGGAGATCAGCGAAGACAGCGGCGCGCCGGAACGCGCACCGCGCCGTCGCAACAACGACGACGCACCCGTGCGTCGCCGTTCGCAGGCCTAATCTCACTGTTGTGAGCCAGGCATGTCCTGAGCGGGAGCCTGAAACGTCAGGCTCCCGAGCTTAAGGGCATAGGCGCCAATGCTAAACGCAGGCCGGGGATTCCCCGGCCTGCGTTTTTTTATGGTTACGACATGTCTCCGCCAAGCGAAGCGAGGTCCTCAGGCCTCGCGCTTGCCATCGACCAGGCGACTGACGCCCGCCGGGTTGCCGTCACGCAGCGCTTCGGGCAGCAGCCCCTGGGGCAGGTTCTGGTAGCACACCGGGCGCAGGAAGCGGTGGGTCGCTGCGCTGCCCACCGAGGTGGTGCGCGAGTCCGAGGTCGCCGGATAAGGCCCACCATGGACCATGGCATGACAGACCTCGACGCCGGTCGGCCAACCGTTGGCCATCACCCGGCCGGCACGCCGTTCGAGCACCGGCAGCAGCGCGCGGGCCGCCTCCAGATCGCCGTCGTCCATCTGCAAGGTCGCGGTGAGCTGGCCTTCCAGATGCTCGGCCACGCGCTTCACCTCGGCCTGATCGGCACATTCCACCACCAACGAGGTGGCCCCGAAGACCTCGGCCTGCAGGGCCTCGTCGGTCAGGAAGTCCTCGGCGGAGGCCACGAACAGACCCAC
>NZ_JABVXC010000020.1 GCF_013349955.1 Onishia taeanensis | reverse complement strand
CCAACAAGGGAAGGCCATGCGGGTCGGGGGGACAATCTGTTTTGATGATTTACGGACTTATAGCTCCGGCGTCGACAACTAATCAGGGAATCAATAATACATGGCTCGGTTACTTGTCAGGAGTGGGGTCTTCAGAAGCGCCGGTGTGATTCAGTTGTTCCTTGAATATCCTAGCCAAAGCAACTGATGGTTCACTTAATACCTCTCCTTTGAGGGTTGCGATACCAATATCCCTAACGATTTGTGGTTCCGTCAGCGGCAGCATGCGTACCTCCTGCGCCATCTTGGCTGGGACTGCCAGTTTCGGCACGATGCCGATACCCAGCCCCGATGCCGCGAGATCAACAAGAGTGGCCGCCTGCCTGACGCTGCATGCGATGTTGAGTGATTGACGACAACTCTCCAGGAATTCGGTCAACAACATAGAGGTTTCTCTTTGGTCATGCAGAGCAATGACGGGCATGCCTTGCATGACCAATAAAGGCAGTTTAGCGAGGTGCTCCAGGGACAGGGCATCAGGCAGGCCAGGGAAATGATGAACGGAGACCAGTGCGACGAGGGGTTCTCGCAACAGGCGCTTGAACGTGAGGTCAGATTTTGCTTGTACAAAAGGCGTAATGCCGAAATCGATTTCACGATTTCTTACCGCAGGGAGGAGGGTGGTCGATGTCATTTCCCTAATATGTAGCGATACATCAGGGAAACTAGCACGAAACTGTGTCAAAACGGATGCGAGTGTGTTGGCCGCCACCGTGGGGGCGCAGCCGAAGACCACGCGTCCTTTTCTGCGCTCAGCAGCATCACGTGCCTCCGCAATGCCTGTTTCCAAGCTCTTCATTGAATCCTGCACGTGTTCCAGAAGCGTCGCACCGTCAGGTGTCGGTGTGACGTTGCGCGTCGTGCGTTCGAGGAGCTTCAAGCCGATCTGGCCTTCGAGCTCTGATATTTGCATGCTGATCGCAGAGGACGTGCGTCCCAACTCCTCCGCTGCACGCTTGAAGCTGCGCAACTGGGCAACGCGTGCGAAGGTGTGCAAGAGCTTAAGGTTGATGGACATGGCATTCTTCCTCCTCTAGAGAGCATAGCGCATGATCATACCATCTGAAAGGTTGTCGATATTGATCAGCTAGGCTGAATAATTTGCTTTGGATCTTGTCACTACTCAAAAGATGCTAGGTGTTCAGGAAACACTCATAGCGGCCTTAACTCTGTTCAAAAAACTCAGTGCTAAAACCTCAGTTTTCAAAAACCTCAGTTCGCTCGGATAAGTGATGCACTTGATTAAGTACGAGGTGTGTCGCTTTAAATGGCTATTTTTACATGTCTCCGATTCATTTTTTTTAGTGGGGTCTTTGAGTTTTTTGTTAATAGATATTGCATCGCTGGATGCCGTGTCCGGCATTAAATTCCATGTGGGCTGGTTGTTTAATCGGATTGGTAAGCAAATCTGTATAAATATTAAGATTAATCACATTGCCGCTTGTGAGTGTGAGCCTTACAGTCAAGGTGGTGCTGAAGATAACGGCGAGCTAAAAAAATAAGACCATCGCCCATTTCTTTTAATCTCAACTCAGGTTGCGGAATCGTTAAGGCTTTTATGCCCGAAATGACCTGGCTCAGGTCCTAGGTGATCGGGAGCAGCCTACGCGTTGCAATATAAGATGAGGTAACAACAATGAAACCACCGTTCGCACGCCACTCGCTCACTGGAGCCCTGATCTGCGCCACATCTGTGGCGCTATCCGCCGTCAGCCTCGACGCTGACGCCCAGTCGGTCACCATTGCCCACGCCACTTCTGACAGTTCGTCCTACTCGAAAGGTGTCGATGCCTTCAAGGCGACCCTGGAAAAGCTCAGTGATGGCCAGTTCACCGTCACCGAGCAGCCCGCTGGTGCGCTGGGTGGAGAGCGCTCGATGATCGAGGGGCTGCAGATCGGCACCATCGATGGGGTCATCACCTCGACCGGGCCCTTGGGCAATTTCGTCCCGGAGACCTATGTGCTCGACCTGCCGTTTCTGTTCGATGACTACCAGCAGGCGCGCTGCGTGTTGGATGGCCCGATCGGTCAGGAACTGCTCGACAAGATCGACCAGAACAACCTGGTGGGGCTGGCATGGACCGAGAATGGCTTCCGCCATATGACCAACAGCCAGCGCAGCATCAGAACGCCGGACGATGTGGAAGGGCTCAAGCTTCGCACCATGGAGAACAAGGTGCACATGGCGGCCTTCAAGGCGATGGGCGCGCATCCCACGCCGATGGCATTTCCTGAGCTGTTTACTGCGCTGCAGCAGGGCACCGTCGACGGTCAGGAAAACCCCATCTCGGTGATTCTCACGAGCAATCTCTGGGAGGCTCAGGACTACCTGTCGCTTACTGGGCACGTCTATTCCCCGGCCATCATGCTGGCCTCCCCGGTGCTCTGGGGAGAGCTCTCTGACGAGGAGAAGGACTGGTTCCGCGAGGCCGCAAAGGCCGGGACACAGGCGACGCGTGCTGATGTGTCGCGGCTCGAGACCGACGGGGTCAAGACGCTAGAGGATCACGGCATGACAGTGATCCGGGATATCGATAAGGCACCGTTCCGCAAGGCCGTCCAACCCGCCTACAAGATCTACACCGATGAGTACGGCAGCGAGATGTTGGATCGCATTCATGGCAGCGCCTGCTTCAACCGCTGAGCCAGTTCCCCGGCATTTGCCGGCATCCAATAACAATTTAGCTTCCCGGTGCTTGACACTTCTCAACGTGCCGGGAGGGTCTGCGCAATGGTGTCCTCGATGCTGCAATTTCTTTTTCATATTGAACGGCAGACAACGCGCCTGGCACTTCTCGGTGCTGTCATAATGCTGACGGTATCTGTGGCCCTGGGGTTCTATCAGGTGCTTACACGCTTTGTTTTTGATGCCCCTTCCACTTGGTCTGAGGTGGTTTCCAGGTCCGCGATGATCTGGTGTGTCTTTCTGGGGGCCGCTCCGGGGTTTCGGGGAGGCCACATGATGTCCGTCGAGGTTATCTACAAACTGATACCAGAGTGTCGGCTTGTTTGGCTCGAAGTATTTATTGCGGGTTGTAGTGCTCTGGTTCTGCTGGTGCTGATTTACTTCGGTACCTTGATGACGCTTCGCGTGCAACCGCAGATGCTATCAGGCCTGGACGTTTCTATTGCCTGGGCCTATTCCGCCCTGCCGGTTGGGTCTGGCTTTACGCTGATTGCAGTCGTGGCTCGCCTGGTTGCTCAATTCAAAGGGGGAGTGCCTATTGCTCCCACTCAAGAGGGGGAGCGGGCATGAATGCTGCCATCGGACTATCGTTGATTATTCTTTTTGGCCTGGGTGTTCCCATTGCCATTTCTATTGTGCTGGCATCGATCATCGGTATTGAGTTCTTCTCCCAGTTACCACTGTTGTTGATCCCTCAGCAAATGTTTGTGGGCATTGATCACTTTCCGCTGATGGCGATTCCTTTTTTCATCCTGGCGGGCAACCTCATGGCTTCTGGGGGCATTTCCCGGCGACTGGTAGATCTTGCGAAAGCCATGGTGGGAGGTCTGCAAGGCGGCCTTGCCATGACGTGTGTTCTGACTTGCATGATGTTTGCGGCGGTTTCCGGCTCCAGTGTGGCGACGACCTTTGCCATTGGGTCGATCCTTATTCCGGCGATGGTGAAACATGACTATCCGCGTCCCTTGGCGGCTTCCATACAGGCATCTTCCGCTGAGTTGGGGGTCTTGATTCCACCTTCCATTCCTCTGATTCTTTACGGTGTGAGCACTAATACTTCCATTGGCAAGCTATTTATTGCGGGTATTGGCCCCGGGCTTCTGATTGGCGGCGCATTGCTGATCTTCCTGTTCCTGTTCTGCAAGAAACGTGGATATGGCCTGCGTGATAGAGAGGATCGTCATGATTTTATAACGGCATTAAGGCGCTCTTGGGTAGCCCTGCTGATGCCCGTAGTGGTGATAGGGGGTATTTATGGAGGCGTTTTCACACCCACTGAAGCATCAGCCGTGGCAGTGATCTATGCGTTAATTGTAGGAGGGCTGATTTATCGAGAACTCGCCTGGTCGGAGCTTTTTCCGATTTTTCGAGAAAGTGTGATCTCTACGGCAGCGGTGATGTTGATCATCGCGGCGGCGGCGCTGTTCAGCTTTCTGATCAGTCGTTCAGGGTTGCCCGGTGAAGTGGCCGCTTGGGTGACGACAATGTTCGAGACTCCCATCGCCTTCCTGCTTGCTGTCAACGTGATGCTACTGGTTGTTGGAATGTTCATAGAGACCTCGGCAGCCATCCTGGTATTAGCGCCTATTTTTACTCCTATCGCGGTTCAGTATGGTATCGATCCTGTCCACTTTGGCCTGATCATTGTCGTGAACCTGGCGTTGGGTATGTTTACGCCACCGCTTGGCGTGAATTTGTTTGCAGCCTGTGCAGTGGCAAAACTGTCTATTGATCAGTTGCTGCCTTGGTTGATGCGATTCGTGCTTTTGGTACTCGGGTGTCTTTTGGCTATTACATACATGCCTTGGATTTCCATGGGGCTGGTGGATCTTCTTTATTGATTGAAAGCAGTTGAGGGGATGCCTTTTATGAATTTAGAAGGTGTGAACTAAGCAAGGCTGCTGATTGTTAAGCCTGAAATAAAACCTGAAAGGTGAGTCATATGAAAGCTATTGGAGTGATCGGTGTTGGGCTGATGGGCCACGGCATCGCCAGGAACATCGTCGGCAAAGGCTGGAATCTGCACTTTCTCGACCAGCCAGGCAACCAGCCGACCGCCGATCTGGTCGAACAGGGTGCCACTCCCTGGCCAACTGCGACCGACGTGGCGGCCAATTGCGATGTGCTGATCCTGTGCGTGACCGGTACGCCTCAGGTCGAGGACGTGCTGGTGGGTAACGGTGCCGCACTGGCCGCGCTGCAGCCGGGCGCGATCGTGGTCGACTGTTCGACGGCGATTCCGAGCTCGACCCGGGCGCTGGCCGAAAGGGTCAGGGAGAAGGGCTGCGAGTTTGTCGATGCCGCGATGACCCGAACGCCGAAGGAGGCCGAGGAAGGGCGGCTCAACCTGCTGGTGGGGGGCGAGAAGGCGGTCATCGAGCGGATCCGCCCGCTGCTGGAGAGTTTCGCCGAGAACATCTTCGTTGCCGGCGGCGTCGGTAGTGGCCACCAGTTGAAGCTGGTCCATAACATCGTCTCGCTGGGGACCGTGACCCTGATCGCGGAAGTGGCCGCCTGCGCCATCCAGGATGGCATGGACGTGGACGCCATGGTGGACTGCCTGAGAAAAGGCGGCGCCGGGGGCGCGGCACTGGAGCGGGTCGCGCCCTATATCCTGGAAGGCAATGCCGACCTGCTGCGTTTCACCATCCAGAACGCCTACAAGGATGCCGGCTACTACGACCAGATGGCCGAGGAGTCCGGTGCGTCACGCCAAGTGGCCCGGGCCATTCACGACACCCTGGGCGCCCTCGTCGAGCGTGGCGATGGAGGCGCCTTCATGCCGGAACAGGTGAGCCTGCTGCAGAAAACGCCATTCCAGACGTCTTGATAGGAAGCGTGCCTGCACAGCGGATCGGCACGCATGGAAAGCGATCGGCTTTATTGATAAGTAATTATTAGTAGTTGTTAAGAATATTAAGTTTGTCTGAATATAAGCGTCGCCCTAACCTCGTTACATACAGGTATTCCGCCGTGGCGCATCGTTTGCCGTCAGCGGCTCGAGAGGGAAAAACGAGATGACCGAAACCTATATCGCCTGTGAAGTCAGCGGCCATATCGCAACGATTACGTTGCAGAACCCGCCGCTCAATCTCTTCAAGATCGAGATGACCGGGCAGCTCGATGCCGTTCTCGAGACGCTGCGCCACGACGACAGCGTGCGTGCGGTCGTGCTGACCGGCTCCGGCAAGGCGTTCTGCGCCGGTTCCGATATCGCCGAATTCGAGCAGTTTCACCTGCCCGGGCAGGTCGTCGAGCGCAAATTGCGCCGTCAGAATGCTGTCTTCCAGAAACTGGACGCTTTTCCCAAGCCGGTGGTGGCCGCCATCCACGGCCTCGCCTTCGGAGGCGGCCTGGAAATCGCCCTGTGCTGCGACCTGATCGTCGCCGAAAGCGACAGCCGGTTCGCGCTGCCCGAGATGCGTCTGGGGGTGTTCCCCAGCAGCGGCGGGCCATACCGGGCCGTGCGTCGGATCGGGGAAGGCCGGACCAAGCAACTGATCTTTCTCACCGAATCGGTGGATGCCGACACTGCGCTGCAGTGGGGCCTGGTCGACCGCATCGCCGCCAAGGGCGAGTCGCTGGAAGCCGGACGGGCGCTGGCGGCGGAGATGGCCAAGCGCCCGGCGTTGGCGTTCGCGCTGTGCAAGCCGCTGATCGACGAGGCCACCCGGTTGTCCTTGCCGGAGCTGATCGCGCGATCGCTGGAGGCCAGCGATGCGGTCTTTACCTCCGCCGACTGTCAGGAGGGCGTGCGCGCCTTCTTCGCCAAGGAGACCCCCGATTTCAACCCGATCCCAGCCACGCCGGAGGCCCCATGAAGCCGCTTGAAGGATTGAAGATCGTGACCGTCGAGCATTTTGCCGCCGGGCCCTACGGATCGATGCTGCTGGCCGACCTGGGAGCGACGGTGATCAAGGTGGAGAACGTCAAGACCGGCGGTGATCCGGCGCGGCGCCTGGGGCCGCACTTCCTGGGCGATAACGACAGCCTGGTCTTCCAGGGTTGGAATACCTGCAAGCAGAGCCTGGCCCTGGACCTCAAGGACCCGGACGACCGTCGAGCCTTCGAGAGCGTGGTCCGGACCGCCGATGCGGTGATGAACAACCTGCGCGGCGACCAGCCGGGCAGGATCGGCCTCGATTACGCCAGCCTCAAGCACCTGAATCCGGAGTTGGTTTGTCTGCATATCTCCGCCTACGGTCGCAACAACTCGCGCGCCGCCTGGCCGGGCTACGACTACCTGATGCAGGCGGAGGCCGGGCTGATGCACCTGACCGGCGACCCCAGCGCCGACCCGACGCGCTTCGGCGTGTCGATCATCGACTTCATGACCGGCACGCTCGGCGTCACCGGGCTCCTTGCCGGGGTGCTCAAGGCCCGGACGTCCGGCGAGGGCAGCGACGTCGACGTTAGCCTGTTCGATGTCGCGCTGCACCAGCTCGGCTACGTCGGCACCTGGTATCTCAACGAGGGCGTCGAATCCAACCGGGTGCCCCGCGGTTCCCACATGTCCGTCTCGCCGGTACAGACGTTCACTTCCGCCGACGGCTGGCTCTACGTCATGTGCATGACCGAGCAGTTCTGGCGGCTCATGCTGGAGAAGCTCGGGCGCCAGGATCTGGCCGAGGATCCGCGTTTCGTCGACCAGAACCTGCGTTCCCGCCATCGCGATGAGCTGACCCCGATCCTCGACCAGGAGTTCGCCCGTCAGCCCACCAAACATTGGCTGAAAATTTTCGAGGGGATCCTGCCGATCGCCCCGATCTACACGGTGAAGGAGGCGCTGGACAACCCCTTCGTACAGGAGGTCGAGATGATCTCCGAGGTCCCGCATTCCTCACGCCCGGACATGCGCCTGCTGGCCAGTCCGTTGCGCTTCAATGGCCAGCGGCCACAGCAGAGGGTGGGTAGCGCCTTCGGGGCCGACAATGCCGATATTCTGAATGCCGACGCGCGGCCGGTGAACGGCTGAATAGCGTCAAGGTTAGCGCGTGGTCGCCGCCCGGCGTGGCCCGCCAAGACAAAAGCCAAGATAAAAAGAGGAGTCACCTATGAACGACATGACCTCGATGGACGGGCTATCTATCCCTGAACCGTTGAATCTGATCGCGGGCGAGTGGGTGCCCTCGCGAAGCGGGCGGGTGATGCCCGTCGTCTCGCCGATCGACGGCGCGCAGTTTGCGCAGATCGCCGACAGCGATGCCGAGGATATCGAATCGGCCGTGGCCTCGGCGAGAGAGGCATTTGCAAATGGTCCCTGGGCGACGCTGACGGCGGCGGAACGCGGGCGACTGCTGGCCCGGCTCGCCGCGCGTATTCTCGAAGAGGCGGAGTCGTTGGCGCAACTCGAGACCAAGGACAACGGCAAGCCGATCAAGCAGGCACGTGCCGATATGACGATTCTGGCGCGTTACTTCGAGTTCTATGGCGGCGCGGCGGACAAGTTCCACGGTGAACTCATCCCCTTCCTCGAAGGCTACGACGTCGCCATGTACCGCGAGCCCCACGGCGTCGTGGGGGTGATCGTGCCGTGGAATTATCCGGCTCAGCAGATCGGGCGCTCGGTGGCGCCGGCGCTGGCCATGGGCAACACCGTGGTGCTCAAGCCGTCGGAGGATGCCTGCCTGAGCGGTCTGCGCGTCGCCCAACTGGCTCGAGAGGTCGGGTTTCCTGCAGGGGTGTTCAACGTCGTGACCGGTCGTGGCGATGTCGTTGGCAAGGCACTGTCCGAGCATCGCGGCGTCGACTTTCTCTCATTCACCGGCTCGCCGGAGGTCGGCACTCTGGTGCAGATCGCGGCGGCCAAGAACTACGTGGGCTGCACCCTGGAACTGGGCGGGAAATCCCCACAGTTGGTATTCGAAGACGCGGATCTGACGGCGGCGCTCCCGGTGCTGGTCAATGCCCTGGTGCAGAATGCCGGCCAGACCTGCTCGGCGGGCAGCCGCGTGCTGGTGCAGCGCTCGATCTACGATCGGGTGGTGGCGGAACTGAAAACGCGCTTCGAGGCGATAGAGGTCGGGCCCTCCGACGAGTCGGTCATCATGGGGCCTCTCATCTCCGCCAAGCAGCAGCAGCGGGTCGAGCGTTACATCGCCGAGGCCGACGCGCCGGTGATCGCCCGGGGGCGGATCGGCTCGGCGGCGCCGGCGGAGGGGTTCTATGTCGCGCCGGTGGTCTTCGGACCGTGCGACCCGGCTTCCACCATCGCCCAGGAAGAGATCTTCGGGCCGGTGCTCTGCGTCATTCCCTTCGACGACGAGGCAGAGGCGGTCGCCATCGCCAACGGCACCGACTACGGCCTGGTGGCGGCGCTCTGGACCCGCGACGGCGCGCGCCAGAAGCGAGTTGCCAAGGCGCTCCACTGTGGTCAGGTGTTCATCAACAACTATGGTGCCGCGGGCGGCGTCGAACTGCCTTTCGGCGGCGTGCGGAAATCGGGTCACGGGCGCGAGAAAGGCTTCGTCGCCCTGCATGAGTTCTCGCGAATCAAGACGGTCGTCAACCATTACGGATGACGGCGTGTCCGGCAAGCCGCTGGCCAGTGGCCGGGCGAAGCCGGAGTGACGCCTAAAGGAGAAAGTTCATGAAAATCGCCATCGTGGGAGCTGGCGCGGTCGGCTGCTACTACGGCGCCATGCTGGCGCTGGCCGGACACCAGGTCGTGCTGGTGGGGCGTGCCGCCTTCGTCGAGGCGGTGTCCCGCAACGGCCTGATCCTGGAGAAGCACGGCGAGCGCCGGGTCGCCTCGGTGGAGGCCAGCAGTGACCCGGCGGCGATCGCCGGGGCCGAGCTGGCGATGGTCTGCGTGAAGTCCGGCGACACCGAGCGCGCCGGGCGGGAGATGGCGCCGCATCTGAGCCCGTCCTGCATCGTGCTCAGCCTGCAGAACGGGGTCTCCAATGCCGCAACACTGGAGACCCTTCTCGGCCGGCCGGTGATGCCGGTGGTGGTCTACGTGGCCAGTCGCATGAACGGAGCCGGCGTGGTGCGCCATGAAGGTCGCGGGGAGCTGGAGCTGTCCGGAGAGCGGGCGCACGAGGTGGCGGGGGTTCTCAACGCGGCCGGCGTCGAGACCCAGGTCGGCGAAGACGCCATGGCGTCGCTGTGGGCCAAGCTGGTGGTGAACTGCGCCATCAACCCGCTCTCGGCGATCACTCGCCTGCCCTACGGCAAGATGGTAGAGCAGGACGGCATATCGCAACTGATGGAAGAGATCGCCGGCGAGGCGATCGCCGTCGCCCGGGCGGAGGGGATCGCCGTGCCGGATGGGGTATTCGAGACCCTTCGCGCCATTCCCACGTCGATGGCCGAGCAGTACTCGTCGACGGCTCAGGACCTGATGAACGGCAAGCCCACGGAGATCGATTTCCTCAACGGGGAGATCGTCGCGCGTGCCGCTCGGCATGATATCGCCGTCCCCCTCAACCGCACCCTGACGCTGCTGGTCAAGAGTGCGGAGCGGTTCGGTGTCAACGACCTGACAGGAAACATGGAACGATGAAGCTACAGCATATCGCCGCCTTCTCCGCCGAGGGGCGGGGCGGCAATCCGGCGGGGGTGGTGCTGTGCGATGTCCTGCCCGCCGCCGAGCGGATGCAGGCACTGGCCGCCGAGGTCGGTTATTCGGAGACGGCATTTGCCGCGCCCGCCGGCGATGGCTGGCGAGTGCGCTACTTCGCGCCCGGCGTCGAGGTCGATTTCTGCGGTCACGCCACGATCGCGCTGGGTGCCGCGCTCGCCAGCCAACAGGGGCCGGGGCTGTTTCCGCTCGAACTCAACAAGGCCAGGATCACCGTCGAGGGCCATCTCTCTACAACGCGGTGGGGGGCCTCCCTGCAGTCGCCGTCGACCCGCAGCGGCCCGGTGTCGGAGCCGCTCCTCGAGGAGGCGCTGGCACTCTTCGGGCTGGGGCCGGACGATCTCGACCCGCGGATACCCGCGGCGATCGCCCATGGCGGCGGTGATCATCTGATCCTGGCGCTGAACGCTCGCGAGCGGTTGCGGACGATGCAGTATGACCTCGCTCAGGGGCGCGCACTGGCCGCCCGCGAGGGGCTCGTCACCTTCAACCTGGTCCATGCCGACACCGCACGGCACTTCCACGCCCGTAATCCGTTCCCGTTCGGTGGCGTCTACGAGGACCCGGCCACCGGGGCGGCGGCGGCCGCACTGGCCGGCTACCTGCGCGACCTCGACTGGCCGCACGAGGGCGCCATCGTCATTCATCAGGGGGAGGACATGGGCGTGCCTTCCCGCCTGGAAGCCGGCATCCCGCCCGAGCGGGGTGCCAGCATTCGCGTCTCCGGAGACACTCGCGTGCTCCGCGAGCCATCCATCATCGATAGCAAGGAGTGAACATGACACCGGAACAGACACTGGATTCGTTGGGACTCGTTCTGCCAGCAGCCCCCGAACCGCTGGCGCAGTACCGCCCGGTCAAGCGGGTGGGCGACATGCTGTACCTGTCCGGCCAGGTCCCCCGCAATGCCGACGGCACCCTCGTCACCGGCCGGATGGGCCAGGACACCTCGATCGACGACGGATACGCGGCGGCGCGCAACGTCGGCCTGCAGCTGCTGGCGGTTGCCAAGTCGGCGGTCGACGACCTGTCGCGCATCGAGATCGCCAAGGTGACCGGCATGGTCAACGCCGATCCCGATTTCCGCGATCACGCCAAGGTGATCAATGGCTGCTCGGATCTGTTCACCGAGGTGCTGGGCGAGGCCGGTTTCCATGCCCGCTCCGCCGTCGGCATGGGGTCGCTGCCGCTGGGCGTGGTCGTCGAAATCGAGGCCATTATCGCCATCAGGTCGTAAATCGGCATCAGCTACTGACAAGAAGCAATGAGTCCCTCCCAAGACAATAACAACGGAGACATTACATGCTCGACCTACTCAATGAGTTGCTCTGGGGCAAGCTGCTGCTGGTGCTACTGGTCGCCGTCGGCATCGGTTTCACGGTCGCCTCGCGTGGCGTCCAGTTTCGCTACTTCGGCCGCATGTTTCGCGTGCTCGGCTCAGGCCAGGCCTTCAAGCGCGAACAGCGCGGCCACCTCAGTTCCTTCCAGGCGCTGGTGCTGTCCGTCGCCGGCCGCGTCGGCGGCGGCAACATCGCCGGTGTCGCGGTCGCCATCACCCTGGGTGGGCCCGGGGCGATCTTCTGGATGTGGCTGGTCGGCCTGATGGGCATGGCCACCAGTTTCCTGGAGTGCACCCTGGCCCAGACCTACAAGCAGGCCGAAGGGGATGGCACCTACCGCGGTGGGCCGGCGTACTACATCACCCGGGGGCTCGGTCGGCGCTGGAAGTGGCTGGCGAACGTCTACGCCGTACTGTTGCTGCTCACGTTCGGCCTCGCCTTCACCGGCGTGCAGTCCTACGCCGCGGCCACCTCCCTGGCGGACGCCTTCGGCTTTCCGGTCCTGGCTTCCGGCATCACGCTCGCCGTGATCGTCGGGCTGATCATCTTCGGCGGCATCAAGCGCATCGTCCGTATCTCCGACCTAGTGGTGCCGGTGATGGCCGTGGGCTACCTGCTGGTAACGCTGGTCGTGCTGGTCATGAACGTCGACAAGCTGCCCGGTGTGATCGCGCTGATCTTCCATAGCGCCTTCGGTCTCGAACCGGCGGTGGGCGGCGGCATCGGCGCTGCCATCATGATGGGGCTCAAGCGGGGACTCTTCTCCAACGAGGCGGGGCTGGGCAGTGCTCCTAACGTGGCCGCGGTGGCCTATGTGCCCCACCCGGTCAACCAGGGCATCGTGCAGGCCTTCTCGGTCTTCATCGACACCCTGCTCATCTGTTCCTGTACCGCTTTTCTGATCCTTCTCAGTGGGGTCTATGCCCCCGGCATGGACAACGATCTGAGTGTCGTGGCCCTGACCCAGGCGGCCATGGCCGAGCATGTCGGCGCCTGGGGCAGGTCATTCGTCAGCGTCGCGCTGCTGTTGTTCGTCTTCAGCTCGATTCTCTACAACTACTATCTGGGCGAGAACAGCCTGTATTACTTCAGCCCCAATAATCGCTTGCTGACGACGCTCTATCGGGGGTTCGTGGTGATCCTGGTGGGCTGGAGTGCAACCCGCGACCTGAGTTCGGTATTCGGCTTCGCCGACGTGACCATGGGGCTGCTGGCGGTCGCCAACCTGGTTGCCCTGATTCTGCTGTTCAAGCCGGGCCTGGCCATCCTCCGGGATTATGATGACCAGGTTCGACAGGGCATCGACCAGCCAATATTCGATGTCAGGCAGCACCCCGGGCTCGATCTGGATCCGAATTCTTGGCAGAGCGAGTCGAGTGAAGTAGAGACCGGCCAGAAAGGTATTAAAGGTGAATCTGCACTACCCGGTGGCTGAATCATGGGCCCAAGCAAGGCCTCGCATTCGTCAGTTAGGCCTTGCTGGGCCACTTCCGGTGAGCGGGAACCATTACCACGAAGCATAGGGGAATACCATGTCTTATCAATGCGTCAAACGCCTCGGGCTCGTCGTCAAAAAGTCCGGCATGTCCCAGGAAGCGTTCGAGAAGCACTGGCTGACCGTGCATGCGGATCTTTGCAAGCAGTTGCCCGGCATGCTGCGTTATTCGGTGAACCTCGTCAGTCGCGAGGAGTTTCCCGAGTTCGGCTATGACGGTTTTTCCGAACTCTGGTTTCGCTCCGAGGAAGCGTTGAACGCGTCGCTCGCCAGCCCCGAGGGCAAGACCTTGCTGGCGGACCTGCCGAACTTCACGGAATCCATCTACCCCATACTGAGTCACGAGTATCAGCATATCTGGTCCGGCCAGTGACAGGGCGCGCCTACGCGACCAACTGGGCGGATTCCCATTATTGAAGTCATTAATCGCATGGCTTGATCTGTTCTTAGTCGAGTTTTCTCCCGTCGGCGTGTCTCTCGGGTCGGTGTCGGTCGCGCTCTCAATGGGAAATTACCGACTTGGCCGGCGGGAGTTTTTAACCATATCGAGCAGCTCTGAAAATTGGCCCCAGATACCGGGGCGCAATACCACGATTCTTCGGTCAATTTTCGACAACAGGAGTGACTATGCAAAGCTCAGCCTCATCTCGTCCCTTGGACGGCATCACGGTCGTCAGCCTGGAGCATGCCATCGCGGCTCCCTTCTGTACTCGTCAATTGGCCGATCTCGGTGCTCGAGTGATCAAGGTGGAAAGACCCGACGTCGGCGACTTTGCTCGCGGCTACGACACGCGAGTCGAGGGCTTGGCGTCTCATTTCGTCTGGACCAATCGCTCCAAGGAGAGCCTGACGCTCAACGTCAAGGCCGATGATGCCGACGACATCATGCAACGACTGCTTCAGGACGCCGACGTGCTGGTTCAGAACCTGGCCCCTGGCGCCTCGGCGCGTCTTGGCTTGTCGTTCGAGACCCTTCACGAGCGCTTCCCTCGGCTGATCGTTTGCGACATCTCGGGTTACGGCGATGACGGCCCCTACCGGGACAAGAAGGCTTACGATCTGCTGATTCAGAGCGAGGCCGGTTTCCTGTCCACGACGGGGTTGCCCGGTGACGACGGCATGGTCAAGGCGGGGTGCTCCATCGCCGATATTTCAGCCGGCATGTATGCCTACTCGAGTGTGCTCTCCGCGCTGCTACTTCGCGGGCGGACCGGATTGGGCAGTCATATCGACGTCTCGATGCTGGAGAGCTTGACCGAATGGATGAGCTATCCGCTGTACTACGCCTACAACGGCGCCGAGCCCCCCGCGCGTGCCGGCGCCTCCCACTCGACGATTTATCCCTATGGTCCCTTTCCGGCAGGCGATGGCCAGACGGTGATCCTGGGGTTGCAGAACGAGCGTGAGTGGCAGGCCTTCTGCGAGGTTGTGCTGCAGGATGCGTCGTTGGTCGGCGATGCCCGCTTCTCCAACAATGCCAAGCGCTCGGCCAATCGTGAGGAACTGCGCGCGCTGATCTGTACTGCCTTCGCGGACTTGAGTGCCGAGCAGGTTATCGCTCGGCTCGAGCAAGCCAAAATCGCCAATGCTCACGTCAACGACATGCATGGCGTGTGGCAGCACCCGCAGCTCGAGGCCCGCCAGCGCTGGGTCGAGGTGAACTCCTCGGCAGGCCCGTTGCCGGCGTTACTTCCCCCCGGCCGCAACAATGCCTATACGCCGCGGATGGCTGGAGTTCCCGCCTTGGGTGAGCACAGTACCCAACTCCTGAGGGAACTGGGCTTCAGTGATAATGCCATCAGTGACTTCAAGTCCCGCGGCGTGATTTGACATACAAGGAAATTTCCATGCACCTGACCCAGCAACGCTCCTTTCTGTTCGTCCCTGCCACGCGTCCCGAGCGCATCACCAAGGCTCTCGCCAGCGAGGCGGATCGGGTCATCGTCGATCTTGAAGATGCCGTTGCCCCGCATGACAAGGACAAGGCCCGTTCCCTGCTGCACGATTATCTCGCCTCGACGCCCAAGGGGGAGGTGCTCGTGCGCGTCAACTCGCTATCTGCAGAGATCGAGAAAGACTTGGTCCTCTGCGAGGAATTTCCAAGTGTCGCGGGTATCATGCTGCCCAAGGCCGAGACTTGCCGTCAGATCGAAAGGGTCGCCGAGGTCGGTAAACCGATATGGCCGATCATCGAGTCAGCGCGAGGCCTGGTTGCCCTGGAGACCCTTGCTAGCAGCAGAGGAATCGCACAGCTGACTTTCGGGGCGCTGGACTTGATGACGGATTTGAATCTTGAGCCGAACACGCCAGGCGCAGCGGCTATCTTGGATCAGTGTCGCTATCGGTTGGTCGTATGCTCACGTTCGGCTTTATTGCCACCGCCGATCGAAAGCGTCGTCGCCGATATTCACGACACCGAGCAGGTGGAACGGGTGGCGCGAAGAGCCGTCGAAATGGGCTTTTCCGGGATGCTCTCTATTCATCCCAACCAGATAGCGCCTATCCATCAAGCGTTCACCCCCAGTGATGAGGCGCTTGCATGGGCCGGTCGCGTGCTGGATATCGCCGAAACCGTTGATGGCGCCTTCCAACTCGATGGCCAGATGGTGGATGAACCGGTGATCAATCGCGCCAAGTCACTGCTGGCTCGCGCTGGACGCTGAGTCATGGGGGAAGATGCCTCGACCGTTTCGACAGAGGCTCTAAGAATTGGGGGCTAATATTTCAGGCTGTATAGGGGCATTCTATATACTGCCTCGCCCGGGCTCACAGCATGTGCCCATAGCATCGTGCCCACTGGGTGGAGGCTCCTCGTGGTCATCATCATGATGAGATATTAATCATTTCGCCTGCTTGAGGCTTGGTTTCTGGTCAGCGGATCGACATTCTGACACTCTCACGTCACTTGTAGGCGCCAGCGTAGAGACCACGCTGCTCAATGATTCACCCACCCAAGGAGACTCGCTATGCCCCAGACTATCGCCGTCATCAAGGGAGATGGTATTGGCCCTGAGATCATGGATGCCACGCTAAAGGTGCTCGATGCCCTGGACTGTGGCTTTGATTATGAGGTGATCGAGGCTGGCCTCGGGGCGCTGGAGAAGCACGGCACCTTGATTCCCCAGGCGTCGCTGGACAGCATCGCCGAGCACGGCCTGGCCCTTAAAGGTCCGCTGACCACACCGGTGGGTAAGGGGTTCTCTTCCATCAACGTTCAGCTGCGTCGCCATTTCGATCTGTACGCCAATGTGCGCCCGGCGATCAGCTTCCCGGGCACGCGCTCGCGCTATGATGACATCGACCTCATCACGGTGCGCGAGAACACAGAAGGCGCCTACATGGCCGAAGGCCAAAGCTTGAGTGAGGATGGCGAGACGGCGGTCGCTAGTATCAAGACCACTCGCAAGGGGTCCGAGCGGATCGTGCGCCATGCCTTTGAGCTGGCGCGTGCCAAGGGGCGCAAGAAAGTCACGGCGGTCCATAAGGCCAACATCATCAAGTCGAGCTCCGGGCTCTTTCTCGATGTCGCTCGAGAAGTCGCTGAGGATTTTCCTGAGATCGAGTTCCAGGAAATGATCGTCGACAATGCCTGTATGCAACTGGTGATGAATCCCCATCAGTTCGATGTCATCGTCACCACTAACCTGTTCGGCGATATTCTCTCCGATCTTTGCGCGGGTCTGGTCGGCGGCCTGGGGATGGCACCGGGAGCCAACATTGGCAAGCAGGCGGCCATCTTCGAGGCGGTACACGGCTCGGCGCCGGACATCGCCGGTAAAGGCGTGGCCAACCCCTGTGCTCTGCTGCTGGCCGCGGCGGAAATGCTGGACTACCTGGACATGAAGGACAAAGGCACGCGGATTCGCACCGCTATCCGCGCGGTGCTCGAGAGCTCTCGTGAGGAAGTGACACCAGACCTGGGTGGCAGCGGAACGACCGAGACCTTCGCTAATGCCTTGGTGGCGGCCGTCAAGAACTGAGCCCCCTGTGACTCTCGCCCTGGGTCCTCTACCCAGGGCGAGTCAATCACTCTGTTCGTTGCTTCCTAATCCTGAGCACCCGCTATTGCGCGCCTCTCTCGGCACTTGCGCCGTCTGTCGATGTCAGCGAGAAAGCGGCGGCCACTCGATCTATCCGCAGGCAGAAGGGGCCAGCGGAGCGATCGGCAATCAGGAAGCCGATCTGGTGAATATCTTCAGGCGCCAGGGGCGGTGCGTCACTCAATACGGTGCCTCGCCTCACGGCCTCGAATGCCGCCCATGGGAAGGTGAGCGTCTGCCAGGCATTCGTGGCCGGAGTGAAGGCCACTCGGTAAGCACTGGAATCGCCAAGCGCTGCGCTTTTCAGGCGCAATTGGTAGCTGCGACCATCGCCACGCACGGTGATGGCGATGCCCTTGGCCTGGGTAAAGCCTGATTCCGTTCCGTCCGGTTGGCGTCGCACGGATGCAAACCCACCGCCGTTCTCCAGCGACACTTCGCCATGGAAGCGCCCGTTGCCCTGTGAAACGCTGAACCCACTTTGCGAGACGCCGCCCATCACGCCGTCATTCACCGCATACCAACGCTGTTGTTCCTGCGGATCGTTGAATCTCAGTTCCATCATCGCTCCTTTGGTCTCTGCCCTCGTCGCTGCCTGCATTACCGCGTCTTGGCGCCACCATCATCGTCGTTGTGCCACGCCCCTGAGCCGCCATGAATTTTAATTACTGCACTAATAATTAGCGTGGGGTAGTCAGCTCTCCAAGGTTACTAGTAAACTGGTCTAATCAAAGCAGGCGAGGATCGCAAGCATGCGAATCCAAGCCTTGAATCTATTGTAACGGGAGTTGCCGAATGGCTTACGATACCCTGCTGACACCGACTCGTTTGGGCAGCCTGACGATACCTAACCGCATTCTGATGGCGCCGCTGACTCGTGCCCGCACGCCAGATAGTGTCCCGGGCAAGCTGCAGGAAGCCTACTACGGCCAGCGTGCCGGTGCCGGGCTTATCATCAGTGAGGCGACCAACATTTCCCCGACGGCTCGCGGTTATGTGTATACACCGGGCATCTGGACCGACGAGCAGGAAGCCGGCTGGAAGGGCGTTGTGGATGCCGTGCATGCCAAGGGCGGTCGTATGGCGCTGCAGCTGTGGCACGTCGGTCGCGTCTCTCACGAGATGGTGCAGCCCGATGGCCAGGCCCCGGTGGCGCCGAGCGCGCTGAAGGGCGAGGGCGCTCAGTGCTTCGTGGAATTCGAGGACGGCACCGCCGGCCGGCACGAGACCAGCACGCCGCGGGCGCTGGAAACCGATGAAATTCCCGGTATCGTCGAGGACTATCGCCAGGCGGCCATTCGCGCCAAGCGGGCAGGCTTCGACATGATCGAGGTGCACGCCGCCAACGCCTATCTGCTCAACCAGTTCCTGGCTACTGGTACCAATAAGCGCACCGATCAGTACGGCGGTTCGCTGGAAAACCGCGCACGCTTCCCGCTTGAGGTGGTCGATGCGGTGGCCGAGGTGTTTGGTCCCCAGCGCACCGGTATTCGCCTGACGCCGTTCATCGAGCTGTTCGGGCTGACCGATGACGAATCCGAGGCGATGACCTTCTATCTGCTCGAACAGCTGTCCAAGCGCGGCCTCGCCTATGTGCACGTCAACGAGCCCGACTGGGCCGGTGGCGACATCAAGTTCAGCGATGATTTCCGTCGTGCGCTGCGTGCCCGCTTCACCGGCAGTCTGATCTTCTGCGGGCACTACGACGCCGAGCGTGGTGAGCGCATCATCAATGACGGCATCGCCGATGCAGTGGCGATCGGGCGTTCCTACATCGCCAACCCGGATCTGGTCGAGCGCTTCCGCGTGGGTGCCGAGCTCAACGAGCCGGACTCCGAGACCTTCTATGGTGGTGACGAGAAGGGCTATACCGATTATCCGTTTGTAGATAACGGCTTCGATCGCCGCGCCTGACTCGCGGGCCTTGTGAGGTTTTGCGTAAAAGCCTCGGTCCAATGCTCTGTTTTTTGGCCCCCTCGTCGAGGGGGCTTTTTTCATGGGCGTGAGGTCAGGCGGGCGACAAGCGAACTGGCGAGAGATACCTGGCAGCTGTGTGAGTTGCCGAAAGCGGTTCTGGGAACGGGACTCTGGACTACGCTTGGAAAACCGCCCTTGAGGGAGTCGTTGCCATGCAACCTGCTTTTCTATTCGCCATTGCCCTGCTGATCTCGCCTGCCATGCTGCTCGCTCAGGATGACACCCCGAATCTGGTGCCCGGGATGTGGGCGTTCAGCAGCATGACCCATGTCGAGGGAGACTTGCCGATTCCCGATCAGACGGAATCCCATCAGGAATGCCTGACCGACGCCGACATCGCCGATGCCCAGCGCTCGCTGATTCAGGACCAGGATGGTTGTGAGGTGATCGAGTCGACCAGCAGTCGGGAGCGCATGGATTACCGCATGGTCTGTCGGGGTTCCGGCGGTGAGGCCAACATCGATGGCAACCTGCGTTTCCTCGGCGAGCGGGCCGAGGGCAGCGTAGACGTGGATACCACCACCCAGATGGGGGCGCTCAAGATGCACACCACCATCGAGGCTCAGCGGATGGGCGAATGCTGAGCCACAGAGCCTGTTGCCGTGAATCTGTGAGTGCTGCCAAGCTGTGAGCCGCTAACCGGCCGCTGCCTCGTCGGCACCGGCAGCTTGGGGAGCTTGAGGCAGCTGGCGAACCCATTCCTTGGCATGGTCCCTGTGGTGGGTATCGAAGATGCGCACCTCGAAGGGTTTGAAGAGATGGTTCTCGAGCGTCGCCAGCGGACGCAGCCAGTTGTGATCGGTGACCACGGCCGCGCGATGATAATGGGCCATATCGCCGATTTGGGTTAGTCCGTAGCCCAGGTCGCGCAGCATGGCGGTCAGGGTCATCCAGCGCATCTCGTCGATCTCGGTGTAAAGGCTGATTCGGGGATGCGCCTTCTTCAGCGCTTCAATGGCGTCGATGGCTTCCTGCAGGTCATCGGCGCTTACCCGTCCGCTGGCGCGCAGGGCGACGACATGGTTGGCCCCAGAGGGCAGAAATTCGATCATGGCAGTGATTCCTCTCGACTGGCGGTCGGCTGCAGAAGTATCGCCTGGCAACTCGGGTGAAAGCATCATCCCATTGTGTAGCATAGCAGCCGCCACGCCGTTGCTCTGGCTGGCGTTCAGCTCTCCATTTCTCTCTCCAGGCGCTGGGCGACCGCCTGCGGCGAGCCGGTGTGCCGGGCCAGCAGGTCGTAGGCCACCGGCACCACGAACAGGGTGAACAGGGTCGCCGCAGCGACGCCGCTGAGAATCACGATGCCGATCACCAGCCGGGTTTCGGCGCCGGGGCCGGTGGACAGAATCAACGGCACGGCACCGGCCATGGTGGTCACGGCGGTCATCAGAATCGGCCGTAGTCGAGTCACCGATGCCTCGATCAGGGCATCACGGAAGGCGCTGCCCTGATCGCGTAGCTGGTTGGCGAACTCCACGATCAGGATGCCGTTCTTGGCGGCGAGCCCAACCAGCATGACGAGCCCTACTTGGCTATATAGATTCAGCGATTGCCCGGCAAGATAGAGCCCCAGCAGGGCGCCGCACAGTGCCAGCGGCACGGTGAACATGATCACCAGCGGGTGCACCAGGCTCTCGAACTGGCCCGCCAGCACCAGAAATACCACCAGCACCCCGAGCAGCAGCAGGAAGGTGGTGGCGCCGCTTGCTTCCATGAAATCCCGCGAGGCGCCCTTGAGGTCGGTCTGGGCTTCTGCGGGCAGGAGTTCGTCGACGCTTTCTTGCAGGTAGGCCAGGGCCTCGCCGAGCGGATAGCCCTCGGCCAGGTCGGCCTCCAGGGTGATGGCACGAATGCGGTTGAAGCGGTTGAGGGTACTGGGGCCGGCGAAGTCGGTCAGCGTCACCAGGCTTGCCAAGGGAATCAGCTCGCCGCTGCGCGCCGAGCGCACCTGAATGCTGTCCAGCGAACGCGGGCTTTGCGTGTCGCGGGGCTCGCCTTCCAGTATCACCTCGTATTCCTCGCCGTCATCGACGTAGCGGGTGACGTTGCGCCCGCCAAGCAGCGTCTCGAGAGTGCGACCGATCTCGCTGACGGTGACCCCGAGCTCGGCGGCACGCGGGTAGTCGATATCCACTCGCAGCTGGGGCTGCGTCTCCTCATAGTCGCTGTCCAGCCCGGTCAGGCGCGGATTGTCGGTGCGGATATGCTCGATCAAACGGTCCCGCCAGTCGGCCAGTTCTTCATAGGTGCCGCCGCCGAGCACGAACTGCACGGGTTTCTCCACCCGACCGCCAAACCCCTGGCGCATCACCGGGAAAGTGCGCACCCCGGGCAGGCCCGAGAGTCGGTTGCGAACATCATCCATGATCGCCCAGGCCGAGCGTCGCTCGCCCCAGTCGGGCAGGCCGACAATCGCGAAGCCGTCGTTGAAGGTCTCGATGTTGCCATAGCCCCGTGGTGCGCGAATCAGTACCCGGTCGACGTCGCCGGTCTCGATCATCGGCAGCAGCCGGGTCTCGATCTCGTTCATGTAGTCGAGCATGTAGTCGTAGCTGGCGCCGGGCGGGCCATTGACCAGCAGGAAGAAGTTGCCGCGATCTTCCTTGGGGGTGTATTCGCGGGGCAGCTCCGTTGAGAGCCAGCCGGCGCCGCCCAGCATGGCCAGAAACAGTGCGGCGACCAGCAAGCGCATCTTGAGCACGCGGACCAGCACTGTGCGGTAAAGCTGCTGGCTGACCTTGAGCAGGCGCTGGACACCGATGGCCAGGCGGCTCTCGTGCATACCGGGGCTAAGCAGCTTGGAAGCCATCATCGGCGTCAGGGTCAGGGCCAGCAGGCTCGAGATGACCACGGCAGCGGATAGCGTCAGTGCAAATTCGCCGAACAGCCGGCCGATGTCGCCCTCAAGGAAGCTCAGCGGCACGAAGACCGCCACCAGCACCAGGGTGGTGGCGATCACCGCGAAGGCAATCTGGCGGCTGCCGCGGAAGGCGGCCACCAGCGGCGTCTCGCCATATTGCTGCATGCGCCGATGGATGTTCTCGAGCACCACGATGGCGTCATCGACGATCAGGCCGATGGCCAGTACCAGAGCCAGCAGCGTCAGCAGGTTGATGGTGAAGCCGAATACCGCCAGGGCAATGAAGGTGCCGATCACTGCAATCGGCACCGTGACCGCAGGGATCAGGGTGGTGCGCAGGTTGCCAAGAAACAGAAAGATCACCACCACCACCAGGCCCATGGCGATAAACAGCGTCGCCACCACTTGGCTGATGGCGCCTGACACGAAGACAGAGGCATCGAAGTTGAGGCGCAGGCTCAGCCCCTCTGGGAGTGTCTTCTGCAGGCGTTGCATTTCGGCGCGCACGCCTTGGGCGAGGTCCAGCACATTGGCGGTGGATTGCTTGATCATGCCCAGGCCGACCATTGGCACGCCGTTGCCGCGAAAGATGGTGCGTTCCTCGACCGCGCCGATCTCGACCCTGGCAACATCGCCAAGCCGTACCAGATCACCAGCGGCGCCTTCGGCAAGCACCAGCCCCTGGAAATCGTCGGCGGTGGCGAAGCTTCGGGGCAGGCGGACCACGAACTGACGGTCTTCGGAGGTGATGGCGCCGCCGGGCAGTTCGACGTTTTCGTCGCGCAGAGCATCCTCGACGTCGCCGACGCTCAGGTTGCGGGCGGCCAGGGCATTGCGGTCGAGCCAGAGGCGCATGGCGTAATCGCGTCCGCCGCCGACGCGCACCTGCGAGACCCCGGGCTGTACCGACAGCCGATCGACCAGATAGCGGTTGGCGTAGTCGGTGAGCTCTTCCATCGAATAGCCTTCGCCTGACAGGCTCAGCCACACCACCACTTCCGAGCTGCTGTCGGCCTTCTGGATCTCCGGCGGCTCGGCCTCATCCGGCAGGTTGCCCCGGGCCCCTGATATGCGGTCGCGCATGTCGTTGGCTGCGGCGTCGATATCCTGGTCGAGGCCGAACTCGACGGTGATCTCGGATTCGCCATCCTGGCTCGACGAGCTGATGGTCTGGATGCCCTCGATACCGGAGATACGGTCCTCGAGCACCTGGGTGATGCGGGTCTCGACGACGCTTGACGAGGCGCCTGGATAGCGAGTGTCTACGCTGACGATAGGCGGGTCGATGGCCGGGTATTCCTGCAGCGGCAAGCGTTCCAGGGCCAGCAGGCCGAAGGCCACGATCAAGGCGGCCAGTACGCTTGCCAATACCGGGCGTTGAACGGAAATATCGGACAGGCGCATCAGGCATCATCCGCTTTGTCTGCGGCGGCCGCGTCCGGTCGGCTGCGTTTGAGAATGTCCGCGACCGTGGTCGAGGCATCGACGATGCCCAACACCTCGACGGCCTGCCCATCGCGGGTGGACTGGCTGCCATGAATCACCACCAGATCGCCGGCAGCAAGGCCGTCTAGAACTTCTACGCGGCCGGCACGGCGGGCGCCGATGGTTACATTCCGCAGCTGCGCCGTCATCTCGGCTTCATCGATCACCAGCAGCGACTGACGACGTCCTTCCGGAATCAATGCGGCTTCGGGGATGACCAGCGCCTGGCGTGACGCACCGTCGAGCGTGACCTCCATCAGCATACCGGGGCGCAGGCGTCGCCCGTCGTTGGGCAGCTTGGCGCGGACCGTGACGCTGCGGCTGACCGGGTCGATGCGGGTGCCGATGCTGGCGATCTGGCCCTGAAAGCGCTCGTCCGGGTAGGCCGGGCTATGCGCCGTGAGCGGTAGTCCTCTCGACAGCAGGCTGATGCGACTCTCCGGCACCTGGAAATCGAGCTTCATGACATCGAGCTTGTCCAGCGTCACCAGCGCCATGCCGGGGGTGACCAGGCTGCCGACGCTGATGTTGCGAAAGCCCACCTCGCCATCGTATGGCGCGCGCAGCCGGTGGGCATCCAGACGCGCCTCGATTTCGTCGATCTGTGCTTCGACCTGCCTCAGCTGCGCCTGACTGTCCTCGACATTGGCCCTGGGCGCCAGGTTGCGGGATTGCAGCTGGCTGGCGCGGGACAGCGCATTGCGTCGCTCGTCGCGCAGCGCCTGGGCGGCTCGCAACTGCGCCTGCTCCTCGCCGTCCTCCAGGCGGATCAGCACGTCGCCGGCGCTAACCCGCTGGCCATCCTCGAAGCTCACTTCGCTGATGATCTCGGTCACGGTCGCGGAAAGCGTCACGCTTTCATCCGCTCGCAGCGTGCCCAGCGCTTCCAGCTGTTCCGACCAGCTGCGGGTATCGGCACGGCTGGCAATGACCGTGCTGGGGGATGTTTGTCCCTGTGCTTGTGCCTGGGCTAGCGCGGGCAGCAGGGCCATCAGAAGCGCGAGCCATTCCACTGCCAGGCGCGAGCGGCGTGTCGTCCGTCGAAGTGGCAATCGTCGAGGGAGCAGCTTTGGCATCGAGAATGGCATCAAGGTGGCGTCTCTTGGTCAGGGCGAGTGGGAACAGGAAGGTTTGCCAGGCAAGGGGGCAGCGGTTTGACGTCGTCGCCTCAGTCGACGTCTCGTGAGCCTTGATCGGAAGACCTGTCGATGATCCATGGCTAAAATCTATACACACCTTATACGTGACCAATGCATAAGACAATGTGTCGACAAGACACGTACAAGTGCCCGCGGTGGCAAGGCGGTGGCAAGAAAGTGGCGCCTGGACGGGTGCGTAGCGCTTACATGGTCAGCCCACTCCCAAGTCCAGCGTGGCATAAGCCGGGAGGATCACCAGCGCCCCCACCGCTCTGGTACCATCTCGCCCTTGTTCCATGGCTCCAAGGGTGATGCTGCATGACTTCCCAACCCGATGTGGTGGTGATCGGTGCCGGTGCGGCCGGTCTGATGTGCGCGCTGACCGCCGGTTACGCCGGCCGGCGGGTGCTGCTGATCGACCATGCCAACAAGGCCGGCAAGAAGATTCTGATGTCGGGAGGCGGGCGCTGCAATTTCACCAATATGGCGACGGGGCCCGGCAATTTCTTTTCTGCCAACCCGCATTTCTGCATTTCGGCCCTGAAGCGCTATCGGCCGGAGCACTTCGTCGAGCTCGTCGAGCGTCATGGGGTCGAGTACGTCGAGAAGGCGCCGGGACAGCTGTTCTGCGCCGATTCGGCCAAGGACATCGTGCGTTTGCTGCTCACCGAGTGTGAGTGGGCGGGCGTTGAGGTCAGCCTCAAGACCCGCGTCGATTCCATCGACCGACGGGGCGAGGGGATGCGCTTGGAGACGTCGCTTGGTCGCATCGACACCGGTGCCGTGGTCATCGCCACCGGTGGGCTATCGATTCCCAGCATGGGCGCCACTGGTTTTGGCTACGACATCGCCCGCCAGTTTGGCCTCACGGTCACCGACACTCGGGCGGCGCTGGTGCCCTTCACCCTGACATCCCAGTGGAAGGAGCGCGCTGCTGCGCTGTCCGGCGTCAGCTGCGAGGTGGTGGTCAAGTGCCGAGAGGGCGCCTATCGGGAACCGATGCTGTTTACCCATCGTGGGCTCTCAGGGCCTGCCATGCTGCAGATTTCCAGTTATTGGCAGACCGGCGACGCGCTCGAGATTGATCTGCTGGCGGGAAAAAATGCCTTCGAGGCGCTGGCCCAGGCGCGCCGCGAAACCCCCAAACGGCGCCTTTCGAGCTGGCTTGGCGAGCGTTTTCCCAAGCGCTTCGCCCAGGCACTGAATGAGTGGTATGGCGAGGACGCCGCGCTGGCGGAGCTTTCCAATGCCCATCTCGAAGGCTGGCAGGCACGCCTTAATCATTGGTCCATCAAGCCGGCGGGAACCGAAGGCTGGCGGACCGCCGAGGTCACCATGGGAGGTGTCGATACCCATGGCGTGTCGTCGAAGGACTTCGCGGTCAATGGTCTGCCGCAGTTGCGCTTCATTGGCGAGGTACTGGATGTGACCGGCGAGTTGGGCGGCTACAATTTCCAATGGGCGTGGGCGTCGGGCGTTGCCTGTGGACAGTCGCTCTAGGCCTCGGGAAAGATGGGAATCGGCGCCCGCATCGCCGAGTCGCTCTTGCCTCATCGCGCGGATCTCATAGGGGGAATGCCATGGCGTTTGCACTACGACTGGACCGGGCCATGCAGGCCAATCTGACGAGGATCGTCGATCGCCAACTGCGCCAGGCCCTGGCTGAGCTGGCGATCGCGCCAAGCGATCCGCGACTGGCCGATCATGTTCACCAGGTCCGCAAGCGAATGAAAATGCTGAGGGGGCTGCTGCGTCTGATGCGCTATGCCATGCCGCTCGACATGTATCGCCAGGAAAACGCCGCCTTGCGTGATGCAGCGAACGCCCTGTCAGGGTCTCGGGATGCGCAGGTGTACATCGACACCTTCGATATCCTGGTACCTGCTGAAACCTTGGACGACGAGGCCCGCCAGCTTGCCCCCGTGCGTGAAGCGCTGGTCGCCGCACGGGACCGGCTGCTCGCGGGGGCGGAAGCCGAGAAGAACGAGAACGGGAATAACACCGCGCAGCACCTGGTATCGGCTCGCACGGAACTCGAGGCGGTGCGTGAGCGGCTACCAAGTTGGCGACTGACGGAAAAGGGCTTCAAGGCCATCGCCGGCGGCTTGGCGCAAGTATATGGCCAGGGACGCAAGGCTTTCGCCCGGGCCTACGCCAGCGGTGACGATGAGGACTTCCACGAGTGGCGAAAACAGGTCAAGTACCACTGGTATCAGGTGCGCCTGCTGCACTCGCTCTGGCCGACGGCCATGCGTGCCCGCGCCAAGGACCTCAAGTGGTTGGCCGAACGACTGGGCGACGAACACGACCTCTCAATGTTGCGAGCGGAGCTGCTGCGCCTTGAGGGCGTAGAGGAAGGAGCCGTGGCGGAACTGGAGTGGCGCGCGTCGCGCCGTCAGCTCACCTTGCGTGATGAGGCCCGCAGGCTTGGCGGCCTGCTGTATGCCGAATCCCCCAAGGCCTTTTGCCGCCGTTATCGGCGCTTCTGGAAGGTGGCAAGGACTTAAAAACAAGGCCCTGAGCGCAAGTGCCTGACAGACGCCGCTACTTGATGATGCGGCGAAGACGCCTGGCCGTCATGGCGAGGCCGAGCGCCCGACTGGCGAGACGCCTGAAGCCTTTGGGGCGGCGCAGGCTGCGCCAAGCCATTACTCCGGCAATGCCATACAGCGGCGCCTTCCAGCGCAGCACGGCATGATAGAAGGCATCGATGCCCCGAGTGGCATGGCGCCAGTGTTCGGCATTGACCAGCACCTCGATACGCTGCTGCTCGATGCGGGTCTCCAGCTGCGCCTTGCGCTCAGCGAGGCTGGCCCTATCAGTGCTGTTGCGGGCAGCCGTATTAGTGGTCGGCTTGAGCATGCTGTCGCTCCGCGTTCATGAGCTCGCGGTCGGTGGCGAGGTGCTTGAGCGTGCTCTTGAGAAGGGTCGGGCGCCTGGCGAGGCGACGCACCCATAATGCCATGGCCAAGCCACTGCCCAGCAGAGCCAGTGCGCAGGCGGAGATGGCCTCCAGCCGGTAGCTGTCCCAGAACACCACGACCACCAGCAGGGTCAGTACTGCCAAGCCCAACAACAGCAGCAATAGGCTGACGCCTGCCAGCAGCAGCAGGGTGATCAAGCGGGCCTTTTCCTCTTCGAGCTCCACCACGGCGAGACGCAAGCGCGTCTCGCCGCTGGCAATCAGGCTGCCGATCAGTCGCCGGGTGGCCTCGAATACACGCTCTGCCGGTCCCTGGCTCTGAGCCATTAGCGCCGCCCGATCAGCATGCCGATCACGACGCCGATGCCGGCGCCGATGCCGATGCTGGTCCAGGGATTATCGTGGACGTACTTGTCGCATACATCGGCCTGTTCGCGAACGTTGTCGCGGGCGTTGCTGTAGAGCTGCTCGCCACGGGCTTCCAGATGAGTGCGGGTATCTTTGAGACGTTGCTCGGCACGCTCGCGCATTTCCTTGATATTGCTGCGTGAATCATCCGCTGTGGCGTTCACCAGCTCCTCCAGCGTGTGGGTCAGGTGTTCGAGGTCACTCTTGAGCTGGTCGGTGCTGGCATCGACATTGGGTGTGCGGTTGGCCATTCGAGTCTTCCTTTGACGGTTGGGAAACGCATTCAGCATAGCAGCCTGGGACCGCAGACAGCATCCCCTGTCATGCATGCCCGTTGTGCCCTTGCCGATGCTCAGCGTGCATTGGTGAAGAAGGAGTTGAGGCTGAAGCCAATGCTCAAGCGATGGTTGTTGTTGTCATAGTCGACCAGGCTCTCGCCGTAGCCGTGGTAATACTGGATATGCCAGCGCATGCTGTTGGAAAGTGGCAACGAATAGTCGAATTGATAGCCCATGTGACCGGCGGCGGGATTGCCTCGAACCAGCAGGCTGGCTTCGTGATCGTCATTCAGGCGCCTTGCCAGGGTTATGTCGCCATATCCCATGTAGCGCTCGATGTCCGGGTTATCGTCTTCTTCTTCGGACTCCGGGATGCGCCAATGGGGAGCCACACTGACCACCCAGTCACCACTTTGGAAGATACTTTCCACATATAAGCGATTCCAACTGCGTGACAGCGGTTCCGAGCGTCCGTTGGACTGGTGATTGAACGCAACGCGATTCTGAATGTTGGTCCAGCCCATCATCGACATATCGTTGTCGAAACTGACGAAAAATTCTGGCTCGAAGTTGGTTTCCCGGAAGGGCGACGATGCCTCCGAATTGTAGGCTTGCCACCAGCTTCGCTGGGTATAGGCAAAGTACAGGTCCCCTTTGTTGACGAAGACGTTGTCGGCTAGCTTGAACTTGGCGCTGAACTGGAACTTGACCTCGGCATTGCCCACTTTCGAGTCGCTGATGGAGCGGAAATCTTCCTGGTTGGGATTCGTGTTATAGCTCCAGGGGAACAGATAGTTGCGGCGATAGGCGGTAATCGCGAAGGGGTTGTTCTCGGACTCTTCTTCCAGTTCGCGCCGCTGCTCGGCTTCTTCCAAGGCACGCTTGGCCGACAGCTGGTCGGTCATCTCTTCCTGAGTCAGCGGCTGGTTGGTCGCTTGCCCCTCGGTGTCGCTGTCCTGTGCAACGGCGTCGTTTGCCAGTGCGATTACACATAAGGCCAGGGCGAGCGCCTTGAGTGGCTTGGGCATGGCCATGTTCTGATTCCTGTCGGTCGCCTATCGAGCCCTGTTTCTACCATGCCGTCAGGCCAAGTCAATCGTTCTCGATGTCTCACAGACGTTTTCAATGACTTCTCAATCACTTTTTCACGGGCTTTCTGAATGACTTCCGCAAAGGCGTCTTCACTGGCTAAGAAGAGGCGATATGTCGCGGTCGCGTCGAGTTGTGGCAATCGTCGCCGCGGTCGACACTGATATCAAGGGATTCGCCCGGCATCGCCTATCTTGGCGACGTGGCGGCCTGTCTAGGATAGGAGCCGTCGCTGAGAAATAGGGTGGAATATGCTCTGGGCGGAGATGCGGAGGGAGTGCCGTGGGGCAGTTGAATAGGCATCGTTTTGCGCCAGGGCATACGGCGCGTTGGGTAAGCGACATCGGCAACGCCTGGTGGTTGGCGCTGCTGGTGCTGTTGGCTTTGGCGGGGTATGCACAGGCACAGGATGCCTCGACGTCCGATTTACCGAGTATCGCTACCCTGAATGCACGCATTCAGGGCCTCGAGCCCCAGGATGGCACGACGCTTGATGAGGTGGCGCAGCGCGACCTGGATGCGCTCAAGGCGGCTCGGCAGACGCTTTCAACGTTACAGGAGATGCAGGCCGAGATGGCGACCCTGGAGCAACGAATTGCCAGTGCTCCAGCGGACATCGAGACGCTGAAACAGTCGCTGCAGGACGATGCATCCCCCGCGCCGGATTTGACTTTCGAGTCACTCGATGCGCTTACGACGAGTCAGCTGGCCTCTCGCCTTCAGGAAGCCTTGGATACGCTGCAGAAACAGCAGGATCGCTTGAGCGAGGTCAATACTCAACTGATCAACACCCAGACGCTGCCCGAGCGCGCCCAGCAGAGTATCGCTGAGGCGATGCGGACGCTGGAGAGCAGTCGTCAGGCCCTGGAAAATCTGGCGGACGGGCCGGCTGATGCCCCTCAGCGGCTGCAGCGACTCGCCGAGATGCGTCTGGCGGATCTCACTTTGCGCTATCAGCAGAGTGCGCTGAATGCCAACTCCCGCCTGCGTGAGCTCGCCCAGCTGCGCCAGGATCAGCTCAACCGACAGATCACTCAGCAGGAGGCCCGCCTAGCCATGCTGCAGGCGGTGCTCGACCGCAAGCGGCGCGTTCAATCCGAGCAGGCGATCAAAGCGGCAGCAGCCGGCGGCCCGCAGGTGGAAACCGAGCATCCGGTGGTCAAACAGGCGCGAGAGGTCAATCGCGAGTTGAGCCTCGAGCTATTAAAGGCCACCGAGCTTTCCAACACCCTGGCTCGCGATGGGCTGGAGGTGCGTCGTCAGCTAGACCGCGTGCGCCAGCTGCAGCGCACTCTGAATGAGCAAATCGACGCGATTCGCGGCAGCCTGTTGCTGTCACGCATCCTGCGCGAACAGCGACACCTGCTGCCGCAGGTTGAGCAGCGCCGCAATCTGCAGGACGACATCGCCGACCTGCGCCTCAAACAGTTCGAACTGGGCCGCCAGCGTGAGGCGCTTCGGGATACCACTGCCTTGGCACGAGAGGAGCTGGCAGCGGCCAAGGTCGAGCCTTCGGATGATCTTATCGCTGCTCTGGAGAGGCTTTATGCATCGCGGCGTGAGTTGGTCGATCAGCTAGAGCAGGCCTATGGCGAGGAACTGAGCGCGGCCATTGATTTGCAGCTCAATCAGCAGCAGCTGTTGGCCCTCAGCAGGCAGTTGCGCGCGACGCTCGACGAACAGCTGTTCTGGGTTGCCAATAGCCGTCCGCTGGATTTGGACTGGCTGCGCCAGATACCTGCGCGGCTTGTCGACACCTGGGGGCAGGGCGCCTGGCGCTCGGCATTTCCCTTGCAGTGGCCGGGGCTTGGGAGCCTGGTGGGGTTGCTGCCGCTATTGATCGCCGTCGCTCTCTTCCTGCTGCGTCCTCCGATCAAGCGGCACCTGGTGCTGCTCAACGACAAGATTGGACACCTTAAGTATGACACCCAGGCCCTGACTCCGCGGGCGATAGCGCTCAATGCGCTGCTGGCAAGCCCCGGCCCGCTGCTGCTTGCATCGCTGGGGCTGGCGCTGCTGGTCGGTGAAGAGGGCATGATGACGCGGCTAGGGATGGCGTTGATTCAACTGTCATTGGCCTGGGGCAGTATCGCCTGGGCGAGGCGGCTACTGGTGCGCGACGGGGTGGCGATGCGTCATTTCCTGTGGCCGCCGGCCTACGCGACACGGCTTTCCGGACTGCTGCTTTGGCTGGGACTGTCGCTGGTGCCGGTGCTGATGATCTCGAGCGTGGCCCGGGGCGGAGAAATTGTCTTGTCCCAGTACCCGCTGGCCTTGCTGCTGATGCTGGTGGGCCTCGCCAGCATGGCGGTGGTGCAGAGCAAGCTGATCGCCGCCCACACACCGTTTTTCGGCATCCTGCTACTGCGCCTGCTGGTTGGCTTGGCGCTGGCCGGCGTTCCGCTGCTGCTGATTTGCCTGATCGTATTGGGCTATGAGTACACGGCCCTGAGCCTAGTGTCGCGTTACGTGATCACGCTCTACCTTCTGGGGGCGTGGATCGTGGTCGAAGCCTCCGTGGTACGGGGGTTGGCGGTGGCGGCACGACGCCTGGCTTATCGCCGTGCGCTGGCGCGTCGCCGGGCACTGAAACGCGATGAGCCGGGAAACGGTATGGAGGTAGTCGAGGAACCCCCGTTGGACATGAACCAGGTCAATCAGCAGTCGCTGCGTCTATCCAAACTCATCCTGGTGCTGGGATTGGCGTTGCTGCTTTATCTGGTATGGGCTGACCTGCTAACTGTGCTGGGCTACCTGAATCAGGTGGCGGTGTGGGCCGGAGATGCGGGCACCAATGGCGAAGGCGGCGTCGCTGCTGGAATCAGTGTGGCGGATGTCTTCATCGCCCTGGTAACGGTGGCCCTGACGATGATGCTGGCGCGCAATCTGCCCGGCCTGCTCGAGGTGATGGTGCTGTCGCGGTTGGCCCTCAAGCAGGGCAGTGCCTATGCCATTACCTCGCTGTTGTCTTATGTGATCGCCGGGAGTGGGGTGGTGATGGCACTGGGAGCCCTCGGGGTTACCTGGGACAAGTTGCAGTGGCTGGTCGCCGCGCTGGGGGTGGGGCTGGGGTTCGGGCTCCAGGAAATATTCGCCAACTTCATTTCGGGGCTGATCATTCTCTTCGAGCGGCCGGTGCGCATCGGCGACACCATCACCCTTGGCAACTTGCATGGCACCGTCAGCCGCATTCGTATTCGTGCCACCACCGTCACGGATTTTGATCGCAAGGAGATCATTATCCCCAACAAGACCTTTGTCACCGACCAACTGATCAACTGGTCGCTATCGGACAACGTCACCCGCGTGGTGCTCAGCTATGGTGTGGCCTATGGCTCGGATCTGGCGCTGGTGCATCGCCTGCTGCGTGAGGCGGCCAAGGACAATGAAAGAGTACTCAAGGACCCGGAGCCGCAGGTTTTCTTCCTGCAATACGGGGCCAGCACCTTGGATTTCGAACTGCGCATCTTCGTCAATTCATTGATCGATCGGCTGTATGCGGCGGATGAAATCAACGTCGAGGTTGCGTCTCGTTTCCAGGAGCATGGTGTCGAAATCGCCTTCAACCAGCTCGATGTGCGCCTGCATGATGCCAAGGGTGGTCCTATCGAGTGGGGGGCGCCGCCCGCCCGTGCGGCGCAAACCGACAAGCAGGATGACAACGAGAACACGCGCGGCGCTAGGGTGGAAGCTAAGAGCGCGGAGGCCAAGAGAGCGGGCGACAAGAGAGCTGATCTCGAAGGGCAGTTGCCAGACGAGGATGACTAGCGCCGCTCAGTCACGACGGCCATGCAGCAGAAATTCGCGGTTGCCGTCGCCGCCTCTAATGGGGCTGTCCTGCCAGCCCAGCACCGTGAACCCATGCTCTGCACAACAGGCGCGGATCCGCGACTCGACGTCTGACAGCAGGGCGTCATCGGTCACGATACCCCGCTCGTTGACCTTACCGGGGCCCACCTCGAACTGCGGTTTGACCAGCGACAGCAGCTCTGCACCGGCCGGCAGTAGCTGGCTCAGCTGGGGCAGGATCAAGGTCTGGGAAATGAAGGATACATCCATGATGGCAAGCGATAGCCCGTCGGGCGCATGCTCCGCCATGGCCTTGCGCAATTCGGGAGAGTCGGTCATGTCGCGGGCGTTGAGCCCTTCCAGACAGCTGACTCGCGGGTCATCGCGAAGCCGCGGGTCGAGCTGATCGTGCCCGACTTCGACGCCGATCACATGCGCCGCGCCGAAGTGCAGGGCACAGTCGGTGAACCCACCGGTCGACTGGCCCACATCCAGAACGACTCTGCCGTCGAGACGCATGCCGCGTGTCTCCAGCAAGGCCTCGAGCTTGAGCCCGGCCCGCGAGGCATAGCGTTCTTCGGGGTCATCGGCGACCGTCAACGCACTGTCTTCCGGCAGTTTTTCCGAGGGCTTGGTCAAAGGTGGATGGCCTGCCAGGCTGACTCGGCCATGGCGAATCAGGCGCTGGGCGCGGGAGCGGGAGCGCGCCAGGCCCTGGGCGACGAGCAACTGGTCGAGTCGGATCATGGAGCCTCTGGCGGAAACAGCGAAACGGGTGAGGTGAGATTATACGCAAGACGGCCTGCGGGAGAGAATCCCGCAGGCCGTCCGGTGCCGATCGTGTATGGGTGAACGGCGAGGAAGCGGTGCTTCAGCTCTCCGGTGGCGTCTGTGGCGCTGTTTGCCCGCTGCTCGCCTGTAGCTCGCCCTTGGGGATGCGATCCTGGCCCCAGCTGCGATGGATGTAGCCGATCACTCGGTCGAGCTCCTCCTGGGTGATCTTGGCCAGCTCACCCCGCTCCAATGGGTCATAGTGGTAGATATACAGGCGCGACACGAACTGCTCGAAGGGCAACGAGGACTCGCCAAAGCGCTCGCCGTTGTCGGCCGTACTGACCTTGATGCCGTCTCCCCAGTCCTGCCCGCTATCGTTATTGGGGTTGAAGAAGTAGACCCGCATCACGTCATTGGGGTCGAGGTTGGCGCGCAGGATGGTGATCGCATGCCAACCGATGAAACGGGCCGCGGTGTCGGTCACGGCGATGCCGGCTGGCTGAGGATGAATCAGCGGCTGATTGCCGTTGTAGTAGGGGTGGTAGCTCGCATAGAAGTGGCGCAGGAAATCGTCCAACTCCGTCAGCTCACCGGTCGCGACATCGACATTGATGCGAAAGCCTCGGCCTGACCACCAGCCATGGAACTCCGGATTGACCCAGCGGTGCGGGTCGCCTTCCCGGCCGATGCAGCGCCGGCCCATTTCCGCATAGATGCGATCCAGGTGCGGCACCACGATCAGCGATACCGGGTCCAAGTCCATCGGCAGGGTCTGGGCGACGCCTGAGAGGCTGGCCATGGAAGACAGCGGCATGCCCTCGAAGTGCATGATGATATCGTCATCGCGGGCGGCCCAGGCGACCATCTGGAGCAGATAGTCAGGATCGTTGTAAGCCCACATTGAGAGGGCGCGCGCCGATTGGCAGGTCGGGTTGTTGCCCTGGCCGACGCCCAGCGGTAGGCCAAGCATGCACAACACGCCTTCCAGTAGCCTTGCCTTGGGCGAGATGGTTTCTCCGAAGGCGAGGTTCAGGCGAGCCTCTGACCAGTCAGAGAGCGGCAGCCCCAGCTGGCGCCACATGGCCGGCGCCACCGGGGGCTGGTAGAAGATGCCGCGCTCAAGGGTCAGAGTCAGGCCGTAGACCGCCTGGGGTGTTTCCGGATAGACACCGCCACGGATCAGCGCATGGACCAGTTCGTGATAGCAAAGCAGGCAATCGCGTCCGGTGGAGGAAAGCCCCATGGCTTCTGCTAGCAGGTGGTCGCTGTGGTCCAGCAGGTGACGCAGCAGTATGGGATGATAGGCGGAGACCAGGCCCGTATCGTGCATGGAGCGCGCAAAGCCGGTGGCTTCACCCTGAAGAGCGGCGGCGTCCATGCTGGCCAGTCGCTCACGATAGATATCGAGCCCCGGGTCTTCACGAGAGGCTCTGGTGGGACCGAACAGTGAGCTGACTAAACGGTCGGCGCCCTGGCCGCTGCCCCCTAGATCAATATCGGGATTGGCCTGGCAGAGAGCGATCTGCGTGATCATCTGCTTGACGGGCTCAACCTGGATGGGACGCTGCTCCAGGATCCGCCAGATTTCCTCGATCAGATGATCGATGATGTGCTCATAGCCGATGCGTTCGGACAGGTGGCGGAACAGATGACGCGGCACCTCGGCCAGTCGGCCCTGGGTTTCGCGTTCGGCCTCGGTGGGATCACCAAACAACAGCCTGAGGTTGATCGCCAGGGTCTGGGTCAGGTAGTGGTGCGCCTGCTCCAGGGAGATGAGCGGGTGAATGTAATCACCCTTGGCCACGGCCAGCAGCCGCAGTTCGCTCAGCGATTCGATCACCACCATGTTGGGGTCGGCGCTGGTCAGCGCGTGGGTGGTGAGGGATGGGACCAGGTGCTGAGGCGTTTGCCAGTCGGAACCCTGAAAGATTCCGGCCTCTTCGAGGACGCGGCCGCGTTGCTCGATGGCCGCGCAGCCGCCTTCCTGCAACATGACCCGCCGGGCGGTATCCAACACTCGTGGAAGTTTGCCCGGCTTGGCGAAGTCGCGCGCGTTGTTGAGCAAAGTGATGGCGTCGTCGAATTTCTTCAAAAGGCCAACGAGTTTCTCGCTGGCCTCCAACGCTTCACTTTGGGGTGTCGTGTCTCGTGGCGTTGTCACGCAGACTCCTTGTCATCAGGCTTGCATGCTTTCTATGACGCCCTACATCAGACATAGAAATCAAGGTCTTCCATATGCTTGAGAAGATCCTTCATGCGCTGAGCTTCGTCGCCCTTGAAATAGATCAGGCCCCAGTGCGTGCCGAAAGCGGTACGCTTGGTGACGGTCTCTTCCATGGGAGCAGTCAGCTCGTGGGACTCGAAGTACGGATGATCTTCGACCTCTTCGGGGATCTCCAGCTTGCTGACCACGCGGCGGCGCGGATAGACGCCGAAGCAGCCGGCAAAACCGTCGGCATCGACCACTTCCTTCGGGAAGAAGGCCTTGACCTCTTCTTCGCTGGTCTTGGGGTCGAAGACCAGCATCGAGGCCTGGTAGGCGTTGAAGCCGTAGACACGCTCGAGCAGCTCAAAGACCTTGAAGCCCGGCGGACGATAGGCGACTTCGCCGAAGTACATCTCGCCATCGTTGGTGACGAAGTACTCGGGGTGGATCAGGCCGAACTCGATATCGAAGGCCTTGATCAGCTTCTCGATCTGCGCGGTGATCTGCGGGCGGTACTTCTCGAGCTCCGGCGAGGCCGGCACGAACACCGAGTAGCCAAGCGTTACATACTCAGAAATATTGAGGAAGACGATCTTGCCGTTGTGAATCCAGGCTTCCACCGCGAATTCCCAGCCGTCCAGGTGCGATTCCATCAGCACCGGGAATTCCTCTTCGGGAATCGTATCGACCTCGTCCGGGGTGCGGATCACGCGATGCCCCAGGCAGCCGGCCTTGTCGAAAGCCTTCAGGTGGATCGGGTCATTGGGGTCGCCGTCGAGCTTGAGCAGCGTCTGATTGACGCGCTTCAGGAAGCGGATGACGTCTTCCTTGTCGTGAGCTTCCTCGAAGATGCCCACGCGGATGCCGCCCAACTGAGCACGACGTTTCATCAGCGCCTTGTCGCGCAGCAGCAGCGACTGGCCATAGAGGCGGGGGCTGTCGAGCAGCACGGAGTTGATCGCACCGGCCCACTCCACTGTTTCTTCGAACAGGGGGATGGCGACGTCGACGCCCATGCCCTTCAGGGTCTCGGCAATCTCCATTGAGCGATCGTTGAGGCGCTCGAAGTTCCATGATACGTAGGGAATATCGTGCTTTTCGCAATAATCCTCGGCCCAGTCCGGGGCCACGACCACGTAGCGTCGATCGAAGTTTTCGGCGGCTTCTACGGCACTCAGGCTCCAGCCGAGTAGCGCGATATAGCCCTTGTTGGAATCCTTTTGCATTGGCTCTCTTCCCGTTGGTATGAGGTCTTGTTGGTGACGACCAAGCTACACCTATAAGCCTAGACTAGAAAGATGGCATCTGGCCTGAGCCCAGAGCCAATCATCTGGTCTTGCGGACCCCCTGAGCCGCTGTTATAGTGCGCCCCGCTCGATGCGCTGGCGAATCAGCTGGTAGACCTTGAAGTTAATGGTCGTTTGGCAACTAATCGAGTCGTTATGGTGGCCCCGTCGGTCCTCCCGCAACGCTAAGTCGCAAACCCCGCCAGGCCCGGAAGGGAGCAACGGTAGTGATGGATGCGTGTGCCGGGATGTGGCTGTCGGGGCCGCCTCCATTTCAGGTCAATGAATTGTTTTTGAAGGGTTTTTCACCATTCGATCTCTCAAGTGATCCAAAATGGTGAACCAAATGCCCTCGAATCCTCCTTACCTATACCGTTCTCGCCACGGTCTTTGGTACTTCCGATTGGTAGTGCCTCCTGCCAAACGTCCCTTCCTCGGCAAGACAGAAATTAGACGATCCTTACGTACACGATCTAAACGCGAAGCTGTCATTCGTTGTGCAGAAGCCCTCATAGAAGCTACCAAGCTCATGGAAGGCCATCGCAACAGCAACCCTCCTCAAAAGCCTCCTGTAAGCCCTGTAGCACCTCCTAAGCCTACCCTGACCGATGTTCTCCAAGCCTACCGACACCACCAGACCCTAGAAGGGGTTTCCCTGAAGACCATTGATGACAAAGAGTTCATAATAAACCTTTTCTTTAGAATCATTGGGAATATGCCTGTTGAGGCCATTACCCTCGATCATGCCAAACGTTTCCGAGATGTTGCCCTAAAGCTGCCTCCAAGGTTGAACAGGATCAAAGGGGACAAGAGCCTTAACACGATCATCAAGGAAGCAACATCCACCATTAGCGTTACCACCTACAACAATTATATTAAAAACCTTTCAGCCTTCTTCACTTATGCACAACGGGAAGGATACCTGAGCAATAATCCCTTCTCTGGTATGAAGATAAAGGTAAAACAGAAGCAAAATAGCTTTAGAAGCACCTTTACGGGTGATGACCTAACCAAGATATTTGAGGCGATACAGCACCAGAATAAGCCTTTTAAATACTGGCTTCCTTACCTTGGTCTATACACTGGTGCGAGACTTAATGAGCTATGTCAGCTCTACACCAAAGATATCAAGGTTGTTGATGGAATCCCTTGTATCCATATTCAACAGACCATGCCAGATCAACACTTGAAGACAGAGAATGCAGAAAGGGTGATTCCTGTACACAGTAAGCTTATTGAATTAGGTTTCCTTGAGTATGTAGATTCTCTAGCAGATTCCTCCAGGTTATTCCCTGAATTAACACGACATAAGAAACACGGATATTCAGCACAACCGTCTAAATGGTTTGCTAGGTTGAGACAGTCAATAGGGTTGATTGGTGATGAAAGGAAGGATTTCTATAGCTTCCGGCATACTGTTGCTGACCATCTCAAGCAGAAAGGTATCAGTGAGAATTTAATAGGTGGTCTACTTGGTCATACAACAGGAGGAATAACCAATAACAGGTATGGTAAAGATTTTAAGCCTACCTCACTGGTTCCTGTTGTTGAGGATATTGGGTTATGAATATCTGAATTATTAGTATGACCTAGTAACTAGACAGATTACCTCCTAAGCCCTGCAATTTTCATTGTGGGGCTTTTTTATTGGTTTTTATCCCATCAAGTTCCTACCTTAGA
>NZ_JABVXC010000001.1:541643-613168 GCF_013349955.1 Onishia taeanensis | reverse complement strand
CGAACTCGGAAGTGAAACCGCTTAGCGCCGATGGTAGTGTGGAGTTTCTCCATGCGAGAGTAGGTCATTGTCAGGCACTTATTGAGAGAAAACCCCGGTCCTTTACAGGTCGGGGTTTTTTCGTGTCTGGGCGCTTGAAAGGCGCACCCGATACGGGCGCCTCGAGCCGCATTTTCTAACCCCGGACGCATCCGCGCCCGGGGTTTTTTGTGTCAGTCATTCGAGGATGCCCCAAGGTGCATCTGTTGAGTCATGCGTGAAAGAGCTTGAGCTGAATGCGCTATGGGTAGTGTCGTAGCGCTAGGACGGCTATGGTGTTTGAACTGACACTCGTCGTCAGGTATGGCAACCATGATTCAGGAGGACAACATCATGAACGTGAAGCTTACGGACAAGCTGATGGGCAAGCTCGGCATCATGCTGCTGGTGGCCATGATGGCCGTTGCCATCACTGGCTGTGAAGAGGAAGGGCCTGCGGAACAGGCCGGTGAGAAGGTCGATAACGCCATGGAGGACACGGGGGATGCGATCGAGGAAGCCGGTGATAACGTAGAAGAGGCGGCCGATGAGGCTCAGTCTGACTACTAAGGTGGCGTGTTAGGAAAGAGCATTGGGAACACCCCCATGTTCATAGCTGCGGATGAACTCACCTGTTTGACCGGTGGGGTAATCCAAAAATGCCGGGCAAAAGCCCGGCATTTTTGTTGGTGGTTCTTGAGGCCTCGTGTGGAAGAGTAACGTTAGAATCACGTCTGGCGTATGAGTCTTAGGCGCCCGGGTTCTGCTCGATGCCCTGCAGGTACCAGGGGGCGTTATCACGCAGCTCGCGAATCAGATGCCAGGTCTCGTTGAACTCGTTGTGCTCGCCGTTCTCGTCCATGACGCCGTGGAAAATGACCGTGGCCTCGGCCTGCTGAGCGATCTCTCGCACGTCGCCAAGCTCCGCGAACAGTCTGACGATCTCAGTACGATTATTGGCCGGGTGGTTGGTGCGCTCTTCACGCAGCTGATTGTAGAACGCTGGCGTGACAAACTCTTGAATACCGGCGAAGTCGTTATTGTCCCAGGCGCGCTGCAGGGTCATGAAGTGCTCCTTGGCCCCGCCCAGGAAGCGTTCCTTGTCGAACCAGCTCGGCGTCGCGCTCGCACCGCCAAGGCCACCGCCAAGAGTTTCGGAGAGGGTTTCTGAATTAGAAAATGGCTGAGAGGTGCTCTGCTCCTGGCGAGCCATTGGATCACCATTGGCGGTGGCTGGCTGACGACGCTTGGCGAACAGACGGAATAGCAGAAAGGCCGCACCGGCCACCAGCAATAGGTCCATCAGGCGCAGTTCGTCGAAGGCTCCGCCGAAGAACAGCGAAGCCAATAGGCCACCAGCCAGCAGGCCGGCGAAGGGACCGGCGAAGCGTGACAGCCCCCGCGAAGGCTGACGGGCGCCAGTGCCCGCGGTGGCGCTACGATTGGGTGTGGCGGCCGTCGAGTCCGCTGAACGGGAGTAGGAGCCGAAGCTTTTGCCGCCGCCCAGTCGCTTGGCCTCGGCGTGATCGACGGCCAAGCCCAGACTCATGAAGGTGGCCAGGATGAGTACAAAGATATTGCGCATGGGGAGAGGAAACTCCTGAGGGGTGATTCGATTCCCTGACAGAATACCCGCTTCGGCGCCTATGCTGAATCCGTAACGTCAATGGCGAGGGAAAACCAAGATGCGACTCGACCGCACGACCAGCCTGTTGTTGATCGTCGACCTGCAAACCGGCCTGTTGCCGGTGATCGAAGGCGGTGAGCAGGCCGTCACCGAAGCGGCCTGGCTCGCCGGGCTGTCGCGAATGCTTGATGTACCGGTGTGGCTTACCGAGCAATATCCGGCAGGTCTCGGGTCAGTGGATCCGCAACTACTGGCGGCGGCGCCCGATGCGCTTCGCTGGGAGAAGGTACATTTCGATGCCCATGAGGAGCCCCCTTTCGCTAGGGCGCTGGCCGAACTGGGTCGCAAGCAGGTGGTGATCTGCGGCAGCGAGGCGCATATCTGCGTGCTGCAAACGGCGCTGGGGCTCCTGGCGGCGGACTACCGGGTGTACTGGCTTGCCGAGGCCTGTGTCAGCCGGCGCCCGGAGGAGGCGCGGCTGGCACGAGAGCGAGTCTCTGCCGCCGGGGGTGTCGTAATCAGTGCCGACATGGCGGCCTATGAGTGGCTCGAGCGCTGCGATGACAAGCATTTCAAGGAAGCACACCAAGGATTCTTAAAGCCCCGCGCGATGCGCCAACTGCGCTTTTGAACTGACGAGGTCTTGGCTGGTGCGGAGCCAAGGCGCTGAGGCAGAGTTGTGAACCTCAGGACGCGCCTTCGGGGCGGGTGAAGACCATCGTATTGCCTTCCGACATGGCCGCATTGAAGCGATAGCCGGCCACATCGAAGTTCTTGAGGCCTTCGGGGTCGTCAAGGCGCTCGCGGACCATCCAGGCGCTCATCAAGCCGCGGGCCTTCTTGGCATAAAAGCTGATGATCTTGTACTGGCCGTTCTTTTCGTCCTTGAACACTGGGGTGATGACCCGTGCATTGAGTTTCTTGGTGTCGATGGCCTTGAAGTACTCGTTGGAAGCCAGGTTGACCAGCACCGGGCTGCCGCTGGCCGTCACAGCACGATCCAGGTCCCGAGTCAGGGTGTCCCGCCAGTAGGCATAGAGGTCCTTGCCGGCCGGGTTGGCAAGCTTGGTGCCCATCTCAAGACGGTAGGGCAGGATCAGGTCCAGCGGTCGCAGCAGGCCATAGAGACCGGAGAGAATGCGCAGGTGCTCCTGGGCGAACTCATTGTCGTCTTCGCTGAAGCTCGTGGCTTCAAGTCCCACATAGACGTCGCCCTGGAAGGCCTGCGCCGCAGGCTTGGCGCTTTCCGGCGTGAAGGGCGTCTGCCACTCGGCGAAGCGGGCGGCATTGAGACCGGCCAGCTTGTCGCTGATGCCCATCAACTCACTGAGCTGCTGAGGCGAGTAGTCGCGCAAGACATCGATCAGTTCACGGCTGCGTTCGAGATAATCGGGCTGGCTGTAGGTGTCGGTGCTTGGCGGGGTCTCGAAATCCAGCGTCTTGGCGGGGGAAATCACGCTCAGCATAGGGCGCTCCTGTGAACAGTCGGCATGGGCGGCTGGGCCCGTCGTCAGACGTTGAGTATATCAAGCTACCCCGGGGCACGGGGATAGTCGCAGCGCTATGGCGCCAATAGCCGCCAGGAGGCGAACGAACACTATCCCCGGCGTGGGCCGCCGGGGATCAAAGAGCGTGCTGCGATAGCCCCTGAGGAACAGGTGTCATCAGGGGCTAGGGTTGGGCAGGCGGGTATGCACGGCCTCGATGGCCTCGAGCACTTCATCGCCAAGCTTGAGCGACTCGCTCGCCAGGTTGCTCTCGAGCTGCTCCATGGTGGTCGCGCCGATGATGTTACTGGTCAGGAAGGGCCGTGAATTGACGTAGGCCAGCGCCATTTGCGCCGGATCCAGGCCGTGTTCGCGGGCGATCTCCACATAGGCGCGGGTCGCTTCATCGGCCAGCGGCGATGTGTAGCGCTTGAAGCGTTCGAAGAGGGTCAGGCGGCCCTTGGGGGGCTGGGCACCATCCAGATATTTGCCGGAGAGCACGCCGAAGGCCAACGGCGAATAGGCCAGTAGCCCAACCCGTTCGCGATGGCTGATCTCGGCAAGGCCGACTTCATAGCTGCGGTTGAGCAGGCTATAGGGGTTCTGCACGCTGGCGACCCGTGGCAGGCCAAGGCGATCGGCCAGAGAAAGGGCATGCATGACGCCCCAGGGCGTCTCATTGGAGAGGCCGACGGCTCGTACCTTGCCAGCATCGACCAGCTCCTTGAGGGCAGACAGACTCTCTTCGAGAGAGGTGGCGTCCTCGTCTTCCTTGACTTGATAGCCGAGCTTGCCGAAGAAATTAGCGTTACGGTCGGGCCAGTGCAGCTGATAGAGGTCCACGTAATCGGTGTTCAGCCGCGTAAGACTCGCGTCGATGGCTTGATGGATGTGCTCGCGGGTCAGCCGCGGGCCACCGCGAATATGATCGAGACCAGGACCGGCCACCTTGGTGGCGAGGATGACGTCATCGCGGGTGCCACGGGCCTTCAGCCAGCTGCCCACGTAGGCTTCGGTCAGACCCTGGGTTTCGGCCTTGGGCGGCACGGGATACATCTCTGCCGTGTCGATGAAGTTGATGCCGAACGCCGTGGCGCGGTCGAGCTGCTCGTGCGCTTCGGCTTCGCTGTTCTGCTCGCCGAAGGTCATGGTGCCTAGGCACAGCCGGCTGACATCGATGCCGGTATCGCCAAGCGGTCGCGTTTGCATGTCTCGCTCCAATCAGGGAAAAGCGCGGGGTGAATCGGCATGGTAGCGGTGGTCTTTGCCGGCGGCAAATACGGGGGTTGAGTCCCCTGCATGGGGGGCGTATGCTTGCCACCCCGTTGCCCCGGCGGCGCCCGGATGGCCACTAGTTAACTAGTTATTAGTACGGTGACACGATGACGCTCGTCGGATTCCGACGAGCGCATTTCCTCGTTAAACAGGACGCTAGGTTGTTTGCCATGCATCAGGCATCTTCTTTGGTTACCCGTCTCGAATATCGACTGGCGGAACAGCTCTTCCATAATCGCTGGTTGCCACGTTCGCGACGCACCCAGCGCTTGACGATGCACCTGTATCAACGCTGTGCAGAAGCGGGTCATATATCCGCGCTGTCGGTCTATGGGCATATGCTGTTCCATCGTGCGATCCGTCCCCAAGACAAGGCCAAGGGGGCTCGCTATGTGATGGAAGCTGCACGTCAGGGCGACGTAAGCGCTCAGTATCAGGCTGGTCGCATCTTCGAGCATGGCTGTGCCCAGTATCCGCGTCGCGACGACAAGGCGGTGACTTGGTACGCCCGTGCCGGTGAGGCGGGCCATCCTCTGGCCGCCGAACGCCTGGCCGACGCCTATCGTAGCGGTATGCTGGGGCTCGCCGTGGATCCACTGCGCGCCTCGCACTGGCAGGCTCTGGCCGATCAATGCGTCGCCGATGAGACCGCGCCCGCGGGCTCTCTCTGCCACTGAGTCGACCCTGACGCCCTGAGCCGATAGGCTAGGGCCAGTGGCGGCTTCTAGGAGGTCGCCGATTCTTCGTCAGATCCACAAAGGATGTCCATGTCGTGACGCTGCCTACCCTGTTGGATATCGAAGCGTCCGGTTTTGGGCGCGGCAGCTATCCGATTGAGATCGGATTGGCACGCGCCGATGGCTCGACCTGCGCTTTCCTGATCCAGCCCCTCGAGGAGTGGACTCATTGGGACCCCAAGGCCGAGCTACTGCATGGCATCTCCCGTGCGCGGCTTCAGCGCGAGGGGCATCCGGTGATTGAGGTGGCGCGCTGGCTCAACGACGAGATGGCCGAGACTGGCATCGCCTACAGCGATAGCTGGGGCTACGACAACACTTGGATGTCCCTGCTGTTCCACCATGCCGGGATGCTGCCGCGTTTCCGGCTCGAGGCACTGCGCCGTCTGCTCGACGAGCGTCAATTGGAGCTGTGGAGCACTGCCAAGGAAGCATTGATCACCGAGCGTGGCATCCAGCGTCACCGCGCCGGCGAAGATGCTCGGCTGCTGCAGCTCACCTACGAGCGCACCCTGGCGCTGTCCCGCGCCGATAGCGGCGACTAGCCTCTCTATTCGCCTCTCTCCTTTGCCGCGCCACCTTTGCGTTGCCTCTGTAGCGCACCAGTATGGCGGCAATGTTCAGATACCTGAATGATGATCGCCCGGCATTTGGCCGGGCGATCGTCGTTGAGTGCCGTTGTTCAATGCGGGTATTCGCGGCTCAGACGGGGCTCAACTGCTGCTCCAGACTATCCAGCAGCGCGGCCGGTGTCGGTGCCGAACTCAGGGCGTCGCGGGTTCGGCTGTCGAGGAAGCCCTGGCTAACCAGGCTGTCGAGGAAGGTCAGCAGCGGGGCGAAGAAATCCTGAGTATCGAGTACGGCAATCGGCTTGTCATGCAGGCCCAGATATTGCCATGTCCAGGATTCGAACAGCTCCTCTAGGGTGCCGATGCCGCCGGGCAGGGCGACGAAGGCATCGGCCCTGGCCGCCATGGTGGCTTTGCGCTCATGCATGTCGGCAACATGGATCAGCTGCGTCAGGCCGTGGTGGGCTTGTTCGCGCTCTACTAGATGATGCGGCATCACGCCGGTCACCTCGCCGCCGGCCTCGAGCACGGCATCGGCCAGGGCGCCCATCAGCCCGACCCGTGCGCCACCATAGACCAGGCAATGACCGCGTTTTCCGATTTCACGGCCGAGCGCCACGGTTGCCTCGCGAAAGCAAGGATCGCTCCCTTCCCGGGACCCCAGATAAACACAGATGTTCGGCATGCAAATGCTCCTTGATCGGGCGATTATCCTAGCGCGCCTTTGCTGGGCTTTGCAGCCGTCCGCTCAGGGCAGGCAGTCGATAACGCCAAATTCAGCGTCCAGCCACTTGCCGATCACGTTGTCACCGCACAGATGGTGGGCATATTGGGTATGCAGGCAGCGCACCTGATTCCAGTTGCTGATGCCACCGATGCCTCGTTCGGTGAGAACCTTGGCATAGCCCAGGCGTTCGACCTCGGCACGCTGGGCTTCATCCATGAAGCGCCAGCGACGGGCCACGTAGTCCTCATGGCTGTGGTGGTAGGCGGCCAGGAAGTCGGGCTCCTGCTGAAGGCGGGCCTCGAGCTCCTTGATCACGCCGCGAGCCTCGAGGCGTGACAGCTCAACCTTGAGCCGTTCGCTGCTCAGCCAGTAGAGCGTGGGGAAAGGCTTGCCCTCGACAATCGGCGCCATGCGCAGTACCAGCGGCGTATCTTCGCCGTCGGTGGCGGCTACCGCCATGGTGCCGCGGGGCGGCCGGCCGAGCTGTTCGGTGATGATCGCCAGCTGGCGTTCATTCGGGATCTGATCGGTGTGGATCACCATCTTGGGGGTCTCGCAGAAATTTGTTCGAGCGCCCCACGGCACGGAAGAAGGCCGTGTTGAGCTGCACCGGGGTGGGCACGTAGCGCCAATGGCGCTCACAGTAGTCGTTGGCCCGCGCCAGGAGGGCGTCGTAGAGGCGATTGAACGGCGCATCATAATCGTAAGGGTCATGCCCGAACAAGCGGATGTGCGGGAAGTCGGCGAAGCGCTCGACGAAGTAATGCTCGAGATCGGCTTCGACGGCACGGTGGCGAGCCACGTCGTCCGGGTCGAGCCACAGAGTATAGCGAATGGCCATGACGCCTCCTGGTCGGTCAGGGCGGAGCTGAGAGGTTGCTGCAAAGGGGGCCGGCTATTACGGGGTTGTTATTGGGACCGCGGCCATTGGCATTCGGCTCACGGCTTGAACCGCTGGTCCCAGAATAGGCCCGGTATCTGCCAAGCTACACGCTCAGGTCCGTGTCAGGGGCACTGGCTGGGCGCCGGTCAGCGTGACCAGGTCGTTCGGTGCCAGGCTGATTTCGAGGCCTCGGCGGCCACCGCTGACATGTAGCGTCGGGAGCGCCAGGGCGCTCTCGTCGAGAAAGGTCGACAGGCGCTTCTTCTGGCCTAGGGGGCTGATGCCGCCCACCACATAGCCGGTGGTGCGTTCGGCAAGCGACGGCTCGGCGAGGGTCGCCTTGCGCGCCCCGGCCGCCCGAGCCAGTGCCTTGAGGTCGAGCCGTGCGCTCACCGGCACCAGCGCTACCACCAGGCGGCCGTCATTGAGCTTGGCCAGCAGCGTCTTGAAGACGGTCTGAGATGCCAGGCCCAATGTCTTTGCGGCCTCCTCGCCAAAGGCCTCGGCCCGCGGGTCATGGGCGTACTCGGTAAGCTGGAAGTCGATACCCGATGCCTTCAGGGTGCGAACCGCTGGCGTCATGACTTGGCCTCTGCGGGCGCCTGCAGGTGTTCTTCGAGGGCCGTGCGTAGATCTCCCTCGATTTTCTTGGCGCGCTTCTCGTCGTGGTCGTAGTGCACCATCACGGTATTGCCGCGAGCGCATAGCTGGCCATGCTGCCGAGCTTCCTGTGTCACCGTGAAGGAGCTGTTACCGAGCCGGGTCAGGAAGGTTCGCACCTCAACACTGCTTCCGTAGTGCAGTTCGGCCAGGAACTCCACGTCCAGGCGCGCCAGGATCAGTTGCCACTTGCGCGGGTCGAGGTCCGGCGTGAATAGCCGAAACAGATCAGTACGTGCCTGTTCGAACCAGGCCGGCAGGCGGGTGTTATTGATGTGCCCAAGGGCATCGGTGTCGTGAAAAGCGGGGGCGAGGGTCGTGACGAACATCAAAGGCTCCGGTGCAGCAGAAAGAAGATACTCAGCATTGCCCGGCGCCGACCTTTGGGCAAGTCATCCAAGGCCGGGGCAGCGGGCCGCATGGTGCGAGCTAGATCAGCCGCTGACTGATGCGATCCGCCCAGGCCGCGGGCAGCGCTTCTGAGAGCGCTTCACGCAGGTGATCGGGCAAGGCGCTCTCGGCCTCCTCGAAACTGTCGAAGTCGCGGTTACGCAGCCAGCAATAGGCCCAGGCACAGGCTTCCGTCTCGTCGCGGGGCACCGGCCTGGCCGGCATCTGCATGAGCAGGAAACTCGCCGAGCGGGCCGCCCATAGCGGTGGCTGGGCGCCGCGGCCCCAGGCTTCCAGGGCGTCGCCATTCGGCGTTTCCTCCGGCTCACCGAGCTTGGCGACCCGGGCTGTGTCAGCAAGAATCATGGCCAGGCGCTGAGGGGACGCCTGACCGAGCAGCAGCCAGTGCCCCACCAAGTGTGAGGCGCCGCGCATGGCCTTGGCATAGAAAGGGGTTTCGGGCATGTTCAAGGAATTCCCAAGGATGATGAACGATACAGGAGGCAGCATGCAGTTCGATTTTGCCACGCCGTTGGCCCGGCGACATCCCGACTGGCCGTCCCAGAAATGGCAGCGCTATGACGAAGACGTGGCGCCGCTGTGGGTCGCCGACATGGATTTCCGTTCGCCGCCGGCGGTCATCGAGGCTCTGGAGGCGCGAGTCAGCCACGGGGTATTCGGCTACGGCGTGGTGCCCGACGGTCTGCGCGAGGCGCTATGCACCTGGAGTGGCGAGCACTACGACTGGTCGATCAAGCCTGAGTGGCAGCACTGGCTGCCGGGGGTGGTACCGGCGCTGCACCTGGCGAGCCTGGCCTTCACCGAGCCGGGGGACGGTATCCTGACGGTGACACCGATTTACCCGCCGTTCCTCAAGGTCGCCGAGCGCACTGGGCGACGCGCGCAGACCGCCGCACTTGCCGAGCCCGCGGCGCCGGGAGAGCCCTGGCGACTCGACTTGGCAGCGCTGGAGGCGGCTATTACCTCCGAGACTCGGTTGCTGTTGTGGTGTCAGCCCCACAACCCGACCGGGCGGGCCTGGAGCATCGACGAGCTCGAGGGCCTGGCCGAACTGGTCGAGCGTCACGATCTGCTGGTGGTCTCCGATGAGCTGCACTGCGACCTGCTGCTGGATGAAAACGCGCGCCACCGGCCGCTGGCGGCGATGTTCCCGGCCCTTGCCGCGCGCATCATCACTCTCTGGGCGCCCTCCAAAACCTTCAACTTGGCTGGCCTGACCGCTGCCTGTGCGGTGATTCCGGACCCCGGGCTGCGCCGACAGTTCATCGCCGCCGGGCGTGGCCTGTTGCCGGACGTCAATCTGATGGGCCTGGTCGCCGCCGAAGCCGCCTATCGTCATGGAGAGCCCTGGCGCCAAGCGCTGCTCGAGACCCTGCGCGGGCACCGGGTGCGCCTGGCCGAGGCAGTGGCCGGCTGGCCGGGCGTGTCGATGAGCGCGCCCCAATCCACCTATCTCGCCTGGCTCGACCTGCGCCAGGCTGGGTTGGGCGAATCACCGCAGCGACTGCTGCTCAAGGAGGCGCGGGTGGCACTCTCAGATGGTACCGACTTTGGCTGGCCGGGCTTCGTGCGGCTCAACTTCGGCACCACCCGCACCCAGCTGGACGAGGCGCTTAGCCGCCTCGACCGTGTACTGGCTTAGTTCTGTACTGGCTTAGTAGAGTTGCGCGAACAGCTTGCGTCGATAGGTCACCGTCAACGGATGGTCGGCGCCGAGGGCATCGAAGACCCGCAGCAGCGTCTTCCTGGCGGCATCGTCGCCGTAGGCGCGGTCGCGTTTCATCAGCGTCAGTAGGGCGTCGAGGCCGGGTTCATAGTCGCCGTCGGCGACTTGGCGCAGAGCGCGCAAAAACTGTGCCTCGCTGTCGTCGCGATCACCCAGTGCGGCCAGTGTTGCGGCATCCGGCGCTTCTTCGCCGAACTCAAGCCGCGCACGCACGCCCCGAGCACGCGGCGCATCCCGGTGCTCGGGGGGCAGGTTGTCGAGGATTGCCCGGGCATCCTCAGGTTGACCCTCTGCTAGCACGGCGCTGGCCAGGTCGATCTGATAGTCATGATGCTGGGGGTTGTCCTGCACCAGCTGTTGGTAAATCGCCCGGGCGGTAGCCGGGTCGCCGGCCGCCAGCGCCGCCTCGGCCTGCTCCTCGGGAGAGGCCTCGGGGGTTGCGGGCGCGGCGATGTGTTTGCTAAGCCACTCGCGGATCTGGCTTTCCGGCAGCGCGCCCTGGAACTCGTCATAGAGTTGGCCCTGCATGATCAGCTTGACGTCCGGCACCGAGCGGATGCCTAGCTGGGCGGCGATCTGCTGATGCTCCTCGATGTTGAGCTTGGCCAGGACGAAGGCGCCGTTGTACTCACGGGCCAGCTTTTCCAGCACCGGCATCAGGTTCTTGCAGGGTTCGCACCAGGACGCCCAGCAATCCAGTACCACCGGCGTATTCATCGAGCCTTCCAGCACCACTTGCTGGAAGTTGCTCATGTCGAGATCGACGATGTAGGCGGCGGAATCGGCACCGGCCGTCTCACCGGCTTCTGCTTCGGGATTCAGGGGGGCGCCACTGCGCGGGTCGACGATCGGCATGCAGGCTACCTTGAGTGTTTGGGAATTTACTCGTTAGATGCGGGTGGTAAGCCGGAGATTCAAGGTGTCTGCCACAAGGCGCGCGCCCATGCCGTGGTGCTTTGGTTTTGAGAATGCGTGTGGGAGCGAAGATGGCGCAGGTGATGAAGGGCGTACTGGTGATGCTCGCTGGCGTAGCGCTATTGCTGGTGGGGCCGTTGTGGATGCTGGCAGGTGAACGGGTCGGTCTCGACACTCACTGGTCAGAGGCCGATCGTCGGCCGGCAGGACTGGCGCCGGCGCCTGACGTGACGCCCGAGGCGGTCGTTCAAGTCTATGCGGCCAGAGCTTACAGCTGGCGAGGGGCCTTCGCCGTGCATACCTGGATCGCTACCAAGGCCGCCGGCGCTGAGGGCTATCGTCGCCACCAGGTGCTGAGCTGGCGGCGACCCCATATGGTCAGCCAGTGGGGGGCGCCGGATCGTGCCTGGTATGGTAACCCGCCCAGCCTGCTTGCTGACTATCGCGGCGCTGTGGCGGCCAAGCTGATTCCCCGCATCGAGGCCGCGGTGGCTCGCTACCCGGCCCCGGACCGCTATCGTGCCTGGCCCGGGCCCAACAGCAATACCTTCATTGCCTGGATCGTGCGTGAGGTCCCCGGGCTCGAAGTGGCATTGCCGCCCCATGCCTTGGGCAAGGACTACTTATTCGGCGGCGTACTGGCCGATGCGCCCAGTGGTAGTGGCTACCAGCTGGCACTTGGAGGGCTGGCGGGGATTCTGCTGGCTCGGGAGGAAGGGCTGGAGGTGAACCTGCTGGGCCTGACGCTGGGCATCGACCCATGGCCGCCCGCTCTCAAGTTGCCCGGTATCGGCCGCCTGGGAGCTGCGGAGCCGGTGCAAGGCGACGGTGTTTCTCGCTAGTGGGGTAAGCAGTTCGAATTGGTGGTGAGCACCGACCAGATACAGAATCGCTGTGGTGGTGAGTAAAGGCCAAATACAAAAAAGCCGACACTCTAGTGAGTATCGGCTTTTTCTATATTTGGTAGCGGGGACCGGATTTGAACCGATGACCTTCGGGTTATGAGCCCGACGAGCTACCAGACTGCTCCACCCCGCATCAACGTGAGACGTATACTACACGATAATTGCGCTGGGTCAAGAGTTGAATCGAAGGCGGTGGAGTGTGATCTGTATGAATTGAAAGTGGCAGGGGGGGTTGTCATGCTCAAGGGGTCGGCGCGGTAATGGTCCATACTGACCGAAGCACGTTGTAGCACACAGTCATCTATCAGGGAGATACATCATGGCTAATGCAGCACCCGTCGCATGGGTTACCGGGGGGACCGGTGGCATTGGATCGGCAATCTGTCGTGCCCTTGCCAAGGAGGGCTATCAAGTCGTTGCCGGTTACCACAATCCTGAAAAGGCCAAGCAGTGGCTCGCCGATCAACAGGCCGATGGTTTCGACAATATCGCACTGTCAGGTGTCGACCTGACCAACTATGACGAATGTGTCGCTGGAGTGGCCGAGATTCGCGACCAGCATGGCCCGGTCAGCGTGCTGGTCAACTGTGCCGGCATTACCCGTGACGGTACCATGAAGAAGATGACGCCTGATCAGTGGCATGAAGTCATCGACACCAACCTCAACAGTGTCTTCAACACCTGTCGCAGCGTTATCGAAGACATGCTCGAGCATGGCTACGGTCGCATTGTGAACATCTCCTCGATCAACGGCCGCAAGGGCCAGTTCGGCCAGGTCAACTATGCGGCCGCCAAGGCCGGCATGCATGGCCTGACCATGTCGCTGGCGCAGGAGACCGCGACCAAGGGCATCACCGTCAATACCCTGTCACCTGGCTACATCGCCACTGACATGATCATGAAAATTCCCGAGAAGGTGCGTGAGGCGATTCGCGAGGGTATTCCGGTCAAGCGTTACGGCACCCCGGAAGAGATTGCCCGGGCGGTGGTCTTCCTGGCCGACAAGGAGTCCGGCTTCATCACCGGCGCCAACCTGGACATCAACGGTGGACAGTTCATGGGCTGATCGTCATCAACGTCTGACGTGTGATTCGGACGACTAAAATAGCAGTAAGAGGCACGCCAACAAGAGACCCGAAGCCAAGGCTTCGGGTCTTTTCGTTGGTAATGCGGGTGTAGGACGCGGCTGAACAGGGCGTCATGGAGGCTGATCAAGGCGGTGGCAGGGGCAGCATCTGGTGTAGCAGGGCATCGAGCTCCGGCGCTTCATGCTCCCAGTGCTCTGCCGGCATCGGTCCGGTTGCCAGCAGGGTGCACAAGACGTTGTGCAGCTCTTCGGCGCGTGTTGGCTCTTGGCCCAGGCCCTCGTTGAGTCGCTCGACCTGAATGGCCAGGCGCAGGGGTTCGTCCTGGTGCGCGAGCCCGCTGCCTGCCAATAGCGCCATGTGAACCCGCAGGCGGGTCAGAGTGTCCTTGACGGCATCTGGCGGCGGCGGATCGCGACGGGCGGCATTGCGTGCTTGGTGAGCCTTCAGCATGTCGCCGTTGAGGCCCTCGACGCCGGAAACGTCGCTGGGCGCCAGGCCGTCCAGCGCTTTGCGGTCAGCGTCAAGATGCGCGTTAAGCAGGGGCTGCAGGGACTGCCAGGCGAGAATTTCCTCGTTAACCGCCAGTCTTGCCAGCCGTTCGCGGCGAGCCCGTACGATACCGGTCCAGCGCTTGCGCATGCCGTCGGTGCGCCGGCCGGGTGGTAGCGGTTTGAGTGCGTCGACTTCGGCGATGGCCTGCTCGAGCACTGGCTCGTCGGCGCTCGAGGATGGCTGCCAGGCATCGAAGCGATCGATCACGGCCTGCATGGCGTCCAGGCGTGCCTTTGCGCGGGAGGCCTGATCAACGTATTCGGCCTCGCGACTGGCGAAGATCTCGTCACAGAGATTACGGAACTCCCGCCACAGAGCCTGTTCCTCGCCCTTGGGCGCTCGTCCCAGGGCGCGCCAGCGTCGCTGTAGGCCCTTGGCCTCCTGGGCGCGCTGGGTCGCTGGTTGAGACGACCCGCTGAGGCGGCGGGCCTCGGCGATCAGCTCGCGCTTGGCGGTCGCGATCTGCTGGGCGCGGCGATCGATCAGCGTCTGAAGGTCATGGCTGAGCGTGGCGAAACGCTGGCCGACTGCTTGTGCCTGCTGGCGCGGTACCGGCGTGCAGCGACGCCACTGTTCGCGGGCTTTGTCGCGAATCTCGCGCAGTGCGTCCGGGTCGGCCTCGGGATCGGGAGCATCCAGCAGGGTGGCAAGCTGGTCGCACAGTGCTTGGCGGGTCTCGAGATTCTGAACACGCTGGGCTCGCTGCTGGTCTCGCCAGGGCGCCAGGCGCGCATGGATGCGTTCGGAGGCTTGGCGAAAGCGTTGCGATAGCTCGCGGGTGGCGGCGGCGTCACCCAGTGCCTTCCACTCCGTGACCAGCCGGCGATGGCGGCGGTCCAGCACATCGGCGGCTAGGGTGTCATCGTCGGCCAGAGTTTCGATGGCCTGGCATAGCTGGTCACGCTTGGGGGCGGCAACGAAGCCGCGCCAGTCACGCAGTTCGGCGAGCTGAGCACCCTGGCGTTTGAGAGTGCCCTCGAGTGCCTGGCGATCGTCTGCCGGCCGCGCCTCCAACTGCTGGCGCAGCTGCTGATGCAGGCGGCTGGCGGCCTTGAAGGCGCCGCGCTTGAGCTTTTCATCGAGGGCCGAGAGGCCGCGCTCGATTTCCTCGCGACTCACCGTTGTCTGGGATGACGGGGTGCGGTCGAGCTGTGCGTGGGCACGCTCGATCGCATCCACAGGGGGCAGGTCGTCAGGCCAGTCGACGGCTTCGAGCAGCGCCAATAGCCGGTCGCGATCATGGTCGGTGACCGCGCGCTCCAGGGTGTCGGCATGCTGCTCAAGCCTCGCCCAGGCGACATCCAGGTGATGATAGTCGGCCAGGGCCCGGCTGTAGCGCTCGCGCAGTTCATGTTGCGGCGGGTGGCGGTCGGAGAGCTCTTCCCAGCGCTGCTCCAGCAGGCGCCGCTGGGCGCGCAGGCTGGCCAGGTCCTGACCGGTGAGGCGCTCATTCTGGCGAAGCCCGGCGAGGCTTTCTTCCAGCGCTTCGATCAGGCCAAGGCGGGTCTCGTCGTCGCTTGCGCGCTGCTCATGCACACTTTCGGCGGCCTGTTGATGAGCCTCGTGATCGCTGATTACCTTGCGGCATGCCAGAGAGGCATCCTGATAGCGGCGTTCCTGCTCGGCGCTAGGCAGGTCCTTGAGGGCTTCCCACTCGCGCCTAAGGTGCCGGTATCGGCCGGCGTAAAGGGGCTCCCAGGCGTGAGTGACGTGCGCCTCCAGAGCGCTGAGCAGCCGCTCGCGCTTCTCGTTGGCGGCGGCAGCCTGAGCCGCATTGGCGCGGCGCCTGCCAAGGGCTTCGCGGGCCAGCCGGTGAATCTGCTTGTCGCGCCGGGCGCGGCGAGACAGCTCGCGCAGCCCCTCTTCGCTGTCGATACGCTCGGCTGCGGCACGGCGCACGGTGGCGATGCCGTTCTCGCAGGCCTGGTGGATCAGCGTTTCTTCATCGTCTATGCGCGCCAGTGCCGTCAGCCGCAGCTGCTGGTTATCGCCCTGCAGGGTGATGTCACTCAACAGACGTGTCTGATCGAGGCACTCGACCAGTGCCAGGCGGCGGTCCAGGCTGACGCCTGGTTCACGCCCCACCAGCAAGGCGACCAGGCGGGCCGTCAATTCGGGCGAGGCGGCCTCGTCCATCATCGCCAGCAAGGTTTCCGGGTCGCCGATCTGCGACAGGGCTGCCTGGCGTACGCGGGCGTCCTGGTCCTGGGCCAGCGTTTCTAGCCGACGATGTTCCTCCGGGCGAGCGGCATCGAGTCGCGCGGCGGCCTCGCGACGTTTCTCGGCATCCGGGTGCTGCCAGCGGGGCGCCAGCAGGCGACGAAGCCATCCTGTGGGTGTCTTTCCTGACATGATGATGTTGCGTTCCTGTATAGGCGCGGCCTGCGACGCGCCATGGCGGTGACTCTCCATCTAAGCATGTGACGAAGGGTCGGAAAAGTCCCGCCGTCATGGAGGCATCACTCACCGGCCGGCTGACCAGATGGCTTTCCCGGCGGAAATAAATGCTCGTCAGGCACAACTCGGACAAGACAATCACTGACAGCTTGGCCTCTTGGTCTTATGATCAGTTGCAGGGGGGCTATCCCTCGCTTAGCTTTAACCTTCATCACCCCCTGCGGAGTCCGGCAATGAGCCTCAAGATGGATAGGGCCAGCATGGCATTTACCTTTAAGGGTGGCATGTTGCCCATGACGGTCATGGAGTTGACCAGCGCCGATCCCGAGCGCATTCGTGACCAGCTAGAAAGCAAACTCAGCCAGTCTCCGGCCTTTTTTCAGCACACGCCTGTGGTGCTCAGTGTCGAGAGGCTCGATGAGCCGCATCTATCGCTGGAACGCATCTGTGCGGTCTGCCGTGCCAACAAGCTGTTGCCGGTCGCGGTGCGTGGGGGGGCTGATCCGGTCAAGCAGTCCGCGTGGGCGCTGGGCCTTGGCTGGTTCCCGCCCCAGGAGGTGCGCCCGCGCGCCCTCGAGAGCGTGTCCAGTGAGCGCGATGCGGGCGATACCGCTTCGACACAGGACGCGGTACATACCGAGGCGACTCCGACGGGACGCATCTATCGTGGCACCGTGCGTTCGGGCCAGCAGGTCAGCGCCCAAGAAGGCGACCTGGTGGTGATCGGTGCGGTGAATGCCGGTGCCGAAGTGCTGGCCGCGGGTAATATTCATGTTTACGGCGCCTTGCGGGGCCGGGCGCTGGCCGGCATCCATGGCGATCATGACGCCGCCATCTTCTGTCGCGAACTGCACGCCGAGCTGCTGTCGGTAGCCGGCAACTACAAGCGACTGGAAGATATCGACCCGCGCTTGCTAAGCAGCACCGTTCAGGTCAGCTTGAGCGAGGACCAGCTGGCGATTGTCGCTCTGACCTGAAGGTCGCGACGATCCGTTATCTCATTAGCAACAGGAAGCTTATCTTGGCCAAGATCATTGTAGTGACCTCCGGCAAGGGTGGGGTTGGCAAGACGACCAGTGCGGCCGCCATCGCTACTGGGCTGGCGCTGCGCGGCAACAAGACAGTGGTGATCGACTTCGACGTGGGTCTGCGCAACCTTGACCTGATCATGGGCTGCGAACGCCGCGTGGTGTATGACCTGGTCAATGTCATTCAAGGCGATGCCGGACTCAATCAGGCGATGATTCGCGACAAGCGCGTCGAAAACCTGCATATCCTTCCGGCCTCTCAGACCCGCGACAAGGATGCCCTGACCAGCGAAGGCGTCGAGAAGATCCTCGACGCTCTGACTCAGGACTTCGATTACATCATTTGCGACTCGCCGGCCGGCATCGAGCGTGGTGCCCAACTGGCGATGTACTTTGCCGACGAGGCGGTGGTGGTGACCAACCCCGAGGTGTCCTCGGTACGGGACTCCGATCGCATTCTCGGCCTGTTGTCCTCCAAGACCCGTCGCGCCGAGCAGAATCGCGACCCGGTCAAGGAGCACCTGCTGATCACTCGCTACAACCCGTCACGGGTCGACGGCGGTGACATGCTCAACCTCGATGACATCTGCGAGATCCTGGCCATCGATCTGATCGGCCTGATCCCTGAGTCCGAGGCAGTGCTGAGGGCGTCCAACCAGGGCATTCCGGTCACGCACGACCAGAAAAGCGATGCCGGCCAGGCCTACACCGATACCGTTTCGCGGTTGCTCGGTGAGACAGTGCCGCTGCGTTTCCACGAGTACCAGAAGAAAGGGCTGCTGAGCCGTGTGTTCGGGGGAGGTCGTCGGTGAAACTGCTGGATTTCTTGAGAGGTGAGCGCAAAAAGAGCGCGTCGGTCGCCAAGGAGCGACTGCAGATTATCGTCGCCCATCAGCGTGGTCAGCGTGACCAGCCGGACTATATGCCGATGCTGGAGCGCGAGCTGTTGGAGGTGATTCGTCGCTACGTGAAGGTCGAGCAGGATGCCATCAACATCAGCCTCGATCGCGACGAGGATTGCTCGGTGCTCGAGCTCAACGTGACCCTGCCGCGAAGCTGAGTCGCCTTGCCCAGGGATTTGGCTGAATGACTGGTCTGAATCGCTTGGCAGAATGACGTGGCTGAGCCATCCGGGGGACTGTGCTAGGCTGGGCGTCATTTAGACTGCCTGGAGAGCCTGTCATGGCGCCGTCCCCCGCCGCTCCGCGGACCTTCCTGTGGCACGACTACGAAACCTTCGGGGCCGATCCGCGCCGGGATCGGCCCTCGCAGTTCGCTGCGATCCGCACCGATGCCGACTTCAACGAGATCGGCGCGCCGATCGAGGTGTACTGCAAGCCCGCCGACGACTATCTGCCGCACCCACAGGCTTGCTTGATCACCGGCATCACGCCGCAGAAGGCCCAGCGTCGTGGCGTTCCCGAGGCCGAATTTGCCGGTATCATCAATGACGCCATGAGCGAGCCGGGCACCTGTGCCCTGGGCTACAACAGCCTGCGCTTCGATGATGAGGTCAGCCGCCATCTCTTCTATCGCAACTTCCTGGACCCCTATGCCCGGGAGTGGCAGAGCGGCAATTCGCGCTGGGACCTCATCGATGTGGTGCGAGCCTTCCATGCCCTGCGCCCCGAGGGAATCGAGTGGCCCAAGCGCGAGGATGGTGCACCGAGCTTCAAGCTCGAGCACCTGACCGCCGCCAACGGCATCGAGCATGCCGGCGCCCACGACGCGCTGGCGGACGTTCGCGCCACCATCGCCCTGGCGCGACTGCTCAAGTCCTGCAATCCGGGGCTCTTCGACTACCTGCTGGCGCTGCGTAGCAAGCGCGAGGTCGCCAAGCGCCTGGACATCGCCTCGCGCAAGCCGCTGCTGCATATCTCGCGTCGCTACCCGGCGAGCCGCGCCTGCAGTGCCCTGGTGATGCCGCTGGCCGAACACCCCAGCAACCCCAACGGGGTGATCGTCTATGATCTGGCGATGGACCCAGCACCGCTGTTCGAGCTGTCGGTGGAGGAAATACGCGCCCGGGTGTTCGTCGGTGCCGACGATCTCGCCGAGGGGGAGACCCGCATTCCGCTCAAGGTGATTCACCTCAACAAGAGCCCGGTGCTGATGCCGGTGAGCTATCTGAAGGATATAAGCGGCGAGCGCCGCGGCGAGTACGGCGCTATCGTCGAGCGCCTGGGGCTCGATCTGCCGACCTGTCGCGAGCACTGGAAGCAGCTTTCGGCCGCGCCCGAGGCGGCCAGCCGCGCCGCCGGGGTGTTCGCCGAGCCACCCCCCGAAGGCCCGCAGGACCCGGACCTCATGCTCTACTCCGGCGGCTTCTTCTCGCCGGCGGATCGTCAGCAGATGCAGCGGGTGAGGGACTCGGATCCCTGGGACCTGGTCGGCGCCAGCTTTGCCTTCCAGGACCCGCGGCTCGAGGAAATGCTGTTCCGCTTCCGGGCCCGCAGTTACCCCGACACCCTGGAAGGCGAAGAGCAGGCCCAGTGGGATGCCTATCGCTGGTCGCGCATGAACGATGCGAGCCTGGGCGGCCTGACTCTGCAGGGCTTCGCCCGGGAGATCGAGCGCCTGAATCAGGTCAGCCTCGAAGACGGCGAGCGTCAGATCCTCGAGGAACTGGTGATGCATGTCGAGGCGATCATGCCGGCGCAGGCCTTCGGTGCCTGAGCCGCCCCGCTAACAAGCCGTGCCGACGCTCAAGGCTTCGCTCTTCAGCGATGGCTGACGTTACGTATCACCGTGCATATCAATACGACGACGCCCGGATCCTGGCAAAAGGTCCGGGCGTCGTCGTGTCAAGGCATGGGCGTTTCGCAACTCGCCTCCGCCAGCTATTTTCCGTGGCGCCGGGAAACGGCGCCGCGGGTGCGGAGGGGCGTGACGTCAATCGGCTCCGGGTAGCGGTTTCAGGTCGGCCGTCAATGCCAGCAGGTCGCTGGGGCTGTCACCGGGATCGAAGGTGATGTTGGCGGCGGGCGCTTTGCGCAGTTCGGCCCATGCCTCACGCAATGCTGCTGGAGTGATAGCCGAGACCCTTTCAGCGAGGCGCTCGCGCTGGTCGAAGCCGATATCGTCGCGTGCCAGCGCCTGCCATTGGCGATTGGCGAGCGCGCCCAGCGAGGTGTCGCGCTCCAGCAGGCGGTCATGCACGGCCTGCCGGTATGGCGCCAGGGTGGCTTCGTCGAGCTCGGCGAGGGTCTGGTCGAACTCGTCGAGGAAGGCCGTGATGCGCTGGCCGATCATCTCGCTATCGGTATCCGGTGACTGCACCAGCAGGCTCATGCCCGGTGCTTCAAGTAGTGGCATGTAGCTGGCGCTGACGATGTAGCCAAGCTGCTGCTCGGTGCGCAGCCGGGTGTAGAAGGGTGTAGAGATCAGTTGGCCCAGCACCGCCAAGCGTGCCTGCTCGTCCAGAGTCTGGGTTGGCCCCTGCAGATAGCGAAGCACCAAGGAGTCCTGGCGAGTGCTGTTGGGGTGCAGGTTGGGGAGGGTGCTCGAGATATCCAGCGGTTCGAGGTTGGGCACGGCGTTAGCATCCAGCGTCGGTGCCAGGGTGTCGATGACCGATGCGCCGGTGGCACGCGCGGTCTCGGCCGACAGGTCGCCTACCGCCATGGCCTCGAGATGCAGCGCACCCAGATAGGTAGCCCGATAATCACGCAGATCGTCGGCGTTCAGGTCGCCAATGGCATCGAGCAGGGTCGCCGCCGGCCACTGCGGGCGCAGCAGCGCCTCGCCGAGGGCGCGGTTGGCTTGCTGGTAGAGCGCTGCCTTGGGGGCGTTGCGCCACTCGCGCTCGAGCTGGTGGCGGACTCGCGCGACGCTGTCTTCGGTAATCTCGCCCTGCGTCAGTTGAGTGAGCACTCGCTCGATCAGTCGGGGCTGGCGATCCCGCCAGCCGGAGAAGGACAGGGTCATGCCGCGGGCATGGGCGTAGGCATTGAACTGGTGGCCGGCCAGCCTTGCTGGATAGAGCGTCTCGTTGAGGCTGTCGTTGAGCCAGCCAGCGAGCAGTCGGGTCAGCGCCGCATCGCGGGCGTTGGCGGCCGCCGCCGGGTGCTGCAGGCTGAAACGCCATTCCACCTTGGGTGTGTCGAAGTCGACGTTGGCCTGGTGCCAGACCTCGGCGCCCTGAGTCTCCAGCAGGCGCTTGGGCGGTGCATTCTGAACGTTGCCCATGCTCAGGTCCTGGGCGATATAGGGATTGGGCTCTGGCAGTGACAGCTCGCCGATGGGCGAGGCGCTCGCCCAGTCCGGGGTCTGGTCGATGCGATAGGAGGCGTCGAACCAGGGCGAGGTGGCCGTACCCTCTACATCGGGGGCACGGTAGACCCTCAGCAGGTTGTCCGGTGTCAGGGCCGAAAGGTAGTCCTCAATGCGGGCTTTGTCGAAGCCGTCCATGCGATAGGGGGCGAACTGGGCATCACGGCTCGGGTAGTGGGCCAGGTTCATGGCCAGACGAGTGGCGTCATGCTGAGGGTCACCGTGTTGCTGGAAGCGGAATTCCTGCTCGGCAAGGCGAGCCTGTTCCTGGTAGCGCCAGGGATCGAGCCCCTGCTGACGGATCTTGTCGATGGCAGCGAACAGGCTGGCCTGAATGCTCGGGATCTGTTGGGCGCCCTCTGGCGTCAAGCTGATGCCAACGGTGAACAGGGCATGGGTTCCATCGCCGCGTCCGACGCCTGCCGACAGGCCGTCGGCAAGCCCTGCCTCGCGCAGCTGCTCGAGCAGGCTGCCCTGACCCTCATGGCCCAGCAGGTTGGCGATGTAAGAGGCAGGCTTGGTGGCGTAGAAGGGCTCGGGGTCGGGCACCGGGAAGTAGAAGCGCAACTGGCGCTCGTCCCGTAACGACGCGACATCCAGGGACAGTGGCAGGCTGTCAGGACGAACCAGAGGTTCCTCGACCTTCGCGCGGCTAAGGCCGCGGTTGGGAATCGCCGCGAAGCGCTCGCGGACCAAGGCCTCCAGGTCATCCAGTGGCTGGGGTGCCACCAGCGCTAGATGCATCACGCCAGCGCCGTAGTGGGCCTTGAAGAAATCGATGACTCGCTGCCTAAGCGGTGTCTCGGCATCTTCGGGCAACGTCAGGGTGGCGCGGCTGCCCACCGAGAAACCGGTGGTCGGGTTGTCGGGGTTGAGCACCTGGTCGAGTGCATCATTCTCGCGGCGTCCGTCATCACGCAGCCGCGCCTGATATTCAGAATGCACCACGTTGCGCTCGCTCTCCAGTTTGTCGGCGTTGAAGCGCGGCGTGATGAAGAACTGACTGAAGCGATCCAGGGCGCCGGGCAGCGAGTCGGGTTCGATGTCGAAGAAGTAGTTGGTGTCCTGGCTTGCGGTGAAGGCGTTGTGTTTGCCGCCATGCTGGTTGATGAACGACTGGTAGGCATCTGGGGCCGGGTAGGCGTCGGTGCCCAGGAACAGCATGTGTTCGAGGAAGTGGGCAAGACCTGCCAGGTCCTCGGGGTCGCTTGCGCTGCCGACGTCGACGTTCATCGAGGCGGCGGCTTTGTCCGCCTCGCTATCGCTGACCAAAAGAACGGTCAGGCCGTTATCGAGGGTCAGCAGGCGGTAGTCGCGGCTGTCGTTGGGACTGGTTTTCAGCGTGGCGTCGTCTGTCTTGGCGGACGCTTCTGATGAGGCTTGGGGCGATGTGTCGGAAGTTGCCGAAGCACTGGCAAGCGCGGGCGCGATGAGGGTCATCAGCAAGGCGCTGCCAAGGACCAGGTGTGCCAGCCTGTCGCGGTAGCGGCGGGTTGGGGCAAGGCGGGTCGTGGCGATCATCATGACTCCTGTGCGGGCTGCCAGCGCAGCATGGGGCCGGTGGGGTGGCCACAGGCCCATTCCTGATTCAGCGGGTGATTCACTCGTCTTGATACCGGAAAAGCGCCCAACAGTTCCCTGGAGGCGGGATTCAGCATGGCGCGAGCTTCGTCGAGCGGGGTGGACGGGTCGAGCCAGGCGGTTGCTCGGTCGGCTTCTATCACCGCCGGCAGGCGGTCGCTGAGCGGGGCTAATAGTGGCGGCGCCGCCACGGTGATCAGGGCCATGGAGTCGTGAAAGGCGCTCAGTGTGGTGTGGTAGCGGGCCCACAGGCCGGCCAGCAGCAGGGGGCCGCGGTCGACGCGGGTCACCAGATAGGGCTGCTTGCCACGTGGCATGGTGCGCCACACATAGACGCCGGTGACCGGGATCAGGCAGCGACGGGCGGCGAAGGCCTCAGCAAACATCTTGCGATCATCGAGGCTCTCCGCCCGGGCACAGTGGGGGGCGTGATCGAGCACCTTGAGCCAGGGCGGGGTCAGTCCCCAGAAGGCTCGGCGCAGATGCGGTCGGCCGGCATCGAGGCGAATCATCGATAGTCCCTGGCGGGGCGCCAGGTTGGCACCGGTCAGCAGCGGCTCGTCGGCTATGAGCTCGGGCATTAGCCGGGGCAGATCAAGCGGCGCAATATGCAGGCGACCGGCCATGGGCTCTCCAGTGTCTTTTTGGCGCTTATCGGGCGCGTCAAGGCGCGCCGCGCGGTGGCTCAGGGTAACCAAGAGCCCGGGCGCTGCAAAGCGTGCAGGTCGTCACGCTGGCGAGATTGTGGTTGTGTTTATGTTTGTGTGATGGGGCGGTATGCTGATATAAAACGCTGTTCGAGATATGCGACATCGTCGCTTTAGTCCCTTAGCCGTTCAGCGTACCTGCGAGGATGCAATGGCACGTCCCAGACAGCACGCGCCCGAGGCGTTGCATGCTCAGGTCATGGCAGCTTGCGATGCCTGGCTCAAAGAGCACCCCGTACATACGCTGTCGCTGCGAGCGCTGGCCCGCGAGGTCGGCTGCGCTCCCAGCACCCTGCTGAAGCTCTACGGCAGCTTCAACAACCTCCTTCAGCACGTCAATATCGAAACCCTGGCCCATCTGCGCGGTGCCATCGAGGGGCTTGATGACGGCGGTCCCCAGGCACGGCTGACGGGCCTGGCCACGGCCTACTGGCATTTCGCCAAGGCGGCGCCTTTTCGCTGGCAACTGCTGTTCGATTACCCGCTGGCCCAGGAAGGTGAGCTCGATCAGCGTCAGAACGACATGATCGAGGCGCTTTTCGTGCGAGTCGAGGCCACCCTAAAGGAGTTCCAGCCGGCGATCGATGATCCAGAAGCCCGTCGCCTGGCGCGCACTTTGTGGGGCAGCGTCCATGGGCTGGTGCAGCTTGGCCTCAACGAGCGTCTGGGCTACTGGCAGGGTCAGCCGCTGGAGGTCGGGGAGTTGATCGACCAGCTGCTCACGACCTTGCTTAACGGGCTACGACACCTTCCGGGCAGCGTGTGAGCCCTGGCCTGCTGACCCAGCGTCGCTTCGCACCCCTTTTCTGGGTGCAGGCGCTGGGTGCCTTCAACGATAATCTTTTCCGCAACATCCTGCTGTTGATGCTGACCTTTGTCGCCGTGCCGCGTCTTGGCTGGGACCTGGGGTTAGCCATCAATCTGGCAGCGGGGCTGTTCATCCTGCCGTTTCTGCTGTTTTCCGCCTGGGGTGGGGAGCTGGCCGACCGCGTCGACAAACGCCGGCTGGTGCGACTGCTGAAGTTTGTCGAATGCGTGCTGATGTCGCTGGCGGCGATGGCCGTCTGGTACCAGAACCTAGTGGCGCTTTTCGTCCTCCTGGGGCTGATGGGCCTGCAGTCGGCGCTGTTCGGGGCCGTCAAGTTCGCCATCCTGCCTCAGTATTTGCCGTCCTACGAGCTGGGGCGCGGCAATGCCTGGGTTCATATCGGTACCTTCGCGGCGATTCTTGCCGGTGCGTTGCTGGCCGGGGTGCTGGCGGCGCTTCCCGATACGCTGTCGCGCCCGGCGATCATGGGAACCCTGATCGGCGTCGCTCTATTGGGGTGGGGCGCTAGCCTGGCAGTGCCGCCGGTTGCCAGTGCGCAGCCTTCAACCGGTGGCTCCGCTACAGGCGCCGCCACGCGCTCGGCCAAGCGAGGTCGGCTGCGTTTTCGCCCCCTGGCCAGCCTGCTCGAGGTGCTGCGCGGCGGTGTACATTCGCCAGTGCTGTGGTCGGCGATTCTGGCGATCAGCGTTTTCTGGTTCCTGGGCGCGAGCTTTCTGACTCAGCTGCCTGCCTGGGCGCGAGCGGTGGCGGGCGGCGGCGAGGTGATGCTGAGCGTGCTGCTAGTGGCCTTCGCCTGCGGCTTTGGTGCCGGGGCCCTGGCCTGTGCCAAGCTGTCGGGCGGGCGTTTGGAACTCGGCCTGGTGCCGCTGGGGGCGCTTGTGATCGGTGCAGCCAGTCTACTGCTGGCCGGTGTGGATAGTGCCTCGACCATGGGCCAGCCGCTGACGGTGCTGTTCGATGACCCCAGGGTCTGGCGCATGCTGGGGGGATTGATGCTGGTCGGCCTGGGCGGCGGTATCTACATCGTGCCTCTCTATACGCTCCTGCAATTGGGCAGCCACGAAGCACAGCGCGGGCGGATTATTGCCGCCAATAACATCTGCAATGCGCTGCTGATGGTGGCGGCCGCGGGCTACGGCTGGCTGATGCTGTCAGTGCTGGGGCTCGATCTGCAAAGCTTCGTGGCAAGCCTCGGGGGCGTCGCGCTGGCGGTTGGGGTGGCGATGATCGTGCGTCGTCCGCGGCCGGTGCTGCGCCTGCTGGTGTTCGTGCTGGTCGCGTTGATCTACCGGCTGCGCCTGCGCGGTCGTCACCATGTGCCGGCGAGCGGTGCAGCCCTGGTGGTCTGCAATCACGTCAGCTTCATGGACGCGCTGGTGATTGGTGGTGCCTGTCCACGGCCGCTGCGCTTCCTGATGGACCGGCCGATCTACGAATCGCCCTGGCTGAACTGGCTTTTCCGGCTGGTGGGGGCGATTCCAGTGGACTCTGAGCGCAGTGACCCGGGCGGCCTGCGGCGGACCCTCGATCAAGTCAGCCAGGCGCTGCGCCACGGCGAGGTGGTGATGGTCTTTCCCGAGGGCCGGCTGACCCGGGATGGCGAGATGCAGTCTTTTCGCCGAGGCCTCGACCTGATTCTCGCTCGCAATCCGGTGCCGGTGGTGCCGGCGGGGCTGGCCGGGCTATGGGGATCCTGGACCTCTAACCGCGATGGCCCGGCGCTGACCCGGTTGCCACGCCGCTTTCAGGCGCGGGTGGCACTGGTGTTCGGTGAGCCGGTGCCGCCCGCTCAGGCTCGTCGTGGGGAGCTCGCGGCCCGCGTGAAGGCGCTGAAGCAAGAGGCCGACGCCTGGATCACGCCCGGCGGGAAGGCGCCCGCTCGCGACGGCGCGGGCGAATGATGCCTCCCATCATGGGGCCCTCCGTTGTCCTTCGTACGACGCCTTGCCCCTCCTAGACCCTTCCTAGACACCAAGCAAAGCGCCGCGCTGTCAGTCAGCGCGGCGCTTTGCTTGGGTACGGCTTGCCTGGGGGCGACTTGATGAGATCACTGCTTGCGTAGTTGACTCATCGAACCGGTAGGGGGCCGAAGGCATCATTGATGCGCGGTACCGGGAAGGGGCAGGCCGGGACCTTGAGCGCTAGCCCCCATGGCCTGTCGTCACTCCTGGCGGGCGGCCCGGCGCACGTGCTGCCAGCAGCGCGCCGAGGTGATGACCTTGTCCTTGACCTCGATGATTTCCATGCGCACGTTGCCGACCTGCAGGCAGGTGGGGCCTTCGGGGAAAGACTCGAGGTGCTCGAGGATTAGGCCGTTGAGGGTTTTAGGACCGTCGGTGGGCAGCTGCCAGCCCAGTGACTTGTTGAGTTCGCGGATATTGGCGGTACCCTCGATCACGTAGCTGCCATCATCCTGGAGGTGCATTTCCTGATGCATGCCTGCCATGTCGGTGGTGAACTCGCCGACGATCTCCTCGAGGATATCCTCCAGCGTGACCAGGCCTTCCACGTCGCCGTACTCATCGACCACGATGCCGGTGCGCCGTTTCTGCTGCTGAAAGTTGAGCAATTGCGTGTGCAGCGGCGTCGACTCGGGGATGAAGTAGGGCTCCCGTGCTTCCTGAACGATGGCGGCCTTGGTGACCTCGTCCTTGGACAGGAAGCGCGCCGCGTTGCGCAGGTGCAACATGCCGATGATGTTGTTGATGTCGCCTTTGAACACCGGTACCCGGGTATGCTGGCTGGTGCGGATCTGCGCCAGGATACTCTCGAGTTCATCTTCGAGGTCGATACCGACCACCTCGTGGCGGGGCACCATGATGTCGTTCACGGTGACGTTTTCAAGGTCGAGGATCGACAGCAGCATCGCCTGGTGGCGGCGGGGAATCATGGTGCCGGCTTCGTGGACCACGGTGCGCAGCTCATCTCGGGTCAGATGGTCGCCGTTGCCGGTCAGGCTCTTGACGCCGATCAGGCGCAGCAGGCCGTTGGAGATGGTATTGACTAGCCATACCAGCGGGTAGAGCACCTTGAGTAGCGGCTCGAGCGCCACGGATGCCGGGTAGGCGATACGCTCGGGCTTGATGGCCGCGTAGGTCTTGGGGCCGACCTCGGCGAAGATCAGGATCACGATGGTCAGGATCAGCGGGGCAATGGCCGGACCGGTGACTTCGCCGAAGTAGTGAATGGCCAGCACCGTGGCCAGGGCCGCCGCCAGGTTGTTGACCAGGTTGTTGCCAATCAGGATGACGCCGATCAGCCGGTCGGGCCTGGCCAGCAGGCGAAGCACGCGCTTGGCAGGACGATCGCCGCTATTGGCCTGGTGGCTAACACGGTAACGGTTGATCGACATCATGCCGGTCTCGGAGCTCGAGAAGAACGCCGACAGGCAGACGAGCAAGAATAGCAGGCCGAACAGTAGTCCTAGCGGGAAATCGTCACTCAAGATGAGAAGGTCCTCGAAGACAGGTCAGGCATGTTTGTAGGGATTCCCCCAGAGGCTGTCAAGGCGCGGCAGGCATCCCGGGCGGTCGGCTTCAAGAGAAGATCACCTCGACGGCGAACTTGGTGCCGAAGTAGGCCAGCAGCAGCAAGGCGCCGCCGCCCAGGGTCCAGCGTACCGCCTTTAGTCCGCGCCAGCCCAGCCAGTGATGGCCGATGAGAAGAGCGGCAAAGATCACCCAGGCGGCCAGCGAGAGTACGGTCTTGTGAACCAGGTGCTGAGCAAACAGGTTGTCGACGAACAGGAAGCCGCTGGCGATAGCCAGGGTCAGCAGGATCATGCCGGCCCAGATCAGCTCGAACAGCACCCGCTCCATGGTGGTGAGTGGCGGCAGGGTCTGAACGATGCCGCTGATGTGGTGGTGGCGCAGGGCCTGATTCTGCCAGGCCAGCAGCATGGACTGCACGGCCGCGATCGCCAGCAGCGCAAAGGCCAGGGCTGAGCTGATGGCGTGCAGGGCAATGCCTGGCGTGATATGTCCCTGATGCTCGCCGCCCGGCCAGGCCACGGCCGTCACCAGGGTCAGCGCCGCGACAGGGAAGACGCCGACGGCGGCATTGAGCACCGGCTTGGCCAGGCTGACCAGCATCAAGAGCGCCGTGACCAGCGCGCTGACCATCACCAGGCTCGGTGACAGGCCAAGCCAGAGGCCGCCGGTCTCGCGGATCACCACGGCAATCACCAGCCCGTGGAAGGCCAGCGCCAGGGTGCCGAGGCTGCGCACCAGCTTCGGACGCTGAGGGGCGCGACGCAAGAGGGTCAGTGCCTGCCAGGAGGCAGCGCCCAGGTAGAAGGCTATGGCCAGAAGAGCAAAAGGAAGCGCCTGCATCGGTTGCTGTCCATCGCCGTCGACAGCGGCGTCTCGCGAGTGGAAATTCAAGGAGGGGTCACTATACCGAATCCCCCCGGTCGCGCCCAGCCGGGCGCCGGAGTACTGTTCTCTGCGATGCCTGGTTCGAGAGGCTGGCGCATGGAGACTGGCGGCGGGAAGGCGTATAATCGCCGCCCAAAGCCAGGCATCCCTGCCGGAGGGCCCCATGTTCGATAGTTTGACAGAGCGTTTATCGAAGACGCTGAAGTCCATCAGCGGTCAGGCCAAGCTGACCGAAGACAATATCAAGGACACCCTGCGCGAGGTGCGCCGTGCACTGCTGGAGGCCGATGTTGCGCTGCCGGTGGTCAAGGCGTTCATCGACCGGGTGCGCGAGCGCGCCGTTGGCCAGGAGGTCTCGAAGAGCCTCTCGCCTGGCCAACAGTTCGTCAAGATCGTCCAGCAGGAGCTCGAGGCGATCATGGGCGATGGCGTCGAGGGACTCTCGCTCAAGGGCTCGCCTTCGGTGATTCTGATGGCCGGCCTGCAGGGCGCGGGCAAGACCACCTCGGTGGCCAAGCTGGCCAAGTACCTGCGCGAGCGGGAAAAGAAAAAAGTGTTGGTGGTCTCTGCCGACGTCTATCGCCCAGCGGCCATCGACCAGCTCGAGACGCTGGCCGGTGAGGTCGACGTCGACTTCTTTCCCTCCGACTCCTCCCAGCAGCCGGTCGCGATCGCCGAGGCGGCCCTCAAGCACGCCAAGATCCAGTTTCACGATGTGGTGATCGTCGACACCGCCGGCCGCCTGCATGTCGACACCGACATGATGGACGAAATCCAGGCCCTGCACCGTGCCTGTGCACCGCAGGAAACCCTGTTCGTCGTCGATGCCATGACCGGTCAGGACGCCGCCAATACCGCCAAGGCCTTCCACGAGGCCCTGCCGCTGACCGGCGTGATCCTGACCAAGGCAGATGGCGACGCCCGCGGCGGTGCCGCCCTGTCGGTGCGTCATATCACCGGCAAGCCGATCAAGTTCATGGGCATGGGCGAGAAGGTCGATGCCCTGGAGCCTTTCCACCCGGATCGCGTGGCCTCGCGCATTCTCGGTATGGGCGACGTCCTGTCGCTGATCGAGGAAGCTGAACGCACCGTCGACAAGGGCAAGGCCGAAAAGCTCGCCAAGAAGGTCAAGAAGGGCGACGGCTTCGACCTCGAGGACTTCCGCGACCAGCTCCAGCAGCTCAAGAAGATGGGCGGCATGGGCGGCCTGATGGGCAAGCTGCCGGGCATGGGACAGATGGCCGATATGGCCAAGGGCCCCGGGCCCGAGAAGGAGTTCGGCAAGCTCGAGTCGCTGATCAACTCGATGACACCCAAGGAGCGCCGTCGTCCAGAGATCATCAACGGGTCGCGCAAGCGCCGCATCGCCGCGGGCGCCGGCCTGCAAGTGCCCGACCTCAACCGCCTGCTGAAGCAGCACAAGCAGATGCAGAAAATGATGAAGAAGGTCGGCAAGAAAGGCGGCATGCAGAAGATGATGCGCGGCATGTCGGGCATGATGGGCGGCGGTGGCCCCGGCGGTCCCGGCGGCATGGGTGGCCCCGGCGGTATGGGCGGTCCGGGTGGCCTGCCGCGGCGATGATCGCCGCTTGGTACACAAAAGGTTCCCAAGAGGCATCGATTTCCGTAGAATGTCGCGTCTTCGTGGCAGGACCGCGCGACAGCGCGCGGCCGAAGACCAATTTTCAGCAACTCCAACCGAAGGACAGATAACGCAATGGTTACCATTCGTCTGGCACGTGGTGGCGCCAAGAAGCGTCCCTTCTACCACCTGACCGTAAGCGATTCTCGCAAGTCTCGTGACGGCCGTTTCATCGAGCGCGTCGGCTTCTTCAACCCGGTCGCTCGCGGCCAGGAAGAGCGTCTGCGCATCGATCTGGACCGTATCGCCCAGTGGCAGGAACAGGGTGCCCAGGTCTCTGCGCGCGTCGCCGAGCTGGTCAAGGAAGCCCGCAAGCAGGCCTGAGCCTGATCTGCGGACGCGAGTACGGCACTAGGTGGTAATGGCCATGACCCAAGACGCAACGACAGGCGCCGGCAGTGACCAGCACGTGGTGCTGGGCAAGCTGACCAGTACCTACGGTGTGAAGGGCTGGCTGAAGGTGTATTCATACACCAGCCCGATGGACGGCATCCTCGACTACCCCGAGTGGCAGTTGCGGCTCGACGGCAAGCTGGTCGACCGGAAACTGGCGCAGGGGCGTCAGCACGGCAAGGGCCTAGTGGCCCAGCTGGACGGGGTGACGTCGCGCGAGCAGGCCGAGCAACTGGCCGGCGCAGAGATCCTGCTGCCCAAGCAGTCGCTGCCGCCGCTCGATGAGGGCGAGTATTACTGGCACCAACTGGAGGGTCTCCAGGTCACCACACAGGACGGCGAGAGCCTGGGACGTGTGGCCTACCTGTTCGAGACCGGCGCCAACGACGTGATGGTCGTCAAGGACGCCGACGGCAAGGAGCGGTTGCTGCCCTTTTTGCCCGACGAAGTGGTGCTCGAGGTGGACCTTGCCGCCGGTCGCATGACGGTGGACTGGGATCCCGAATTTTAAGACGTCCTGGTGACGCCCTCCTTGATCGCTGCCCGCGGGCAGTCTAGAGGAGCTAGGCCTGGAAGAAACGCCGTGTGGATTGGGGTCGTATCGCTGTTCCCGGAGATGTTTGATGCCATCACCCAGTATGGGGTGACGGGACGGGCGGTCAGACAGGGGTTGCTGGAGCTCGAGTTCTGGAATCCCCGGGACTATGCAACCGATAACCACCGCACGGTGGATGATCGTCCCTACGGGGGCGGACCAGGCATGTTGATGAAGGTCGATACCCTGCGCCAAGCCATCCATGAGGCGCGGGCAACGGCCGAGAGCAGTGCCGGCCGGCCGGCCCGAGTGATCTACCTGTCGCCACAGGGGCGACCTCTGGATCAGGCGGGCGTGCAGGCGCTGGCCGACAGCGGCCCCCTGGTGGTGGTGGCTGGACGCTACGAAGGCATCGATGAGCGCGTGGTGGAAGCCGATATCGACGAGGAAGTCTCGATCGGCGACTACGTACTGAGTGGCGGCGAACTGCCCGCCATGGTGATGGTCGATGCCTTGGCCCGACTGGTGCCCGGTGTGCTGGGTCATCAGGCCTCGGCGGAGGAAGATTCCTTCAACGATGGCCTGCTGGACTGCCCGCACTATACGCGCCCCGACGAGATCGACGGGCGACGGGTGCCGGACGTACTGCTCAGCGGCAACCACGCGGCGATTCGCCGCTGGCGGCTGAAGCAGTCATTGGGCCGCACCTGGCTCAGACGCCCTGACCTGCTCGAAGGCAGGACCCTGGCGACTGACCAGCAGGCACTGCTCGATGAATTCATCGAGGAATACGCCAGCAAGGCGGAGGTGCAGGAGCCTTCCTGAAAAAGGCTTGAGGCATGCATGCCGTGCCCCTGCGTCATACACAGAGCGATTCCCGCGCCATCCTCAAGGATTCGCGTCGGGATCACCGCCGACGGCTCGAGCCGAAGGCGATACAAGTTATCGAGGAGCTAGCAATGAGCAGCAAGAATTCCGTGATCCAGGCGATCGAATCCGAGCAAATGGCCAAGGAAATTCCGGCCTTCGCCCCGGGCGACACCGTTATCGTCCAGGTCAAGGTCAAGGAAGGCACCCGCGAGCGTCTGCAGGCCTTCGAAGGCGTCGTCATCGGCAAGCGCAACCGCGGCCTGAACTCCGCCTTCACCGTGCGCAAAGTGTCCCACGGCGTTGGCGTCGAGCGTACCTTCCAGACCTATAGCCCGCTGGTCGACTCCATCGAAGTCAAGCGTCGTGGTGACGTGCGCCAGGCCAAGCTGTACTACCTCCGCGAGCGCAGCGGCAAGTCCGCACGCATCAAGGAAAAGCTCTCCTAAGTCGGGAGATGCTTCCTGTCGAAACCCCGTCACCGCTTGCGCGGGGCGGGGTTTCGTCGTGTCTGGGCGGGGCAATAGCATGGGGCGCTGAATGAGCGATCACACCGGGACCTTGCAGGAGCGCTTCCTCGATGCTCTGTGGCTGGAGCAGGGTGCCAGCGACAATACCCTGGCCGCCTATCGCCATGATCTGGCCGCCTGGGCCGAGCGACTGACCGAGCGCAGTGAATCGCTGCTTGAGCCCGATCCCCAGGCTTTGCCCGACTGGTTCGATGCGCGCCGTGACGGCGGCTATCAGCTGCGCTCCAACGCTCGATTGCTGTCGAGCCTGCGCCGTTTTTACCGCTGGGCGCTGGTCGAGGGCCTGATCGATACCGACCCGCTGACCGAGGTGCGCCTGCCGCCGGTCCGGCCAAGTCTGCCTCGTACCCTCGACGAGGACGAGGTCGAACGGCTGCTCGAGGCGCCGGATACCGACACCGCCCTCGGCCTGCGCGATCGCGCCATGCTCGAAGTGCTTTATGCCGGTGGCCTGAGGGTGTCGGAGCTGGTGGGCCTGACCACCGACGCGGTCAACCTGCGCCAGGGCGTGGTGCGGGTGCTGGGGAAGGGCGACAAGGAGCGGCTGGTGCCGCTCGGCGAAGAGGCCATCGCCTGGCTCGAGCGCTACCTGCGCGCCGGACGGGGTGCGCTGATGCGCGATATCACCAGGCCCCCCTTGTTCCCCGGTCGCAGCGATGGCTTCATGACTCGCCAGACCTTCTGGCATCGCGTCAGGGTGCATGCGCGCACCGCCAGTATCGGCAAGCCGCTGTCGCCACATACCCTGCGGCATGCTTTCGCCACGCATTTATTGAATCATGGGGCCAACTTGCGTGTCGTACAGCTGTTGCTGGGTCATAGCGACCTGTCGACGACCCAGATCTATACCCATGTGGCCCAGGCTCGCCTGGAAACGCTGCATGCTGACCATCATCCTCGAGGTTGACCATGAATCGACTGCTGCTTACCGCCACCGGCCTGCTGGCCGGCCTTTTCACCGCCCAGGCCATGGCGGCGCCCCCCCAGGCTTTGACCGACAGCCTCACCGTCAATGGTGAGTCGATGCCTGTCGAGCAGGTGCTGGACACGCCCGTCGAGGGCCTTTGGGAGGTGCATCTGGCCAACGGTGAGACTTTCTATAGCGATGCCACCGGCGAGCACTTCATCGTCGGTGATATCTACCAGAATGGCGCCGATGGCCTGGTGAACCTGAGCGAGCAATCCCGCAACACCCAGCGTGCCGCGCGTATCGCCGAGGTGCCCGACAGTGAACAGGTGATCTTCCGCAGTGACGAAGCGCCGCAGGCGACGATCTACGTCTTTACCGATACCACCTGCCCCTACTGCCAGCGCCTGCACGAGGAAGTGCCGGCCCTCAACGAGATGGGCATCGCCGTGCATTATCTGGCCTTCCCCCGCGCCGGCGCCGGTTCAGAGGGCGCCCGCTTGCTGAGCCAGGTGTGGTGCGCATCGAACCCGGCCGAAGCCATGAGTGCAGCCAAACGTGGCGAAGCCTTGGATATCGCCCCGGACTGCGACAATCTGGTCGAGTCACAGTATCATCTGGGGATGGAGCTCGGCGTGCAGGGCACACCGGCCATCGTGATGCCTGACGGGCGCCTGGTGCCGGGTTACGTGCCGGCCGAGCGGCTGGCGGAAATGCTGGACCTGAATGGCTGAAAACTGAATTTCTGAGCGGTCTGGCAGCCGCATTCGCGGTCGTTGTGACGCCGCGACGTCGACAATGCGAACAATCGAGTATCTGCAAAGGGAGCAAAACGTTGAAATCGGTCAGAGTGGGAATCTGTGGTCTGGGCACCGTGGGTGGCGGTACGTTCAATGTGCTGATGCGCAACGCCGATGAGATCGCGCGTCGGGCCGGTCGCCCGATCGTGATTGAGCAGGTGGCGATGCGTCGCGAAAATCCTGACTGCGATACCACCGGCGTCAAGACCACCAGCGATGTATTCGAGGTGGCCCGTAATCCCGATGTCGACGTACTGGTCGAGCTGATCGGCGGTTACGAAGTGGCCCGTGAGCTGGTGCTGACCGCCATCGACAACGGCAAGCACGTGGTCACCGCCAACAAGGCGCTGATCGCGGTGCACGGCAACGAGATCTTCCAGGCCGCCCATGAGAAGGGCGTCATCGTGGCCTTCGAGGCGGCGGTGGCCGGCGGCATTCCGGTGATCAAGTCGCTGCGTGAGGGGCTTGGTGCCAATCGCATCGAATGGTTGGCCGGCATCATCAACGGCACCGGCAACTACATTCTCACCCACATGCGTGACGAGGGCCGCGCCTTCGAAGACGTGCTGGCCGAGGCTCAGGCGCTGGGGTATGCCGAAGCCGACCCGACCTTCGATGTCGAGGGCATCGACGCCGCACACAAGCTGACCATCCTGGCCTCCATTGCCTACGGCGTGCCACTGCAGTTCGACAAGGCCTACACCGAAGGCATCTCGCGGATCACCTTCGACGACGTCGAGCAGGCCGACAACCTCGGCTACGTGATCAAGCACCTGGGCATTTCCAAGCGCACCGAAGCCGGCTTCGAGCTGCGCGTGCATCCGGCGCTGGTGCCCAAGGAGTGTTTGCTGGCCAATGTGAACGGGGTCAAGAACGCCATCGAGGTGATGGGCGATGCCGTTGGGCCTACCATCTACTACGGTGCGGGCGCCGGTGCTGAACCGACCGCTTCGGCGGTGGTCGCTGACCTGCTCGATGTGGCACGCGACATCAGCACCGAGCACCGCTACCGTGTGCCCTATCTGGCCTTCAGCGGCATCGGCGAGAGCGACAACGACCTGCCGATCCTGCCCATGGAAGAGATCACCACCGCCTACTATCTGCGCCTGCTGGCGGTCGATCGTCCCGGCGTGCTGGCACGGGTGGCGACGATTCTTTCCGAGCAGGGCATCTCCATCGAGGCAATCATCCAGAAGGAAGCCATTGAAGGCGAGCTGGTGCCGATCATCCTGCTGACGCATCGCACTCGCGAGAAGCACATGAACGAGGTGATCCGTCAGCTCGAGTCGCTGGCCGATATCGCCGGTTCGGTGACCCGTATCCGCGTCGAGACCCTCGACGAGCAGGAATAATTTCGGCTTCGAGTGACGAGCCGCGAGCTTCGAGCAACGACAGCTCCGAGCCCGCGGCTCGAAGCTTGCCACTCACGGAGTGAAGCATGCGCTATATCAGTACCCGCGGGCAGGCGCCCGCGCTGTCCTTCGAAGAGGTCGTGCTGACCGGCATGGCAAGCGACGGTGGCCTCTACGTGCCGGAGACCGTCCCTCAGCTGTCCAAGGAAGAGCTCGCCGACATGGCCGGCTGCTCCTATGCCGAGATTGCCTTTCGGGTAATGAAGCCGTTCGTCAACGGCGAGATCGACGACGATACCTTCCGCGGTCTGGTCAAGGACGCCTACGCGACCTTCAGCCACGACGCCGTGGTGCCGCTGAATCAGCTCGACGCCAATCACTTTCTGCTCGAGCTGTTCCATGGCCCGACGCTCGCCTTCAAGGACGTCGCCTTGCAGCTGCTGGGCCGGCTGCTCGATCACTTCCTGAAGAAGCGCGGCGAGCGCGCGGTGATCATGGGCGCCACCTCCGGCGACACCGGCTCGGCGGCCATCGAAGGCTGTCGTCACTGCGATAACCTGGATATCTTCATCCTTCACCCGCACAATCGGGTCTCCGAGGTGCAGCGTCGCCAGATGACCACGGTGCTCGCCGACAACGTCTTCAACATCGCCATCGAAGGCAACTTCGACGATGCCCAGGCGATGGTCAAGGCGAGCTTCGCCAATCAGGATTTCCTGAACGGCACCCGCCTGGTGGCGGTGAATTCGATCAATTGGGCGCGCATCATGGCCCAGATCGTCTACTACGTGGCCTCGGCCGTGGCCCTCGGCGCCCCGCAGCGGGAGGTCAGCTTCTGCGTACCCTCGGCGAACTTCGGCAACCTCTTCGCTGGCTACATGGCGAGTCAGATGGGCCTGCCGGTCAAGCAGTTCATCATCGCTACCAACGCCAACGACATCCTGCACCGCACGCTCGCCGACAACGACTTCTCCAAGCGCGATCTCGAAGCGACCCTGGCGCCGTCGATGGATATCGTGGTGTCGTCGAACTTCGAGCGCCTGCTGTTCGATGCTTACGAGCGTGACGGCAATGCCGTGGCCGAGCTTCTCGAGCGCTTCCAGCAGGAGCCAACGGCGCTTGCCGAAGCGCCGCTTGAGAAGCTGCGCGAGAAGTTTGCGAGCTACAGCGTCGATGATGCGACCATCCTCGAGGTGATCCGCGAGGCGCACCATCGCACTCACGAGATTCTCGATCCGCATACCGCCACCGGCTATCGGGCGGCCGAGCGGGCGCGGGCCGATGCCGCGACACCGATGGTCACGCTCGCGACCGCCCACCCGGCGAAGTTCGCCGATGCGGTGGTCAAGGCCGGCTTCCCGGGTGTGCCGCTGCCGCCGCACATGGACGATCTGCTCGAGCGCGAGGAACGCTATGCGGTGCTGCCCGCCGAGCTCGAAGCGGTGCAGCGCTTCGTCGCCGACCAGCGTCGCTGAGCCATACCTGGTTTAGCCCAGCGCTGCCAAGCCGTCATGACGCCCGGTTCGCCGGGCGTTTTTCGTCCCTACATCCTGCCTTTCTTGAGGAGCCGCCGTGGAACCCGCCTCGCTTTCAACCGTCCTTGCCGCTTCGCTCACCCCGCGCATCGAGCCGCGCCAGCGTGACGAGGCGCTCTATGCCCGCGCCCAGGCCGAGGGCCTAACCGAGCTGCAGGCGCGGGTGCTGGCTGGGCGGCTCCCTGGCTACCGGGGCGACATTGCCCCCCTGGTGACGCCCAGCCTTCGCCATCTGACCCATCCCGAGCGGCTCAAGGATGCCCGCCGCGCTGCCGAGCGCATCGCCCAGGCGGTGGTCGAGGGCGAGCATATCGGCATTCTTACCGACTATGACGTCGACGGTATCACCTCACATGTGGTGATCCGGCGCACGCTCAACGAGCTGTTCGGGGTGCCGGAGTCGCGCCTGCACAGCCTGATCGGCCACCGCATCAACGATGGCTACGGCATCAGCCTGCCGCTGGTCGAGCGCACCCTGCGCCTGTCGCCGGGCCCGAGGCTTGTGATCACCGCCGACTGCGGCAGCTCCGACGAGCCGCGCATCGCCAGGCTCAAGGAGGCGGGGCTCGAGGTGGTGGTGACCGACCACCATGCGCTGCCCGAGGAGGGGCCGCCGGCCTCGGCCTATGCCACCGTAAACCCGACCCGGGACGACTGCGATTACCCGGACCCGACCATTGCCGGCTGCATGGTGGCCTGGCTGACCATGTCACTGGCCCGGCAGGTGCTGATCGACTGGGGCGCACTGTCGTCCTCGACCCCCAAGCTCTCGCCCTGGCTCTCCTACGTGGCGCTGGGCACCGTCGCCGACTGTGTGTCGCTGGGCGGCAGCGTCGCCAACCGCGCCGTGGTCAATCATGGCCTGACGCTGATCAACCGCATGGAGGCCGCCTGCTGGCGGACCATGGCCGCTCGGCTGGGCCCGGATAGCGTGCCCTTCGACGCCGAGACCCTGGCCTTTCAGATGGGGCCGCGCATCAATGCCCGTTCGCGCCTCGATGACCCCTATGCGGCGTTGCACTTCATGCTGGCCGCCGACGATGGCACGGCGGCGCGTCACCTCGAGGTGCTGGATCAGGACAATCAGTCCCGCAAGGCCATCGAGGCCGAGATGGCCGAGGAGGCCAAGGTGTTGGCTAGCGCTCAGCTTGCCGATGGTGTGCCGGCGCTGGTGGTGTTCCTGGAGACCGGCCACGCCGGGGTGCAGGGCATCGTCGCGTCACGGCTGGTTCAGGCCTTCGGCCGCCCGGCGCTGGTGCTGACCCCGGCGGCGACCGCCGGCATGCTGACCGGTTCCGGGCGCTCCATCGAGGGCCTGCACCTGCGTGACGCCCTGCAGCGCGCCCACGACCTGGCCCCGGAAGCGTTGCCGCGCTTCGGCGGCCACCGTGGAGCCGCCGGTATCGGCCTGCCCAGGGAGCGACTCGACGACTTCCGCCGGGCGATCTGGCAGGCGGTGGGCGAGCAGTTGGGCGAGCGTGAACTCTATCCCTGCGTCTACACCGACGGTGCCTTGTCCCCGGAACAGCTGTCGCTTGCGACGCTTGATGAGCTGGCGGCCCTCGCGCCCTTCGGCCGCGAGTTCGAGGCGCCGCTGTTCGAGGGCGACTTCCTCGTCGAGGCGCTGCGCCCGGTGGGCGCTGACGGTAGCCACCTGATGCTGGAGCTCGGCCATGGCCGCACCACGGTGCGGGCGATCTGGTTCCGCGCCCTGACGCCGGGCGAGGTGCCGGCCTTCGGGCTCGGCGACCGGCTGCGCTGCGCCTTCAAGCTCAACCGCAACCGCTGGAAGGGCCGCGAGTCGCTGCAATTGATGGTCGAGCACGCCGAGCCGCTGAGCCAGGCCTGATTCGACCCTGTTCCAGTTGGATGACCTGGCCGAGGAGGCCGCCAATGAGCGATAAGCGTAGCGAATCTCAACGCCCGAAGGACGACGAAAAGATTGCGGCCGCGCCGCAAGACGACGCCGCGCAGGCAAGCCACGATGCGGGGGAGAGCGCTGAGAATGTGCGCCCCGAGCTGGAAGACGTCGAGGCTGAGGACCTGCCCCAGGACCCTCATCGGCCCCACGAAGACGTCCTGGCTATGCTGCTTGGCACCCTGCTGGTGGCGCTCGGAGTGACCTTCTACTCCCAGGCCATGCTGCTCGCCGGCAGTACCGCCGGCCTGGCGCTGCTCGCTCAGTACGTCACCGGGCTCGGCTTCGGCGGCATGTTCTTTGTGATCAACCTTCCCTTCTACTATCTGGCGATCAAGCGCATGGGCTGGTCCTTCACCCTGCGCACCTTCATCGCCACGGCGCTGCTGTCGCTCTTTGCTTTTCTGACGCCTGGCTGGGTCGATATCGCGTCGCTGAACCCCGTCTATGCGGCAGTGATCGGTGGCAGCCTGCTGGGGATCGGTCTGCTGGTGCTGATTCGTCACCGCACCAGCCTCGGCGGTATCAATATCCTCGCGCTCTATCTGCAGGAGCGCTTCGGCTGGCGTGCGGGCCTTGTGCAGCTCGGCGTGGATATGCTGATCCTGGGCCTGTCCTTCCTGGTGCTCGAGCCCAACGGCATCGCGCTGTCGGTGCTGGGGGCGGTCATCATGAACCTGATCATCGCCCTCAACCACAAGCCCGGGCGCTATATCGGAGTGAGCTGAGCGGGCGCCTGGGATCGGTTAAGCATTCGACCTAAGTGCTTGACCTAAGTACTTGGTCTAAGTACTTGATTAGGCACCGAGCCAGAACCACCAGACGATGGCGCCGATCAGGGCGATGCCACCAAGATTCACGAGTAGCGTCATGAGCGCACCTCCTGGGATTGGGTGTCGGGGCCTGAGGTTGCTTGCGAAGCCGCTGCTGCCTCTGCGGACGGCCGGAAGCGGCGCAGGCGGTTGGCGTTGGCGACCACCGTGACCGAAGACAGCGACATCGCCGCCGCGGCAATCATCGGCGATAGCAGCCAGCCGGTCGCGGGATAGAGCACGCCCGCGGCGATCGGAATGCACAGGCTGTTGTAGCCAAAGGCTCCCCACAGGTTCTGCTTGATGTTGGCAAGGGTCGCGCGGCTGATCTCGATGGCATCGGCCACGCCGGCAAGCGAGCTTCGCATCAGGGTGATACCGGCGCTTTCGATGGCCACGTCGGTGCCTTGAGCGATCGCGAAACCGACGCTGGCCTGTGCCAGTGCCGGGGCGTCGTTGATGCCATCGCCGACCATCCCGACTACTTCGCCGGCGTCCTGGCGGCGCTTTATCTCGGCATGCTTGTCCTCGGGCAGGAGTCCGGCGCGCACCTCGTCAATACCCACCTCGCGGCCGATGGCCTCGGCGGTATGGGCATTATCACCGGTCAGCATCACTACCTTGAGCCCATCCGCCTGCAGGCGGGCAACGGCCGCCCGGCTGTCCTCGCGCAGCGGGTCGCTGATACCGAATACCGCGATGAGTCGACCATCGACAGCCAGTTGCACGACGGTGCGGGCCTGGTCTTCGAGCTGCTCGACCCTCGCCTGGCCAGGTGCCAGGTCGATGCCTTCATCCTCGAGTAGCCGGGCATTGCCGAGCAGCAGGGCCTGGCCCTGCTCGCTGGTGGCCTTGAGCCCGCCGCCGGTGACGCTGGTGAAGTCCTTGACCGCCTGTGGGCGCACGCCGGCCTCGTCAGCGTGGGCCAGTAACGCGGCGGCCATCGGATGCTCGGATCCCTGCTCGAGGCCCGCGACCAAACTCAGCGCCTGAGACTCACTGCGCTGGAGCTCGTCGTTCTCGGACTCATTGCCCCGGGCATCGAGGCCCGTGTCAGAAAAAAAGTGGGCGTCGGTGACGCGGGGCTTGCCCTCTGTGAGGGTGCCGGTCTTGTCGACCACCAGGGTGGTCAGACGGCTGGCCAGCTGCAGCGCCTCGCCGTTTCTGATCAGGACGCCGTGCTCGGCGGCCTTGCCGACCCCGATCATGGTCGAGAGCGGCGTGGCGAGCCCCAGGGCGCAGGGGCAGGCGATGATCAGCACGGCAGTGGCGGTGATCAGCATATGCAGCACCCGGGGCTCGGGGCCCAGGTTGAACCAGGCCAGGGCCGTGGCGACGGCGATGATCATCACCGTGGGCACGAAGACGCCGGCGACCCGGTCGGCCAGGGCGCCGATCGGCGGGCGCGAGCCCTGAGCGCGGGCCACCTGATCGGTGATGCGGCCGAGGCGGGTGTCGGCGCCGACCCGGGTGGCGCGATAGATCAGGCTGCCGCGACCGTTGACGGTGCCGGCGCTGACCTCATCACCCACCGACTTGGCGACTTCCTGTGGCTCGCCGGTGAGCATGGATTCATCGACGTGGCTCTCGCCGTCCTCGACCTCGCCGTCCACCGGCAGGCGTTCGCCGGGGCGCACGCGAAGGCGGTCGCCTTCGCGCACGGCATCGATGTCGATGTCGACTTCCTCGCCATCGCGGATCACCCGAGCCGTGCTGGACTGCAGGTCGAGCAGTCGGCCCAGGGCCTCGCTGGTGCGGCCTCGGGCCCGGAGTTCCAGGGCGTTGCCGGCCAGGATCAGGCCGACAATCATGATCGAGGCCTCGAAGTAGAGGTTGTGGGCCGCCTCGGGCAGCCAGGGGGCGAAGGCAACCACCGTCATCGAATACAGCCAGGCGGTGCCGGTGCCCATGGCCACCAGGGTGTCCATGTTGGCTTCATGGTGGCGCAGCGCCTTGGCGGCACTGACGAAGAAGTGCCGCCCGGGCCCTGCCAGCACACCCAGCGTCGCGAGCCCGATCAGTGCCCAGACACCCCGCTCGGCGCCGCTAAGGACCGGGTGATGGAAGAACATGGCGACCATCAGTGGTGCCGCCAGGGCCAACGCCACCAGGCTGCCGCGCCGGCGCTGCCGGTACGCCTGTTGATCGTTTTCGACGCGCCGTGCCTCGGCCTGGCGCAGGTCCTCGATGGGTGAGGCGCCGTAGCCCGCGCTCTCCACGGCCTCGACAAGGGACTGGGCGCTGGCGCTGCCACGCACCTGGGCGGTGTGGCTGGCGAAGTTGACCTCGGCGCCAATGACTCCCGGGGTGCGCTCGAGCGCCTGCTGCACGCTCTTCACGCAGCTGGCGCAGGTCATGCCGGATAGCGATAGGCGCACGCTGCCGGATTTGCCGGATGCAGGCTGATCACTTGCTGCGGACGCCTCCGGCCCTGGCGCTTGCTGTGTCTCTGGCGTGGTATCTGCCGGCGGCGCTGCGGTTTTGGTGTCATCCGACTGACGGGCCGTGCCCGGAGATTCATCGGCGGGGTAACCGGCTTCCTCGAGCAGCGCATCCACTCGATTGCCATCGAGGCGAGTCGTGACCTCGAGGCGCTTTTCGCTGGGTTCGCCGCTGACCTCGGCGTCCGGGTCCTCGGCCTGGATGGCCTGGCGCATGGTCGAGACGCAGCCCTGGCAGTTCATGCCGGGGATCTGGCGTGCCGTTGTTGTCGGCTGGTTGCGCTGGGTCATGCCTCCTCCTTGGCGGTGGCGAGTCCCGCCTTGTCGGTGGATGGGGCGGGCAGGCTTTCGATCAGCCGACATAGGCTGTGGCCGTCCGGGGTGCCATCGGGCATGTCGGCCCAGGCATCCAGCGCTTCTTCCATGCGGGCGGCCAGGGCCTCGAGTTCACGAATGCGCTCACGAATTTCCGGCAAGCGCTGGGCCAGCAGGTCGCGCACCAGTGGGCAGGGCGAGTCGCCGTGGTCGGCGTGGGCCAGGATGTCGCGGACTTCCTTGATGCTGAATCCCAGGGTGCGAGCACGCTGAATGAAGGCCAGCCGCTCGAGATCCTGTGCATCGAAGCAGTGGTAGCCGTTGTTAGGGTCCCGGGTCGGGGCCAGCAAGCCCTCACGGGTGTAGTGCCGTACCGTTTCGGCGGTCACGCCGGCGGCCTTGGCCAGATCGCTGACTTTCATGTACCTCTCCTGGCACTGACGAGCGGTTAACGAGTTCAGTGTAAAACCTTTGGGTTACACAAAGGTCAAGCGAGGTGCGAGGCAGTCGCCAGGGCGACGGGGCAGGTTTTATAAGCCTATGAAAGTTCAAAGAGAATGCGTTTATTGATGCTAAAGTATTAGCAAATATGGGATTAAAACGATCGTTTGTCCTTGATCCCGGCGGCACTTTACGCCACAAGTAAGGCATCAGCTCGCCTGATGTGGGTGAGGAACACCAGCCACGCCAGCCTTTCCTGAACAGGACGTCATACGATGCATTACAAGACCAACAAGCTCGCCATCGCCGTTGCCATCGCCTCTGCCAGTCTGGTTGCCAGCCAGGCTTTCGCCGCCGGCTTCCAGGTGCGTGAACAGAGTGCCAAGACCTTGGGCAACGCCCTGTCGAACGCCGCTGCTGGGGCCGAAGATGTCAGCTTCATGGCCTATAACCCGGCCGCCCTTGGCAATATCGACGGCAACGAAGTCTCCATTGGGGTTGCCGCCATCAATGCCGACTTCGAGCTACAGGATGCCGCGGCCAGCCCTGCTAATGCGCCATCCGTCAGCTATGACCAGGGCGGCTCCCGCCAGGGCGGCGAGAACGCCGTGGTGCCAAGTTTCGCCATCAAGACCCGGGCCAGCGAGCGCATCGACCTGGGCCTGGCGGTCTTCGCGCCCTATGGGCTTTCTACCAAGTACGACGACGACTGGATCGGCCGCTATCACGCCATCGAGACCGAGCTTACCACCATCGATATCCAGCCCACGGTCAACTTTCGCGTTACCGATCGCTGGTCGGTGGCGGCGGGCCTGATCGCCGAATATGGCGATGCCACCATTTCCAACGCGGTGGACTTTGGTTCGCGAGCGGCCGCACAGGGTAGCCCGGTAGCGACGCCTGGTGGAAATGATGTGATTGGTACCGTCGAGGGCGATGACTGGGGCTATGGCTTTACCCTGGGCACGCTTTTCCAGGTTACCGACAAGACCCGATTGGGACTCAGCTATCGGTCTGAAGTCGATCTCGACCTGGATGGGCAACTCAAGGTGCGCGGCACTGACCCCGTTTCCAATGCAGCTGTGGCGGGTGGTCAGGTGACCGGTTCTGATGGCAGTGCTTCCATCTCAACGCCGGCCAATGCCAATATCGGTATCTATCACCAGCTGACCCCGCGGTTGGCGCTAATGGCCAACGCCAGCTGGACAGACTGGAGCTCTTTCGAGGAGCTTAAGGTCACCTATGAAGACGGCCGTGATCCGAGCACGACGACAGAAAACTGGGAAGACGCCTGGGCCTACTCGGTGGGCGCCAACTATGCACTGACCGACAAGTGGCTGCTGCGTACCGGTGTCGGCTATGACGAAACGCCGGTGCCGAGCGCCGAATACCGCACCCCACGAGTGCCGGATGCCGATCGTACCTGGGCAGCGCTGGGTGCCACCTATCAGGCCACCGAGAACTTCGGCGTTACCGCAGGCTATATGCGTGTCTTCGGGGACGGTGGCGATATCGACCAGGACGGCAGCAAAGCCGAAAATGCGCAGAAAGGTAGCCTGTCCGGCGAGTATGATGTATCGGCGGACGTGTTCGCCCTGTCGATGGACTACCGCTTCTGATCGAGTGCCTTACGACCCGCGACTAGCGACCCCGGCCATCGGCCGGGGTCGCTGCGTTTGCCCCCGCGTTGGGATGGCCGGGTGCCGCGGGGTTCGCTATAATGGAGCGCTTTTTCGCCCGGTGCGCATTGACGTCCCGGGATCTTTACTTGTTAGAGAACTCAGGCAGCGTATCCATGCTAGAGACCAACCCGATTCATACTCAGATCAAGGACCTGTCCGAACGGACAGACGTCCTGAGGGGGTATCTTTGACTATGCCGAGAAGAAAGATCGGCTAGAGGAAGTGACCCGCGAGCTCGAGGACCCCAACGTCTGGAGCGATCCGGACTATGCCCAGAAGCTTGGCAAGGAGCGGGCCTCGCTGGAAGCCGTCGTCCAAACCATCGAAACACTCGAGCAGGGCCTGGCCGATAACGGCGACCTGTTGGAGCTCGCTGAGATGGAAGAAGACCAGGATACCGTCGATGAGGTCAGCCGTGAGTTGGCCGGCCTGCAGGAGAGCCTCGCCAAGCTCGAATTCCGTCGCATGTTTTCCGGCGAGATGGACGAGAACAACGCCTATCTCGATATCCAGGCCGGCTCCGGCGGCACCGAGGCCCAGGACTGGGGTAACATCCTGCTGCGCATGTATCTGCGCTGGGCCGAACATCACGGCTTCAAGGCCGATATCATCGAGGTCTCGGCGGGTGATGTAGCGGGCATCAAGTCGGCGACGATCCACGTCCAGGGCGACCACGCCTTCGGCTGGCTGCGCACCGAAACCGGCGTGCACCGCCTGGTACGCAAGAGTCCGTTCGACTCCGGCGGCCGTCGCCATACCTCCTTCGCCTCGGTGTTCGTATCACCGGAGATCGATGACAGCTTCGAGGTCGATATCAATCCCTCGGACCTGCGCACCGACACCTATCGCTCCAGTGGCGCCGGCGGTCAGCACGTCAACACCACCGACTCGGCGGTGCGTATCACCCACGAGCCGACCGGTATCGTGGTGGCCTGCCAAAACCAGCGCAGCCAGCACGCCAACCGTGACCAGGCCATGAAGATGCTCAAGGCCCGGCTCTACGAGCGTGAGATGCAGGAGCGCAATGCCGCCAAGCAGCAGGCCGAGGAAGCCAAGGCCGATATCGGCTGGGGCAGCCAGATCCGTTCCTACGTACTGGACGACCAGCGGATCAAGGACCTGCGCACCGGCGTGCAGTCCAGCAACTGCGAGAAGGTCCTCGACGGGGATCTGGATCAGTTCATCGAAGCCAGTCTCAAGCAGGGGCTGTGATCGACAGGGGCAGCACCACGCTGCCCATTCGTCACCCCCGTCGCCCATCACATTTCAGGTAGCGTAATGGCCCATCAAGATCCCACTTCGCCCGATGAGAATCACCTGATCGCCGAGCGCCGCGCCAAGCTGGCCGAGCGCCGCGAGAATGCGCAGCGCACTGGCGCGAGCGCCTTTCCCAACGACTTCCGCCGCGACAGCCTGGCCGCCACGCTCGACGCCGAGCTTGGCGACAAGGACAAGGCCGAGCTCGAGACGCTGGATCGTCAGGCGGCCGTGGCTGGGCGCATCATGCGCAAGCGCGGTCCCTTTATCGTCATCCAGGATTCCTCCGCTCAGATCCAGCTCTATGTCGACAAGAAGGGGCTGCCCGCCGAGGTGCTCGATGACATCAAGGGCTGGGACATCGGCGATATCGTTGCCGGTCGCGGTCCGGTGCATAAGTCCGGTAAGGGCGATCTGTACGTGATGATGCGCGAGGCCAGGCTCCTGACCAAGAGCCTGCGCCCGCTGCCCGACAAGTTCCATGGCCTCACCGACCAGGAGGCCCGCTATCGTCAGCGCTACGTCGACCTGATCATGAATCAGGACTCGCGGCGTACCTTCGAGGTGCGGGCCGGCGTCATCGCTTCGATCCGTCGCTTCTTCGAGACCCGCGGCTTCATGGAAGTCGAGACGCCGATGCTGCAGGCGATCCCCGGTGGCGCCACCGCGCGGCCCTTCACAACCCATCACAATGCGCTGGATATCGACATGTTCCTGCGCGTGGCGCCGGAGCTTTACTTGAAGCGTCTCGTGGTCGGCGGCTTCGAGCGGGTCTTCGAGATCAACCGCAACTTCCGTAACGAGGGGCTGTCTACCCGGCATAATCCCGAGTTCACCATGCTCGAGTTCTACTGGGCCTACGCGGACTATCTTGACCTGCTCGACCTGACCGAGGAAATGATCCGCAACGCCGCGAAGGAAGTGCTTGGCACCACCACGCTCGAGTACCAGGGCACCACCTTCGAACTGGACAAGCCCTTCAAACGCCTGACCATGCGCCAGGCGATCCTCGAGCACGGCGAGGGCATCCAGGATGCCGACCTCGACAGCCTCGAGGCCGCCAGCGCGCTGGCCAAGCGTCTGGGTATCGAGGTCAAGGAAGGCTGGGGACTTGGCAAGCTGCACACCGAGATCTTCGAGGAAGTCGCCGAGGAGAAGCTCGAGCAGCCGACCTTCATCACCGCCTACCCGGCCGAGGTCAGCCCCTTGGCGCGTCGCAACGACGAAGATCCCTTCGTCACCGACCGTTTCGAGTTCTTTATCGGCGGGCGCGAGATCGCCAACGGTTTCTCGGAGCTCAACGACGCCGAGGATCAGGCCGAGCGCTTCAAGGCCCAGGTCGCCGAGAAGGACGCCGGAGACCTGGAGGCCATGTACTATGACGCCGACTACGTGCGTGCGCTCGAGTACGGCCTGCCGCCGACCGCCGGCGAAGGCATCGGCATCGATCGCCTGGTGATGCTGTTTACCGACAGCGCCTCGATTCGTGACGTACTGCTGTTCCCGGCGATGCGCCCCGAGGTGGAATGATCGGCCGGGGAGTAACCGCCCGGGGATAGCACCATCGCGAACACGCGGTGCACCCTTCCATGGGCGCTCCTTTTTTCATCCCTGAAAAAAGAGGTTCGCTCCGATGCCGCCCGGTCGCCGGGAGGCATCGGTAGAGGCGGTCGACCGCCCTCGGTAGCCCGGATTCGCCGAGCGCGCCGGGAAGTGTTGGTAACGCGCGGTCACAGCACCCATAATGGGCTGCGTTTCGCCGTCGTGGCAGGCAAGTCGAGGAGAGTCCAATGAAACTGCTAAACCGCTCCGCTTTGAGCGTCAAGCCGACCCAGCTGTTCGTGGACTGGATCAACTCGCTGGAACCGACGGTAGGCGATGACGACCTGACGCTCGAGGACGTCGATCGCGAGAATACCGTCTATCTGATTCCTGAGATGGACTCGCCGGAAGCCCTCGAAGGCTTCGTGCGCGAGCGCTATCTGGAAATCCTGGAATCCGAGCTCCAGGCCTGGGAGGAAGACCGGCGCCAGTGGCCCGAGACCCTCGACTGGGCGCTGTTCCAGCGCTTCGTGTGCGTCGAGCATAGCTACCTGGCGGTCGACCTGGATGACGAGGCACCGCTGGAAGTTGCCGAGATCGATGACGACTTGCTGCTCGAACACGAGCAGGACTAGCCACCAGAACTAGCAGCAGCACTTGCGAGCAGGGCGTATGAGCTGGGTTTGCTAGCACGGTCTTTAGCATAGTCTTTCGCATGGACCCGACGGCACTAGCCGGCATCAAAGGCGCGCTTGGCGCCTCGTCCCTCGTCTCGATGAAGACCGGCCGCGGCCGGTTTTTTCGTTCTGGCCCCGCATGGCGGTGCGCCACCCACCTTGTTGGCATGGCAGATGGCCCATGAGTCGATTGTTCGAGACCCGGCCCGAGGATGATGGTTTACCCGGCCCGCAGCGCCGCCTGGCGATGCTGGTCTTGGTGTTGGGCACCCTGATGGCGGTGCTAGACGGCGGCATCGTCAACATTGCGTTGCCGACCCTGGCCCGTGAGCTCGACATCAGCGAATCCCGCGCGGTGTGGATCACCAATATCTACCAGTTGGTGAGTGCCTCGACGCTGCTGGCGTTTGCTGCACTTAGCCGATTGATTGGCCGTCACCGTCTCTATATCGGCGGGCTAGGCGTGTTCACGCTGGCGTCATTGGCTTGTGCGCTGTCGAATAGCATTGAATGGCTGCTGGCCTCGCGGATGGTTCAAGGGCTCGGCGCGGCGGCCATGCTGAGTATCGGCCCGTCGATGTATCGGGTGATCTTTCCCTCGCGCCTGCTGGGATCGGCCATCGGTCTCGGGGCGCTGGTGGTGGCGTTCGGCATTGCCTTCGGGCCGTCGCTTGGTGGGGGCATCCTCTACTTGGCGAGCTGGCCGTGGCTCTTCGCCATCAACGTGCCGATCGGTATCACGGCGCTGGTGTTGGCGCTGCAGGCACTCCCACGCGAGGCGCGCGAAGCGGGGCGTTTCGACTGGCCCGGTGCGCTGTTGTCCATGGTCATGGTCAGCGGTTTCGTGTTTGCCCTCGACCGGGCCGGCCACGGCAATGCCAGTACCGCCATGCTCTTGCCGCTTGCGGTTAGCCTGGGCTGCCTGGCGCTGTTTGTCTGGCGGCAGCGCCGGGCGATCAGCCCGCTGGTGCCGCTTGTGATCTTTCGCGAGCCGCGCTTCAGCGTGGCGGCGATCATCTCGATGTTGGCATTCATCGCCCAGGGGGCCTCGTTTGTCGGCTTGCCCTTTCTGTTTCAGAGTGGGATGGGCCTGAGCCCGATCGCCGCGGCGCTCCTGTTCACGCCCTGGCCACTAGCGTTGATGCTGACCGGTCCGTTCGCCGGCCGTCTGGCGGATCACTTCAACCCGACGCTGATTTCATCGCTGGGGCTTTCGATCTTTCTGCTCGGCATGCTGTCGCTGGCGATGCTCGGCGAGGCGGCGAACGCCACGGACATCGTCTGGCGCGTGGCCCTGTGCGGGATCGGCTACGGCATCTTCCAGGCGCCCAACAACCGCGAAATGATCGGCAGTGTGGCGCTCGAGCACAGCGCCAATGCCTCTGGCGTGCTGGCCTCGGTGCGTACCTTCGGTCAGGCGCTGGGGACTGCGATGGTGGGGATGATGCTGGCGCTGTCGGCCGGTTCGCTGTCACTGGCGCTTTGGGTGTGCTGCGCCTGCGTCGTGGTCGCGCTGATGCTCAGTCTGTGGCGCGTGCCGCTGGCGAGACGTGGCCGTCCGGCCTGAGCGAGCCTTATCCAGCGCGCGGCGAAGACGTTACAATGCAAGGCTTGCGACCCGGGAGGAAATACCATGAGCGTTCAGGCGCGCATCGAAGACACGCTTAAGACCCTCGAACCGACCCATATGGCGGTCGAGAACGAGAGCCACATGCACAATGTGCCAGCCAACTCCGAGACTCACTTCAAGGTCACCCTGGTGTCCGAGCGCTTCGCCGGCTTGATGCCGGTCAAGCGTCATCAGATGATCTACGCGCTGCTGGCGGACGAGCTGGCAGGCCCGGTGCATGCGCTGGCGCTGCACCTCTACACCGATGAAGAGTGGCAGACCCGTGGCGAAGCACGCCCCGACTCACCTAATTGCCGGGGTGGCGGTCGCTCGTGAACGAACCGCAGCGCCTGCAGTATCTCGAGGCGATGGGCCTGACCGCTTGGGTCGGGCGCTATCGCCTGCCTAATGCGGCTCCTACCGAGGCCTGCGCCTGGGAAGAGCCGGCGGCGCCTGCGGCCAAGGCGCCGGCCGCGCGTCTACAGGCCCTGATCGATGATGTCGCCGCACCTGTAAGGCCCGCACCGGCAGCCGGAGCGAGTGCGCAGGCGGGTCAGCCGCCTGCCGAGCCACCACCCGGCCAAGATGAGGTTAAGGGCATCGGTCGGGCGAGGGCGCTGCTGACCGGGGAGGCACCTGCCGAGGCCTCGCCCCAGGATCATCTGGGCTCGGGCAGTGAAGCGCCCCCTAACGCCCGGCCTTCTCAAGAGGCACGGCCACAGCAGGGCCTTTCTGATCAGCGCCACTCTCATCAGGCCAGCGCCGATGCGCCTTCTGCCTCAGCGGACCAAACAACCCGTTCGACGCCTGCCGAGGCGCTGCGTTTCTCGTTGCAGCTGGCCGCCCTCGAGGGACGCTGGCTGTTGCTGCTTCCCGCCGAGACGCCGCCGAACGAGATGCACAGGCGTCTGCTGGCCAATCTTCTGCGTGCCGCCGGGATTCGCCCGGCCGAGATGCCGGCCTTCCAGCATTTCCGCTGGCCGATGATGGACGAGCTGCCGGTCTCGGCTCCCCTCGATGAGGCCCGCGATGGTCTGCGAGCCTTCCTCGACGGTCGCCGTCGCCAAGGCTGGCGGCCCGAGCGGCTGCTGGTATTCGGTGAAGACGCCACCCTTTCCCGGGTGCTGGCCCTCGAGGGGGGCGACTGCACCCTGCTCGAGCTGCCCGCCTGGCAGCTGCCGTCGCTCGAGGCGTTGGCCACCGATGCCGAGGCCAAGCGCGACCTGTGGCCGCTACTGCGCCAGTGGGCAGAGGCCTGGCATAGAGAACCGGTGCAGGAGGGCACCCAGCGACAAGACAACATGGGCAACATCGAGCACGAGGTTGGTCAGGGCGATGCCCAGGCGCGCAGGCCCGACGAGCAAGGGACTGGCGCGCCATGAACCCCGAGCCTCTGCTTATGGTGCTGACGCCCGACTGGCATGAGGCGGTGTTGGCCGTGGAGCGTGCCGGCCAGTCGCACCCCTGGACGGCGCGTCAGCTCGCCGAGGCCCTTGCCGCCGAAGATCATGAGGTCGTGGGGGTGGTGTTGCGCGATAGGGGCGGTAATAAGAGCGATCATAAGGTCAACGGCGATGCGCTTCTGGGCTTCGCCGTTCTGGCCCGCTTGCCCTTCGAAGCCGAACTTCAAGCGATCACCGTGGCACCCGCGGCGCGCCGCCAGGGCGTGGCTCGGGCGCTGCTCGAACGGCTGATCACCACGGCGACAGCCTGGGGCAGTGAACGGCTGCTGCTCGAGGTCCGGGCGAGCAATGCCCCCGCGCTGGGGCTCTATCTTGCGCTTGGCTTCATCGAGGAAGGGCGACGTCGCGGTTATTACCCTGCTGCAGAGCCGTCATCGCCGCGCGAGGATGCGCTGCTGATGGGCCTGGCTTTAGGCTAGGTTGCTTTACGTCAACTGACCCTGTGCACCTGTTGGTGAGGCACCTGGGCGACAGCCGACGATTCATGCCCACGCCATGCATACCCTATGCATATCACATGCATACTAAGGCGCCACCCGAAAGGGTGGCGCCTTGTGCTTTCTTGAGCGTCTTTACGCCAATGGATCAGGAGGCGTTGGTGTCGCTGCCGTCGCCCGTGTCGAGGGCTTGGAACTTGGTCAGCAGGCCATTCAGGCGCTGCTCCCACTCGTCGTGTTCCTGCTTGAGACGGGTGTTCTCCTCGCGCAGCTCCTCGGCTTCCATCTTCAGCATTTCGATCGCTTCGACGGCGTTGTTGACTTGCTGCTCGAGCTGATTGAAGAGTTCGATGCTCATCCTGTATCTCCTGATGACAGTCTACCTTCACTGGCAGACGGGTAATGGTCAGGGCGCAGCGTACGACGGGTGGCGCGGCGCGGCAAGCGTCGTCTAGGGCAGACGGTAGAGCCGTCCGCAGCTGTCGCCGGCGCGCACCTCTCGATGCAGCATCCAGTCCGCCGGCACGCTGGGCGTCAGCTCCGCCTCGACTTCCAGATAGACCCAGGCGCCGGCGGCCAGAAGTCCGCCGTCGACCAGCTGGCGACAGCTCTCTTCGGCCAGATCCTGGCGGAAGGGGGGGTCCAGAAAGACCAGATCGAAGGCGCCGGCTGGCCTGTCGCCCAAGGTGTCGCCGAGAAAAGCCTTGGCGTCTGCGCTGATGACGCGGCCATTGGCCCCCAAGGTGGCGATGTTAGCCTCCAGCGCCCTCGCGACCGGGGCACTCTGTTCGATAAACAGCGCCTCCCGGGCGCCGCGCGACAGCGCCTCGAGGCCCAGCGCGCCGGTACCGGCGAAAAGGTCCAGCACCCGTGCGCCGGCGGTGGCGCTGGCCAGCCAGTTGAACAGGGTCTCGCGGACGCGGTCCGGCGTCGGGCGCAGGCCGGGGTGGTCGAGTACCGGCAACTGGCGGCGGCGGTAGTCGCCGCCGATGATTCTCAGGCGGCCGGCGTCCCGGCGGCCGGCGCTCCGGCGGCCGGCCTTCGAGCCGTTGCCCTGAGCCTTGCCCTGGTGGCGGGAGCGTGATGAAGAGGATCGACGTTGTTTCATGATCGGCTAATTGTACCCGGGGGCTTGTCCACAGTCATGGTCGGCGATGGTACGATGAGCTGATTCTCCGCACTCGAGACCAGATCACGCCCATGTTCGGATTTTTCAAGCGCAAGAAGAAGCAGGACCCGGCTCAGCAAGAGCCCTCGTCGGACCAGGAGGTTTCCCCCGGCGCGGAAGAAGGCACCGACGATGATGGCTCCGCGACGAACGCCGATACCGCAGAGCGGGCTGGCGAGGCCCAGCCATCGCAGGACCACTCGTCACAGGCTCAGGCTGCCGAGGAGCCGGCCGAGCAGGACCCTGAGAGCGCGCCGCGCCAGGACGAAGCGTCTGAGCAGACCTCTAACCAGGCCTTTGAACAAAACGTTGAACAGCCCGCCGAGCAGGCGGAGGACGTCAGCCCCGGGCTGGATACAGCGAAACCCGATACACAAGGCGGCGAGCATGACGAGCGTCCGGCCGCAGAGGCGCAAGCAGAGCTGACGCCTGAGCCCGAGACCGCCCCTGAGTCTCGCGCCGCCGACCGTGACGCCCAGCCTCAGCAGAGCCAGGAACCTGAGGAGGGCGCATCACAGCAGGACGTGCCAGAGAAGGGGTCGCCAGAAAAGGATGCGCCAGAGAAAGGCAAGAAGAAAGGCTGGTTCGCCCGTATCAAGGAAGGTCTGGGCAAGACCCGCGCCAACCTGAGTGAAGGCATCGCCGATCTGTTCCTCGGCAAGAAGCAGATCGACGATGAGCTGATGGAAGACCTCGAGACCCAGCTGCTGATGGCGGATGTGGGCATCGAGGCGACCACCGAGATCATCGACCGCCTGACCGCTCGAGTCTCACGCAAGGAGCTCAAGGAGCCGCAGGCGCTCTATGACGCCCTGCAAGAGGAGCTGGCCGCACTGCTCGAACCGGTGGCCAAGGACCTGGTGCTGCCCGAAAAAGGGCAGGGGCCCTTCGTTATCCTGATGGTCGGCGTCAACGGCGTTGGCAAGACCACCACCATCGGCAAGCTGGCCAAGCGTTTCCAGGGCCAGGGGCGCAGCGTGATGCTGGCCGCCGGCGATACCTTCCGTGCCGCCGCCGTCGAGCAGCTCAAGGTGTGGGGCGAGCGCAACAGCGTGCCGGTGATCGCCCAGCACACCGGCGCCGACAGTGCCTCGGTGATCTATGACGCGCTCTCCGCCGCCAAGGCCCGGGGCGTCGATGTGCTGATTGCCGATACCGCCGGGCGCCTGCACAACAAGGGCCACCTGATGGAGGAACTCAAGAAGGTGCAGCGCGTGATGGCCAAGCTCGACGCCGCCGCCCCCCACGAGGTGATGCTGGTGCTCGATGCCGGCACCGGTCAGAACGCCCTGTCACAGGCGGCCACCTTCAACGAGGCGGTGCCGGTCACAGGCATCACCCTGACCAAGCTCGATGGCACCGCCAAGGGCGGCATCATCTTCGCTCTGGCCAAGCAGCTCGGCACGCCGATCCGCTATATCGGCGTCGGCGAGACCGTCGACGACCTGCGGCCCTTTGCCGGCCGTGATTTCGTCGATGCGCTCTTCAATACGTCGCGCAGCGAATGAGACGCTAAGCGATGATCGCCTTCGAACATGTCGGCAAGCGCTATGGTGGGCGCTTCGAGGCCCTGGCCAATATCGACTTTCGGGTCCAGCGCGGCGAGATGGTCTTCTTGACCGGCCACTCCGGGGCCGGCAAGAGCTCGCTGCTGCGCCTGATCATGCGTCTGGAGCGCCCGTCCCGTGGCAAGGTGCGGGTGGCCGGCCATGATATCGCTGGCCTGCATGCCAGCCAGGTGCCCTTCTATCGACGCCAGATCGGCGTGGTCTTTCAGGATCACCAGCTGCTCTTTGATCGGGATGTCTTCGCCAATGTGGCCCTGCCGCTCGAGATTCAGGGCGCCGAGCCTCGGGAGATAGCGCGCCGTACGCGTGCGGCGCTGGACAAGGTAGGGCTTTTGCATCGGGAAAAAGCGCTGCCTATCGAGCTTTCCGGCGGCGAGCAGCAGCGGGTCGGTATCGCCCGGGCGGTGGTCAACAAACCGTCGCTGCTGCTGGCTGACGAGCCGACTGGTAATCTCGACCCCCAGCTCTCCGCCGACATCATGACGCTGTTCGAGGACTTCAACCGCATTGGCACCACGGTGCTGATCGCCAGCCACGATCTAGCGCTTATCGCCAGGCTGCGCCATCGCGTGCTGCGCCTGCGGGACGGGCGTCTGGTCGGTGACCAGGAGGCCACATGAGCGAGCGCGAGAGTGCAAAAGCGGCGCGTTCGTCCTCGCCGCGCGGCGCACGCAGCCAGCGTACCGTGATGCGTAGCCGGTTCAGTGCCTGGGCGCGCCATCACCGGGCCATGTGCCTGGACAGTGCCGGTCGGTTGATTCGTACCCCCATTGCCAGCCTATTGACCATGCTGGCCATCGCCATTGCGCTGATACTGCCGACCGCCCTGTGGCTGTCCCTGGACGGCGCCAGGCTGTTGGATGCCGAGCTCGATGAAAGTGCGACGCTAACGGCCTATTTGGACAGCGATGTCGATGAGCGCGAAGCGATGCGGGTGGCTGAAGCGCTGGGAGCCGCTCCGGCGGTCGAGGCGGTACGGTTGATTACCGCCGCCGAAGGCATGGCCGAGTTCCAGCAGGCGTTGGGGCTCGAGGATGCCCTCGAGCGACTCGAGACCAACCCACTCCCGGCAAGCGTGGTGGTCTCGCCTCAGGATGCGTCGCCGGAGGCGATGCGCACCCTGGCGACCCAACTGGAGGCGGTCGGCGGCGTCGACGAGGTGCGAGTGGACCTGGCCTGGCTCGAGCGCCTCAAGCGTCTCGCCGAGCTGGGTCGGCGAGTGACGCTGGCGCTCGGTGTGCTGTTTGGTCTGGGCGTGCTGCTGGTGGTGGGCAATACCATTCGTTTGGCGGTTGAGAGCCGCCGCCAGGAAATCGAAGTCGTGACCCTGATCGGCGCCACCCACGGTTTCGTGCGCCGTCCCTTCCTATACAGCGGCGCCTGGTATGGACTGGGCGGCGGGCTGTTGGCCTGGGCGCTGCTGGCGCTGGGCAGGCAGTGGCTGAGCGCCCCGGCCACGGCGCTGGCCGAGAGTTACGGCGCCAGCTTCACGATGCCTGGGCTGGATGGTGCAGGCTCGGCAACGCTGCTCGTTTCGAGTACACTACTGGGTTTGCTGGGGGCCTGGATTGCGGTGTCACGTCATCTGGCTGACATTCGGCCCCGGTAAGCTACACTGCGTGACGATGCGGATATCGCATGAAGATGGGCTGGCATTCACCGGAACTTTATGGTCTGGTGGGCGTCGAACAGGCGAAACGTTAGTCATCTAATGATCAAGGGCCTATACCCCAGCCTTGACCATGACGTCCGCTACCGCGCGCAAGCGATTCATTCTTATGTTCTTGTGCGCACGATACTGAGGGCAAACTTGGAGACATCCTGCATGAGCACCAGTCTTCTGCCTGCTGGCCACCTTTCCCCGGGCCACGATCTGAATGGTTACATTCAGGCGGTGAACGGCATTGCCGTGTTGACCGCCGATGAAGAGCGCGAACTGGCCTTCCGCCTTCATGACGAGAACGACCTTGAGGCGGCCCGTCGGCTCGTCATGTCGCACCTGCGTTTCGTGGTTCACATTGCCCGCAGCTATTCCGGCTACGGCCTGCCCCAGGCAGACCTGATCCAAGAGGGCAACGTGGGCTTGATGAAAGCGGTCAAGCGCTTCGACCCGCATCAGGGTGTGCGTCTGGTGTCCTTTGCGGTGCACTGGATCAAGGCCGAGATTCACGAATTCGTGCTTCGCAACTGGCGTATCGTCAAGATCGCCACCACCAAGGCTCAGCGCAAATTGTTCTTCAACCTGCGCAGTGCCAAGAAGCGCCTGGCCTGGCTGAACAATGATGAGGTCGATGCCATCGCCAAGGACCTCGACGTCAAGCCGCATGTGGTGCGCGACATGGAAGGGCGGCTGTCGTCCTACGACGCCGGCTTCGATGCGTCGCCGAGCGATGACGATGAGTCCTCGTCCTATCAGGCGCCGGTCAATTTCCTCGACGACGGTCGCTATGACCCGGCGACCCAGATCGAGGACAGCGATTGGGAAGAAGACTCCACCCGTCGCCTGCGCGAAGCGCTGGGCGAGCTCGACGAGCGCTCTCAGGACATCCTGACGCGTCGTTGGCTCAATGAGCCCAAGGCAACCCTGCACGACCTGGCAGATGTCTATGGCGTGTCCGCCGAGCGTATTCGTCAGCTCGAGAAGAACGCCATGAAGAAGATCAAGCAGCAGATCGGCGACGCCCTGGTGGCATAGCCATTCGCATAGCCCTTAGGTTTCCAGCCTTTGTTGACTAGCGTTCTGCGCTGAGGCATCTCCACTCGAAGTTGGTCGAGGGCGAGAGCTGACAAGAAAACCCCCGGTGCCCTTGGCACCGGGGGTTTTGCGTTTCAGGGAAGTCGTCGCTGGGTCAGTGGCATTAGCCGCCGTCAGGCGCGGGCGAGTTCCGGGACATCGACGAGCAGGCGCTCGGCAAGCAGTGTCCACTGGTCGTCCCAGAATTCGGTGGGGCGACGCTTGAAGTCGCTCCTGACGTACTGGGAGATCTGGCCTTCCACGTGCACCATCAGCAGGTTGGCACTGGCCGAGGCAGAGACCCGCGGCCGGCGACGCTCGCTAAGCTCGGCCTCGCGCAGGACCTGCTTGAGCTGCGTCTCCAGGCGCTCGAAGAGCTGGTGGATGCGCAGGCGCAGACGCGCAGTCTCGCCAGTCAGGGCGTCGCCGCCGAGCAGCCGGGACAGGCCCGGATTCTTCTCGGCGAAACCAAGCAGCAGAGTGATGATCTGCTGGCAGCGCGGCAGGGTCTCCGGGGTCTCGTCGAGGATGCGCCGGATGCGCTCGAACAGGCTCTCCTCGATGAACTCGATCAAGCCTTCGAACATGCGCGCCTTGCTCGGGAAGTGGCGGTATAGCGCAGCCTCCGAGACGCCGACCTGGCGGGCCAGGGCGGCGATGGTGATGCGCTTGCCGCTGTCTTCCTCGAGCATCAGCGCCAGCGCCTGGAGGATCTGCTCGCGGCGGTTGGGTTTGTTGGTTTCCTGCGTCATGAGCTTCTTCTAATAATATTTTGGGATCTTGACCTCATCCTACTGAGCCTCCGCAAGCGGGGCAAACCGTTAACCGAGACTCGCGATCAGTGCTCGCTTTCAAGAATCTGCGTGCCGACCCCGGCCTTGGTGAAAATCTCCAGCAGGGTGGCGTGGGGGACGCGACCGTCGATGATGTGCGCGCTGGCCACGCCGCCCTTGACCGCTTCGAGGGCACAGCGAATCTTCGGCAGCATGCCGCCGTGGATGGTGCCATCGGCGATCAGGTTGTCCACGTCCTGGGTCGAGAGCCCGGTGAGTACCTCGCCCTCGGCATTCATCAGGCCGGCGACATTGGTCAGCAGCATCAGCTTCTCGGCGGACAGCGCCTCGGCGACCTTGCCGGCCACCAGGTCGGCATTGATGTTGTAGCTGCGGCCGTTCTCGTCGACGCCGATCGGTGCGATCACCGGGATGAAGTCGCGCGCGGTCAGCATCTCGATCAGGTCGGTGGAGACGTGCTCGACCTCGCCGACATGGCCGATGTCGATGATCTCGGAGGCGGTCACCTCCGGCGTCTTCTGTTCGACCTTGAGCTGGCGGGCACGGATCTGGGCGCCGTCCTTGCCGGTCATGCCGATGGCTTTGCCGCCGCACTGGTTGATCAGGTTGACGATGCCCTTGTTGACGAGCCCGCCTAGCACCATTTCGACCACGTCCATGGTCTCGGCGTCGGTGACCCGCATGCCGTTGACGAAGCGCGACTCGATCTTGAGCTTGTCGAGCAGCTCGCCGATCTGCGGGCCGCCGCCGTGGACTACCACCGGATTGATGCCGACTTCCTTCATCAACACCATGTCGCGGGCGAAGGAGTCGATCAGGGTGTCCTCGGTCATGGCGTTGCCGCCGTACTTGACCACCACGGTCTTGCCGGAGAAGCGCTGGATATAGGGCAGGGCCTCGGAGAGGACCTCGACGACCTGGCGGGGGTCGCGGCTGTGTTCACTCATGGGAATGTCTCTCGTGGCAGCGCCCCGGTATGGTCGGGGGCGTGATCGGGCGGCGCCGCTGGTTCGGCGCCGCGTTCTTCAGAGCACTCGGATCGACGTCATCCGAGCCGGTGACTCAGAGCGGCAGTGCGATGCTCGGGTCGATCTGCTTCAGGGCATCGCCGAAGCGTGCCTGGATGCGCTCGAGCGCTGCCTGGCTCTTGCCCTCGAAGCGCAGCACCAGCACCGGCGTGGTGTTGGAGGCGCGGCATAGGCCCCAGCCATCAGGATAGTCGACCCGTATGCCGTCCAGGGTCGTCTTGACGCCGTCTTCACCGAAGTCTGCTTCTCGGGCCAGGCGCTCGACCAGGGCGAACTTGGTCTCGTCGGTGACGGTGATGTTGAGCTCCGGGGTGCCCAGGTCCTGGGGGAAGCGGGCGAAGAAGTCGTCGGCATCCTGTCCTTCGGGCTGTTTGGCCAGGATCTCGAGCAGGCGAGCGGCGCCGTAGAGGCCGTCGTCGAAGCCGTACCAGCGTTCCTGGAAGAAGATATGGCCGCTCATCTCGCCGGCGAGCGCCGCGCCGGTCTCCTTCATGCGGGCCTTGATCAGCGAGTGGCCGGTGCGCCACATCTCCGGGGTGCCGCCGGCGGCCTCGATCACCTGGGCCAGATTACCGGTGCACTTGACGTCGAAGATCACCCTGGCGCCGGGGTTGCGCTCCAGCATGTCCTCGGCGAAGGCCATCATCAGCCGGTCCGGGTAGATCAGCTCGCCGGCCGGGGTGATTACGCCCAGTCGGTCGCCGTCGCCGTCGAAGGCCAGGCCGATGTCGGCGCCGGTTTCCTTGACGGTGCGAATCAGGTCGGTGAGGTTTTCGGGCTTGCCCGGGTCCGGGTGGTGGTTGGGAAAGGTGCCGTCGATTTCGGCGAACAGGGGAATGGTCTCGATGCCGAGACGCTCGACGAGCTGGGGGCCGAGCTCGCCGGCTACGCCGTTGCCACAGTCGACCACTGCCTTGAGCCGCCGCGCCGGCGTCACGTCGCCAAGGATGCGTGCCAGGTACTGCTCGCGCACGTCGTCCTCGCGGATGCTGCCCTGACCGCTTGTCAGGTCATCCTCGACGAGTCGCGTATGCAGGGCGGTGATGGCCTCGCCGGACAGGGTTTCGCCGGCCAGCACGATCTTCAGGCCGTTGTAGTCAGGCGGATTGTGACTGCCGGTGACCATCACGCCGGAGGCGGTGCCGTCGAGCACGTGGGTAGCGTAGTAGAGCACCGGGGTCGGCACCATGCCGATGTCGATGACGTTCTGGCCCGCGCCAGCCAGGCCGCGCATCAGGGCGGCGGCCAGGCGCGGGCCGGAGAGGCGGCCGTCGCGGGCCACCACCACGGTGGTTTCGCCGCGTGCGGCGGCCTCGCTGCCGATGGCGCGACCGATCTGCTCGACGCCATCTTCGCTAAGGGTGTCATCGACGATGCCGCGGATGTCATAAGCGCGGAAGATCGAAGCGGGTACCTGTGTCATGAGGCCATTCCTTCGCTAGAGGCTTGTAGGGGGAGCGGGGCATCCGGGCCCCGCATGCAAGAAGCGGCTATTCAGTGGCGCCCGGAACTGCCGAAACCGCCGGTGCCACGCTGGCCGGTGCCACGCTGGCCGGTGCCACGCTGGCCGGTGCCACGCTGGCCGGTGCCCTGTTGGCCAGGGCTACTCTGTCGATCGTTGGGCAGGCCGGCGTCGAAATCGTCGACGACCTCGAGCTCTGCCTGTACCACGGGTACTAGCACATACTGTGCCAGGCGCTCGCAGGGCTCGAGCACGAAGCTTGTCTGACCGCGATTCCATACCGAGATCATCAGCTCGCCCTGGTAGTCGGAGTCGATCAGCCCGACCAGGTTGCCAAGCACGATGCCGTGTTTGTGACCCAGCCCCGAGCGAGGAAGAATCATGCCGGCGAGCGCGGGGTCGGCGATATGCACGGCGAGCCCGGTACGTACCAGTTCGCAATCGCCCGGCTCCAGGGTCAGTGGGGCGTCGAGCAGGGCGCGCAAGTCCATGCCGGCGCTACCGGCGGTAGCATAGTGGGGCAGATGATCGCGGACGCGCTCGTCGAGAATCTTGACGGCCAGGCGCGGGGCGGAGGAAGTCGCGGTCATTGGGGGTCCTGTGGTGAATCTGGGGTAGCAGCAATGGAAGATGCTGTCGCGTCGGCCTGTTCGAGGCGCTCGAGCAGGCAGTCGAGGATCGTCGCGGCCAGCGTAGCCTTGCTCTGGGCGGGCAGTGCCCGGCGGCCGAGCGATTGGCTGGCTTCATCGGCGCTCGGCCACAGCAGCAGGGCGGCGTTGTGGTCGGCGCCGAAGCCGAGCCCGGCCAGGGAGATATCGTTGGCGACGATCATGTCGAGGCCCTTGCGGGCCAGCTTGTCCCGAGCGTAGGTCTCGACATCGCGAGTCTCGGCGGCGAAGCCCACCATAAAAGGGCGGGGTGCACCAGCGCGGTGCTTGGCCACCTCGGCGATGATGTCGGGATTCTTGACCAAGGTAAGCGTCAGCTCGTCATTCTCCGCGCTCTTCTTGATCTTGTGCTCGCTGACGTTGGCGGCCCGGTAGTCGGCGACGGCCGCGCAGCCAATGAAGACGTCGCTTTGCGCCGCCAGCCGGTAGGCAACCTCGGCCATCTCGTTGGCCGAGGTCACGTCGATGCGGTTAACCCCGCTGGGTGTGGCGAGACTCACCGGGCCGCTGATCAGGTGCACGGTGGCACCCAGTGCGGCGGCCGCCTCGGCCAGCGCATAGCCCATCTTCCCCGAGCTGTGGTTGGACAGGTAGCGGACCGGGTCCAGCGGCTCGCGAGTCGGGCCCGCCGTGATAGTCACCGTCAGGCCCTGCGCTGGGCGAGCCTCGGCTGACGTGGTATCGGGCGTCATCCAAGGCGCGGCATCGGGCGCCATTAAGGGGGCGTCACTGGGCGCCTTGAAAAGCGTATCGACGATGGTTTCGGGCTCGAGCATGCGCCCGGGCCCGACATCGCCGCAGGCCTGGTCACCGGCATCCGGGCCCAGTAGCCACCAGCCGTCGGCCTCTAGCTGGCGGGTATTACGGGCCGTGGCCGGGTGGCGCCACATGGCCTGGTTCATGGCGGGAGCCATGGCCTTGTCGGCGTCGCTGGCCAGGCACAGGGTGGTCAGCAGGTCGTCGGCATGACCGTGGACGAGGCGCGCCATCAGGTCTGCAGTGGCCGGGGCAATCAAGATCAGCTCGGCCCAGCGAGCCAGCTCGATATGGCCCATGCCGGCCTCGGCCTCGGGGTCGAGCAGGGAGGTGCGCACCGGCTCGCCGGTAAGGGCCTGCAGCGTCAGTGGGGTGATGAAGGCCTGTGCGCCGTCGGTCATGACCACGCGCACCTCATGCCCGGCCTTCTTCAAAAGGCGGGCCAGGTGGGCGCTCTTGTAGGCGGCGATGCCGGCGCTGATGCCCAGCAGAATGCGCTTGCCGGAGGGTGTTGCCATCTCAGTATCCGAGCAGTGAGCGAAGCTCTTACCTTACCACTCGCAGCATTTCTTGCGTAGCGCCCGGCATGTCCCCCGGTAATGCCCTAAGGTGGGCTGCCCGGCTTTCCATTGCAGTCTTTCCATTCCCGTGCCGGGGCCGACTGTCGTGCTGCGTTAGCAGGGCGCGTGCGGTGAGACTGGCGGGCTTGGAGCGCCTCTGTTACTACTTTTTACTTGGTTGGGTCTGTTGCCTCGCCAGGGCTTGGCAGCGTCGGCTAGCCGCTGCGAGAACGGCGGGAAAGGCGGCGATAGCGTGAACCGGACGCAGGGAGGCGTCATATGGCGATTCGAGACTGGCCCGAGGGTGAACGCCCACGGGAGAAACTGCTGAGTCTGGGGCCTGCGGCCCTGTCCGATGCGGAACTGCTGGCAATATTTCTGCGGGTGGGTGTCAAGGGGCGCTCGGCGGTGGATCTGGCGCGGGATCTCCTGTCGAGCTTCGGCGGGTTGCGACCGCTGCTCGAGGCCGACCGGGCGCGTTTCTGTGCCGAGCATGGGCTGGGCGATGCCAGCTTCGTGCAGCTTCAGGCGGTTCTTGAGATGTCGCGTCGCCATTTGGCAAGCCAGCTCACCCGGGGCGATGCCTTGACCTCTCCGTCGCTGGTGCGCGCCTTTCTGGCCTCCAAGCTGCGCCACCTGGGCCATGAAGAGTTCGCCGTCATGTTTCTCGACAGCCAGCATCGCGTAATTCACTTCGAATCGCTGTTTCGCGGCACCCTCGACAGTGCCTCGGTCTACCCCCGGGAAGTGGCTCGGCGCGCCTTGGCGCTGGGCGCCGGGGCCACCATCCTGGCGCACAATCATCCTTCCGGTGTCGCCGAGCCCAGCGACGCCGACCGGCGCATCACGCAGCGCCTCAAGGCGGCGTTGGAGCTATTCGAGATTCGGGTGCTCGATCACTTCGTGGTCGGTGATGGCGAAGTGGTGTCCTTCGCCGAGCGAGGCTGGTTGTAGGGCGGCCCGGTTTTGTCCCTGGGCCGTTTCGCTATAGAAAAAGCTGGGGTAAAATGCGTCGCCCGGCGTGACGGCTACGAGTGGTCGCCGTCGCGTCCGGTCACACAGCACCTGTCTGTCGTGTAGGTGTCGTGCCAACAGAGAAGCCCGTCTTGACGTCCAGGCCAGCGCTCATGGGGGTGCAGGGGTAGGTTGTTGTGCCGTTGATGCTTGCCGCGCGTGCCGGCCTCTGGTATAACATGCACCCTTTAGAATTCCCTGGGTTAAATAAGGGGGCATCGAGGCGGTGGCCAGCCGTTCGCCCTACCCGGTTTGCCCGACAGGTTTTGAACAACTCGCCAAGCGGTTGGAGGCTCCCATGTCCAATGTATGTCAGGTTACCGGCAAGCGTCCGGTAACAGGTAACAACGTATCTCACTCCCAGCGCAAGACCCGTCGTCGTTTCTTGCCGAACCTGCATTCCCACCGTTTTTGGGTGGAGTCAGAGAAGCGCTTCATCAAGCTGCGCCTCTCCTCCAAGGGTATGCGCATCATCGACAAGAAAGGCATCGAAGCGGTGCTGTCTGATATCCGCAAGCGCGGCGAACGCGTCTAAGCAGCCTTCTAGGGAGAACTGAGTCATGCGCGATAAGATTCGTATGGTGTCCAGCGCCGGTACCGGCCACTTCTACACCACCGATAAGAACAAGCGGAACACCCCGGACAAACTGGAAATGAAAAAGTTTGACCCGACGATCCGCAAGCACGTGATGTACAAGGAAGCCAAGATCAAGTAAGTCTTGATGGCTCCTGCCGCAGGCGCAAGTCTGTCGCCTAAACCCGGTTAGCGCCGGGTTTTTGCGTCTCTGGACGCTCACTATTTCGCCCACCCCCGTCGCTTCACGGACCCGTTGTGCCATGCCCGAACTTCCCGAAGTCGAGACCACGCGCCGCGGCATTGCGCCCTACTTGGAAGGGCGCGAGATCCATGAGGTGATCGTGCGCAACCGTCGCCTGCGCCTGCCGGTGCCGGAAGGGCTCGAAAATGCACTGATAGGCTCGCGGATCGGGACGCTTTCGCGCCGTGCCAAGTACCTGATCCTGCCCATCGAGTCGCCGACCGATAGCGCGGTGACCGATGGCGCGCCGGTCGGCGATGCGTTGCATGACGAGGAGGCGGCAGGACCTGCGCTGCTCTGGCATCTGGGCATGTCCGGCAGCCTGCGTATCGCGCGGCTTGGCGACCCGCCGAAGAAGCACGATCATGTCGATCTGGTGATGGAGGATGGCGCTATTCTGCGCTATCACGACCCGCGTCGCTTCGGCTTCCTGGACTGGCTCCAGGGTGATGTTGCAAGCGACCGGCGCTTCGTTCGGCTAGGCCCCGAGCCGCTGTCGCCGGCCTTCGATGACGAGCGGTTGTTCCAATGCTCGCGCAAGCGGCGCCTGGCCGTGAAACCTTTCCTGATGGATAACGCCGTGGTGGTCGGCGTGGGCAATATCTACGCCGCCGAGGCGCTGTTCCTTGCCGGCATCGATCCGCGCCGAGCCGCCGGCCAGATTTCCCGCGAGCGCTACGTGCGCCTTACCGCGGCCATCCGCGAGGTGCTGTCGTCGGCCATTACCCAGGGCGGTACGACCCTGCGCGACTTCGTCAGCGGTACCGGGGAGCCGGGCTATTTCGCCCAGCGCCTCAACGTCTATGGCCGTGACGGCGAGCCGTGCCGGCGCTGTGGCAGGGAGTTGCGCTTGGTCACTCTCGGCCAGCGCGCCAGTGTTTTTTGCCCCAACTGCCAGACCTGATTCGATCAACCCGGCAGGCCCGCGCGTTATCGGGCTTGTCAGGGTAGACTGTCCTTACTTTCCTGTTGTCTGTTTGACGGAGACTTCCGTGACCGAACGCCTGCGCTTGAAGAAGAACGCCGACCGCCGCCTGAAGGCGGGGCATCTGTGGCTGTATTCCAACGAGATCGATACCGATGCGACCCCGCTCAAGACCTTTGAGCCGGGCGCCCAGGCGGTGGTCGAGGCCAGTAACGGCCGTGCCATGGCGGTCGCTTACGTCAATCCGCATTCGCTGATCTGTGCTCGGGTAGTGTCTCGGGACCCGGAAATGCGCCTCGACCGCTCGCTGTTGGTGCATCGCTTCAAGCAGGCCCTGGGCCTGCGCCAGCGGCTCTTCGCCAAGCCCTTCTATCGGCTGGTGCACGGCGAGGGTGATCTGTTGCCTGGACTGATCGTCGACCGCTTCGACGATGTGCTGGTGGTCCAGCTCAACACTCTGGGCATGGAGCGCATGGCCGAGCAGGTGATCGATGCCCTGGACAAGGTGCTGTCGCCGCGGGCCATCGTCTTCAAGAACGACTCCTCCGGGCGCCGTCAGGAGCAGCTCGATCGCCAGGTTGAAGTGGTCAAGGGCGAGCTGCCCGAGGAAGTATTGCTCGAGGAAAACGGCGTGCGCTTCGTCGCCCGGGTGCTCGACGGCCAGAAGACGGGTTGGTTCTATGACCACCGCGACAACCGCGCCTGGCTCAATAAGCTGGTGGCCGGCAAGCGCGTGCTGGACGTGTTCAGCTACGTGGGTGGCTGGGGCGTGCAGGCGGCGGCGCACGGGGCCAGCGAGGTGCTGTGCGTGGATGCCTCCAGCGATGCCCTCGAGCACGTGGCTGCCAACGCCGCCCTCAATGGTCTCACCGACCAGGTGGCCATCGGCGAGGGGGATGCCTTCGAGGCCATGGCTGCGCTCAAGGCCGAAGGCGAGCAGTTCGATGTGGTGGTCCTCGACCCGCCGGCCTTTATCAAGAAGCGCAAGGATATTCCCAGCGGCGAGCGGGCTTACTCGCGCCTCAACCGTGAGGCCATGCGTCTGCTGGGCCGTGACGGCCTGTTGATGAGCGCCTCCTGCTCGATGCACCTGGCGCCGGAGCGCCTCGTCGAGTGCGTGCGTGGGGCGGTGCGTCACCAGGACCGTCATGGCCAGGTGATCTATCAGGGCCATCAGGGCAGCGATCATCCAGTGCATCCGTCGATTCCCGAGACCGATTATCTCAAGGCGCTCGGCGTGAGGGTCTTCCGCGACTGATGGGGGGCTGGGTGCGGGTCTTCGCCTACCCCAACGCGCTGCTGGTCAGCCATGTGCACAACGTGCTGGAAAGCGCTGGGGTGCGGGCCGAACTCAGAAACCTGACCCTCGGTGGTGGGGCAGGGGAGCTGCCGCTTGGCGAGTGCGAGCCGGAGGTGTGGGTGGCGCCGCATAACGCCGCCCGCGCCAGAACGCTGGTACGCGAGGCCCTCGAGGGGCCTGGCGAGGCCCGCCCTGACTGGAGCTGCCCGGGCTGCGGCGAGCATCTCGAGGGCGTCTTCGAAACCTGCTGGGCCTGCGGTACGCATCGGCGCGACTGATGGCCGAACGCGCTGCCAACACCAGAAATATTTGTTTTTTAACCCCCAGCTGACAACGAAAACCGTTGTCAGCCGGGGGTTTTTCTTTGGCATCTTTCTAAAGTTTCCCTTGGCCTTGGTTGCTCTTGTGCCGCTGTGCTGTACTGCTATCACGTGTCGGGTCTGTGATGACCCGCCTTGCGCCCCGGCGCGCCCGCTATTCCTCAGGAGGTGCCATGAAGATCGCTGTGCCGAAGGAAATCAAGAATCATGAATACCGCGTGGCCCTGACACCTTCGGGTGTGCGCGAGCTGACCGGCCGTGATCATCAGGTGGTGGTGCAGGCGGGGGCCGGGGAGGGTGCCGGCTTCCCGGATGCCGACTACGAGGCCGCCGGCGCGACCCTCGAGGCCAATGTAACGACGCTTTGGCGGGATGCCGAGTTGATCATCAAGGTCAAGGAGCCTCAGCCGGAAGAGGTCGAGCGGCTGTCGTCCGGCCAGATTCTATTTACCTATCTGCATCTGGCTGCCGAGGAGGCGTTGACTCAGGGGTTGATCCAGAGCGGCGCCACCTGCATCGCCTACGAGACCATCACCGGAGCCGGCGGTGGCCTGCCGCTGCTGGCGCCGATGAGCGCGGTGGCTGGGCGCATGGCAGTGCAGGCGGGGGCCCACAGCCTGGAGAAGGCCCAGGGCGGTGCCGGCATTCTGCTGCCGGGCGTGCCTGGTGTAGCGCCGGCCAAGGTGACGGTGATCGGCGGTGGCGTGGTCGGCGAGAATGCGGCGCGCATGGCGCTGGGGCTGGGCGCCGAGGTGACCATCCTCGACAAGTCCCTCGCGCGTCTCGAGGTGCTCGATCACCGCTACCAGGGTCGCATCAAGGTCGTCTATTCGACCGCCGACACCCTGGACGAGGCGGTGCGCGAGTCCGATCTGATCATCGGTGCCGTGCTGGTGCCCGGTGCCGCCGCGCCCAAGCTGATCTCGCGTGCCCAGCTCGCCGAGATGAAGCCCGGCAGTGTGCTGGTCGACGTGGCGATCGACCAGGGCGGCTGCTTCGAGACCAGTCATGCCACCACGCATGCCGCGCCGACCTATGCGGTCGATGGCGTGGTGCACTATTGCGTGGCCAACATGCCTGGCGCCGTGGCCCGTACCTCGACCCAGGCGCTGACCAATGCCACCCTGCCGTTCGTGATGGCGCTGGCCGATAAGGGCTGGCAGCAGGCGCTGGCCGATGACCCGCACTTCCTGGCCGGGCTCAATATCCACGCAGGCCAGGTGACCTACCCGGCGGTTGCCAAGGCCTTTGGCCTTGAAAGCATCGATGCGGCGACCCTGGTGAGCTAAGGCCAGCCCTCGCGTGCAGCGCAGCGAGGGCGGCAATCGTGCAGAGCGGCCCGTTGGAATGGCGCTTCGATGTCGTCCAGCGGGCCGTCCCCAACGGGCCGTCCTGTTCGCCTTGATGGGGGCGGCGCGGTAGACTGTGGGCACTTGCCATTTACTCAGTGGACCCGTCCGAATTCATGAACAAGACACGCGTTCTCACCGGTATCACGACAACCGGTACGCCGCATCTCGGCAACTACGTCGGAGCGATCAAGCCGGCCATCACCGCAAGCCAGGACCCCAACGTCCAGTCCTTCTACTTTCTCGCCGACTTGCATGCCCTGATCAAGTGTCAGGATCCCAAGCGTGTGGAACAGTCGCGGCTGGAAATCGCGGCCACCTGGCTGGCGCTGGGGCTCGATACCGACAACGCCATCTTCTATCGCCAGTCGGATATCCCCGAGATTCCCGAGCTGACTTGGATGCTGTCCTGCGTCTGCGCCAAGGGACTGATGAACCGGGCACACGCCTACAAGGCAGCGGTGGCCGACAACGAGTCCGCTGGCTACCCTGACCCGGACAAGGGGATCACCATGGGGTTGTTCGGCTATCCGGTGCTGATGGCCGCCGATATCCTGATGTTCAACGCCCACAAGGTGCCGGTCGGTCGCGATCAGATTCAGCATATCGAGATGGCCCGCGATATCGCTGGGCGCTTCAATCATCTCTACAAGGGTCAGTTCTTTACCCAGCCCGAGGCGGTGGTCGACGATAAGGTGGAAGTGTTGAACGGTCTCGACGGGCGCAAGATGTCCAAGAGCTACAACAACACCATTCCGCTGTTCGTGTCCGAGAAGAAACTCCAGAAGCTGGTGCGCAAGATCAAGACCAACTCCCTGGAACCCGGCGAACCCAAGGACCCGGACACCTGCACCCTGTTCCAGATCTATTCGGCCTTCGCTAGCGCCGAGGACACCGCCGATCTGCGCCGCGAATACGAGAACGGTATCGGCTGGGGTGTGGCCAAGGACCGGGTCTTCGAGTCCCTGAATGCCCATCTGCGCGAACCCCGTGAGCGCTACCAGGCGCTGATGGAGGACCCGGGACACATCGAGCAGGTGTTGGCCAAGGGTGCCGAACGGGCGCGTTCTGAGGCCGCGCCCTTCATGGATCGCCTGCGTGAGGCGGCAGGCCTCGGCCGCTTCGTCTGAGCGCAAGCCATTGGCGGCCTCCGTCATCCTGCCCCGGTCGAATGCTGGGGCCGGTCGTTGTGGTGGTCCGTGCCAAGCTCCCAACCATCGGGCGGCGATGCTCGCCCACTGCCAGTCAAAGGATGAGACGATGACCACATTTCCCAAGCGCCCTCTCTATGTGCCCTATGCCGGGCCGTCGCTTCTTGAGATGCCGCTGCTCAACAAGGGCAGCGCCTTTACCCTGCAAGAGCGCATTGCCTTCAACCTGATTGGCCTGCTGCCGCAGAACGTCGAGTCCATCGAAGAACAGGCCTCGCGAGCCTACCGCCAGTACTGCCAATGCCAGACCGACCTGGATCGCCATATCTACCTGCGCGCCATCCAGGACGACAACGAGACGCTGTTCTTCCGCCTGCTCGAGGAACACCTCGAGGAAATGCTGCCGATCATCTACACCCCGACCGTGGGGGAGGCCTGCGAAGAGTTCTCCAATATTTACCGCAACCATCGCGGCCTGTTCATTTCCTATCCCGACCGGGAGTACATGGATGACATCCTGCGCTCCGCGACCAAGGACAACGTCAAGGTGATCGTGGCCACCGACGGTGAGCGCATCCTGGGGCTTGGCGACCAAGGCATCGGCGGCATGGGCATCCCCATCGGTAAGCTGTCGTTGTATACCGCCTGTGGCGGCATCAGCCCGGCCTATACCCTGCCGATCACTCTGGATGTGGGCACTAACAACCAGACCCTGCTCGATGACCCCATGTACATGGGCTGGCGTCACAAGCGCGTCTCTCAGGACGAGTACAACGCCTTCATGGCCGACTTCATTGCCGCCGTGAAGCGCCGCTGGCCCAAGGTGCTGCTGCAGTTCGAAGACTTCGCGCAGACCAACGCCATGCCGCTGCTCGAGCGTTATCGGGACGAGCTGTGCTGCTTCAATGACGACATTCAGGGCACCGCGGCGGTTTGCGTGGGCACTCTGCTTGCCGCCTGCAAGGCCAAGAAAGAGGGTGTGGCCGAGCAGCGGGTGGCCTTCGTCGGCGCGGGCTCCGCCGGGTGCGGCATCGCCGAGCAGGTCGTGGTCGCCATGTGCGCCGAAGGCCTCTCAGAAGCCGAGGCCCGGTCGCGGATCCTGATGGTCGACCGTCATGGCCTCCTGACCCGCGATATGGATGGTCTCTACGACTTCCAGAGCCGGCTTGCCCATGATGCGGCGGACTTTGCTGACACCAGCCTGCTCGGGGTGGTCAAGCAGGCCAAGCCCACCGTGCTGATCGGCGTGTCCGGCCAGCGCGGTCTGTTCAACCAGGAACTGATCGAGGCGCTGCACGCCGGCTGCAAGGCGCCGCTGGTGATGCCGCTGTCCAACCCCACCTCGAAGGTCGAGGCGACCCCGGATGACGTGCTCGCCTGGACCCATGGCCAGGCGCTGGTCGCCACCGGCAGCCCCTTCAAGCCGGTTGAGCTCGACGGCGAAACCTTCCCGATTGCCCAGTGCAACAACGCCTATATTTTCCCGGGCATCGGCCTTGGGGTCATCGCCTCCGGCGCCAGCCGCATCACCGATAAGATGCTGATGGCGGCCTCCAATGCCCTGGCCAAGCATGCGCCGATGGTGCAGCACGGAGAAGGCGCGCTACTGCCGGCCCTGTCGGATATCCGCGAGATCAGCCAGTCCATCGCCTTCGACGTGGCGAAGATGGCGCAGCACGAGGGCAAGGCACTCGAGTGCGATGACGATGTGCTGTGGGCGTCCATCGAGCGCAACTTCTGGTACCCGCGCTATCGCGAGTATCGTCGCCGGGCCTTCTAAGCTGTGAGCGACCCGATGGCAGGCGCATGAAGATGGCGCCTGCCTGTTGCCGCAGCCCGGCGGCGTCGTCTTCCACCTAGTGGTCGCCCGTCGACGTTATCCGGTGACTGAAGCAAAAAAGACGGAAGCAAAAAAGGCCCCGCCGGCATTGCCGGCGGGGCCTTCGTTTATGGCGCCGATAGACCTCGGCGCCGGCTTTGGCCGC